>NZ_VISU01000003.1:0-555011 GCF_007827625.1 Micromonospora sp. CNZ297 | reverse complement strand
GTCCACACAACCGCCCATGATCGACGGTGGCTGCACCCGTTCACACACCACACCAAGCCCCAGCTCAGCCAAGGTCAACATCCCCGGCTGGAGTACTAGGAGCACCAGGACAGCGATGGCAGATGCCAGGCTGCTAGGAGAAAGCGCATGGCCAAGGAAAACCGAAGTTGTCCCCTCGGCTTGCCCGTCTGTTGCATACCTAATAGATGGCAATGGCCTTTACGACCACAACAGGGCCAGCGATCTTGAGATCGTCAGTGGTCATCGGTTTACCCGATATCGCAGCCATTCCGTCAAGCAGGTTTTCTAGCGGTATGGCTCGGCGCATCGATCGACCCATTCCCGAAAGGAAGAACTTGTCCAGAGAGTAATGGGAACCCTCCCCGACGATGGTGTCCACTTGGCCAAACACCGTACGCTCACCCTCAAGGTCATCAACGGCGGCCTGTCCCACGAGCCGCTCGGAGTCCAGAAGGACCAGGACGTGTGTCTTATTGGCATCGCCGAGTGCCGTGTCGAGTACAACTGAACCGCGAGTTGACCCATCGGCCATCAGCGAGACGAATTCCGCTGGCGGTTTGGAGCTCTCTAACAAGGACGGGTTCTGAGCAAACATGGTGAACATTCCTGTTAGGAGGGACCCGACGTCGGTGGCTGGCGAGATCTCCCAATCACCGTCGAGTTCAACGAGCTGGTGCCGCGTGATCGCACCTTTGGATAGGTCCCGCGTCACGTCTTCCCTCGCGGCTAGCGAATCGAGTAGCCGGTTGAGGGCGTTGGTCGGGTGATCTTTGATGGTGCGTGCCTGAGTTACCTCAACCTCCGAGCCCTTCGACCCGCCGAAGTCGAGGCTCGGTGTGCCAGGGAGAGGGACTGCTACCTTGACGGCGGCGTTGCCGGAGCGCTGACCGAGATCACGTTGCGTAACAGCCACGTCGACCATCACATCAATGTCGTGATAGTTGGCCAGCGGCACCAGAATTTCGGTGTTGAGATATAGAGGCGACCGGAAGACACTCATGAGGCTCGCCCTTCATGCGGTCGTGGGTGTCGGCCTAGTACAGCACGGTTCCCTTGCCAATACGTACCCTAGCCGAACCAGGAAGATCATCGGGCATGCGGTGGGCGCAACTGACACTGACAAGGGGCTGGCAACCGCCCTAAGGCGACGTAAGGGTTCGCCCAAGTCGCAGGCCGATCCGCCCGATTACAGATGATCGAAGCTGCCAGAGGGTTCAGGGTTCAAGTCTTAGTCACCCGGGTCCCGTGCCCGATCCGTGCCCGATGCAGCGGTCAACACCGGCCAGTAGAGGCCCATGGGGAGCCTGCCCGGTTGGCCCGTACGCCCATGACCCGCCGGCACCAGGCCTCAGGAGCCCTACTCAACCCGATTCCCAAGCTGACAGTGTTTGACCAGCGTCAGATCCGGTTGTAGGAGAGTGGGATCATGGATGACTGCTGGCTGCGGCGTCGATCATGCCATCTCACGAGGGCCTGCCGAGCGTCCCGTGTCGAGAGCGAACGATTGAACGTCAGATACAGAGACTGGTTGGGTTGCAACTCCCCCACCGGCATCTTTGGCCACAAGGCGGAGATATCAGGCTCGGTCAGCTCCAGAGAGTCTCCGTCTTCGTCGAACACCTGAACGTCGACCTGCTTCATGATGGCTGGCCCCTGGTTCGTTACTAGGAGCCGAACTTCGTTAGTGGGACCTGACTTCAACTGAGCGAGAATTAGGTCGAGCTGGACCCGGGGAGTGGCCGCTCGATCCTTTAACCAAGTACGAACCACGCCAAGCGAGAGACTGAGGATGCTAACCGCAAGTCCCAGCCACGCCGCCACGGTTGTCGCCGTCATGCTTGACAGGTTAGGGGACAGGGACCACCGGGATGAGCGACCAACTGGTGATGACCGGAACGCCCGTGGCCGGACCTCCGTGGACCTGTGTCGATTGGCGACCACCGCTAAGCGGCGATGGCCCTGTTGCTGTTGACAGCAACGGTGACAGCAACAGGGCCAGACGTGGAGGGCCAGCGGCGGAGGGCTGCGGATCAACGCCCGACGTCAGAGACGTGCGCGGACGCGCCCGGACGGAGCGCCCAGAACTTACAAGCGAGAGGTCGAAACTCGGAGACGTCCCCGGCTTACCGAGGAAGCGGGCTGGCGACGTAGACGCCCTTGCCCTGCCGGCCGTCGATCAGCCCTTCGGCCTTGAGCAGCAGCATGGCGGCGCGGATGACGGTGTTGCTGACCTCGTAGTGCTCGCAGAGGGCGGCGAACGAGGGCAGCTTGTCGCCGGGCTTCAACTGGCCGGAGCTGACCTGCTCTCGGATATCCCGGGCGACCTGTAGGTATGCAGCTTCAGACATCGGTGGTGCTCCCAGCTTGGCGGCTGGTGCAAGCAGACCACATCACGGGCTCGACTTACAACGCTATGTGTCTCAGCTGTTGACCCTGCGCACATTGCGTCCTAAGTTGCTCCTGGGGCTACCCAGCTTGGCGGCCGGGTCGTCCTGCCGTGGGTGCCCTGTCTCCGGACACGGTCGACCGGGTGCCCACGGGACCGCAAGCGTCGGCGGGAGGCGCGGTGACTAGACCGAACGATGCAACTGGTTCGACCGCAGGTGCCGTGTCGGATACCGGGTACAACCCGAGGCAGTTCGACGGCCGGCGGCGCGTCTCGTACGACGAGTACGTCCTGGCGGTGGCGCTCACCCTCGCCCGCCGTCATCGGCCCGTCTGGTCATGGCGGCACTGGCGACATGTCTGCCGCTGCGGAAGCAGCCTGCCCTGCCGAAGCCGCCACCGCATCCCGATCAACCGCGGCCACTGGCCCAGCCAGGACGGCCCGCGATGACCACCCACCACCCGATCAAACCGGCCTGGTCCTGCGGCGGTTGTGCGGGGGAATGGCCCTGCCAGACCCGGCGGCGGGAGCTGCGAGCGGAGTACGACCGCGCCCCGGTGTCGCTGGCTCTCTACCTGGCCGCCCAGCTCGTCGACGCCGCCCAGGACCTGGCCCACGTCCCCGCCGGCCACCTGCACCACCGCTTCCTGGGTTGGACCCGATGAGCATCCTTCGACCCGGCGACGAGAAGTTCCACTACAGCGACGGCTCCCACAAGTGGACCTCGCCGGACCCGGACTACGACCAGGAGGTCTGGGAGGAGCAGGTCCGCCAGCACAAGCAAGGCCACCTCAGAAACGAACGCCCCAAGGTCCGCATCCAACGCCTGATCTGAGGCCAGCAGTACAGCAGCGAAGTACAGCAACCGTGCCAGCCGAACCAGGCCGAGCAGCGCATCAACAGGCCGTCTGACCTCGCATCGAGCCTGATCCGACCGGCTCGCCGACAGTTCACACCGAAGAGATCACTATTTGACCCCACGGGTGCCGTGGGTCCAAGGCCCCTTCCCCGAGAAGTGAGCAGCGCGGGCATCCACGTGTGAAGAGTCGGGGTACCGTCGAGGG
This sequence comes from Micromonospora sp. CNZ297, assembly GCF_007827625.1. NCBI lineage: Bacteria > Bacillati > Actinomycetota > Actinomycetes > Micromonosporales > Micromonosporaceae > Micromonospora > Micromonospora sp. CNZ297. The sequence continues at coordinate 551,540 of NZ_VISU01000003.1, read as the reverse complement.
GGTGGCGGCCGGCTGATTAGCCGGGCCTCTTGAGCTGGGAGCGGCGCTATGGCCTCGTCCGTCGATCCGCGCTTTGGGGTAGCTCTGCGGGAGTTTCGGGAGCGGCGTGGCCTGTCGCTTCGGTCTCTCGGGCAACTCGCTCACCGGAGTAAGAGCCATCTGCACGAGTTGGAGGCAGGGCTCAAGGCTCCGACGGTCGACACAGCGCGCCACCTGGACCGGATTCTCGACGCCGGGGGAGTGCTTGCTCGGCTGGTCGATGCGCCGATCGACCATGCGGCCGAGGCCGGCGAGTTGCGAGCGAGAGTCGCCGCCAGTGATGTCAGCAACGACATGCTCGAACGGATCGAGCAGGGCGTTGACGACCTCGCCAGCTCCTATCCGACGATGGCACCGGCGGATCTGTTGCCGTTGGTGCGGCGGCACCTCTCCTATGTGGTGCGGCTGCTCGACGGACGGGTAACGCTTGCTCAACAGCGTCGGCTGTTGGTTGCCGGCGGTTGGTTGGCGGTGCTGCGGGCCACGGTTCACATCGACCTGCGGCAGCGGAATGCTGCGGCTGCTCATCTGCGAGCTGCTCGTGACCTTGCTGAACATGCTGAGCATCCCGAAATTCAGGCGTGGTGTCTGGAGACGCGGGCTTGGGACGTGTTGACGCAAGGTGACTACCGTTCAGCACTCGATCTTTCCCAGCAAGCTCAACGGGTTGCGCCTCAGGGCAGCTCTGCCAGGATTCAGGCGACTGCTCAGGAGGCCCGTGCATGGGCTCGCATCGGGGACGTTGCTGCCACCCGGCGAACGCTGGATCGGGTAGAGCGGTTGGCGGCGAATCTTCCCGTTCCCGAGCGAGCCGAGCATCACTATCGCTACGACCCTGCCAAAGCCGCCGCCTATACGGCCACGACTTTGGCGTGGGCCGGTGACCCGGGCGCCGAGCAGGTGGCTCGGGCCGTAGTGGCCGATCTGGATCCGCACGGCGATGGGGGAGCGCGGCCACGCCGGTCGGCATCGGCGCGTCTCGACCTCGGACTTGCTCTCGTCGCGGCCGGTCAGCCGGACGAAGCGGTTGCGCTCGGGGCGCAGGCCGTGGCATCCGGGCGAGTGGTGCCGTCGAACTGGTGGCGAGCCGCGGAACTTCTGGCCAAGGTCGAGGATCTCGGAGTGCCCGAGGCCGCGATGTTCCGTGAACTGTGCGTCGAGTACGCGCCGAGCCGACGATCGACAGCGGACAGCACACCTGGTTAGCGGACAGTCACCTTCTGGATCGTAGACGCGCGCGGCGCGACGCTGGACCTCACTGAACCGGGCGCGGATCGAGGCACATCAGCTGGTGCCTCTTCGTGCTCTCATCACGGAGGGCCAGAAGATGACGGTGCCTATCGGGCTCCTGCGGCGACTCGTAGGTCGGCACCTCCCGTCGATTCCGACGGCGTGCGGCGTCGGGCAGCGCATCCAGATGATGGAGCAGGACATCGCCCGGCGGCGGTTGCTGGACCAGGCGCGCGGCGGGCAACAGGCCCCGGCGGGCGCCGGGGACACATCGATGTCGCGGGAGCGGCGCGTCTCGTATGACGACTACCTTTCCGCCACCGCGCTGACTCTTGCCCGACGGCATCGGCCGGTGTGGTCGTGGCGGCTCTGGCGGCGCATCTGCCGCTGTGGGTCCGAACTGCCCTGCCGCGTCCGGCATCGGATACCGATCAATCGGGGCCACTGGCCGTCCGGAGGGTGAGCAGTGACCAGTGAGCAGGAACAGGCGATCGTCGCGGTTCACGTACGAGGGCTCGACGGCATGTGTGTCGGGTGCCGGGCGTGGTGGGCGCGGCTCGCGCCGTACCCGTGCTGGCAGGTGGAGTGGGCGACGAGCCGGCAGGCGCGGGCGATCACCGCGCGGTTCCTGGAGAGCGCGTGGTGACCACCCACGGCCCGGTCATGCCGGTCTGGAGCTGCGGTGGCTGCTACCTGCCCTGGCCCTGCCCCACGCGCAAGCGGGAGCTGCGCGCGGAGTTCATGGATGCGCCGGTGTCGCTGGCCCTCTACCTCGGTGCCTACCTCGTCCAGGCCACCGAGGACATGCCCTGGACGCCGGCGGGGGTGCTGCACTGTCGCTTCCTCGGCTGGACCAGGGCGGCCGACCAGCCCATGCCAGCAGTACAGCAGCGATGTACAGCAACCGGGCCAGCCGAACCGAGCCGGGCAGCGCGTGATCAGCCCGTCTGACCTCATATCAAGCCTGATCCGATCGGCTCGCTGAGAGTGCACACCGAAGCGGTCGGCGCGACTTCCGCTGTCGGCCTCAGTGCTGCCCGAGAGCTCGAAGGACATAGCCTGGCTCTACGTCAGACGCTGCCACGTCAGGCAGTACGAGAGACGCGGTACCGGGACGCGAGTGCAGCTCAACGTAGGCGCGGGTTGCGGCCACGACGTAGCCGCCACACAGAACCTCTACCATGTCGCCTTGGCGCAGGTCGGTCGGACTACAAGACCCGGACACGATCAGTGGGCGGCCCGTGACGTCGAAGACGTGGGCGATCACCATCTCGAAGCGGGGTTCCGGCACCAGCCGAGTGTAGGAACCGTTGGCGAAGAGGCCGTCTGACGTCCGCCGCAGCCACCCGCGACACTGGCTCGTATGGTGCGCGGCCCACTTTGGCCTGCGGATACTGGTCGGATGACCATCGAGTTTCCCGCACCCACCGTTCCGGCCGCCGGTCGTACGGAGGTGTTCCTGCGCTACCTCGACTACTTCCGGGACACGGTGGTGGCGAAGGTGCTCGCGCTGTCCGAGGACGACGTGCGCCGCAGCGCGCTGCCGTCCGGGTGGACGCCGCTGGAACTGGTCAAGCACCTGCGGTACGTGGAGCTGCGCTGGATCGAGTGGGGATTCCAGGGGCGCGAGGTCGGCGACCCGTGGGGTGACCGGCGAGACGAGCGGTGGTTCGTCGGGCCGGAGGAGACCCGGGCCGACCTGCTGGCCGCGCTGCGCGCGCAGGGCCGGCACACGCGGGCGGTGGTGGAGGGCAGCGACCTCGACGCGATCGGCGCGCCCGGTGAGCGTTGGGACGGCGCCGACCCGGCGTCGCTGGAGCGGGTGCTGTTCCACCTCGTGCAGGAGTACGCCCGCCACCTCGGGCACCTGGACATCGTGGCAGAACTGGCAGGCGGCCCAACCGGCGAGTAATAGATCGTACTGCTCCCGCCGCCGGGCCTCACCCGAGCCGGCTGTCCGCGCGGGCGGCGGCGACAGCGGCTGCCATCCGGGTCAGGCGTGCGCCCTGGAAGCAGGCCGTCTCGAGGACAGCTTTGACGTACTCGGGATCCCGGCTGGCGCGGCTCTCCACCAGGCTGACGCCGTACGGGTTTCCGCCGGCGGCGTGAGCGGTGTCGTAGTTCAGGTAGCCCGTGGGGAGGATGATCGACCCCCAGTGGTGGAAGGTCTGGTAGAGGCTGAGCAGGGTTGCCTCCTGGCCGCCGTGTTCCTCATAGGTGGCCGTGAAGCCGGTCGCCGGCTTGTCGGCCAGTTCCTCCGCCTGCCACGGGACGGTCGTGGTGTCGAGAAACTGGCGCAGCTGGGAGCAGATGTTCCCGAAACGGGTCGGCGTGCCGAAGGCGTACCCGTTGGCCCACCGAAGGTCGTCCAGGGTGGCGACCGGGATGTCGGCAGTGGCGTCGAGGTGGGCTCGCCACTGCGGCTTGGCATCGATGACGTGCTCCGGTGCCAACTCTGCCACCCGGCGCAGGCGGACCTCCGCGCCGGCGTCGGCGGCTCCGTCGACGAATGCCTGCGCGAGCCGGTGCACAGTGCCGGTGGCGGAGTAGTAGATGACGGCGATCCTGGCATCGGTGTGCATGGTGCCTCCTGGGGTCGGCTCGGTTCTCGGTCAACCGTGCCGATCAGGCTTACCGTTCGCTGACCATCCCCTTACCGACGCCGCTGAACGGCTGTTCGTCGAGGTCGAGCTGCGCGCCGCGGCTCATTTCGGCGGCGAGTTCGTCGCTGCCGAGCGCCTCCCGGAGGCGGACGGTGATGCGCTGGACGTCATGTTGCTCCCCGGGAGGAAGCGGCGCTCCGGCGGCCTCGCGCAGCGTCCGCGCCGCGGCGAGCAGCCGCGCGGCGGTGCGACTGTCACCGTCGAGACTGATGGCCCCGGCCAGGCCCTCGAGAGCCAGGGCGACCGCCCGTTGATCCCCGGTGGCGCGCGCCGCGTCGAGCGACTCACGGTGGTGGCGCTCGGCGAGGACAGCATCACCGCGGTGCTCCGCGATGAATCCCAACTCGGCCAGCGCGAGCGCGCAGCCCGGCAGGAAGCCGGCGCGGCGGTTCCAGTCGAGGAGGTTTCGCTGCTGGGTCTCGGCGGCGTCGAGGTCGCCCCGCCGTCGCGCGATCATCGCCAGGCCCGTGCCGGCGAAGGCGGCGGCTGAGCGGCTCGACTGTTCCTGCGCCACCTGTAGCGCGCGGTCGTGACTGACGGCGGCCTCGTCGAGGTCGCCCCTCAAGATGGCGAGCCGGCCGATGCATGCCAACTGCCGGGACACCGACGTCCACAGTCGCAGGTGTTCGGCGATGCGCAGCGCCTCCCGGTAGCGCGTGGCGGCGCGATCGTAGTCGCCGTGGATCTCGGCCAGGGTTCCCAGCAGGCTCGTCGGATGCACCTGTCCCCAGCGGTCGCCCACCTGCTCGAACAGCGACCGGCTGGTCTCGCAGTCACGCTGCGCGGCGGGCAGGTCGCTGCGGAGTACGAGCGCGAGGTCCGCTCGGATGGCACAGGCGGCAGCGATGCCCCACCGGTCCCCGCCGGCGCGGAACGCCGCCAGCGCCGCGTCGACCAGGACGGCGGCCTCGCCCGGATCTCCGGAGCCGAGCATCATGGAGGCGAACAACCACTGCGCGAACGCCTTCTCCGGCCCCTCGGTGTCCTGGTAGCTCTCCAGGATCCGCTGCCGGGGAGCGGTCGGATCGCCGTCCCGGGTGGCGAGAGCGGTCAGCCACATCTCCGCATGTCGCCGTAGGCCGTCCGGTGCGACGTCGTCCTCGCTCCTCGGGACGATGTCCAACGCCGTTCGCAGTGACCGGCTCACCTCTCCGAATCGACCCCGGAGAAGCCGGTACCAGGACAACGCGGTGGCGAGCGCCAAGCCCACGCGGGCCTGACCGTCGGTGGCGGCGACGTCGAGTGCCGCCCGGAGGTTTGCGTTCTCGGCGTCGAGCTCGCGCAGCGCACGACTCTGATCGTGACCACGTAGCCGTCCGGCGGCCTGCTCGGCGAGACGGGCGAAACACGTGACGTAACGGCGACGAGTTTCGGGCAGTTCGGCGGCGCTGCCGAGCTGTTCCAGACCGTAGGCAGCCACTGTCTCCGGTAGGCGAAAACGTCGCGGACTCTCGTCGTGCCGCACCATGACCAGCGATCGGTCGATCAGGCGTGCCAGCACATCGAGGACCTCGTCCGATGCCACCTGCCCGCCACCGCACACCTGCTCGGCGGCGGCCAGGGTGGCGCCGTCGGCGAAGACCGCAAGCCGGCGCAGCACCGCGCGTTCGGGAGGCGACAGCAACTCCCAACTCCAGTCGATCACGGCGCGAAGCCCCTGCTGACGCGGGGGCGCGGTGCGCCGGCCGGATGACAGCAGCCGGAAGCGATCGTCGAGCCGTGCCGCCAGCTCGCCCGGGTCGAGAACGGCCAGGCGGGACGCGGCCAGTTCCAGCGCCAGCGGTACGCCGTCGAGACGCCGGCAGATGACGGCGACCGCGTCCGCGTTCCGCTGATCGACGGTGAACCCCGGCTCGGTGGCGCGGGCGCGGGCTACGAAGATCCGAACCGCCGGAGCCTCGGCGATCTGCCGCGCGCCGGCTCCGGGCTCCGGCAGGCCAAGCGGCGGCACCGGAAAGACGACTTCGCCGGGGATCCCGAGCGGCTCGCGGCTCGTCGCCAGGATGCGCAGGTCGGCCGCGGCGCCGAGGAGTTTCTCGGTCAGTTGAGCGACCGGCGCCACCACGTGTTCGCAGTTGTCGAGCAGCAACAGCATTCGCCGACCCCGCAGCGCGGTGACCAGCCGGTCCATCGGCTCGCGCGGTGGTCGGTCCCCGGGCAGGCCGGGCGGACCGTCGTCCCGGATCTCGAGCGTCGCCGCCACCATGTCGACGATCTCGGTGCAGGTCGCGTGGTCGCCGTCGTACTGCTGGCCGGCCAGCTCGACGAGCCACACTCCAGCGGGGAACGTTTCACCCAGCGCACGGGCGGCCTCGATCGCCAGCCTGCTCTTTCCCACCCCACCGAGACCGGTCAGGGTCACCAGCCGCTCGTTCGTCAGCCGCTCCCGTACCGCCTCGACGGCCGCGTCGCGCCCGATCAGCCCACCGTACGGACCAGGCGACAGCGGCGCCGGCAGGTTGGTTCGGGCCGGAGCCGACGCCGGTGCCGGCGGCTGGAGGGCGGGATCCTGGCGCAGGATCGCCCCGTGCAGCTCGACCAACTCTCTGCCGGGATCGATGCCGAGTTCGTCGCGCGCCTGCCGACGGAACTGCTCGTAGGCGAACAGCGCCTCATGCTGGCGTCCCGAGCCGTACAGCGCGCGCAGGTGCGCGGCCCGTAGTCGCTCACGCCACGGGTGGTGCGCGACCAGGTCGCTCAGTTCCCCGGCGAGCAGGTGGTGCTCACCGAGATCGAGCCGTGCCTCGGCCAGTTCCTCCAGCGCGGTCAGGCGCTGGTCGTTGAGCCGCTCGACCGTCTGGCGGACGAATCGCTCGTCACTGAGTCGGCGTACGGGGAACCGCGCCAGAGCGACAGGGCCTCCGTCAGCGTCGCCGCCCGCACAGCCGGCTCCCGCTGCGCGCTCGAACGTAGCAACAGAGCGGCGAAGCGACCGGCGTCGACCGATTCCGACGGCGTCCGCAGCCGGTAGCCGGCTTCACCGGACTCGACCAGCGCACGGCCACCCACCTCGCCCGCCCCCAGTGCGCGGCGCAACTGCGACACCTTGGTCTGGAGCGCCCCGAGCGCGTTGCCGGGCGCCTCGTCACCCCAGAGATCTTCGATCAGCCGGTCGGCGGTCACCGGGCGTCCCTCATGAACCAGCAGGTCAGCCAGCAGACCACGCACTTTGAGGCCGGGCACGGCGACAGGAGTGCCGTCCGACGTCCACACCGCGACGTCGCCCAGCACTCCGAACCTCATCGCTTCACACTAGCCAGCCGGCTGTCCCGCCCCGCGAACGTCCGCCGACCGCGGGTCTGCTCACCAGAAGCGGTGCGGGGTCACCGACGCGTACGTCAGCCGGTCATCAGTCGATGGTAAGGAGCCCCGGGCAGGCTGAACCGAGCCGACACCGGAGGAACGACATGGATCAGCTACAGCGGCGCCGAGCCGCTCACCGTCCCAGGCAGCTCGCACCAGGGCGGGTGGCCACACCCTGGCTCGCCCTGCTGGCCGGTCCGCTGTCGTTCGGGATTGCCGCACCGGCACTGCTGCTCGACGACCTGGCGCGCGCAACGGGTAGCGGGGAACAGGCCGCGGCCGCCGGCGTAACCGCCTTCGGCTGGGGGATCGCGTTGGGGACGCCGCTGCTGGCGGCGCTGCTCGCCCGTCGCGGCGTAGGAGCGGTCCTGACCGTCGCGTCCGCGCTGGTGGCCGCGGGGACGCTCCTCCTCGTGCTGATCCCGAGCGTGCCGGCGATGGTGGCCGGTGCGGCGGTGCAGGGACTGGGGTCTGCCGGACTCACCGTGACGGCGATGAAACTGGCCGACTCGGCCCGGCAGATGGGCGTGGTCGCCGCGTCGCTGGCGGTCGTCGGGGCCACCGGTCCGCTGACCGGGGCACTGATCGCCGACCTCTCGTCGTGGCAGGTGGCGCTGGCGTTGCCGCTGCTGGCGGTGCTCGCCGTGCCCGCGGCTCGCCGCGGCACCACCGCAGCGGACGCGGTGCCGGCGCCATTCGATTTCTTCGGAATGACCATCCTGGCCATGCTGGTCACCGCTGCCGTCCTCATTCCGCACCGACCGCTGGTGGCCGGCCCGGCCACCGTCGTACTGCTGCCTCTGCTGGTGTTCTGGATGAAGGTCCGTCCGGACGGCTTCCTGCCTGCTGCGGTGGCACGGAACGGCCGGTTCCTCGCGGCGTGCGCGCTGGCCTTCGCGCTGGGAGTGGGGAACTTCGCCCTGCTCTACGCCGCGCCGGACCTGCTGCGACAGCACGCGGGATGGGCAGGCACCCTGAGCGGGACCGTGCTGCTGGCGCCGTACCTGATCGGCGGCATCTGCTCCGGGTTCCTGGTCGCGGCATCCGTGCGAGTGTCACGCCGCGTCGCGGCCGCCGCGTTGCTCGTCACCGGCGCCACCGCACCGCTGCTGGCGGCGGTCACCACCGCCGTACCGCTGCTGCTTGCGGCGATGACGCTCGGCTCCTTGGCCGCCGCGACCGGCCAAGGCGTACTCGCCCTGCACGCGGCCGGCGTCGTGTCCGCCTCCCACCGGGCCGAAGCACTCGGCCTGTTCAACCTCGCCTACCTGCTCAGCGTCGCGATCGGACCAGTGGTTGCCGTGACGCTCTCGCACCCAACCGCTTGAGGACCCCGACGCGCAGTTCAACGTCGGCCGCCTCGGCGTCGTGGCCTGCGTGGCGCACTGTTCGAGAGGATCTGGACCACTCCTGCCATGGCTGAAATGATCCGGACGTGAAGGCTGATGCCACAGGCCGACGCAGCCTGGACGAGGTACGCGAGTACCAGGTGACGCGACTCAACCACGCCTTGCGCCGGCCGGGCATGTGGGGCGGCGAGACCGCCTTGCGACTGTTGATGGACGCGGTGGCCTTCGTCGACGGGCTCGACGAGGTCTGGCAGGCCGAGTGTGAGCAGCTCAGTGCGCGGGGAGCCGTCAATTCGCTCGGTGTGCGCGGAGCCTTCTCCGAGATCCTGCCCGGATACCGCGACGACGGAGCGGTGGCCTCGGTCTACGCCGACATCGCCTGGCGGCACGGCTGGCTCAAGGTTGATCGGACGCTCTCCGCCGATGACTTCCAGCGGCTACGTGACGAAGCCACCCGCTGGTGTACCCAAGACCGCTACCTCGATGAGGCCCTGGTCGAACTCGGGGCACCCGCCGTGCTGTTCGGCGGTGGCAATCCCTGCTATCCCAAGACCCTGGCCTACGCCGCCGACCGCGCCACTGGGCTGATCTGCCTGCACTTCGCCGGCACGTGCGACTGGAACACCACACAGCCACAGCCGGAATCCCCACCTGTGCTGCTGGCGATCCGCCACGGCGACGGCGCCTTCGCGGACACCTTCACCCTCACACCGACAGGCTCCACCTATCGCTACGAAGCCGACCGTTGACCAACCGTACACGAGGTGGAGTTCCTGGATCATCGCAGTGCGTTGAAGAAGGCGCGCAGGTCGGCAGCGAGCAGATCGGGCTCTTCCTGGGCGAGGAAGTGGCCGCCGACGCTGGGCTCGCGCCAGTGGGTGAGGTTGGCGTAGGTGCGTTCGGCGAACGACCGGGGCAGGCCGGCGTCCTCCACGCTGACCGTGATGCCGGCGGGCACGTCGACCATCGGCAGGTGTGGGGCCAGGTGGTCGTCACGGTAGGGGCGGAAGGACGTGCTGATGCAGTTGGTGACCCAGTACAGCATCACGGTGGTCAGCAGCTCGTCGAAGCCGAACCGGCGGGAGATGTCGCCGCCGCAGTCGCTCCAGCGCTGGTACTTCTCGATGATCCATGCGGCCAGTCCGGACGGCGAGTCGCTCAGCGCGGCCGCGAGGGTGTCGGGCCGTGTCTCCTGGATGATTCCGTAGCCCCAGTCGTCTTGGGCCTTCGCGTCGAGCATGGCGATGAACGCCTCCTCGGCCGGGCTGAGGTCGCCCCTGCGGTCCGCCGGCGGGAACTTGATGTGCTGCGAGAAGACCCCGATGACCCGATCTGCGTGGCGGGCGCCGAGCCACGTCGACACGCCGGACCCGACATCGCCACCGTAGGCGCCGAAGCGGTCGTAGCCCAGACGGGTCATCAGCTCGGCCCACACGTCCGCGACAGCCGCCTCGGTCGTCGGGCCCTCGGCGAGTGGTCCGGAGAAGACGAAGCCCGGCAGGCTCGGTATGACGAGGTCGAAGTCTGCGAGCCGGGACACCAGGGGCAGCATCTCCGTGTACGTGCCGGGCCAGCCGTGGGTCAGGATCAGCGCCGTGGCGTCGGGCGATGCCGAGCGGACATGAACGAAGTGGACCGGCGCGCCCCGGACCGTGGTGACGAACTGGGGGTACCGGTTGAGGGCACGCTCGGCCGCACGCCAGTCGAATCCGTCGAGCCAGTACCGCACCAGATCTGCCAGGTACCCAGGGTCGGTGCCGGCGGCCCACGGCTCCCCTGGTGCGGCCGGCGCGAACCTCGTCCGCGAAAGCCGAGCGCGCAGGTCGTCCAGGACGGCTTCGGGCACATCGATGCGGAAGGGCGTCACCCGATCATGCTCCCATCGCAAGGAGTCACTGGGCAGCCGCCCGAACGGGCAGGCTGCCGCCGCGGTGTGACCATACTCGGTCGGCAGCCACGATCCGGGAGACTCGATCACCGCTCTCCGGAGGAGCGTGATTCCGGCCGGAACCGCTGCCAGGTGGCACTATCGTGACCCTCAGGTCCGGCAGGCCGCGCCGTGCGAACCGGTCCTCCTAGGGAGGGAAGTTCACGTGCCTTCAGACGTACATCCGGGCTCGGAGGTCTTGATGCCCGCGGCGTTCCTGGGCCACGGCAACCCCATGAACGCCCTTGAGGTCAACCGGTACACCTCCGCGTGGAGAGCCTTCGGCGCAGCGGTGCCGCGTCCCCGCGCGATCCTGGTGGTCAGTGCCCACTGGTACATCAACGCCACGGCCGTCACCGCGATGCCCCGGCCGAGGACCATTCACGACTTCTACGGGTTTCCGCAGGAGCTGTTCGAGGTGCAGTACCCGGCGCCCGGGCTGCCCGAACTGGCTGAGGAGGTCAGTGACGTCGTCCATCCGACCTGGGTCGGGGCGGACGTCGACAGCTGGGGCATCGACCACGGCACCTGGTCGGTGCTGATGCATGCCTTTCCGGACGCGACGATTCCCGTCGTCCAGCTCAGCATCAACGCCGACAAGCCGATGGACTACCACCTTCAACTCGGCGCCCGGCTCGCTCCACTGCGCCGGCGTGGAGTGCTGATCGTGGCGAGCGGCAACGTCGTGCACAACCTGCGCGGCATGGACTGGGCGCTGGCCGACGACGGCTTCGACTGGGCGAGACGCTTCGACGAGGACGCCAAGGCCCGGATGCTGACCGACCCGGGCGAGTACGCGACCCTCGACGCGCACGGGGACTTCCGCCGTGCGGTACCGACACCGGATCACTTCATCCCCGCGTTGTACCTCGCCGGCCTGGCCGCCGCCATGGACACCCCCGACACCGAGGTCCTCGTCGACGGCTACGCCTACGGCTCGCTGTCCATGACGGCCTACACCCTGGGCATGTCCTGTCCACCGGCTGCCGGCCGGGGCGGATCCCCGCAGCCACCGCCCGGCCTGCCGCCGGACGGCTCCAACATCTGAGCAAGCGCCGGCTGGTCGAATGCTCCCATGGATCAAGGTGCAGTCGCGGTGGGTCCGGCGCTCGCCGCCGTACTCGTCGTTCTCGTGCTCGTCGCCGTGGCAACGGTGCGGGCCGGTCGGCTCGGCCACGCCCGTGGCATCGCCACGGCGGCGCTGCGCGCGGTGGTGCAGTTGTGCGCCGTGGCGCTGCTCATCACTGCCGTCCTGCGGTCGTGGTGGGCCAGCGCCGGGTTCATCACGCTGATGATCCTGGTCGCGGCCGCGACCTCCGCACGCCGGGTCAGCTCGCTTCGCCTCGGCTGGCCGGTGCTGGCGCCGATCGCGGCCGGCGCGCTCCCGGCCTCCGCCCTCGTCGTGGCCTCCGGCGCGGTGCCGCTGACCGAGGTCGCGGTCGTTCCGATCGCCGGAATCCTCATCGGCGGGGCGATGACGGCCACCTCCCTGGCGGGCCGCCGCGCGTTGGACGAGCTTCGCGACCGCCACGGCGAGTACGAGGCGGCCCTGGCGTTGGGCCTCGTGCCGCGGGATGCGGCGCTGGAGATCTGCCGGCCCAGCGCGGGGCAGGCGCTGGTGCCCGCGCTGGACCAGACACGCACCGTCGGCCTGGTGACACTCCCCGGCGCCTTCGTCGGTGTGCTGCTCGGCGGCGGCACACCCGTCCAGGCCGGGGCAGCCCAGCTACTGGTCCTGGTCGCGCTCCTGGCCGTCGAGGCGATCGCCGTCGCGGTGACCGTCGAGCTGGTCGCCAACGGACTGCTTCGCCGACCGGGCCCTGCCGTCTAGGTTCCGCTTCGACGTCTGACCGCCTGGCCGGGAGAGAACCCGAAAACGGGATGGTTCCCCCGTGCCGGTGCCCGGGTGACCTGGGTACGGTCGCCCGGGCACCGCAGGCTATGCCGTCGGCCTGGCTTCGTGCAGGATCCGGGCCAGCTCGGCCGGCCGGCTGAGCATCGGCCAGTGCCATGTCGGCAGTTCCTCGTACCGCCACGAATCGCCGGCCATGTGCCGGCACAGCGGCATGGTTGCGGCCATCTCGCGTGCCTGCTCGGCGGTGAAGCTCGACAGCACGCCGAGGCGGGGCAGCTTCTCCCACGCCCCGGTGAGCCGCACCGGGGTGGTGGCAGTCGCCCACGGCTGGGCCACCGATCGCTCATCGAGCAACGCGACGACCGATTCATCCACGTCTGCTGCTCCCGCCGCCAGTTCGGCCCACGGCGGGGGCGGCAGCCGCCAGCCGTCGCCGTGTTCGGCGACCACCGCCGCGTTGCGTTCACGCTCCGGGGGCGGGCTGAAGTCCTCGTTCGCCGCCCCGTCGGGCAGCGGGCCGGTGTCGACGAAGACCAGTTGGGCGATGCGGTCGGTCATGCGGTCGGCAACGGCTGTCGTCACGACCGCGCCGGCGTAGCTGTGCCCGACGAGAACCACGTCGTGCAGGTCCTCGTAGCGCAGCAGGTTGACCACGTCGGTGACGTGGACGTCGAGGTCGGTGTCCGGGCGGGCCAGGTGGGCGCGTTCGCCCAGGCCGGTCAGGCTCAGCGGGTGCACCTCGTGGCCGTGCCTGCGCAGGGCCGCGGTGACCGGGCGCCAGGCCCATGCGCCGAGCCAGAACCCGGGAACCAGTACGAAGGTCGTCATGCCTGACACGCTACGATCGATACCGGACAGGTTCCGCCCGGATTAGGAGTGGGGATTTGTGACCCGGCCGACCGCGCGCGTACTGGCGTTGCTGGAGATCCTCCAGGCCGGCGGCGGCTTCACCGTCGCCGACCTGGCCGGTCGGCTGGGCGTCGACGAGCGCACGGTCCGCCGGTACGCCGCGCACCTCGCCGACCTGGGCATCCCGGTCGAGGCCCGGCGCGGTCGCTACGGCGGATACCGGCTCGCGCCCGGATACAAGCTGCCGCCACTCATGCTCACCGACGAGGAGGCGGTCGCCGTCATGCTCGGGCTCGTGGCCGCCGGCCGGGCCGGGCTGGTCACCGCCGAAGGCGCGGCCGCCGAGAGCGCGACCGCGAAGATCCGCCGGGTGCTGCCGGCCGTTCTCGCCCGGCGGATCGATTCGCTGCTGGAGACAGTGGACTTCACCGCACGGGTCCGGAAGCCCGCCCCGGCCGGCATCGAGGTGCTGCTGGTGCTCGCCGACGCGGCCCGACATCAGCAACCGGTGAGCATCACCTACACCACCTGGCGCGGCGAGTCCGGCGAGCGCCGGCTCGACCCGTACGGGCTGGTCTTCCACGCCGGCCGGTGGTACGTCACCGGCCACGACCACAACCGCCGGGCCGTACGGACGTTCCGGCTCGACCGCATCGGGACGGCCCACCCCACCCCGGGCAGGTTCGAGATCCCGGCCGGCTTCGATCCCACCACGCAGGTCCTCGCCGGTCTGGCAGCAGTGCCGTACGCGCACGACATCTCCGTGGTGCTGCACACCAGCCTGGAGCAGGCACAGCGACGGATCCCGCCCTCGGTCGGCACGCTCACCGAGGTTCCCGGCGGAGTACGCCTCACCGCCCGAGCCGAACGGCTCGACGGTGCGGCACAGATGCTCGCCGGGCTCGGCTGGTCGTTCACGATCGACCGCCCGGACGAACTCAAGGACGAGGTACGCGCCCTGGCCGCCCGACTGCTCACCGACGCCGACGCTTGAGGCTCGGTAGTGGTGGTCAGAGCCGCCTCGGCCCAGTGCGGATGGCGCGCGGCTGGGTCAGGCCGGCGGATCGTCTCGGAAGAGAGCTTCCCTCAAGCCTCGGCCGCCCCAGCGGGTGGCGACGAGTTCGGGTCGAGGACGGGTCGGCTCGGGCACCCCGCGGTGTGGTCTGGTGTCGGGCGCAGGACGGTCCCAATCGGCGATCAGCGCGAAAGGATCGGTCACGCGGCCCGGCTCATCCTCACACCGCTCCCGGACAACCATCGCCGGATGGAAGCGCAGTTCCTGCGCCATCCCGCAGTCGTCGGCCCGCGAGGCGACCACGGCCCCGCAGCCTCGACAGGCGACGCAGGGGATCCATCCCACCATCGACCAGCAGCCCGTGCGGACACGGTCATGGACGAAGCGTGTCCCGCGTACGTCGCCGAGTGAGAGGACGAAGGTGCCGGTGAGCTGATCACGGCCGTAGGCGGCCTCGTCGATCGCGTAGGCGCCCGGGTCGAGGAGCGGCGGGTTCACGTGGTGGCAGTCCAGGACCGACCAGTGCGGCGGCGCCGGCAGTTCCACCAACCGGACCGGGACGCTCAGCTTCTTCCCGCAGCTCGCACACCGAAAGCGCTCCACTGCCGCAGTGTGACATCGCGGCCGAGCGACGGCATCCGAGATGTGCTTTCCTCGGCGGGCCTGGCCCAGCTGGTCCTCGATACGCCCGGCGCGTCGCCGATAGGCTCGCGGCATGTGGACCTTCCGCAGTCCCCAGCTGGTTCTCTTCAGCGACGATCTCACTCGGGCAGTCGCCTTCTACAACCGGCTGGGATTCAGGGAGACCTTCCGGGTACCGACCGACGGCGAACCGATTCACGTTGATCTCGTCCTCGACGGATACAAGATCGGGATCGCCTCGGTCGCGTCCACCCGCGAGGACCACGGCTTGGACCCGGTCGCGCA
The DNA here is from genome assembly GCF_007827625.1 of Micromonospora sp. CNZ297. NCBI lineage: Bacteria > Bacillati > Actinomycetota > Actinomycetes > Micromonosporales > Micromonosporaceae > Micromonospora > Micromonospora sp. CNZ297. The sequence continues at coordinate 536,383 of NZ_VISU01000003.1, read as the reverse complement.
GGTGAGCTACGCATGGTGAGTGCTGACAGGTTTCCACCACGCGAGGTTGGCGGTCACGTGGGCCACCGGCTCGATGATCTCCCACGCCTCGGCGATCAGCCCGTCGTCGATCCGCCAGATGTCGACGACCGCGATCTCCGGTCCTGCGCCGGGAAGCCAGCGCCGCGAGTACATCACGACGTGATCGCCGTCGGCCAGCACCTGATGGATCTCGACCTGCATGTCGGCAAGCGGTACCAGTGCGGCACGGACGGCGGCGAGCCATTCCACTTTGGTCGACGTGGTCGTACCCGGCCTGTGGTGGACGAAGTCATCACTCAGGAACGGGGCGAGCGCATCGACGTCACCCGTCTCGATCAGTCCTGCCAGCGCCCGTCGGACGATGCTCTGGTTCTCCGTGGTCATGGATGCAGTGTTTGCGTGACCGCTTCGATTGTCGATGAACTCGGATTTCATGGCGTCCGACTCGACGATGAGTACGCTCCATGATCGTGCACACGGTCGGGGAACTCTTGCGGCAGTGGCGGCAGCATCGGGGACTCAGCCAACTGGATCTCGCGATCGCTGCGGACGTCTCGGCTCGTCACGTCAGTCTGGTCGAGACCGGTAAGTCCAAGCCGAGCTCCGACATGATCCTTCGACTCGCGGATCAGCTCCACGTGCCGCTGCGTGATCGCAACCGGCTGCTGCTCGCCGGGGGTTTCGCACCTCGGTACGCCGAGAGTCCGCTCGACCACAACGCACTGTCAGCCGTCCACGACGCTGTCCGGAGGGTGCTCCGCGCCCACGAGCCCTACCCGGCGGTGGTCTTCGATCGCCGGTGGAACATCGTGACGACCAACCGCGCTGTCGACCCGTTCTTCGCACAGGTGGCTCCTGACCTGCTGCGACCGCCGGTCAACCTGGTACGGCTGGGACTGGATCCGCGCGGTCTCGCGCGCATGGTCGTCAACCTGGCCGACGTGCGCGCGGTGTTCCGCACCCGGATCTCACGCCAGCTCGCAAATGCTCCCGACCCTGAGCTCACCGCACTCTACGAGGAACTGTTGGCGCCCGAGCCGGAGAACACGTCGAGTCAACGGATCGAAGCGGACGTCGTGATACCGATGATCCTTCGCGTCGGCGGACGAGAGCTGCGGCTGTTCTCGACCATCACCACATTCGGCACCCCGATGGACATCACGATCGACGAAATCGCGATCGAGTCCTACTACCCGGCCGACGCGGAGAGTGCCGCCTACTTCGCGACGTAGCGTACTGTCAGCCGCTTCTGAGTCGCGGGCGCTCACCCCGCGTACCGGCCGGATCGCCCCGAGGTGCGCTGTCCCTGGCGGCGGGGCAATCGGCGGGGAATGATCGGGGTACACCGCGGGCTGCCCGCAGCAGTCCACGGCGCCGCAGAAGGGCGGGTCGACGCCGATGACTCCGACGCAGCTACGGGCCTACGTCGCTGTCGTCCGGCTGGGATCCGTCAAGCAGGCAGCCGCGCAGCTGGAGGTCTCCGAGTCGGCGGTCTCGCTGCTCATCGGCCAGCTACGGCGGGAGTTCGGAGACCAGTTGTTCAGCCGGACGGCGGCGGGGCTGGCCTTCACCCCCGGCGGGCTGCGGCTCGCCAGCCGCGCGGCCGAGATGCTGGGCCTGCAGGACCGTACGGTCCTGGAGGTCAGTTCGGCGGCACACGGCCGCCGGATGCTGCGGGTCGCCGCGTCCAGCGAGTTCGCCGAGTTCGCCGCGCCGAGACTGATCGAGCTGTTCGCCAGACGCGCCGCCGACCTCGACATCGAGCTGAGCGTCTGCGACCCCGGCTCCTTCGAGTCGCTGCTGCTGACCCGGGCCGCGGACATCGCGATGGGGCCGCTGCCGCCGGTGGCCGAACCGGCGATCTCCTGCCGGCCCATGATGAACTACCGGCTCGTGACCGTCGTCGGCCCGGATCATCCGCTGGCCGGTGTGCCGGCGTCACCGGGGCAGTTGCGCGACCAGACCTGGCTGCTCGGGCCTTCGGCCACCAACACGCTGGGCGCTGTCCCGGCGATGCTGCGCCGGCTCGGCGTACCCGAGGAGCGGCAGCAGATCTTCCAGAGCCACGCGGCGGCGTTGGGTGAGGCCCAGCGCGGCCGGGGGATCGCGCCCGCGCTGTCGTTCACCGTCGCGCCGGACGTCCGCGGCGGCCAGCTCGTGGCGTTGTCCGGGCCGCACGCCACGGCCGAGGCGGTGTGGCATTCGCTGGTACTCGTCACCCCCGGCACTCCGTCCGTGGCAGCCGAGCTGTGCCGCTTCGCGTCGACGCCCCGGGCGATTCAGGCGATGATGCGTGGCGTGGGCGTCGCGGTGAACCATTTCCGGCCCTCGGTGCACGTGACGCTCTGGAGTTGACCGGCGGCGTCCAGCAGGTCCCGGAACGTCGCGGCCGGCAGGAGCCGGTCACAGTAGGGCAGGGCCGCGGCCATGCCCGCCACCAGGGGAGCGAAGCCGGGGGCGCCGGCCCGCGGGTTCAGCCAGACGATCCGGTGGGCGCGGCGGCTCAGCCGTGCCATCACGGCGGCGAGCTCGGCCGGCGGGTCGCTGTCCCAGCCGTCCGAGCCGATCAGCACCACCGCCCCGCGAACCGCGTCGCCGTGCGGGGACGCGAGCAGGCCCCGCAGGTTCGTCGCGATGCGCGTACCCCCGAAACGGTCGGTCACGGCGGCGCCCGCGTGCGCGATCGCCGCGGACGCCGACGTGTGCCGCAGCGCGACGGTGAGCCGGGTGAGCGTCGTGGCGAAGGCGAACACCTCCGCGTCGGTGGTCATCGCGAAGGCCCGCAGCAGGTGCAGGTACGCGTGGGCCTGGGCCCGCATCGACTCGCTGACGTCGCACAGCAGCACGACCCGGCGCGGCCGGCGTAGCGGCCGCTCGCGGACGACCTCGACGGGCTCCCACGCGGTGCGTCGGGCGCGGGCGATCGTCGGACGCAGCGCGACCCGCCGCCCGGCCGGGCCTACGGCGTGCCGCCTGGTGCGCCGGGACGGCCAGCGTGCGACCGCCTCGCGCAGGGCCTCGCCGAGCAGTGCGAGCTGGGCGTCGTCGAGGTCCTCGAACGGCCGGTCGGCGAGTCCGGCGAGGGCGCTGGGCCGTCGCTCGGGCAGCCGCACTCCGGCATCGGAGGGCTCCGCCTCGGCGACGGGCGCCGGCAACGTCGCCCACGGCAGCCCACCGCCGTCGCCGGTGGCGTCGGTGTCGGCGGGCACCGGCAGGTGCACGTCGTCGCGAGCGCCCGGCGGGGCCGCCGACCGGGTGAGCGGCAGCGGCGGCGCGTCGGCGAACACAGCGGCGAAGACGCTGTCGAAGGCGGCGAGGTCGGCGTGCCGCCGCACGAAGCTGATCCGGGCGGCCCAGTAGAGCGCGGTCGTCTCCCCGGGTGTGCACACGCCGAGCGCCCGGACGAAGTCACCGGCCTCGGTGAGCCCGGCGGGTACGCCGGCCCGCCGCAACCGGTCGGCGAACGCCGTCGCGAAGGCCGCGCGGTCGACGCCGCGCAGCAGACCGTGCCTCACCGGCGTGCGACCCACCAGGCGATCACCGCACCGACGACGACGATCCCGACGAGCACCGGCACGAGGCGCTTGACGACGGCACCACCGGCGACGCCGAGCAGGTCCAGCGTCTCCGATTCGGCGCTGCTGCCGGCATCCGGTCGACCGGTGGACGCCGAGGCGGCCACGGGGGTGCCGGCCACGGTGGACCCGGGCGGCGTGGCGGACGAGGGCGAGGCGGTGTCGGGCGCTGCCACCTCGGCCGCGAGGGTACGAGCCGCGGAGGCATCGGGGCCGGTCGCGGCGGCGACTGCGGGTGCGGGCTCGGATGCGTCAGGCGCGGTGGCCTCGTGCGGGTCGCCGGCCGTGCTGTCGCCGGTCCTCTCGGCCGCCAGCCTCGCCTCGAGGTTGGCGACGAACTGGGCGAGCAGCTTGCCGGACACCTCTTTGATCATGCCGCTGCCGAACTGGGCCAGCCGCCCGGAGATCTTCAGATCGGTGTCCACGCTGACGACGGTGCGCTGATCGTCCGGCCGCAGTTGGGCGGTGACCAGCGCGGACGCGTTGGCCGCCGACCGCCGGTCGCGGCCCTTCGCGTCGATCACCCCCCGATAGCGACTGTCGTCCTTCTCGACGAAACGTGCGGTGCCGGCGAACTCGGAGACGACCGGACCGACCTTGACCTTCACCGTGCCCTGGTGGACGTCGCCGTCGACGCCGGTCAGCCGGGCGCCCGGCAGGCACGGCGCGATGCCCTCCAGGTCGGTGAGGATCGCCCACGCCCGCGCGATCGGAACGTCGACTGTGAACTCGTTGGTGATCTTCATGCCGGCCTCTCCTGGTGTGCGCCGAGCGCGGCGGCGACGGCGGCGCGGTCGTCGGGGGTCTTGGCGATGGTGCCAATGGTCCGGACGACGTCGTCGGCGGAGAGGTCGGCGGCGCCGAGCACTGACAGCGCGGCGACCCAGTCGATGGCCTCGGCCATGCCGGGTGCCTTGTCCAGGCCGAGGGTGCGTACGTCGCCGACGAAGGCGGTCGCCGTGCGGATCAGCCCTTCGGTGGCGCCCGGCACGGCCCGCCGGACGATCTCGGTGGCGCGGTCCATCTGCGGGAAGTCGATCCAGTGGTACAGGCAGCGGCGGCGCAGTGCGTCGTGCAGGTCGCGGCTGCGGTTGGAGGTGAGCACCACGACCGGCGGCGTGGTCGCGGTGAACGTACCCAGCTCGGGGATGGTGATCCCGGACTCGCCGAGGAACTCGAACAGCAGCGCCTCGAACTCGTCGTCGGCCCGGTCGATCTCGTCGATCAGCAGCACCGGCGGGACCGGCCCCGGGTGGCGTACCGCCCGCAGGATCGGCCGTTCCTGGAGGAACTCCGCGGCGAACAGGTCGGCGTCGGTGAGCGAGGCGTGCCGGGCCTCGGCCAGCCGGATGGCGAGCAACTGCCGCTGGTAGTTCCATTCGTACAGCGCCTCGCCGGGGGTCAGGCCCTCGTAGCACTGCAACCGGATCAGTGTCGTGTCCAGCGCCCGCGCCAGCGCCTTCGCCGCCGCGGTCTTGCCGACGCCGGGCTCACCCTCGAGCAGCAGCGGCTTGCCCAGCTCCAGCGCGAGGAAGACGGCCATCGCCATGCCGTCGTCGGCCAGGTAGTCGACGGCGTCGAGCCGGCGCCGCACGGCCTGCGGATCCTTCACCGCGCCTCGCCCGAGAGCAGCCGCCGGTAGTCCGCGCGGGTGTCCACGTCGATCGGCACCGGCCCGTCCACCGGTATCTCCGTGACCGGGTGCCGGCCGGAGTGCAGCAGCTTCCACACCGCCTTGTCACCGTGCAGGACACGCAGCTCCGGCAGGACGTCACGGGCGAACCAGAACGGGTGCCCCAGGCCGTCGGCGTACCGGCACACCGCGAGCGGGGTGGTCGCCGCCGCGACCCGGCGTACGTCGGCGGCCCGTACGCCGGGCTGGTCGCCGAGCAGGAGCACGAGCCCGTCGGCGCGCGGGTCCACCGCCTGCGACGCGGCGCGGACCGACGATCCACAGCCCGTGCTGAACTCGGCGTTCTCGACGACCTGGACCCCGGTCAGGTCCACCCGCTCGCGGACCAGGTCGGCGGCGCCGCCGAGGGTCACCAGCACCTGGTCGAAGGCACACGAGCGGGCCAGGTCGAGGGTGGCGTCGAGCAGCGTCCGCCCGCGGTACGGCAGCAGTTGTTTGGCCTCGCCGAGGCGCACCGAGGCCCCGGCCGCCAGAACCAGGCCGGTGACGAACACGGCTACGCCGCCACGTGCCGGTCGCGGCAGCCGGGGCAGCAGAACCAGTGGTCGGTGCCGCCGATCCGCACGTGCGGGGTGTCCGGCCCGACCAGGACTGTCATCCCGCACACCGGGTCGACTGCCTGCTGGGGGAGCGCCGCGGGTGGTGCGGGGGAGGAGGCGAGGCCGTCCACCCGGAGTGCCCGCACCACCTCGGCCATGATCGACAGCGCGATCTCCTGCGGTGAGCGCGCCCCGATCTCCAGTCCGGCCGGGGTCCGGACCCGGGCGCGCTCCGCGTCGGACAGCGCCAGTTCGTCGAGCACCGCCGCGCCGCGGGTCCGGCTGGCGACCAGCGCGACGTGCCCCACTCCGGCGTCCAGCGCGGCGCGGACGGCGTCCTGTTCGCCCTTGCCCAGGCCGGCCACCACGACCGCCGTCGCGCCCGAGTGGTCACCGGACGTGGCCACCTCGAAGTCGAGGAAGGCCGCCAGGGTGGCCACCGCCGCGCTGATCGGCGTGTCGCCCACCAGACCCAGCACGGGTACGGGCAGCACCGGGCGCAGGAAGATCTCGAGCGCCCCGCCCGAGTGGCACGGGTTGACCACGACCCGCGCTCCCGGCGTGTCGGGGAAGGCGGGCGCGCCGTCCGGCAGGACCCGCAGCAGCAGCGCCTTGCCGTCCCGGAGGGCGTCCAGGGCGGCCGCCCGCACCGAACTCTCGGCGCACATCCCGCCGACGAAACCGTCGATGGTGCCGTCCGGCAGGATCACCGCGTCGTCGCCGGGCCGGGCCGACGTCGGGTCCTGCGCCCGGACCACTGTGGCGTGCACGAACGGCGCGCGCGAGACGGTCAGATCACGCGCACGGCGGGCGATAGTCGTCATGGGGCCACCTCCCCTAGATCGGCGGGCGGGCGTTGCCGCGCATCGCGTCCCAGACGCGCGACGGCGTCAACGGCATGTCGGCATGCCGTACGCCGAAGGGTTCGAGGGCGTCGACGACCGCGTTGACGATCGCCGGCGGGGAGCCGACGGTGGCCGACTCGCCCACGCCCTTCGCGCCGATCGGGTGGTGCGGGGACGGGGTGACGGTGAAGCCGGTCTCCCAGTCGGGCACCTCGAGCGCGGTGGGGATCAGGTAGTCCATGAGCGACGCGCCGAGGCAGTTGCCGTCCTCGTCGAACGCGATCATCTCCATCAGGGCCATGCCGACTCCGTCGGCCAGACCGCCGTGCACCTGCCCCTCGATGATCATCGGGTTGATCCGGGTGCCGCAGTCGTCGACGGCGATGAACCGCCGCACCTTGACCTGCGCGGTGCCGGGGTCGATGTCCACCACGCAGATGTACGCCCCGTGCGGATACGTCAGGTTCGACGGGTTGTAGCAGATCTGCGCCTCCAACCCGCCCTCGACGCCCTCGGGCAGGTCGCCGGCGCCGTGCGCGCGCATCGCGATGTCCTGGATGGTCACGCTCCTGCCCGGGTCGCCCTTGACCCGGAAGGAACCCTTGTCCCATTCCAGATCGGCGACCGAGACCTCCAGCATGCCGGAGGCGATGATCCGGGCCTTGTCGCGGACCTTGCGGGCGACCAGGGCCGCCGCGGCACCGGAGACGGGTGTGGACCGGCTGCCGTACGTGCCGAGACCGAACGGCGTGTTGTCGGTGTCGCCGTGCACCACGTCGATGTCGTCCGGCGGGATGCCGATCTCCTCGGCGACGATCTGCGCGAACGTCGTCTCGTGTCCCTGGCCCTGGGACTGCACGCTGAGCCGCACCACTGCCTTGCCGGTCGGGTGTACGCGCAGCTCACAGCCGTCGGCCATGCCCAGGCCGAGGATGTCCATGTTCTTGCGCGGGCCGGCGCCGACGGCCTCGGTGAAGAACGCGACGCCGATGCCCATCAACTCGCCCCGGGCCCGCTTCTCCTGCTGCTCGCGCCGCAGGTCGGCGTAGCCGGCCATCTCCATCGCCAGCCGCATGGTCGGCTCGTAGTCGCCGGAGTCGTACACCCAGCCGGTCTTCGTCGTGTACGGGAACTGCTCCGGGCGGATGAAGTTCTTCAGCCGCAACTCGGCCGGGTCCATGCCCAGTTCGTCGGCGAGGCAGTCGACGATCCGCTCGACGAGGTAGACGGCCTCGGTGATGCGGAACGAACAGGCGTACGCCACACCGCCCGGCGCCTTGTTCGTGAAGACCGCCGTCATCTTGCAGTACGCGGCCTCGATGTCGTAGCTGCCGGTGAAGACCCCGAAGAAGCCGGCCGGGTACTTCACCGGCGCGGCGGTGCCGTTGAAGGCGCCGTGGTCGGCGAGGACGTTGGTGCGGATGGCCAGGATCCGGCCGTCACGGGTCGCCGCGATCTCACCACGCATGATGTAGTCGCGGGCGAAGCCGGTGCTGATCAGGTTCTCGAAGCGGTCCTCCATCCACTTCACCGGCTTCCCGGTGACGATCGACGCGACGATCGCGCAGACGTACCCCGGATAGATCGGCACCTTGTTGCCGAAGCCACCGCCGATGTCCGGCGAGATCACCTGGATCTTGTGCTCGGGGATGCCCGCCACCAGGGCGTAGAGGGTGCGATGCGCGTGCGGCGCCTGCGTGGTGGACCAGAGGCGCAGCTTGCCGTCGACGGCGTCGAAGTCGGCGATCGCCCCACAGGTCTCCATCGGCGCGGGGTGCACCCGCGGATAGACCAGGTCCTGGCTCACCACGACGTCCGCGCGGGCGAACACGGCCGCGGTGGCCGCCTCGTCACCGGTCTCCCAGTCGAAGCAGTGGTTGTCGGTCTTGCCGTCGAGATCGTCGCGGATCACCGGGGCGCCCGGTTCGAGCGCGCGGCGGGCGTCGACGACCGGATCGAGGACGTCGTACTCGACGTCGATCAGCTCCAGCGCGTCCCGCGCCGCGTACTTGTCCTCGGCGACGACGAACGCCACCTCCTGGCCCTGGAAGCGCACCTTGTCGGTGGCTAGCACGGCCTGCACGTCGTTGGAGAGCGTCGGCATCCAGGCCAGACCCTGCTCGGCCAGCATCGCCCCGGTCACGACAGCCTTGACGCCGGGTGAGGCCTCGGCGGCGCTCGTGTCGATGCTCAGGATCCGCGCGTGGGCCACCGGCGAGCGGAGGATGGCCAAATGCAGCATGCCGGGCAGCCGGACGTCGTCGACGAACCGGCCCCGGCCGCGTACGAACCGCGGATCCTCCTTCCGCAGCATGCGGCCGTAGCCCACCGGCTTCTGGTCGTTGTCGTGGAAGGTGTCCACGCGCTCGTGCACAGTCGTCATACGACGCTCCCGGCGGGCCGGCCGGCGTTGTCGATCTCGCCGGCTTCGCGTGATTCGGTGGTCTCGGTGACCGCGGCGGCCGCGTTCGCCTCGTGCACGGCGGCCCAGCGCACCGAGCGCACGATGGTGGCGTAGCCCGTGCAGCGGCAGATCTGACCGGAGATCGCTTCGCGGATCTCCGCCTCGGTCGGGTCCGGGTTGCGGTTCAGCAGCGCGCGAGCCGTCATCATCATGCCGGGCGTGCAGAAGCCGCACTGCAGGCCGTGGCACTGGATGAAGCCCTGCTGGACCGGGTCGAGCTCCGCGCCCTTCGCCAGGCCCTCAACGGTACGCACCTGGTGTCCGCCGGCCATCGCGGCCAGCACGGTGCACGACTTCACCGGTTCGCCGTCGAGCCAGACGACGCAGGTGCCGCAGTTGCTGGTGTCGCACCCCGCGTGTGTGCCGGTCAGGCCCAGCACGTCGCGCAGGAAGTGCACAAGCAGCAGGCGGCCCTCGATCTCCCGGGTGACCTCGACGTCGTTGACGGTCATGGTGACCTGCATGCTCAGCTCCTCGCCCGTTCCACGGCCCGGCGCAGGGTCCGTCTGGTCAGCTCGTCGGCCAGGTGCCGCTTGTAGTCCGCGCTGCCCCGCTGGTCGGTGGCCGGATCGCAGCTGCGCGCGGCGATCGCGCCGGCCTGCGCGAAGAGGCCCTCGCCGGGCTCCTGCCCGCGCAGCGCCGCGGAGATCTCCGGGATGCCGGTGGTGTTCGGACCCACAGCGGCCAGCCCGACCCGGGCGTCGGAGATCACGTCGCCGTCGAGCCAGACCGCGGCACCCGCCGAGACCACCGCCCAGTCGCCGGCCCGGCGCTCCACCTTCTCGTAGGCGCTGCCGCAGCCGGGCCGCACCGGCAGCCGGATCTCGACCAGGATCTCCCCGTCGCCGACGGCCGTCTCGTACGGCCCGACGTGGAACTCCTCCATGGACACCACCCGCTCGGCGCCGCCCGGCCCGCGGATCACGCAGCTCGCGTCCAGGGCGGTGCAGACCGCGGACAGGTCTTCCGACGGGTCCGCCTGGCACAGGGAGCCGCCCAGTGTGCCCCGGTTGCGCACCACCGGATCGGCGATCACCCGTTCGGCGTCGGCGAAGATCGGGAAGGCCGCCGTCAGGGTGGCGGACTCGAGCAGTTCCCGATGCCGGGTCAGCGCACCGATGCGTAGCTCGTCCGGGCCCGCCTCGATGTAGCCGAGCTCGTCGTGGAGATCGTTGATGTCGATGAGATAGTCGAAACTGGCCAGCCGCAGCTTCATCATCGGCAGCAGGCTGTGCCCGCCGGCGATCAGCCGGGACGTGCTGCCCAGCCGTTCCATCAGGCTGATGGCATGGTCCACACTGGTTGCTCGTTCGTACTCGAACGGGGCCGGCACCTGCATATCGCACCTCCGGAAGTCGTCAATGTGGTGCCGGTGCCCGCGGAAGTCAACGCCGACCTAAGCAAGTCCTTAGGTCGGCGTTGACGGTGCCGCTGCTGCTCACGGATCGTGCGGCAATGCGAGACATCGTCGACGGCTTGACCGCGTGGCGTGCCGCCGGCGTCCGGTTCGCCGTCGCGACAGTCGTGCGGACCTGGAAGTCGGCGCCCAGACCGCCGGGCGCGGCCATGGCGGTCTGCGCCGACGGTGAGGTCGTCGGCAGCATCTCGGGAGGTTGCGTCGAGGGCGCGGTGTACGAGCTCTGCCAGGAGGCCATACGCACCGGCCAGGCATGCACCGAGACGTACGGTGTCGGCGACGACGACGCCTTCGAGGTGGGGCTGACCTGCGGCGGCACCATCGAGGTCCTGGTCCAGCCGGACGTCGTCCTGACCGAGCCGGACGCGGTGCTCGCCGCGATCCGCGCGGGTGCGCCGGTGGCGACGGCGTCGGCCGGGACGGCCCAGATGGTGGTCTGGCCCGACCGGGTGGCCGGCACCCTCGGCGACGCCGACCTGGACCGTGCGGTGGCGCGGCAGGCCGAGGGCATGCTCGCCCTCGGCACCACCGGAACCGTTCGACTCGGTACGCGCGGGCAGCAGCGGCACGACGAGGTGTCCGTCTTCGTCCAGTCGTACCTGCCGCCACCACGGATGATCGTCTTCGGCGCGATCGACTTCGCCGTCGCGGTGGCCCGGATCGGCCGCTTCCTCGGCTATCACGTCACGGTGTGCGACGCCCGTCCGGTGTTCGCCACCCGCAAGCGGTTCCCCGATGCCGACGACCTCGTCGTCCAGTGGCCGCACACGTACCTGGAGTCGACAGCAGTCGACGAGCGGACGGTGCTCTGCGTCCTCACCCACGACCCGAAGTTCGACGTCCCGCTGCTCGAGGTCGCCCTGCGCACCCCGGCCCGCTACATCGGCGCGATGGGCAGCCGCCGCACCCACGCCGACCGGCTGCGCCGCCTGCGCGAGACGGGTGTGGACGAGGCCGCCCTCGCCCGGCTCTCCTCACCGATCGGACTCGACCTGGGGGCGCGGACGCCGGAGGAGACCGCCGTGGCGATCGCCGCCGAGTTCGTCGCCCTGGCCGCGGGAGGGTCCGGCCGGCGGCTGACGGACCTCGACACCCCGATCCACCACCGCTGAGCGGACCAGCGGCGGACGTGTCACCCCCGGCTCAGGCCGAGCGCCTCGTCCACCCGGTCCAGCACCGCCACGTCGTCGTGGCCGACACCGCGCAGCAAGTCGATCGCTGTCGCCCGGATCTGCCCGACGATCATGGTGACCGGCAGTGGCGGATCGGTCCGCAGCAGGCCCGCGGCGATCCGGACCGCCTCCAGCGCCGCCGCGTCAGCCCGCTGCGCGTGCCGGTCGGCGTCCGCGCCGGTGAGGTCGTGGGCCATGGCCTCACCAGCCGACCGTACGGCGGAGGTCAGCGCGCCGATCGCGGCGGCCAGCTCCGGCGGCGTGGCGGTGTGCCGGCGGGTCAGGGTCACACCGGCCCGGGCCAGCACCCGGATGTTGCGGGCGGCGTAGTCGAGCTGCCGCAGCGTGGCCTCCACCTCGGCGAGCTTGCCCAGGTGCCGGCGGCGCAGTCCCAGCCGCAGCGTCTCACCGGTGGCGAGCACGGCGGCCTGCATCTCGGCGACGCAGTCGTCCACCTGCCGCGCCCGGTCCAGCGCGGCGCGGGCGGCGTCCTCGTCGCAGCCCCGCAGCGCCGCGTTGACCTGGTCGAGCAGGTCGGCCAGGTCGGTGTAGCTGCGCCGGGCCTGGGCCACCAGTGGTGCCAGCGGGTCACGGGCGGCCATCAGCTGGCTGGCGGCAAGCGCCACGGCGCCGCCGATGAGCGCGTCGACGAAGCGGAACGGCATCAGCGTCCCGTTCGGCGCGGAGACCACGACCAGGTACATGGCCGAGACGGTGGCCTGCACGACCAGGGCCCGGCGGGCCCCGATCACCACGAGCGTCGTGGTGGTCAGCAGCAGCACCAGCAGGACCGTCTCGGTGCCCGGGCCCAGCGCGTACACCAGCAGCTCCGCGACGAGCACGGCTGCTGCCACGGCGAACAGGATCTCGACGGTCTGCCGCAGCCGTCGCCCGCGGGACTCGCCGAGCACGACGAGCGCGGCGGTCGGCGCGAAGAACGGGTCCGGGTGCCGGATCACCACCGCCGCCACGATCCACGCGACCACAGCGGCGGCGGTCAGCTCGACCACTGTCATCCCGTCGCCGCGCAACCGCGCGACGGCGTCGCGTACCCAGGTCCGCACCGGTGGTACCCCTCTCGCCGGGCAGGCCGGGACCGGCCGCCGATCGATCTTCCGCGAGGAGGCCCACTACCCCGGCTGTGACCTGCTCAATCGCTCGGGCGGCGGGCGGCAGGTGGAACGGACGACGTGCCGGCCGGCGAGCGCCCGGGCCGGTGGTAGCGCCTGCTGTACCCGGATCGGGCAGCCCGCTGGATGGTCGCCGTTCCTCCAGGTCAATAGCGTTTCTGGTGCGCGCAGTTCCTGCCGATGACACGGAGAGAGGCCACCAGAATGCCGGACCATCCGGGACGCACCATCGAACCGGCGGTACGTGTCGAACAACTCACCCGCGTGTACGGCACCGGCCGCAACCAGGTGACCGCGCTCGCGGGCGTCGATGTCGGCTTCGGCCGGGGGACCTTCACCGCGGTGATGGGCCCCTCGGGCTCCGGCAAGAGCACGCTGTTGCAGATCGCGGCCGGGCTCGACCGCCCCACGAGCGGTCGGGTGATCCTCGGCGGCACCGACCTGTCCGGGCTGTCCGAGACGCGCCTGACCGAGCTGCGTCGTACCCGGATCGGGTTCGTCTTCCAGGCGTTCAACCTGATCGGCGCGCTCACCGTCGAGGAGAACATCGTGCTGCCCCTGCGTCTGGCCGGCGTCCGCCCGGACCGGGCCTGGCTGACCCACGTGGTCGAGCGGGTCGGCCTCGCCGACCGGCTGCACCACCGGCCGGCGGCGCTGTCCGGCGGCCAGCAGCAGCGGGTGGCGATCGCCCGTGCGCTGGCCACCCGCCCCGAGGTGATCTTCTCGGACGAGCCCACCGGCGCCCTCGACTCGCGGACCGCGGCGGAGGTGCTGACGCTGTTGCGCGCGGTCGTGGACGAGCACGGGCAGACGGTGGTGATGGTGACTCACGACCCGATCGCCGCGTCGTACGCGGATCGGGTGCTCGTGCTGGCCGACGGTGCGATGGTCGCCGACCTCCCGCAGCTCGGAGCCGTCCGTATCGCCGAGCACCTGGCCTCGCTGGACGGGCGGGTCCTCCGATGACCGGCCTCGCCGCCCGCCTGCTGCGGCACCGCACCGGCCCCGCCGCCGCGACCCTGCTGGCCCTGATCGCCGGCGTGCTGATCCTGGTGGCGATGGGCACGCTCGTCGAGTCAGGGCTGCGGTTCCGCCCGGAGCCGCGGCTCTGGGCGAGCGCCGACGTGGTCGTCGCCAACCGCACGATCAGCCACACGTTCCGCGAGTTCGACGGTGACACCACCACGAGCACCGTGACGCTGCCCGAGGGCGGCACCGTGGACGCCGACCTCGTGGACCGGATCCGCCGGGTGCCGGGCGTCACGGCAGTCACCGGCGACCACGCGGTGCTGATCGGCTCACCCGCGGCCGTGGGACACGGCTGGGACACCTACGCCTTCACCGGCCGTTCCCTCGCCGCCGGTGCCGCGCCCCGGAACGACGACGAGGTGGTGGCCGACACCCGGCTCGGCGTGACGCCCGGCGACCGCATCGCGCTGGTCGTCGGCGGGATCAGCCGGTCGTACCGGGTGAGCGGAACCGCCGAGACCGGTTCGGCGGCGGTGTTCTTCACCGACGCGCAGGCCGCCCGCTTGTCCGCGCACCCGGGCCGGGTGGACGCGATCGGCGTACGGACGGCGCCCGGCGCCGACCTCGGCGCGGTGCGGGAGATCGCGTCGGCGGCCGGTGCCACGGCGTACGCCGGAAAGGACCGCGGGAAGGCCGAGCAGCCGGAGAACCGGGCCGCACAGAGGTTGCTGGTCGAGGCCGGGTCGGCCTTCGGGGGGTACGTCGTCCTGCTGATCGTGTTCGTGGTGGCCGGCACCATCGGGCTGTCCGTCCGGCACCGTCGGCGTGACCTGGCGTTGTTGCGCGCGGTCGCCGCCACGCCGGGGCAGGTGCGCCGCATGCTGGTCGCCGAGGCCACGCTGCTCGCCCTGGCCGGCTCCGCGATCGGCGGCCCGGCCGGCCTGCTGGCGGCCCGCTGGGTGCACGGCGAACTGGTCGGGCGGGGGTTCGTGCCGGCCGGCTTCCCGATGGTGGGCGGTCTGTTCGCGGTGCCCGCCGCCATCGGTACGGCGGTCCTCGTGGCGGTGGTCGCCGCGCTGATCGCCGCACGCCGGGTCACCGCCATCAAACCGATCGAGGCGCTCGGCGAGATCGCTGTCGAACCCCGGCGCAGCGGCCCGGTACGGCTGATCGCCGGCGTGCTGACGCTGATGGCGGCCGGCAGCTCCGGGGCGTTCACGCTCGGCGCCGCCGGGTCGGCCGGGGCGCTGGCCGGCGCGGTCGGCATGCTCTACCTGTTCGTCATCGCGGTGGCGCTGCTCGCACCGATGATCAACGCGTACGCGGCACGCCTGCTCACCCCGGTGCTGCCGCGGATCTGGCGGGCCGGCGGATACCTGGCTGCGGCCAACCTGCGGGCCAACGCGCAGGGCATGGCGACGGTCCTGACCGCCCTCGTGCTGTCCGTCGGGTTCGGCGGTTCGGTCTGGTTCCTGCAGAACAACCTGGAACGGCAGACCACCACGCAGAGCAGCGCGGGAACACTCGCCGAGCGGGTGCTCGTCGCTCCGGGTGGACTGCCCGCGGACGCGGCGGGGGAGATCCGCGAGCTGGACGGGGTGCAGGCGGCCACCGGGGTACGCCGCACCCAGGTCGTGGTGCGGGCGCTCGGCGGCATCGAGCCGGTCGGCGCGCAGTCCGTCGACCCGGCGGGCGTCACGTCGACGATGGACCTCGCCGTGCGCAAGGGCACCCTGGCAGACCTGCGCGCCGGCACCGTCGCCCTGTCCACGACGCAGGCGTCCTCGTCCGGCTGGGACGTCGGCGACAAGGCGGAACTCTGGCTGGGCGACGGCACCCCTGTCACGTTGGACGTCGTCGCGATCTACGACCGTGGCCTCGGCTTCGGCGACGTCACCCTGGCTGCCGGGACGGTCGCCGGGCACACGGCGGGGAACACCGTCGACGAGGTCCTGGTCCGCGGCGGCCCGGACGCCGGCACCGCGTTGGCTGCGTGGGCGGCGGCGCGGCCCGGCGCCGAGGTTCTCGACGCCACCACCCGCACGCGCCTGCTCGGCACCGATCTGGCGCTCGGCGCCTGGCTGAACCGGCTGCTGATCGGCGTGATGGTCGGGTACGCGGCGCTGGCGGCGGCCACCACGATGGTGATGGCGGCGCTGGCCCGCCGCCGCGAGCTGGCGCTGCTGCAACTGGTCGGGGTCACCCGCCGTCAGATCCGCGGGATGGTACGGGCCGAACAGGCCGGGCTGCTCGGCACGGCGGTGCTGATCGGCGCGACGATCGCGGTGCTGACGCTGAGCGCGATCGTCAACGGACTGACCGGCAGCCCGATCCCGTACGTGCCGCCGCTCGGGTGGGCGGCGGTGCTCGGCGGTACGGCACTGCTGGCGTCGGTGAGCACGGTGTGGCCCGTCCGGCGGCTGCTCAGCGCTCCGCCGATCGACAACATCGGCCTGAAGGAGTAGGACCGGCGGCGGGGCGGGTCCGGTGCGTCAACCCGGTTGTGCGCCGGTGCCCGGCCTGGCAGCCTGGCCGCTTCGGTCCGACGAGAGGCGGCCATGACGAGGACATTCCTGCAACCGGATGACCTGCACGACCTGGTGTCGGACCAGTTCGGCTCGGACCGGCGGCTCGCTGCCCTGGACCGGCTGACGGGCGGCACCAAGAAGGGCGTCTACCGGCTTCGGCTGGACGACCGGACAACCGTGATGCTGTACGTGTGGGCCGCGAGCGAGAACTACTGGCCGCCGTCACCGGCGGTCCCGGACGACCCGTTCACGGATGCGTCGGGCGCGGATCTCTTCGCCGCCGCCCACGCGGCGCTCACCGGGGCAGGAGTGCGTGTCCCGCATCTGTTGATGATCGACCGGGACGGCCGTCACCTCGACGCCGACATCGCGCTTGTCGAGGACGCGGGCGCGCTGCGGCTGGAGGCGTTGGTGGAACACGATCCGGCCGCTGCCGTCACGCCGCTGTCCGCGCTCGGTGACGCCCTGCGCCGCATGCACACGGCCTTCGGGCCGCACTTCGGAAAGGTCGCGGCCATCGCCCGAGGTGAGGCATCACAGACGCGACGCACCGAGGACGTGATCGTCGACCGCGCGCTCGGCCACCTCGACGCGGCAGCGGCCCGCGACGCCCGGCTGGCCGATGCCCACCACCGGGTCGGCGCCCACGTACGCCACCTCAGGAGCGCGGTCACCCCACGCGAGGAGTACGGGCTGGTGCACGGCGAACTCGGCCCGGATCACGTGCTCGTCACACCGGCCGGTGAGGCCGTCATGATCGATTTTGAGGGGCTGACGTACTTCGACGTCGAATGGGACCACGCCTGGCTGCAAATGCGTTTCGGCGAGACATACCCGGCGCTGCGCCCGGTCGCTCTCGACCCCCACCGGCTGGCGCTCTACCGATACGCGCAGACGTTGTCCTTGATCGAAGGGCCACTGCGGATCGCGGACACCGACTTTCCGGATCGGAAGTGGATGCTGGACCTGGCCGAGTGGAACATCACCAAGGCGCTCGCCGCGATCTGACGGCAGCCCGGCACCACGGGACCGTGCGCGAGGGTGTCTCAGTCGGCCGGACCGACGTGTGCCGCGAGCAGGCGCCACCCCTCGTCCTCGTCGAGGATCCATGTGCGCGTGTAGCGGACCCGGGCGACGAACGGCTCGCCGGCAAGGGTGCCTTCCAGCGTGCCGAGGAACCACGTCACCCCGGTGCCGCCGACGGCGAGCACGGCCAGGTCCTCCTCGTCGACCCGGGTCATCGTCTGCTGGCCGGATCGGTGCGCGTGCAGGTCGTCCTGCTTGGAGTAGAGACGGCCGTCAGGCCCGGTGAACACGAGGCGGTCGTCGATCAGCCGATCCAACTCCGCGACGTCGGAGGACAGCTGGGCACGCTGA
Organism: Micromonospora sp. CNZ297; assembly: GCF_007827625.1. Taxonomy (NCBI): domain Bacteria; kingdom Bacillati; phylum Actinomycetota; class Actinomycetes; order Micromonosporales; family Micromonosporaceae; genus Micromonospora; species Micromonospora sp. CNZ297. The sequence continues at coordinate 518,653 of NZ_VISU01000003.1, read as the reverse complement.
AGACGCCGTTCAGCGGCGCGTAAGCCCTCGACCCCGGCGAGATCCGCGCCGCCGTTCCCCGTGGGAAGATCATCGTCGTTCACTGTAGATAACCTAACAGCGATCTCCGGGAACCGGTATCGGGCGGATGACCGCCTGTGCAGGTCAGCGGGGATGGCTAGGTTCGCCCGGTGCCCAACATGATTACTGCGGCGTCCGCAGGCACCTGGACGCTCGGCGACCTGACCGTCAACCGGATCGGATTCGGCGCGATGCGCCTGACCGGCAACCGCGGTGTGGCGAGCGACCGCGAACGCGTCATCGGCGTGCTGCGCCGGGCGGTCGAGCTCGGCGTCAACCACATCGACACGGCGGCGTTCTACTTCTCGCCACTGCGGTCGGCCAACGAGCTGATCAACACGGCGCTCTCGCCGTACGCCGGCGAACTGGTCATCACCACGAAGGTCGGGCCGGGCCGCGACCCCTCCGGCGAGTGGCTGCCGCTGGCCCGGCCCGACCAACTGCGCGGACAGGTCGAGGAGAACCTGCGCCAGCTGGGCCGTGACCACCTGGACGTCGTCAACCTGCGCCAGAACGGGCTGGAGTCGGTCGCGGAGCACTTCGGCGCGCTGGCCGACCTGCGGGACGCCGGGCTCATCCGGCATCTCGGCCTGTCGAACATCCGTCCGCAGCACCTCGCGCAGGCACAGGCGATCGCCCCGGTGGTCTGCGTGCAGAACCCGTACGGCGTCGACACCCGACGTGTGCACGACCAGCTCGTGCGCACCTGCGGGGAGCAGGGCGTCGCCTTCGTGCCGTTCTTCGCGATCGCCGGCGACGGACGTGAGGCAGGTGGCGTGGCCGGCAACGAGGCGGTGGCGGCCGTCGCCCGGGCGCACGGGGCGACGCCGGCGCAGGTGCGCATCGCGTGGACCCTCAGCCGCGGGCCGCACATGCTGGCCATCCCCGGTACGGGCGACCCCGACCATCTGGTCGAGAACCTGGCCGCCGGGGCGCTGCGCCTGTCCCCCGAGGAACTGGCCCGGCTCGACTAGCGGCGCCCTGCCACGAGTCCACGACCCTCGACGGAAGGTCTCACCTTTGCCGGCAGCGGTTACGTCGGCGTTCCTGGCCGGGATGGCCCTGATCGCCGTGGAGGCCGTCTAGCCCGCCTGCTTCGTCGCGGCGTCGCAGTCCAGCTCGCGCCACTGCCCACCATCGGTCGGGGCCAGGATGGCGGCGCTGAGTTCGGTCACGAATGCCCGGACCTCGTCGAACCGGCCGGGATCGGTGTCGTGGCCGGAGTCGTACCACCAGTCGCGTGCCCAGGCGATGAGGTCCGCCCATCGAGGGCAGGCGGTGATGGTCTGCTCGGCGGCCTGCCGCTTGGACAGTTGCCGGCCATGGCGCAGGCGCTGGAAGGCCCGGCAGAGCGTGAGCACCGCGTACGACTGGGCTCCAGGTGGGGTCATCTCGAGCACCCAGGCCGGCCAGTCGCGGACGTGGTCCAGCAGAGCCGCGCTGACCAGGCCGGGGTCGGCGGCGGGGAGCAGCTCACCGGCCGGCGGTCCCAGCAGCGTACGGCCGTGGTCGTGCACGGCGGCCCAGGTCACGACGCGGTGGGTGGTGGCGGGCAGCAGGTGCAACGACTCGCCGGGACTGATCCGGGCGATCACGTGATCCCGGCCGGGATCGGCGCGCACCGCGTCCAGTGACACGTACTCCACCTCGATCCGGCCGGCCCACTGCGGGTGCCGCCGGTCGAGGTCGGAATGCAGTTCGGCGAGTACGTCGAGGAGCTTCTCGTCCGGATCGTCGGTGAGCACCGCGAGCAGGTCGAGGTCGCTGCGGTTCACGGCGAAGTCGCCTGCCACCAGCGAGCCGTGCAGGTACAGGCCCAGGAGCCTGCCGGCCAGCGCCCGGCGCCACGCCTCGCGGAGATCGGAGAGAACCATGTCAGGTGGACCACCAGGTGATCCTGTACCGCGGCCCGCCTGGCCGCCATCGAGTAAGTCGACCCGTCCACGCCGGCAGTACGCCGAGGCTCGGCTGACCCCGGCATCAACCACCTCGGACGGCACGCTTCTGCCATGGCAGTCATCGAGATGGACAGCCTCGTCAAGCGCTACGGCGAGCACACCGCTGTGGACAGCGTCAGCTTCGCCGTCGAGCAGGGCGAGATCGTCGGCATCGACCCGCAACGCGACAACGGGAAGCTGCGAGCTGCTCGGCGCGCAGTTCCGGCGGCTCTCCGGCGGGCAGAAGCAGCGGCTGTACGCGCAACCGCATGCGCCGGTCGCGCCTACGTGCTCGGCGGGTTGCGGTGCCGCTCCGCGAGACCCGATGTGGCCTGCCGCTGCGCGTCGTGCCGGTGCTGGTCGGCGGCGGCCCGGCGGACCGCAGCCGAGTCCTCGTCCGACGGGCGCCTCGACCGGTCGCGCCGGGCGACGAAGACGACGAGCGCGAGCAACACCACCGCGGCCACCGCGAGCGACACCACAATCGTTCTCATGCCGTCGACGCTACGGCGTGCAGGCCAGCTTCGGCGTGGTGAAGCTCAGGGGCTGCTCCGTCCGCCTCCGGATGGCAAGCTCACGTGTCGTGATCGATGACTTTGTGGGCCGTCCGTGAGGGCGGTCATCGTCGCGGCCGCTGTCGCGTTCGTGATCTCCCTGTTCGGCACGCCGGTGGCGATTCGCGTCTTCAGCGCGCTGAAGGCCGGTCAGCCGATCCGGTCGATCGGGCTCGCCAGCAACGAGGGAAAGAAGGGTACGCCCACGATGGGCGGCGTCGTCTTCATCGTGGCGACGGTCCTCGCGTACGTCGCCGGGCATCTCGCCCTGACCACCCTGCCCGAACGGCAGATCGCGCAGGAGGGGCCCACCATGACGGCCCTGGTGCTGCTCGGGTTGTTCGTCTTCTGCGGCGCCGTCGGATTCTTCGACGACTTCCTCAAGGTGCGCCGGCGCAACTCCGACGGGCTGTCCGCCAAGGGCAAGCTGCTCGGCCAGGCGCTCGTCGGCGGCGGGTTCGGCGTGGCCGCGCTGTACGTGCCCAGCACCAACGGCCAGACCGTGGCCAGCGAGCACATCTCGCTCATCCGCGACATCAGCTGGCTGGACGTCGGCAAGGTCGGCGCGGTCATGGTCTTCATCTTCGTGATCACGGCGATGTCCAACGGTGTGAACCTCACCGACGGCCTCGACGGCCTGGCCACCGGCGCGTCGATCCTGGTGCTCGGCGCGTACTCGCTGATCGGCTTCTGGCAGTACCGGCACTGGTGCGCCGACGACGGGTACGCCCGCGTGAACGAGTACTGCTACCAGGTCCGCGATCCGCTGGAGATCGCCATGATCGCGGCAGCCGCGGCCGGTGCCTGTGTGGGGTTCCTGTGGTGGAACACGTCCCCGGCCCGGATCTTCATGGGTGACGTGGGCGCGCTCGGGCTGGGTGGCCTGATCGGCGGGCTGGCGGTGGTGACCCGTACGACGCTGCTCTCGATCCTGATCGGTGGGCTCTTCGTCATCATCACCACGACCTGGGTGATCCAGATCGTCTCGTTCCGGACCACCGGCAAGCGGGTCTTCCGGATGGTGCCGTTGCACCACCACTTCGAGCTGGCCGGCTGGAGCGAGTCCACCATCGTGGTCCGCTTCTGGATCGTGGCCGGTGTCTGCGTCGCGGCCGGCCTGGGCCTGTTCTACTCGGACTTCCTGGCGGCCGTGGGATAGCGACAGGAGACGCCGGTTCAGGTGGACCGCTGGGCGGTGTCGCCGTCGCGGAGGTGGTCCAACTCGGCGAGGTACATCGCCTGGAGGCGGTCGTGGTGCCGGACCAGCAGCCTGACCTCCTCGGCGCTGTAGCCCTCGACGAGCCGTTCCGCCCGCTCGGCGAAACGCTCGTACGGCCGCTCCAGGTCGGCGATCCGCTCCGGCCGCATGGTGACGACGACCCGCCGCCGGTCTGCCGGGTCGCGCTCGGTCGTCACGTAGCCGGCCTGCTGGAGCCGGCGGAGCATGCTGGTGACCGCACCGGTGGTGAGGTTGGTCCGCTCGGCGATCTGCCCCGCGGTGGCGGAGCCGATGTCCGCCAGGTAGTCGAGGCACTCCAGGTCGCTCACGGCGAGGCCCAGCCGCTCCGCGATGGCGTACCGGAACACCATGGACAGCCGCGACGTCTCCCGCCCGGCGCGCATGAGGTCGGCGATCGCGGAGGCGCGGGCCGGATCGTGGGACACGCGGGCAATCATGCCTCCGGCACTGTGACCCGGTGCAGCCGAGGTAGCACGCGGGTGAGCACCCAGTGCGGTGCGGCGGCGCCACCGGTGAGGCGGTGCATCAGCCTCGCGGCGTTGTCGACGGCGTGGAAGGCGTACGGCACCATCTCGTCCTGGTATCCGGCGATCGCCTCCTCCACGGATGTGCCGTTCCGCCGGGCCTCGACCAGCCGGTGGCCGAGCAGTGCGGCGTCGCGCAGCGCGGTGTTGCCGCCATGAGCGCCGAACGGCGGCATGACGTGTACGGCATCGCCCATCATCGTCGCCCGGGGCACCGCCCACCGGTGCGGGCGCCGGCCGGTGGCGAACAGGTTGAGCACAGTTGCGTCCAGTTCCGCCGTGTCGACCAGCCGCCGGACGAGCGGGTGGAAGTCGATGCTCATCCGGGCCGCCACGTGCCACAGCGCCCGCAGGTCCCCGCGGACGCCTGGAGGCAGCTCGTCCCGCCGGAGCAGCAGTGCCCACATGACGTAGTCGTCGCCGGTGGGGGCGTAGCTGCCCGGAGCCAGGCGCGAGAACGCCTCCCGCGGGCTCTCGCCGAACCGCATTGAGGTGAAGAAGAAGGCGCTGCCGGGCCGGTCGGCGATGGACAGGACTCCGCTGGTACGCAGCGCGTCCGGGATGACGCTTGCGCCGTCGCGCCACAACGGCGACCGGCCGTAGATGCCCGCCATCGGGGTGTCCGCCGGGTCGGCGTCCGGCATGAGCTGCGCGCGCAGCGCCGAGCCGACGCCCTCCGCGCCCACCACGACTGTCGCCGCGGCGGCGCTGCCGTCGGAGAACCGCAGCCGCAGCCCGGCCGGACCGCCGTTGTCCACCGCGACGGCGGCCCTGCCGTAGTGGATGCGCCCGTCCAGCCCGGACTGCAGGATCGACCGCAGGGTCAGCCGGTCCACCTGGCGGGTCTCGTGCGGGTCGTCCTTGAAGGTGATCGTGAAGGCGTCCCGCAGCCGTCTGTCGGTGAAGCGCAGGTGCCCGCCGGGCTCGTCGCCGGTGGCCAGCGCCAGGCGGTACAGCGGGCGGGGCAGGCTCTCGCGCAGCGCCGCCAGCCCGTACCGGTCGAGGATGATCCGGTAGCCCTGCCGCCGGACGAAGGGGCCGGGATCCCGCTCGTAGACGTGCACGTCGATGCCGGCGCGCGTCAGGTACTGGGCCAGGCAGAGGCCGGAGAGGCCGGCGCCGGCGATCGCTACTGAGAAGTCGGTCGATGCGCTCATCCGATTACCTTAATCATTAAGATGATTTGGGCAATGGCCACTGTGAACAGTCACCTTGGACTGATACTCAAGTTGGTTGTATATTCGGCTCATGGGATCTGCTTCGCGTCCCGCGCTACGGGAACCGTCGTACTTCGTCCTCGCTGCCCTGCTCGGTGGGCCGCTCCACGGTTACGCCGTGATCAAGAGGGTGACCGAGCTTTCCGACGGGCGGGTGACCCTCGCTGCCGGATCGCTGTACTCGGTGATCGACCGGCTGCTCGGCGAGGAACTCGTCGCCGCCGACGGTGAGGAGATCGTCAACGGGCGTGCCCGTCGCTACTACCGGCTCACCGACGAGGGCTGCCGCGTACTCACCGAGGAGGCCGACCGGCTCGCCCAGGCCGCCCGGGTGGTCATGGACCGCCTGCCGCGCCGGGTCGCATCGCAGGCAAGTGCCCGTCAACCTTCTACCGTGAGGATCAGACCAGCATGAGTTCCGATGTCCTGGAGAGGCGTTACCGCATGCTGCTGCGGGCCTACCCGGCCGGCTACCGCCGGGAACGCGCCGACGAACTGATCGACACGTTGATCGGGGACGAACCCACCACCCGTCGCTGGCCCAGCGCCCGGGAGGCGGTCTCGCTCCTCCGGGGCGGCCTGCGGGTGTACGGCGGCAGCGCCGCGGCCCGTCCCACTGCCGTGCTGTTCTGGCAGGGCATCCACCTCGGCGCCCTGGCGGTGCTGGCGCTGGGCGTCCTCATCGGCTTGGACGACATCGTCGAGGCGTTCCGGTACGGCGGACTCTCGGACCCGGTGACCATCCTGCGCAATCAGGGCGTCCACGAGGTCGTGCTGATCGCGGCGCTGGTGGCGCTCGTCGCCGGCCGTGCCCGCACCGCCGCCGTCCTGGCTGTTGCCGGGGCGGTGGTGCCGAGCCTGATCTCCCCGTACCTGTTCCTCAACGGCCTGCCGCAGTGGTGGGCACCGGTTGTCGCCACGCCGCTGATCGTGCTGGGCCTGCGGCGGCCGGCGGACGTGCCGCCGGCACCTCGCGCCAACGCCGTCCTGGTCACCGCCGGAATCCTCGCCCTGCATCTGATCCCCGCGGGTGGCCTCCGCATGGTCGACGCGGTCCCGCGGATCGTCGCCGCCGCCATGGTGATCGCCGGGGTGGCCGCCTTCCTGTGGGTGGCGACCGCCGACCAGCGACTGCTGATCGCGGTCGTCCCGACCCTCCTGCTGGGCACGGTCCACCAGCTGGACAACGCCGGGTTGACGGAAGAACTGCTGCGCCGGCCGGACGCCCTGCCGTCCCTGGCCGTCGCGGTCCTCATGGCGGTCGGCGCGATCGTCTCGACCCGGTTGCGGCAGCGCACCCGCGCCTGACCGGCGGACGGGCGGCCCGGCCCCGGCCGGACCGCCCGGCGGGGGCCACCTCCGTCATCGAAGCCCGATGAGGACGCGTGCGGTCGTCAGCGCTTGGCGACGGTGAGCAGCACCGCTGAGTCTTCGAGCGCCTCCAGCGTGTGCCGGCGGTCCGGCACGATCAGCAGATCGCCGGGTGCGCCGTCCCAGGACGTCTCGCCGGCGCCGAGCCGGACCCGGCCGTGCAGGACGTGGACGGTGGCCTCGCCGGGATTCTCGTGCTCGCTGAGCATCTGCCCGGCGGTCAGCGCGATCAGCGTCTGTCGGAGCCTGTGCTCGTGACCGCCGTAGACGGTGGAGCTGCTGCGGCCGCTGGAGGAGCCGTGCGCGAGCTTCAGCTGCTCGCGGGCCAGTGCGGTCAGGGATGACTTCTGCATGAGGTGTCCCCTCTCATCGTCGCGCCGGGCGCGATCCTCGTCCGGGAACCGTAGCGCGGCCGCCCGTCGCCGAACCGCCGGCCCTCAGGGGCACCTGCCTACGGCATGGTGGCCTTCGGGGCGCCCTTGCCCGGATCGATCCGGGTCGGACCGGAAGCCGAGGGGCGGATGTCGAAGTCGAAGATCTCGGTGGGCAGGTAGACGGTCGCGCAGGAGTTGGGGATGTCCACCACGCCGGAGAGCCGGCCCTCGATGGGTGCGGCACCGAGCAGCAGGTATGCCTGTTCCGGCTGGTAGCCGAAGCGGGTCAGGTAGTCGATGGCGTGCAGGCAGGCGCGCTGGTAGGCGAGCTGCGAGTCGAGGTACCGCTGTTCGCCGTCGAGGGTGACCGAGAGCCCGGAGAAGGCCAGCCACTGGGAGAACTGGGGCGGGGTGTCGCCCGGAATGAAGATCGTGTTCTCGGCGACGCCGTACGTCTGCATGCCGTTCTTGATCAGGTCTACGTGCAGGTCGACGAAGCCGCCCATCTCGATGGCGCCGCAGAAGGTGATCTCCCCGTCGCCCTGCGAGAAGTGCAGGTCGCCGAGGGACAGGTTGGCTCCCGTCACGTACACCGGGTAGAAGACCCGGCTGCCGACGGTGAAGTTCTTGATGTCCTGGTTCCCGCCGTTCTCCCGGGGCGGAGCGGTCCGCGCCGCCTCCGCAGCGACCCGGTCGAAGTCGGCGCCGGTGAGGCTGCCGAGGATCGCGTCCTGCGGCTCGGGGGGCAGGGCCAGGGGCGGCACCCGGTCGGGCGCGGTGGCGATCAGCGCCCCCTCCCGCTGGTTCCAGGTCGCCAGCAGCGACGCGGACGGGGCGGTGCCCATCAGCCCCGGGTGGGAGATCCCGGTGAACGAGACCCCGGGGATGTGCCGTGAGGTGGCCTTGTGACCGGTGAAGTCCCAGACCGCCTTGTAGGCGTCGGGGAATTGCTCGGTCAGGAAGCCGCCGCCGTTGCCGGTGGGGAAGATGCCCGTGTAACCCCAGCCCTGGCCGGCCAGCGGACCGGACTCCTGCGGGATCGGGCCCATGTCGAGGATGTCGACCATGAGCAGGTCGCCCGGCTCGGCGCCCTCGACTGCGAACGGGCCGCTGAGAGCGTGGACCCGGGTCAGCGGAGCGTCCCGGATGTCCTCGGCGGAGTCGTCGTTGTGGATCGCGCCGTCGAACCACTCGCGGCAGTGGACACGGAACGACTGTCCGGGCCGTACCGTCGCCACGGGCGGGACGTCGGGATGCCAGCGGTTGTGCCCGACCTTCTCATGGTCGGTGAACCTCTTCGTGGAGTCGAGGGGGAACAGCAGTTCAGGCACGGCGTTGAGCCCTTCTCGTGGTCACCATCGGGGCAGGCGGGCGTGGGCCGGGTTCGTCGAGTGACGCGCCGGGCGACGGCCGGGCACCCGCCCGACGACCTCCGGCTGTTCCGCGCTGCGCTCGGTCCGGTCCACGGCCTCGCGCAGCGCCGCCGGTATGCGGGTGAGCCGGGGCGCGGAGAACACCCGTGTCGCCGGGAACCCGCACCGGGGGCAGTTCGTCGACGGGCCCGCGGTGCCGACCGGCATCGCGACATCGAAGCTGCCATCCTGCGCGCAGCGGTACTCGAAGGTGGCCATCGCCGCTTCCCGTCCAGCCTTTCGTGCGTGTGGTGGCCGTTCCGCAGCGGCTCACCCTGTCTATCCGATTGTGACCGATTGCGGACATAAGCGGCGCAAAACGACGAATGAGGCGGAGGTCGCGCCTCGCGGCGGGTTGCGGGGCCGTGGCACCGGCCGAGGTGTGGGACACGTTGGCGATCATCGATGTATGGCGGGCATTGTCGACCTATGGCTGCCGTCTTCTCGTCCTCGCTGTTCCGCCGTCTGCGGCCGGGTCTGACGGCCGCGGTCGTGCTGTCCACGGCCTTGCTCGGTGCCGCTCTGGCCGTCGCGCCGTCGGCGGACGCCGGCACCGCGTACCCCGCTGTCGCCCCGGCGCCCGGCGGCGCCGCGGTGCCCGCCGCGGAGCCGACCGGGACGGCGGCGCCGCCCACCTCGACGCCCAGCACGCCCAGCACCACGCCGTTCCCGCCGAGCGCGCCCACGAACCTGACCGCCACCCAGGTACGGACCACGTCGGTCACCCTCACCTGGACGGCCGCCAGGCCCGGCTGCTGCCCCGTCGCCGGGTACGACGTCACCTACTACCAGGCGTTCGACGACGTGGTCTACGGCATCAGCCTCGGCGACGTCACCTCCACCACGATCACCGGCTACATCCAGCCGGGCCGGCAGTACTCGTTCCGGGTGTCGGCCCGGGACGGGTCCGGGCGCCGATCGCCGTCCACCGACGCGCTGACGGTGGTCACCCCGGTGACCGACACCGGCCCGGACACCACCCCGCCGAGCGCGCCGCAGAACCTCGCAGTCGGCGAGGTGACCGCCTCGACCGCCACGCTGTCCTGGTCGCCGTCGACCGACGACGCCGGCGTGCTCGGGTACGACGTCTACCGGTTCGACGGCTGGTTCACCTCGACCCGAGTCGCCACCGTGCCGGGCACCACGTACACGGCGCCGCTGCCCCCGTCGACGCCGCTGCGCAACCTGTACTACGTGCGGGCCCGGGACGCGGCCGGCAACGTGTCGATCGCGTCCAACACGGTCACACTGCCGACGACGTCCACGCCGCCGCCCCCGCCGCCCTCGACCTGCCGGGTGACCTACCGGAACCAGTCCGAGTGGCCCGGCGGTTTCGTGGCCGCGGTGACGGTCCAGAACACCGGGACGACGTCGGTCGACGGCTGGATCGTCACCTTCGGCTTCCCGGGGGACCAGCACGTCACCACCGCGTGGAACGCCACAGTCGGCCAGACCGGCGCCGCCGTGACCGCCCGCAACGCCGACTGGAACCGCGTCATCGCGCCGAACGGCTCCGCGACCTTCGGCTTCCAGGGGCGGTGGAGTGCGAGCGACGCACCGCCGACCGGCTTCTCGCTCAACGGCGCCCCCTGCACTGTCGGCTGAGAGGAAGCCTCGTGACCACACCCCACCGCCGCCGCGCCCTCGCCGGGGCCGTCACGGCCGTCGCCCTCGCCGTCACCACCACATTCGGGGGTACGCCCGCGCCCGTCGCCGCCGCGAACACGCTCAGCATGCGGGGCGCCGACGTCTCCTCGTTGCAGCGCAGCCTGGATCTGGGCGCGAAGTACTACGACGCAGGCGGGGTGGCGCGCGACCCGCTGGACATCCTCAGGTCCGTCGGCCTCAACTACGTCCGGCTGCGCGTGTGGAACAACCCGGCCAGCGGCTACAACAACAAGAGCAGGGTGCTGGCCCAGGCGCGCGTGGCGAAGGCCAAGGGCCTCAAGGTGCTGATCGACTTCCACTACTCCGACACCTGGGCCGACCCCGGCAAGCAGTACAAGCCCGCGGCCTGGGCCGGGCACAGCCTGAGCCAGTTGCGCAACGACGTGTACGCGTTCACCTACGACGTCTGCGCCGCCCTCCGCGGGCAGGGCACCCTGCCGGACAGCGTGCAGATCGGCAACGAGATCAACGTCGGGATGCTGTGGAACGAGGGGAAGGTCGTCAACAACGACTTCGCCCCGCTGGCCGGCCTGCTGAAGCAGGGCTACAACGCGGTGAAGGCCTGCGGCGGCGGCATCCCCGTGATGATCCACACCGCGAACGCCGACAGCAACGCCAACGCGCGGTGGTTCTACGACGGCATCCGTGCCCAGGGCGTGCAGTGGGACATGACCGCCCTGTCGTACTACTGCATGTGGCACGGCAGCCTGGCGAACCTCTACAACAACATCGTCGACCTGCGGAACCGCTACGGGAAGCCGGTGGTGATCGTGGAGACCGCGTACCCCTTCACCCGGGACAACGCGGACAGCGAGCCGAACGCCATCGGCGACGCCACCTGCGACGGCATCGGTGCGACCTGGGCCGGGCAGGCCCAGGAGTTCGACTGGGTCCAGAACACCGCCCGCAACGCCGGCGCCGTCGGTGTCTTCTACTGGGAACCGACCTGGTACGCCGTCAGCGGCAACGGCTGGGATCCGGCGAACATCAACGGCACCGGGAACCAGTGGGACAACATGGCCGTCTTCGACTGGTCCGGGCGGGTGAACCCGGGGGTGCGCTGGACGCCCTGACGGGGTCGGCCGGCGCACCCCCGCTCAGCGCTCGAGGAGCCGGCGAATCGAGTGGCGGCGGCCCCACGCGATGAACACGAACAGCGCGAACAGCACCACGGGCGTGAGCACCAGCGCGCCGCCGTGCAGGATGAACGCCTGGGTGACGGCGGCGCCGACCATGAGCAGCGCGAGCCCGACGGCGGCCAGGCCGGCCAGCCGAGGCACGAGCAGCCCGATGCCACCGGCCAGTTCCAGCAGACCGACGAGATAACGGAACCAGGGCGCGGCGCCCATGTCCTCGAAGGTCTGGACCGCGTTCGTCTCGCCGAACAGCTTGGGGCCGGCGGAGGCGACGATGAGGAAGACCCCGAGGACGATTTGCAGCGCCCACAGCGTCCGGTGCAACCCGCGCGCGACGGGCGGGGGAGTGGTGTCGACGACGGTCATGGTTCTCGTCCCTCCTGGCGGTCTGCCGGTTTCCCGCATCCGATCGGATACACCAGGTCAGACCGGCCGGGGCGCATGAACTCATCGCGCCGGAGAGGGTACGAAGTCCAGAATCAGCTGCCGGAGGACGCGGGCTGGTGGTTCTCAGGGGATGCGAGGCGCTGCTGCAGGCGGTCGGACTGGGCGACTGATCCGCCGCTCACGCCCAGGCCGCGCCGAGCCGCGTCATAGAAGCGATCACGGCACGCGTTGGCCTGCTGGTAGACGTCGGTCAGCGGCTCGGTGGTCTCCCCGACCTCGCGGGCCCGGTGCTCCAGCTGCCAGACCGCCTCGCGCCAGTCCTGCGCGGCGGCGACTGTGGCGGCATCCCCGAGCAGCAACAGGCGTTCCCACGCGAGGGTGTGCCTGATGTCCGCGTCGGCGAGCCGGGGCAGTGCCGCGGCCTTGTCCAGCCCTGAGCGGTACTTGTCGCCGTCCGCCGCGGCCAGGACCCGCAGTGAGATCGCCTGGATCTCCTTGAGGACCTGCGCGAACTCGCCGTACGCCTCCAGTCGTCGTTCGTCCCACCGTACGGATTGACCACGCTTCCACTGACTCCTGGTGGACAGGAAGGTCACCAGACCCGTACCGAGGGCGCCGACGACGACACCGAGCAGCGCGGGCAACTGTGAGACGAACGCATCCATCGGCGCAAGCGTGTCATCCGGCGTCAACAGTTGATCCGGCCCGGGCCGGGGCTCTACGGCGGTACCGCCGGGTCGTGGTTGTGCCGGGCGTGAGCGCGCGTGTCCCACTGCCGCCGCCTGTCCGGCCGTACCATCTCTTGGTGAAGCTCCGCCGTCGGCTGGTCGCCGTGTCACTCCTCCTGGCGGTGGAGGCGACGGCGTTCGCGCTGCTCGTCACCGAGTCGGTGATGGATGCGATCGTCGCCGCCGGCCTCACCTGCGTGTCGTTGTGGCTGCACCTCGTCCTGCACGAGTGCGGTCACCTCGTCGTGGCGAAGCTGCTGCGTCTGCCGGTCATCGCGGTCCGTGTCGCGCCCTTCAACGGCTGGCGCAACGAGGTGTCGGTCCGGCCGTCGCCGTCGATGACGGCGTTACCGCTGCGGATGCTGCTGTTCTATCTCGGTGGCCCGCTGGCCAACCTGTGCGCCGCGACGGCACTCGTCGTCGCGTCGGCGTCCACCGGTACGGCGTTGACGCGGTTGACGCTGCTCGGCGCCGCGTTCGTCGGGGCGCTGCTCGGCCTGACCAACCTCGTTCCGGGGCGTTCGACCCACAGCGACGGCCACAACCTGCTCCGCTGGCCCCGGGCTCCGGCAGCCGCCCGCGAAGGGCTGCGGGCGGGCTACTACCAGGAGGAGGTGGTCAGGGCGCTGCGGGCGGTCGCCCGAGCGGGTGGTGACGTCCACCGGGTCGGGATTCAGGCCCGCGACGGCAGCGATCCGCTCCTGGCCCTCGCTGCCTACCAGCAGAGATTGAGCGCGGGACACACGCAGTCGGCGGATCTGGTCGAGGAGGCCGAGCGGCTCGCGGCGCTGGCTCGCGCGGGCGGCACCGATCCCGCGGCCGCCGCGGCGATCGGCCAGATGCTGAGCCTCCAGTTCGGAATGTGGTACCTGTACGCCGCGGTGGTGACCGGCGCGCCGGTGGAACGCCGGGAGGTGCGGGAGATCTCGGAACTCGCCCGGATCGCCGTCCGGACGCAGCCGCGAGCGTTGTCCGCCCGGATCGTGATGAGCCTGGCTCACCTGCTCAACCAGCGGCCCGAGGATGCGCGATCGCTGCTTCTCGACGTCCGTCCCGGCGCCGAGCCGCGCGACCTCTGCGCCGTCGCGCTTCTTCTGCGGGCGGCCGCCGAGTCGTATCTCGGAAACCCCGCCGAGGCGGATCACCTTCTCCGCGCGGCCGGGGGCGACTACCCGCAACTGGCACAGCTCGTGGCCGCGATCCGGGCAGCCGATCCGGCGCCGCCCCTGTTCGCGCCGGCACCGATGGCCGGCGCCTGACCGCTCGACGAGCCGGTGGCTCGTCGGCGTCATGATCTGGTCGGGCGTTTTCTGCGGTGTTTCCGTTACGTCGACACACCGCTACTTGCATTGATTCCCGTCACATTTGGTCCTTATCGAAATGCCTTGTCCTGATCTGCGGGGCCGCCTACTGTGGGCGGCCTCGGAGTTCGACGGGGGAGCGACGGGATGCAATTGGACATTCGGCTTCTGGGTCCTGTCGAGCTGCGGGTCGGCGGCCGGCGCGTCGCGCCGGGACCGGGAAAGCGGCGGGCCGTGCTCGCCGGGCTCGCGCTGGCGGCGAACCGGTCGGTGTCCCTGGACCGGCTGGCCGCCATGGTCTGGTCCGACGTCCCCCCGCCTTCGGCGACGGCCAACCTGCGTTCGCACGCGGCGGCGCTGCGCCGGATGGTGGGCGACCGGCTGGTGACGCGCCCGAACGCGTACGAGCTGCGGATGCGGCCCGACGAGCTGGATGTCACGGAGTTCCACCGGCTGGCGGAGAACGGCCGCACGGCACTGGTCAGGGGGTATGCGCTCGACGCCGTTCCCGCGCTCGACGCCGCGCTCGCGTTGTGGCGCGGCGCGGCGGGCGAAGGGCTGCCGACCGGCACCACGCTCGACAACCGCTGGGCGAGCCTGGAGGAGCAGCGGCTTCAGGTGTTCGAGGTGCTGACCGATGCCCGCCTGGCGGTCGGCCGGCATGCCGAGCTGCTACCCGGGCTGCGTGAGCATCTGGCCGCGTACCCGTTGCGGGAACGGGCGTGGGGGCAGCTGATGCTCGCGCTGTACCGCTGCGGTGAGGTGCCGGCGGCACTGGCCGCCTACCGGGACGCGCGCGCCCGGCTGGACCAGCACCTCGGCATCGAGCCGGGCGAGGAACTGGCCGCCCTGCACCGGGCGATCCTGGAACGGGCGCCGGACGTCTCGTACACCCGGCCGCCGCCGGTGATCGCGGCACCGTCGGCCGCCGATCCGGCTCCCGCCGCCGAGACCGGCCGGACGGTGCCCCGGGAGCTGCCACCGGATCTGGTCACCTTCGTCGGGCGCACCAGGGAAGCGGGGGAGGTCAGCACGGGAGCGACGGGCCGCGCACCCGCTGTCGTGGTCGTCACGGGCCCGCCGGGAAGCGGCAAGACCGGGCTCGCCGTACACGCGGCCCACGCGGTGGCCGGTGAGTTCACCGACGGGCAGATCTTCGTCGACGTCGCGTACCGGGCCTCGGTCACCCCGGCGGAGTTGCTGGCCCGGGTGCTGCGCGCGCTCGGCGTCGCGGCGGGCGACATGCCCGACAGCGCCGACGAGCGCGCCGGGCGCCTGCGCTCGCTCACCGCCGGACGCCGGCTGCTGCTGGTCCTCGACGGCGTCACCAGCGCGGCCCAGGTGCGGCCCCTACTGCCCGCCAGTCCCGGTCCCGCCCTGATCGCCGTGGCCCGGCGCGCTCTGGGCAACCTCGACGGTGTACGGCGGGTCGCCCTGTCGCCGTTGGCCGAACCCGGCGCCCGGGAACTGCTGGCCGCGCTCGCCGGTCCGGAACGGCTGGCCGCGGATCCGGGCGCGACAGCCGAGCTGATCGGCCTGTGTGCCGGATCGGTGCTGGCGCTGCGGGTCGCCGGCTCGAGACTGGCGACGTGGCCGGGGATGCCGGTGGCCGCGCTGGTCGGCGAACTCACAGCGGGAGGGAGCACGCTGGATCTGCTGAGTTACGACGACCTGTCCGTACGAGCGAGCCTGGCCGCCGCCGTCGCGGTCGTCGCCTCGGAGGACGAGGTGGCCGGCCGGCTGTTCGAGCTTCTCGCCGCCTGCCCGGAGGCTCCGGCGGCGGTGGACCGTGCCGCGGCGCAACTCGGCGAGTCCACCGAACGGATCAGGCGGGCCATGGAAGGCCTGGTCGATGCGCACCTGGTCGCCCGGGACGGTGCTGCCCGCTACCGGCTGCCGGCGCTGGTCAGGGATTACGCCGCCGAATTGTCGACAGTGCCCTCCGGGCCGGCGTCGCGGCTCGTCCGGGGGAACCCGTTCCTCACGTTGTCGTCCCGGTCCGGGTGATCGATCCTGCCGACCGCTCGGGTCGTCCGGCGAGCGTAGACGACAAAGTATCTCGAATATAGATCGCCGTGACAGGCTCCGCTCGTCATCGACCAATCTCAGTGAGACGGGGCGGCATGTCAGGCTACAGACGTCATCGCTATTTCAGTCGGTCCATACGCATGACGGCATTCGCCGTCGCGATCCTCCTCCCGCTCAGCATGATCAGCCAGCCGGCATCCGCCCAGGTCGTCACCGAGGCGCAACTGCCGGCATGCGCCGACCCGTCCGTGCCGGACGACGTCAACCACGCGTCCATCCGCCTCGAAGGACCGGCAGCCGGGTCGGAGGTCGCGGTCGACGCGAACGGCAGGATCGCCGTCAGCGGCTACGTGCACAAGCAGGCCACGATGGTGGACGTCTCGGTCGAGAAGACCACCTCGACCAGCTTCACCTACGGCCCGCCGCCGGAGGGCGTCACGGACTGGTCGGCCTCCTGGACCGCCAGCATGCGCCCACCGCGACTGGGTCCGGCGAAGGTCTGCACCCGTGCCCAGCGCGAACCCGGCCGCTACGCACGGATCCTGCGCGACATCACCGTGCTGGACCTGATCCCGCCGAGCAACGTTCCGAACCTGGCGGTCGGCACGATCACGGCCACCGGCGCCAAGGTGACCTGGGGTGCCGCGACCGACAACTACGGTCTCGCCGGATACGAGGTCACCGTCGACGGGGGCACCCCGCACCGGACCACGGTCGGCACCCGCTCGTACTCGATCACCGGACTCCAGCCGTCCAGCAACCACACGGTCTCCGTGGTCGCCGTCGACCTGGCCGGCAACCGGTCGAAGACGCCCGCCACGACGTCGTTCACGACCGACGCCCTGCCGCCGCCGCCCGACGTGGACGCCGGCCTGACCCTGGACCCGGACGAGGGCGGCGCCATGGCCAGCTGGCACCCGAACCCGGCCACAGAGGCGAGCTACCGCGCCTACCTCGACGGCGAGATCTACGACCACTTCGAGCGAGACCAGCTCTGCGAGGACGGCAACGGCAACGTGGCCAGCCCGTGTACGGCGGACAGCGTCATCAAGCTCCCGATCGAGCCGCTCGAGGAGTACACGCCGTACGCCTTCCGGGTGGAGGCGCTGAGCGCCGACGGCACTGTGGTGCGGGAACTCGCCGGCGACTTCACCACGATGATCCACGTGAACGAGCTGTCGCCGGCGGTCACGCAGACCACCGCCAGTGAAGCGTCGCAATGCGCGGGCGCCGGTGGTGACATCTACATCGCGGCCAGCTCGCGTGCGAGTGTGCCGGTGCCCTCCGGCGCCACGCAGATCTTCCTCGGCTGTTACCGGGCAGCCGACACCAGCTGCCTCGACGCCGTCCTGCCACCGTCCGGCGAGAAGCTCGTCGACTGTGCGGACGACCTCACCCGCACGCTGTTCGCCATCGCTCCCTCCGGCCGCGGTCCGGTCATCTCGTCGATCGACGACACGCAGCCCCGGCCGCTGCTGTTGCAGGCGGCTGTGGTGCCGATCGCCTGGTGTCTGAGCAGCGGCGCCTGCGCGACGCTCATCGCTCCCGTCGCGGAGACGGCCGCGGCGGCCGCGGTCGCCCCGGTAGCCGCCGCCAGCATCTCGTGGTGGGTCGTCGGCCTCGGCGGCCTCGGCCTCGGGGCCGCGCTGGGCACGCTGCTCGCCATCCTCTTCCCCGGCACCATCGGCGTCAACGGGCTCATCGAGTACCCGATCTCGCACGACGTCGACTTCGAGCAGTTCGACAACTGGGGCCTGGACGAGGGCGAGTGGTACAACAGCCTGAAGGTCTACGCCGAGGTCATCAAGACGACGAAGCTGGTGGCGAACCAGCGCAACCTGCCCTTCGCCTGGGACTCCACGGAGGACGCGCGCCTCAAGCGGATCATCGACCAGGCATGTACGGCGCAGCGCGGCACCCAGGGCAAGGCCGGATGCGACGACGACATCATCGTCTACGTACCCGGGGCCAAGAACTACAAGGGCGCCGACATGACCGAGACCGGCAAGCACATCGTGGCCGCCATGGGCGACGGCGGATATCCGCAGCCGCCGACCCGGGCGGTGTGGTTCTACCCGGCGCGAAGCGTCGGCGGGCAGGCGGCGCGCGCCAAGGGCCACAGCCGCGGCTGGTTCGGCACCGCGGCGTTCAAACCGAACGCGTGCGACGTACGGGTTCCCGGGCAGACCTGCGACGAGTTCCCGTTCTGGTCGACCGACCAGGCGGTCGACCTGACCGGCCAGGTCGCCAGCCTGAAGCTGGTGTCGACAGCCGAGTCGCTTCCGCAGGCCAACGACATCAACGCGTTCTACGGCAAGTGCAAGGTGAGCGACAAGACCAAGTTCGTCGTGCTGCCGGTGAAGCCGTGGGTCGAGGCCGGCGGCCCGAGCTTCGCCTTCAAGCTCAGCGGCGGCGGGGCTAGCCTGTGCATGACGCCCGTGGCACCGTGAGCCGAGGAGCCTCCTGATGCTCGACGACATGCGCGTACTGCGCGAAGCGGTGCGGGAGTACCGCGTCGCGGCGACTGCCGCCGGCCTCGACTGGCCCGATTCGGGCGAGTCGCCGGCCGGGCCGCCGCCGGACCGGGTGCGCCGGATCTTCGACGTGGACCACGTCGCGGATCAGCTGGCCTGGTTGCAGTCGCAGCGCTGGCCGGACGCGCGGTTGCTCCCGAACGGCGGATGGCGGATGCCGTGGCCGGACGGTGGGGACGCGCTCGACTACCTGGGGCTGTCGATCGGCACGCCGTTCCCCTGGCGGCAGCAACTACCCCTGTTCCACTTCGACTTCCTGCTCTACACGTTCGTCCTCGCGGGCGAGCACGAGGGGGAGATCTGGCGCTACCCGGTCGGGGAGGACGCCTGGGAGTCGGTCCGTGCCGCCCCCAGCCTGGCCGTGCTCTTCGACCAGTGGACCAGGGGAATCGCCGCCGGTGTGGTCCGCTACGACGAGGCGAACAAGTGGCTCGTCGTCGAGGACGCGGACGGGGCACCCGGCCTCGACCCGCTGGCCTTCCCGGTGACTCCGGTGGACGAGACGCTGCTGCACGCGCGGCAGCGTGAATGCGGGGCGAGCCCTGTGGCCGACGACGACGGCTTCGAGCACCAGGAACGGCTGCTCGACGCCATCGACGCGGCGAAGGCCACGCTCGGCAGCTAGACCGGCCTGCGGTGGGTGGGCCCCGGCCCACCCACCGCAGCCGCGGTCAGTCCTCGAATCCGGCCGGGTGGGCGTCGCCGACGGCGTTCAGCAGCACACCCTGCTCCAGCAGCGCCTTGCAGGCGCAGAGGACCATGGTGAACCCGCCCATCGAGTCGATCGCCCTGCTCACGGCCTGGTCGGCGGTGCCGGCGAAGCCCGTCTCGGTGATCCGGACCAGCGTGGTGTCGTCCTCACCCGGCAGGAACCGCCACTCGACCTGGGTGGGGGACTCCGGATCCCACTCGGCCAGGATGCGGCGGTTCTCCTCCACGTCCTTGACGGTGACGACGGTGGAGACGCCGTACATCTCCCAGTCCCAGGTGACGACGGCGCCGGGTTCCAGCCGGCCGCTGCTCCTGGTGAACCAGAACCTCGTGGTCACCGCCGGGTCGGCGAACGCCTCGAACACCTCGGCGGCGGGCCGGCGGATGAGCATCTGCGCGGTGATGACAGGGGGTCGGGTCAAGCGGTCACTGTCCACGAGGTAGCGGTGTTCCCTTCTCTCCTGGCCGGGCGCTGCGGATGCGGCCACGGTACGGAATTCGCTTGAGCGGTGCCGCGACATGGGTCAGAGTCGTTCCATGATCTCCTACCGGAAGGGCGGCGACGCCCCGGCGCGATGAGCGCCCCCACGCGGCGCGACGACGCCGCGAAGACCCCGCACGACCTGTGGCAGCAGGCGGTCCGGATCCGCCAGGAATGGCTCGACCACGCCCTGTCCACACAGCCGGCCGACAAGCGCACCGCCGAGCGCTGCCTGACCGCCGTCTACGCGAGGGCGTCGCGGCCGCGACCCCGCTTCGAATGGGTCGACTCGCCGGCGAAGGCACTGCCTCTGGTCAGCGGCTGGCCCACACTCGACCGGCTCCACGAGCGCATCCGGGCGGTACGGCCGCCCCGGACACCGCTGCTGGCGAGCGACATCGCCATGGTCGTCTCCCAGCTCCGGGGCGCGCTCAGCGCGGGCGTCGTGCACACCGATCCGGAGCTGTCGCCCGCACGCAGGGGCAAGGCCAAGGAGCCGTGGCCCGAGCTGGCGCCGCAGCGGGCGTTCGACGGCGGCGTACCGCTCGCCGTCGTCCTGCACCAGGGGGTACGCGCGGCGCTGCACCGCAGCCTCGCGCACGGGTTCTACCTGCCGGTGCGTGCGGCGCTCGCGGGCGACGGCCCGGTGCCCGTGTGCTGGTACGGGCAGCAGGACGCGTCCTGGATCGCCTACTACGACGTGCTGCGCCGGCTCGGCCTCGCCCGGTACGGGCCGGACGAGGCCGGACACCTGGACACCTGGGCCGACCTGGCCCGCTCCTGCGGCTGGTGGTGGCCGGGGGAGGAGGTCTGCGTCGTGGTGGACCGGCCACAGGTGATCCGGATCGAGCCGGTCCCCGGTACGCCGCACGACCGGGTCCGGCTGCGACCCGGCGGTGTGCGCTACCGCGACGGCTGGCAACCGCTGCTGAGCGGCGTGGGCGCCGATCCGGGATGACGGGCATCCGCGCGGGCGGAGACCTTGATTGGATAGGCGACGGTAAATAGATTGGGCTCGGGCGCCGCCGAGGTCCGCAGACCGGACCCCGGCGGCTGACCGGGCCGCCTTTCGAGCCGGGCACATCGGTCGTACGCATCGACCACTCACCGTGGCGCACCGCCGCGCCGCATCCTCGCGCACCGCCGCGTCCGACGACGACGCGCGCCGCTGCGCCCTGTCCGACGCCGAAGGACTTCCCATGACGATTCTCCGTGCCCGCCCCGCCCCGCTCGTGGCGGCCGTCGCCGCGCTGGCCGCCGTCACCGCGGCCGGTACGGCCCTGCTCACCGGCCCGGCCGCAGCCGCACAGGGCTGCCGGGTCGACTACACACCCAACCAGTGGCCCGGCGGGTTCACCGCGAACATCAAGGTGTCACCGGGTGACACCGCCGTCTCCAGTTGGACGGTCACCTGGACGTACGCCGGGGACGAGCGCGTCACGAACGGCTGGAACGCCACTGTGAGCCAGTCCGGGTCGACGGTGACCGCCCGCAACATGTCGTACAACGGCAGCATCCCGGCCGGCGGCTCGACCGAGTTCGGCGTGCAGGGCACGTACGGCACCGCCGGCGGCGCGCCGACCGGGTTCAGCCTGAACGGCGTACCGTGCAACGGCGCCGGCCCGACCACGCCGCCGCCCACCACGGCGGTGCCGACCACCGCCCCGCCCACGACTGCTCCACCGACCACCCCGCCGCCCACGACGCCACCTCCCACGACGCCGCCGCCGACCACGCCGCCGCCGAGCGGGTGTGCGGGGGCGGTGCTGTGCGACGGCTTCGAGAACCAGACCGGCTCGACGCCGTCGGGTGACTGGAGCGTGGTGAGCCCGGACTGTTCCGGCGCCGGCACGGCCACCATCGACACGACCACCACGCACAGCGGCAGCCGCGCGATACGCATCAACGGTGCCGCCGGGTACTGCAACCACGTGTTCGTCCGGACCACGAAGAACCTCAGCGGCCTGGGCAGCGTCAGGTACGCCCGGATCTGGGTCCGGCACACCACCGCCCAGCCCACCGACCACACCACGATGATCACCATGTCCGACGCCGCCGACGGCAACCGCGACCTGCGGCTGGGCGGCCAGAACGGCGCGCTCCAGTGGAACCGTGCCTCCGACGACGCCACGCTGCCCGAGCAGAGCCCGGCCGGGGTGGCGCAGAGCGTGCCGCTGCCCACCAACCGCTGGGCCTGCCTGGAGTTCATGGTGGACGGCTCCGCCGGCCAGTTGCGTACCTGGCTGGACGGTGTCGCCGTGGCCGGGCTGACCGCCGACGGCGTGCCGACGCACGACATCGACGGCCAGTGGTACAGCCGCACCTGGCGACCGCAGCTCACCGACCTGAAGCTGGGCTGGGAGAGCTACGGTGGCGGCGCCGACACCCTCTGGTACGACGACGTGGCGATGGGCTCCACCCGGATCGGCTGCTGACCCACCGCGAGTGGAACGTCATGGGTGCCGAACGGGAGCGCGGACACCCATGGCGTTCCACCGAGGGCGGCCGGCTCAGCGCTCGACAGTCATCCGCTGGGTGCCGATCACGGAGAGCAGCCGCAGCGCCTCCTCCGACGGTGAGCCGGGTGTGGCGGTGTAGATGACCACCTGCTGGTCGCGGTCGGTGATGTCGAGGACGTCGCAGTTGACAGTCACCGGCCCGACCAGCGGGTGCCGGAACGTCTTGCACAGCGTCCGCGCGCCGCCCACCTCGTGGGAGGCCCACAGGCGGGCGAACTCCTCGCTCCCGGCGAGCAGCTCCGCGATCAGCGCGGCCATCTCCGGGTCGTCCGGATAGCGGGCCGCCGCGGCACGCAACCGCCCGACCGAGTGGCGGGCGAACTCGCCCACGTCCGACACGTCGTACAGCCCCGCGCCGTGCAGGTGCGGGCCGAGGAACGCCCGGCGGACCAGGTTGCGGTCCCGCCGGGGCACTGCGGAGAAGTCCTCCATGAGCGCCGCCGCGAGGTCGTTCCAGGCGATCACCTCGAACGCCGCCGAGGTCACGAACGCCGCCGCCTGCGGCAGCCGGTGCAGCAGGTCCAGCACGCTCTGCCGTACCTCCCGGGGTGGCCCGGACGGCGGCGCGGGCGGCGCCCCGGCCAGGTGGTGGAGGTGGTCGCGTTCGGCGTCGGACAGCCGCAGCGCGCGGGCCAGCCCGGCCAGCACCTCCCGCGACGGACGCGGACCCCGGCCCTGCTCCAGCCGGGTGTAGTACTCGGTGGAGATGAACGCCAGCCGCGCCGCCTCCTCGCGGCGCAGTCCCGGGGTGCGGCGACGCCGTCCGGCGGGCAGGCCCACGTCGGCCGGGGTGATCCGCTCCCGCCTGCTGCGCAGGAACACTGCCAGCTCACGTCGGTCCACGACCCCAGTGTGCCCTCGTGCGGCGGCGCGTATCCAGGTACCGGCGGTACCTGGATGGGCTCCGCGACCGGACGCAGGCTTGCCGGCATGGACACCACACGAACCGACACGATCGTCCACCCGACCGCCGGCCTGCTGGCCGGCAAGGTCGCCTTCATCACCGGCGCCGGGCGCGGCATCGGCGCCGCGGCGGCCCGGCTGTTCGCCGCCGAGGGCGCCCGGGTGCTGCTCGCCGCCCGGACCGAGGAGCAGTTGAAGGCGGTCACCGAGCAGGTCCGGGCCGCCGGCGGCACCGCCGAGTACGTGCTCTGCGACCTGGCCGACGCGGCCAGCGTGCGCGCCGCCGTCGACCGCACGGTCGAGGTGTACGGCCGCCTCGACGTCGCCTTCAACAACGGCGCGACGATCGTGCCGCCCGGACCGATGGACCGGGTACGCGAAGACGACTTCGACCACGTCTACACCGTCAACCTCAAGGGACCGTGGCTCGCCATGGTCGCCGAGGTCGCCGCGATCCGGGCCACGGCGGGCACCGGCGCGATCGTGAACAACTCCAGCGTCGGCAGCCTGATGGGCAACCCCGCACTGCCCGCGTACGGGGCGATGAAGCGCGCGGTGAACAGCCTCACCGAGTCCGCGGCGATCACCTACGGGCCGGAGGGCATCCGCGTCAACGCGATCGCCCCGGGCAGCACGCTCACCGAGATGATGCGCTCCTGGGACGCGGAGTCGCCCGGCATCATCGACCGGCTCGCGGCCGCCAGCCCGTTGCGCCGGGCCGCCGAACCGGACGAGATCGCCCAGGCCGCCGCCTGGCTGCTCAGCGACCGCGCCTCCTTCGTCACCGGTACGGTGCTGCGGGTCGACGGCGGCGCGCGGGCCTGACCCGGCTCAGACGGCGGCGTCCTGGACCGGCCGGGGCTCGACCGCGCCGTCCGTCGCGGGGGAGGGCCGGAAGCCCTTGACGACCAGGTAGACGCCGAGCGAGAACTCCCACACCGCGATGGGGAGCGCGGCGACCGCCGCCACCGCTGACAGCCGGTCCCAGGCGCCGAACAGGGTGCCCAGGTCGGAGGCGACGAGCAGCGGCGCGCCGACGAGCCCGAGCACCGGCAGCACGCGCGGCACGAGGCGGGACTGGTAGAGCAGGGTGCCCAGCAGCAGCGCGTTCACGGCGGGCAGGAAGCCCTGGCTGAGCAGGAAGACCGAGTCGTAGAACGCGACGAGCGCGCGGCCGGTGACGAGCGCGTCCGGCCCGGCGTCGGACTCCCGCAGCGCGACGAGCGTCAGGATGCTCGCGACGCCGACGAGGATGCCTGCGGCTTCGAGCACCCGGGCGCCGACGAAGCCCAGCGCCCGGGCCGGACCGTGGCGCGTGAGCACCGGGTACAGCGCGACGGAGGTGCCGATGCAGGCGAGCGCGACGATCATCTCCAGGACGCCGCCGAGGACGACCGGAGCCTGCGAGGTGGTGCCGAGGACGTAGTCCGACTCGCGGACCGGGGCGTACAGGGCCACGGTGGGGATCGAGACGAAGGTGAGCAGATAGGCGCCGCCCGCGACCAGCGAGGTCTTCCGCAGTGAGTCCATCGGGGCCTCCCTCCGTCGCCGCCCGGCCGATGGTGGTGATGCCCTCACTCTGCTGTGGACCCGCGCGGCGGCACATCGGCCGCTCGGGCAGTCACCTCGCGCGATGCGCACGGGCCACCGGTGCGGCACACCGGTGGCCCGTGCGCGTCAGCGGCTCATCGCGTACGCCACCACGAGCGCGACGAGCGCCAGCGCGGCCAGCACCGCCGCCACGATCTTCGCCGTGCTGTAGGGACGCTCGCCGATGACCTCACCGGTCCGCGCGTTCACCAGAACCTGGTACGACCGGCCCGCGTGCAGGTACGCGGCGATCCACACCGGCAGCAGGATCAGCTTGTACGACACGTCGGAGTACGTGGTGTCCACGGCGGACACCCGCTGCTCGTCACCGCCGATGTCCGACCGGCAGTCCCCCTCGATGACCGGCGCCATCCGCGCCTTCGCCTCGGTCAGGCCCGCCTCGGGCTCGGTGTCGTACCGCAGCGCCTGATATCCGGCCAGGTAGTCGCCGTGGTACGCGGCCGCCTCGGTCAGCGGCCACGGCGCCAGCTTGTCCAGTTGCTCGGTGGGCAGGTGGGTGGTGGCCGGCACCAGCACGTCGTCGAAGTCCCGGCGTACGGTGCCGGCGGCCGGATGCCACCGGGTGTGCCGCACCTGCCGGGTCCGCGTCTCCTGCCTGCCGTCGACTGTCACCGTGTACGTCTCGGTGACGTAGTAGTGCTCGCCCCGCTGACCCTGGTAGTCCGACACGGTCCGCGCGTCGAACGTCCAGTGCGGCAGGTACGTGCCCTTGAGCGTCTCCGCCTCGCTGATCTTCTTCAGGCTCCCGGGCGCGAACCAGCGGCTGCGGCACCACTGGCCCAGGGCCGTCCGCACACCGTTGCGGTCGACGGCGAACGGCAGCACCGCCTCCGGCGCGATCAGCTCACCCGCCCCGGCGTCGGCCACCAGGGGAGCCGCGCAGAACTGGCAGCGCTGCGCCAGCGCGTCGCTCTCCGTCCGGGCGCCGCAGCCCGGGCAGACGAACGTGTGCGCCCCGACGCTCGCCACCGGCTTGCGGGGCAGCGACGCCAGTTTCGCGTACGCGTGCTCACGCACCTCCCGGCCGGCGCCGGCGATCTCCTGCCGGTGCCCGCAGTACGGGCAGCTCAGCGCGGTCGTGCCGGGCGCGAACTCCACCCGGGCGCCGCACCCGCCGCACTGGTAGGAGGGCGGCGAGACAGCCGTGTCGCTCATTGCGGCGGCAGCGGCGGCGGGACGCTGGCGAGCACCGACGCCAGCTCGGGCACCTGCCCGGCGGGCTGCCACTGCGCCATCCCGGTACGCCAGACGAGCGTGTCCGCGCCGAGCGCGCCCGCGTTCGCCTGCTCGGCCAGCGCGCCGAGGTCGTACGGGCCCTGCCGCTGGCCGCCGACGCCGACGTACCACTGGGCCTGGCCCGGCAGCGGCGGCGGCTCGGCGGCGGCCGGCTGCGTGGCGGCGGGCTGGGTCGGGTGCGTGGCCGCGCCACCGCCCATCGACCGAGCCATCTGCTGGCCCATCGCCATGCCGAGGCCCAGGCCGATGCCCGCGCCCGCCTCGCCACCCGGGTTGTTCGCCGCGGCCTCCATCGCGTTCGCGGCCTGGAAACGGGTGTACCGGTCCAGGTCGCCGACCGCGCCCATGCTGGTCCGCTTGTCCAGCGCCTGCTCGACCTCCGGCGGCACCGACACGTTCTCGATGACGAACTTGGGGATCGCGATTCCGACCTCGGCCAGTTCCTCGGTCAGCACGGCGGCCAGCCGCCGGCCGATCGCGTCCTGGTGCGCGGCGAGGTCCAGCAGCGGCACGCCGGCCGTGGCGAGCGCGCCGCCCAGGCGCCCCACCATGAGCTGCCGCAGGTATTCCTGCACCTCCTCGGTGCGGAACTGCGGATCGGTGCCGACCAGTTCCCGCAGCAGCCGTGACGCGTCCACCACGCGGGCCGCGAAGGCGCCGAACGCCCGTACCCGGACCACGCCGAACTCGGCGTCGCGCAGGATGACCGGGTTCTGGGTGCCCCACTTCATGTCGGTGAACTGCCGGGTGTTGACGAAGTACACCTCGGCCTTGAACGGCGAGTTGAAGCCGTACTTCCAGCCCTTCAGCGTGGACAGGATCGGCAGGTTGCGGGTCTCCAGCGTGTACGTCCCGGGTTCGAAGACGTCGGCGATCTTCCCCTCGTTGACGAACACCGCCGTCTGGGACTCCCGGACGACCAGTTTGGCGCCCATCTTGATCTCGTTCTGATACCGGGGGAATCGCCAGACCATCGTGTCGCGGCTGTCGTCCAGCCACTCGATGATGTCGATGAGTTCGCCCCGGAGCTTGTCCATCAGCCCCATCGCAACCCTTTCCTCGGCGCCGGTCTCCGGCGTCGCGGGCGACCATAGCAACCGCCCGCCACCTGCGAAAAGAGAACGATTCTGCGCCTATCGGCGCCCACCGATCGGGGTCGCTCAGCCGGTTTCGCCGGCCATCGATTCGCCGGTGGCCGTACGCTGCTCCGGAATCCGGGACGCCCGGCCGGGGGTGTCGACGACGCGTTCGGTCTCCTGCACCAGATAGTGCGGACGGCGCTTCGTCTCGTAGTAGATCCGGCCGATGTACTCGCCGATCACCCCGAGAATCATCATCTGGATGCCGCCGAGCCCGATCACGCTGACGATGATGGTGGTGTAGCCGGGCACGTCGATGCCCTTCTCCACGGCGTCGGCGACCACCCAGGCCATGTAGCCCACCGCGATGAGCGTGAGGAAAAGTCCGCCGTAGATGGCCAGGCGCAGCGGCCGGTTGTTGAACGACAGCAGGCCGTCGAACGCGTAGTTGAACAGCTTGCCGAACGTCCAGCGGCTCTGCCCGGCCTGCCGGGTCTCGTTGCGGTGCGCCACCACCGCGGTGCGGAAGCCGATCCAGGAGAACAGGCCCTTGGAGAAGCGGTTGTACTCCGGCATCGCCAGGATCGCGTTCACCGCGAGCCGGGACAGCAGCCGGAAGTCACCGGCGCCGTCGAGCAGGCGGACGTCTATCCACCAGTTGACCAGGCGGTAGAAGGAGCGCGAGGCGACCATCCGGATGAACCGGTCACCGCGGCGGTCCCGGCGGGCGATCACCTGGTCGAACCCCTGGCGGTAGAGCATCACCATCTCGGGCAGCAGCCGCGGCGGGTGTTGCAGGTCGGCGTCCATGATGACGACCGCGTCACCGGTGGCCCGGCGCAGGCCGGCGAGCATGGCCGCCTCCTTGCCGAAGTTGCGGCTCAGCGACGTGTAGCAGACGGCCGGGTCGGCCGCGGCGAGCCGGCGCAGCGCCGCCAGCGTGCCGTCCTCGCTGCCGTCGTCGACGTACACCACCTCGACGTCCACGTCGGTCAGCTCGGCGAGCGCGGCGCTGAGCATCTCGTGCAGCCGCTCCACCGACGCTTCCTCGTTGAAGCAGGGCACCACCACCGACAACCGCACGGTGCTCACCCCGCCCGGCCCGGACACACGCATCCGGCGCCCACGCCGTCAGAGGCGGTAGACAAGCGTGCCATCGACATCCTCCCGGGTGATGCCCAGCCCGTCGACCGGCCGGTTCTCGATGCCCTCCCACGGCGTCCCCGCCGCGCGGCTCGGCACCGCGACGACCGACCGCACGCCGATCCCGCGCAGGTAGGCCACGCTGCCCGCGTCGGGGAACGTCGCCACGGCGACCCGCGTCTGGGCCTGGGTGACCGGCTCGAAGCCGCCGAGCCCGTTGGTGATCCGGGGGAACCCGTCGGTGGACCACAGCATGTAGTTCAGATCGCCCACCCCGCCGGCGGGCAGCACCAGCATCGGTTCCGGCGCGGTCCGCATCGCGGCCGGTGGCGTCGGCACGGTCGGGTGCGGCGTGCGGTTGACGCCCTCCAGCGTGACCAGGGCGAGCGGCACCAGCAGGACCAGCGCCGCCGCGGCCCGGGACACGCGTGCGGCCGCGGGCCGGCGCCACGACTCGGCCAGCGCCGTCACCAGCCCGGCCGCCAGCACGGCGAGCAGCAGGCTGGTCCAGTGCATCATCCGGCCCGGGGTACGCAACGCGTCCCAGCCCGGCAGGAGGTTGGACAACGTCAGGTAGCCGGGGTCGCCGTCCCCGCCGAGCGTGGCGCCCAGGCCCAGCAGCACGGTGCCGGCCACGCCGAGCCCCAGCGCGATCCGGTGCCGCACCGGGAACGCCGAGACGAACAGCCCCGCCGCGGCCAGCCCGATCAGCGTCATGCCGGGTAGCAGCGCCATCTCCGGCGGCCAGGACAGCTGCTCGCGGGCGGCGGCGTGCCTTTCCCCCCACAGCCACGAGTCGCCCGGCGCGGTGACGAACCCGATCAGCGGCGGGGAGAACATCTTGGTCCAGTCCAGCGAGCGGACGGCCTGCGGGTTGAGGTCGACCACGCGCAGGTAGACCAGACCGAGCAGCAGCGTCACGGTGCCGAACACGGCGCCGCCGGCCAGGTCCGCGACGAGCAGCCGCCGGCCGAACGGGGGGCGCTCCCGCTTGCGCCACCAGGACCAGCCGTAGCAGCCGGCCGCCACCAGCACGGCGGCCAGCAGGAAGTAGACGAGCGGCAGCCCGATGCCGAAGCCGAGCGTCACCTGCCAGGCCGCGACGAGCCACCCGGCCACCGCCCAGCCGGGCCGGCGGCGCTCCGGCCGGTATCCGTGACGCAGCGACCAGCCGTGGCCGCGCGCCAGCATCGCCAGCGCCAGCGCGATCCCGCCGCTGGACAGGATGTTCAGGTGGCCGGAGTGCGCCAGCCGCCAGGGCGCGTACGCCCACGCGATCCCGGCGACCGCACCGCCCCAGCGGTTGGCGCCGAGCTGCCGGGCCAGCGCGTACGCCCCGAGGAACGCCAGCGCGTGCAGCAGCACGTAGAGCACGTTGTAGCGGATCACAGCGGCCTCGAAGCCGGAGCCGAGCATCCCGAACGGGGCGTACCCGAGCAGCGTGTCGCTGTAGGCGTAGGTGTAGCGCTCCGGGTAGAACGTGTTCGAGTTCCAGAGGTTGGCCGGGTCGCTGAGCAGGGCGTGCCCCGACCAGGCGACCTGCCACGCCTGCAACGTCGGGTCGCCGAGGTCGCCGGGGATCGTGGTCGCCGGGTGCCGCATCGTCGGCCAGGTCAGCACCACCGCCAGCAGCAGGCTGCCCAGGATCGCCAGCGTCCACTCCGGGTTCGGCCGCCACCGGCGTCTGCCGTCCGGGGAACGCCCGTCGGAGGGGCGGTCGTCCGAGGGCGGCTCGGCGGGAGGCCGCGCGGGACCGGTGTCCTCAGCGGCCGGCGGGGCGACGGCGGGCCGGATTTTCATGGGATAGATGCTTCACGATGCTGCTGGTCCTGTCGATCCGCTGTCCGAAATGTGGTTGAAACTTCCGGCCGGCATACCGGAAGGCCGGCTACTCGAACCGGTCGGCGAGCGCCGACAGCTTACTGACGTACGCCGGCCAGTCGTAGCCCTCGGGAACGTTCCGGTTGTCCCGCCCGAGCCCGATCGCCGCGTCGTGCTGCTCGCGCATGACGTCGGCGTGCCCGGCGTGCCGGGCCAGGTCGACGCAGACGTGCACGATGACATGGTGCAGTGTCACGTCCTGCCGGCCCGGCTGCCACCACGGCACCCGCCCCGGCGCGTCCAGCGGCAGCGTCTCGATCGTCTCGTCCGCGAACGCCCCGACGCGGCGGTACAGGTCGATCAGCCCGTCCTTTGTCTCGTCGGCCCGGGCGTACCAGTCCGCCTGCGGGTCGCCGTCGAACGCGTCGTCCGGAACCAGTTCCCCGGGGGTGGGGAACTGGCGGCCGAACGTGGTCCCGAAGTAGCCGGCCTCGACGTTCAGGCAGTGCTTGAGCAGGCCCAGGAAGTTGTTGCCGGTCGCGGTGCGGGGAAGCCGGGCCTCACGTTCGCTCAGCCCGTCGAGCTTCCAGATCAGATTCTCCCGGATCGCGCGCAGGTAGTGGTGCAGCGTTGCCTTCGGGTCGTACGGCTCACTCATGCCCGACACTCTTCCGCATGGGTCGGACATCGTGGGGGCGGCGTCAGCCGGTCTGGCTGCTGTCCTTGTGCGCGCCCCACCCGTGCCAGCGCTCGATCTCGATCCAGGCGCTGACCCGGGCGCGGTCCCGCCGGGGGTAGGGGCGCCCGGTGTAGTGCTGCGAGATCCGGTCGATGTCCGCCAGGCCGTCGTCGTCGCGCAACTCGGCGACGCGCCCGATGAGGCTGACGTGGGTGTACCAGTTCTCCTCGTCCAGCACGGTCAGGGAGACCCGGGGATCGCTGCGCAGGTGCGCCAGCCGGCGGCGGCCCTCGTCCATGTTCACCAGGACGCGGCCGTCCTCCCACAGGTACCAGGTGGCCGCGGACACCGGCTGGCCGTCGCGCAGCGTGGCGATGACGGCCGGGTTCGGCTTGCGCAGCATGGCGACGGCGGGCTCGGGCAGCGGCGGCTTCGACATGGCTCTCACTCTACGTACCCGCCGGGTCCGCCGCTGGTCATGCGGACGGCGCCGCCCGGACGGGCTCCCCGGCGGCGCCCGCCGGGGAGCCCGTCGCACGCCGGTCAGGCGCGTGCGCTCCACTGCTGGTTGGTGCCGCCGTGGCAGTCCCAGAGGTTGATCCTGGTCCCGTTGGCGGTGCCGTAGCCGGCCGCGTCCAGGCAGCGCCCGGACTGGACGCCGCTGATCGTGCCGTTGGCGTTGAGGTTCCACTGCTGGTTGGGCTGGCCGTTGCAGTCCCAGATGATCACGCTGGTGCCGTTCGCGGTGCCCCGCCCACTCGCGTCGAGGCACTTGTTGCCAAGCACCTGCAACTGCTTGGCCGAGGTGTAGGTCCAGCGCTGCATGGTGCCGCCCCAGCAGTCGTACAGCTGCACCGCGGTGCCGTTCGTGGTGCTGCCGTTCGGCACGTCCAGGCACCGGCCCGAGCCGGCGCCGACGAGCTGCACGTTCTGGTACGTGCCGCCGCCGCTGCCGGGGGTGCCGATGCTGCCGGACACCGACTGCAACGCGCGGTACCAGACCGCTGCCATCTTGTCGTAGCCGGTGGCGGTCGGGTGGATGCCGTCGATCAGGTCGGCGGTGGTCAGCGCCGAGTGCTGGTCGACCAGGTGGACCCGCTTGCCGGCGTTCACCTTCGACTGCACGATGCCGGGCAGCGCGGCGTTGAACGTGCGCACCGCCGCCGCCTGGCCGGAGTTGGCGAGCGGGATGATCTGCGCGACGAACACGTCCGCGTTCGGCGCCGTGGTGGTGATGCGGTCGATGAGCGAGGAGAGCCGGTTCGGCGCGGTCGAGACGTTGTAGTTCTGCAGGATGTCGTTGGTGCCGATGTGCAGCAGCACGGTGCGCGGCTGGTAGGCGTTCAGCCAGCCGGTGATGTTGGCGTCGATCTGGTCGATGCGCCAGCCGGGGTGGCCCTCGTGGTCGTGGTCGCCGAGGTTGCCCGGCCCGTTGAACTGCGAGCCGACCAGGTCGACCCGGTAGCCGCCGCCGGCCAGCCGCTGCCACAGGCCGATCCGGTAACCGCCCGGCACCTGGGTGCCCTCGGTGATGGAGTCACCGAGCGGCATCACCCGGGTGCCGCCGTTGGACTCCGCGCCCGCCGGGCCGGCGGGCGTCAGCACGCCGGCGGCCAGCAGCGCCAGCGCGGCGCCCGCGGTGAGCCATCTCCTCGCTCCGGTACGCATGAACGCTCCTCTCACGGGCTGGTGCAGGTCAGGGACGGGGTGGACGGTGAGCCGTCGGCGATGAAGCCGAACGTGGTCGAGCCGGACGCGGGCACGGAGCCGTTGTACGCCGCGTTGCGGACGGTCGCCGTGGATCCGCTGGTGCTCAGCGTGCCGCTCCAGACCTGGCTGATGCTCTGACCACCGGCGAGGTTCCACCGCACCGACCAGCCGTTGAGCGCCGCGGCGCCCGCGGTGACCGTCACCTCGGCCTGGAAACCGCCGGACCAGGAGTTGGTGGTGCGGTAGGTCGCGGTGCAGGCGTCGCCGGTCGGCGGCGGCGTGCTGGGCGGCGGGGGAGAGGAGGGTGGCGGGGTCGACGGGGGGACCGGCGGCGGGGTGCCGCTGAGGCCGGAGGTGAACCACCAGTGGTCGATGTTGAACAGCGAGCCGCTGCCGCCGGTGAACCGCAGGTAGAGGTCGTGGGTGCCGGTGGCGCCGCTGACCGGGCAGCTCGGGTTGGTCCAGGTCTGCCAGTCGCCGGTGGGGGTCACCTGGCAGGTGCCCACCAGCGGGCCGGTCACGCTGTCCAGGCGCAGCTCGATGGACCCCCCGCTGCCGGCCGAGGCCACCATGGCGGTGAACTTGGTCGCGCCGGCGCCGAAGGCCACGCCCTTGACCTTGATGTAGTCCCCGTTGTCGATGTAGCCGACGTTCCTCCCGCCCAGGGAGGACGCCTCGGTCTCGACCCCCTGCCCCCAGGCCATCGTCTCGGCCTCCTGCCGGGAGTACGGGTTCACGGTGCCGACCTGCGGGGCGCCGGTGGTGGTCATGTTGATCGTGGGGATCGAGCCGTCAGCGCCGTAGGAGAACTTCTCCACCGCCACCGACCTGGTGAAACCGCCGCCGCCGGGCAACGCGCCGTTGTGGTAGAAGAAGTACGAGTTGCCCTTGAAGTCGATGATCCCGGGGTGGTTGGTGAAGCTGCTGCCCTGGGTCGGCATGATCGTCCCGCGGTACGTCCACGGGCCCAGCGGCCCGGGAGCGGTCGAGTAGGCGACGAACTCCGAGCAGCACCTGGCCGCGAACGCCATGTAGTAGAGGCCGCTGCGCTTGTACACCCACGGCCCCTCCTCGTAGAGGGTCGGCCGGTTCGCGTCACCGGTCCGCGCCCCGAAGCCCGCGGTGGTCAGCGGGATCTGGGTGGGGCTGCCGGAGTACGAGGTCATGTCCGCGTTCAGCTTCACGTACCACAGTCGCGGGTTGCCCCAGTACAGGTACGCCTGGCCGTCGTCGTCGATGAACACCGTCGGGTCGATCTCGCCGTTGCTCACCAGCGGACGCCCGATGGCGTCACGGAACGGCCCGGTGGGGCTGTCCGCCACCGCCACCCCGATGCCCATCTGGCCGGTCGCCCGGACGACCATCGGCACGTACCAGTAGAACTTGCCGTTGCGCTGGACCGCCTGGCCGGCCCACGCGTCCTGCTTGGCCCAGCTGAACGTGGCGAGGCTGAGCGGCGACCCGTGGTCGGTCCAGTTCACCATGTCGTCGGACGAGAAGACCCGCCACTCCTTCATGGTGAACCAGGTCGAGTTGTCCTCGTCGTGGCCGGTGTAGAGGTAGACGCGGCCGTCGTGGACCAGCGGGGCCGGGTCGGCCGTGTAGATCGTCTGCACGATCGGGTTGTCCGCCCGGGCGACGGTCGGGGTCAGCCCTCCGGCGATGACCGGGGCCAGCCCCAGCAGGGCGAGCATCGTCACGGCCAGCGCGAGCCATCGTCTGGTCCGGCGGTCGGGTCTCCATAGCGTTGAGGTCACAGGTCGTCTCCCCGGTAGGCCGCGCCGCGGCGGATGGGTACGGTCGGCGAAGGTCGGGCCGTCACGCCCGGCTCCACTTCTGGCTGCTGCCGCCGGTGCAGGCGGACAGGACGATCGGGGTGCCGTTGCCGGTACCGCCGCCGTTCGGGCTCAGGCACAGTCCGGACTGGACGCCGGTGATCGTGCCGTCGGTGTTGACGTTCCACTGCTGGTTGGCGCCGCCGTTGCAGTCCCAGATGATGACCCGGGTGCCGGACGAGGTGCCCTGGCCCTCGGCGTCGAGGCACTTGCTGCCGTACACCTGGAGCTGCCGGCCGGAGGTCGCCGTCCACTGCTGGTTCGCGCCGCCGTTGCACTCCCACAACGTCACCTGGGTGCCGTTGGTCTGGGACTGGTTCGGCACGTCCAGGCAGCGGCTGGAGTTGGGGTTGAGCAGGGCGCCGCTCGTACCCCCGGGGTTGCCGCCCGGGCCGGCGACCACCGACAGGTTGTCGAACTGGGCGGTCTCGCCCTGGCTGGTGCCGAAGCCGACCTGGCCGGTGCCGAACGTGGAGTCGGTGACCGTGCCGACAGTCGTGCCGTCGATGGTGGCGGTGATGGTGGAGCCGGCGAAGCCCAGCGCGAGGCTGTGCCAGCGGTTGGTGCCGAGCGCGGCGACGTTCCCGCTGCGCAGCGTGGCGAGCTGCCCGGCGGTGTTGTTGCGCAGGATCGACCACGAGCCGGAGTCGGTGACCCGCAGGAAGTAGCCGTTGTACCGGCCGATCGGGTCGAGGTTCGTGGTGCCGACGCGGCCCTGGATCTGGGCGTAGCCGGACTGTTCGAGCAGGACGTCGGCGGAGACGGTGTAGTTGCCCCAGCTCAGGTTCCCGCCGTAGGTGGCCGGGTCGGCGAGCGTCTTCCAGGTGATCGGGGCCTGCGCGGACATCTGCCGCAGGCACATGCCGGCCCGGCCGCCGCCGCAGCCGACGGTCTCGAACGCGCCCTGCATGTCCTGGAGGTACTTCGGTATCCGCCCGGCCGCGTAGCCGTCGAAGTCGTCGCGGTACGGCAGGCCGAGCGAGCCCTGGACCGGGCTGGTGGCGGTGCCCTTGCCCTGCCCGGTGGTCGTGGTGACGGTGTAGAGGTGCCCGGGCTGGACGGTGAGCGAGAACGATCCGCCCGACGGGGTGATGTCCGCGCCGCGGACGAAGAAGTCGTTCGGGTTCGTCGAGTTCAGGTTCGTGGACCAGACGTGCACCTGGCCGGTGGAGAGCCCGCCGGTGACGTTCACGGTGAGCTGCTGCGCCGCTGTGGCGTCCATGGTCTCGATGACGGTGCTGTAGTCGCCGCCGGTGGGGGAGCGCAGCGACACGTAGCTGCCGTTGTTGCGGTTGCCGCCCAGGTAGCCCGAGGACGAGTCGAGGTAGCGCCAGCCGGGCGCGGTGAACTGGGTGGTGTGCGCCAGCGCCCAGGTGTTCTTGCCGACCGAGTACCAGCCGGACCAGGGCTGGTTGGCCAGGATCAGCCCGACCGTGGACCAGGGCAGGTTCGGTGTGATCGCGGCGATCAGGTCCCAGTTGAGGTAGGCGACCATCCGGCCGTCGATGTAGCCGCGGTTGATGCCGCGGGCCAGCGGCTTGGCGCCGTCGTTGTAGTCCTGCGAGCCGCCCTCGCTGTTCCACAGCGTCTTGCCGGTGCTGGTGGCGGTGGACGAGACGGTGCAGGTGGTCTGCGCACTGAGGTAGCCGCACGGGTAGTGGCCGCTGAGCACGTCGATGCTGTTGCGCAGCGTGGTGTTGCCGGCGACGGCGTTCGCCGGACCCCAGCTGCCCGGGTAGTCGTCGCCGTAGATGATCTTCACGTTGCCGTACCCGTTGCTGTTCAGCGCCTGACGCAGGCTGATGGTCCAGTTCGCGTCGGTCCGCTTCTCGTTCTGGGCGGCGGTGATGTAGTCCATGGTCAGGTTGTGCTGCCGCGCGCAGCCCAGCCAGTCCACGAAGTAGTTGATCATGTCCTGGGACATGAAGTTGCCGTTGCCGATCCACCCGGGAGCGCCCCAGGGCAGTGCCGCCAGCTTGATGGCGGGGTTGCGGGCCTTGGCCTGCTCCATGATCCACCACTGGTAGCCGCGGTTGCAGTTGAGATCGCCCCGGACGTGCTCGTGGCTCGGCTCGGAGCCGCTGGTGGAGTTGGTGTCGCCGCCCATCTCGACCTTGAGGATCTGCAGCGCGGCGCCGTGGCCGGGCTTGAACAGGTAGTCCAGGATCTGCCCGCGTTGCGGCTCGGGATAGTCGATCAGCAGCCGGCTGTTGCCGCCGCCGCCGCTGACCGCGCCGACCCCGTCGAACGTCTGGCCGCCGGAGGCGCCGTTGACGGTGATCGAGGTGGCCGCCTGCGCGGGGGTCGCGGCGAGCGTCAGGCCGCCGCCGGTGGCGGCCAGGGCGAGAGCGAGGGCGGGTGCGGCGAGACGCGATGGCCCGGATCGGACGGGCCGGGGACGGGGGATCACCATGACGGCTCCTCGGGTACGCGCGGGCGCCCGACCGTCCGGGACGGTGCCTCGCGAGTTGTGGATGGCCGTCGGTGTAAACGCTAACAGCGGCGGTGCGGTGGCCCCAGGGGTGCCGGTGGTGGTGGCCTGCGGGGTCGTGAATGTTAGCGCAAACATCGACCAGAGTTAATTAGAGCACATCCCGGCGTCCGGCGGGGCGTCGGTCCTCTCGCCGGTGCCGGGCCGGGGGCCGCGCGGTGCCACCCCACGGCCCGGCTCCCCGTGCGGGGATCGGCGGGCCGGCCCGGTCAGGGGCTGGTGCAGCTGACGCCGCTGGGCGCCGTGGCGCCGTTCCCGGTGGCGGTGAACCCGAACGTCGTCGAGGCGTTCGCGCCCAGCGTGCCGTTGTACGCCGCGTTGCGGACCGACACCGAGCCGGAGGTGCCGGTGTTGACGCCGTTCCAGAGGCTGCTGATCGCCTGGCCGGAGGCCAGGGTCAGGCGTACGGTCCAGCCGTTGAGCGTGGCGGCGCCGTTGTTGGCCACCGTGACCTCGGCCTGGTAGCCGCCGGGCCAGGTGTTCACGGTCCGGTAGGTGGCGGTGCAGGCGCCCGGCTCACCGGTCGGCGGGGGCGTGGTCGGCGGCGGCGTGGTGGGCGGCGGCGTGGTGGGCGGCGGCGTGGTGGGCGGGGCGGTGGTCGGCGGCGCGGTGGTGGGCGGCGGCGTGGTGGACGCGAACTGGCTGAAGAACCGCCAGATCTCCCCCGACGTCCAGGTCCGGGAGTCGTTCGGGCTGGACGACCCGTCGACCGGGCTGGGGGTGTGGTCGCCGTCGAACGCGGCCCACTGCACCGGGTAGCCCTCGCGGCAGCCGGAGTACGTGGTGGTGATGTGGGTGAGGCTGCCCCGGCTCGGCTCGCGCGGGCTCTGCGCGGTGCAGCCGTTGTTGCGGACGAACGTGTCCCGCAGCGACCGGCCCGCGGAGATGTTCAGCACGCTGTCGTAGATGCCGTGGATGCCGAAGTAGGCGACCGGCTGGGTGCCGCCGTTGCAGCCGCTGAGGTTGGCGCCGGAGATGACGGTGACCGCGCGGACGACAGTGGGCCGGGCGCAGGCCACCGCGTAGCTCATCGCCCCGCCGTAGCTCCAGCCGAGCGCGAACCGCTGGCTCGTGTCGACGCAGAGGTCGTTCTCGATCTGCCGGGAGATGTCGTCGAACAGCGTCAGGTCGCGGCCGTTGGTGTTGGCCCAGCCGTTGTCGATGCCCTGCGGCGCGACGAAGATCGTGCTGTTGTTCGACAGCGGCAGCAGGCCGTAGTAGCCGGCCGAGGCGACGTTGTTCGCCGAGCCGTTGAGCCAGTGGAACCCGAAGATCAGCCGGTACGGGCGGTTGCGGTCGTACCCGTCCGGGAGGCGCAGGATGTAGCTGCGGTTCTGTCCGCCGCTGGAGATGGTGCGCGTCCCGCTGGACAGCGTGGGTGCCTTGCCGCAGCCGGCGGTCGCGGCGAGTGTGCCGCTCGTCGACGCCTGTGCCGTCTCGCCGAGGCCGCCGTTGAGCGCGCCGCCGGCGACCGCCGCGAGGAGCACGGCCGCGGCGGCGATGGATGAGAGAAGCGGTGTTCGTTTCGCCATTGCTTGACTCCTTGCCCTGGGTGGCGGTGCAGGCCGGACCGTCCGTCGATGCCGACGTCGCCTGCGAAGAGGGCGCGGAGCCGCGCGTGCGGCCGGGGCCGAAGTCGTCCGTGGCCGCCTGCGTCGGCGTGCATCGGCGGAGCGGCCCGGACCGGTCACCGACCGGCGGGGCGGCGAGGAAGGTGCCTCGGGTCGCCTTGCCGATTGCGGGGGTGACGGGGAGCGTGCCCTTCGCTCCCGTGCCGGAACATAGCAGGTTATCGATAACATGTTCAACCGGCCGGGCCCGGAGGAGTGCCGGGTGGGCCGCCGGGTGAGCGCTCACAGAAGCGCGCGGCGCGAGCGCCGCCGCCTGCTCAGGCGTGGTCGGCCAGGGCCGGCAGGTCGCAGCCGGCGAGGGCGTCCGGCTGGGGTACGCGGGCCAGGTCGGCCTCCGCGAGCCCGAGTCGCCGGTACGCGGTGTGCAGCGCCGCGACCACGGCGCCCAGCGCGCCGGAGAGGTCGCCGAGTTCCGCGCCGTGCACTGTCGCCTCGGCGGCGGGCACGATCTCGTGCAGCCGGCCGCGCAGCCGGACCAGGTCGGGTGTGAGCGCGTGGGAGATGCCGCCGCCGAGGACGATCACCTCCGGTTCGTAGGCGACCACCGCCGCGGTGAGGATGACCAGCAGCGCCTGCTCGACGTACTGCCGGACCGGCACCAGGCGGGGGTCGGCCGAGCGGAACACGTCGGCCGCGTTGTCGAACGACAGGCCGAGCTCGCGGGCCCGGGCGAGGATGCCGGAGCCGCTGATGATCCGTTCGAGCGGTGCGCCGAGCGGACCGGCGGGCAGGTGGCCGAACTCGCCGACCAGGCCGCTGCGCCCCCGGAACAGCCGGCGGTCGATGGCGACGCCGGCGCCGAGCCCCGCCCCGATGGTGAGCATCACCGCGGTCTGCGCGTCCCGGGCGGCGCCGAAGCGCAGCTCCCCGAGCAGCGCGTAGTTGGAGTCGTTGTCCACCTCGACCGCGGTGCCCAGGTGCTTCTCCAGCAGCCGCAGGAACAGCGGGTCCTCCACCTGGGGCAGGTTCGGGGCGTTGGAGACCGCCCGGTCGCCCTGCCGGACGGCGCCGGGCAGGCCCACCGCGACGCAGTCGAGCCGTTCCCGGTCGGCGCCGACTGTCGCGACGATCAGGTCGGCCAGCCACTGGGCCAGCCGGGGCGCGTCGTAGTCGGCGGGCGTGGGCACGGTCCGGCCGGTCAGCGGCCGGGCGGCGAGGTCGGCGACGACCAGCCGGACGTTGGAGCCTCCGACGTCGACCCCGCAGACCACGCCGCGTCCGGCGGCGATCGCCACCCGGGTCGCCCGCCGGCCCCGGGTGGTGGTCGGGGCGCCGTCGGTCTCGGTCAGCAGCCCTTCGTCGAGCAGTTGTTCCACGATCCGCGACACGGTGGCGGGGGAGAGGTCGGTCTCCTGGCCGATGGCCGTACGGCTCACCGGACCATGGGTCAGCACGTGGGCCAGCACCGTGGACCGGTTCGCCGCCCGGGGTGCCCGAGATTCCACGCCCACCTCCGCCGATTTTATTTCCGATCGAATGCTAAAGCTGCGCCGGTGGATGAGCAACCACCCGGGCCATGTCGTCCCGGCGGACTTCCCCGGCGCGGCCCGTCTCCGGCTCCCGCCCGGCCCAAGCGCGAAACCCGAGGTGAAGCGCGGTGGAGGCGCGCCGGACGGAGTGGGTCGAATCTCTGACCAGCACTCTTGACTCCCTGTGATGAACGCGATAATACTTTCACCCTGAACGGAAATAGAGGTCGCCGGCCCCCAGGGACGGCGGCGGGTGCCCCCGCACGCGCCGTGCCGGTCGCATCGGACCCCCGTGTCAGTCCGGAATCACCGGTTCCAGACCCCGTTGCTGTGAAGGGAAGAGCAATGATTCTCAGCCGTAGACGTGGTGCCGCCCTCGGCGCGCTCTGCGCCCTGGCGCTCATGGTCGGCGCCTGCTCGAACGAGACCTCCGGGAGCGGCGGCGCGTCGAGCGGCCCGCGTACCGAACCCAGCCTGTCGTTCGTCGGCCCCGGCGGCGAGACGCCGACCGCCGCCGACCAGCTCTCGCTCACCCCCGAGGAGCGGCAGAAGGTCAAGGACGGCGAGTACTCCGCCGCCTTCGTCTGGCACGAGGGCTCCGCGCTGACCAAGGCCGTGGAGTCCGGCGTCCGCAAGGAGTTCGACCAGCTCGGCATCAAGGTGCTGGCCAGCACCAGCGCCGAGTTCGACGCGGCACGGCAGGCCAACAACGTGCAGACCGTGCTGGCGCTCAAGCCCGACCTGATCGTCACCATCGCCGTCGACCCGACCGCGGCGGCCGCGGCCTTCAAGCCCGCCGTGGACGCCGGCGTCAAGCTCGTCGTGATGACCACCCCGCCGAAGGGCTACAAGTCCGGCGAGCAGATCGTCGGCATCGTCACCGCCGACCTGACCGCGTTCGGCAAGGCCAACGCGGAGATGCTCGGCAAGGCGCTCGGCGGCAAGGGCAAGGTCGGCTACGTCTACCACGACGCCGACTTCTGGTTCACCAACCAGCGGGACAAGGCGTTCAAGGACTGGCTGGGTTACCTCTACCCGGACATCGAGATCGTCGAGGAGGCCGGGTTCTCCGACCCGGCGCGTACCGAGGACATCGCCACCGCGATGCTGACCCGCCACGCCGACCTCAAGGGCGTCTACGTCGCCTGGGCCACCGCCGCCGAGGGCGTGCTCGCCGCGACCCGGCAGCAGGGCCGTACCGACGTCAAGATCGTCACGAACGACCTGGAGGCGAACCTCGCCGCCGACATGGTCAAGGGCGGCAACGTCGCCGGTGTCGTCGCCAACGGCTCGACCCGCCTCGGCGAGAACCTGGGCATCGTGGCCGCGTACGGCCTGCTCGGCAAGAAGGCCCCGGAGCTGGTCGTCGGATCGCCGATGGCCGCCACCAAGGACAACATCGCCGACGCCTGGCGCGACGACTACGGCCAGGAGCCCCCGGCCGAGGTGCTCGGCAACTGACGCCGGGCCGCGAGGTCCGGGGCCTCCCCGAACGGGCCCCGGACCTCGCCGGACGCGGCCCGGCCCACCGCCGGGACCGCGACCACCGCGAGACGAGAGGAAGAAGCACATGGGGTACGTCCAGACAGTCCTCGGGCCGGTGCCTCCCGAGTCGCTCGGCCGGGTGCTGAGCCACGAGCACCTCGGCGCGCTGGTGCCCGGGCCGTGGCTGTCCGGTGGCGCCGGGGACGACCGCGCCGACCTCGCCGCCGGCGCGGTGAGCGGCCTGCCGGAGCTGGGTTTCGGCACGGTCGTGGACCTGTCCCCGTACGAGGTGGTCGGTCACGACGTGACGCTGCTGCGTGAGGTGGCACTGCGTACCGGCCTGCACGTGGTCGCCGGGTCGGCGATCTACCTGGAGCCGTACTCCCCGGGCTGGGCGCTGTCCGCGAGCGTGGACGAGATGCGGGAGCGGTTCGTCGCCGACGCCACGATCGGCGTCGGGGACACCGGGATCAAGGTCGGCATCTTCGGCGAGCAGGC
Organism: Micromonospora sp. CNZ297; assembly: GCF_007827625.1. Classification (NCBI taxonomy): domain Bacteria; kingdom Bacillati; phylum Actinomycetota; class Actinomycetes; order Micromonosporales; family Micromonosporaceae; genus Micromonospora; species Micromonospora sp. CNZ297. Next base: position 476,880 of record NZ_VISU01000003.1, on the reverse strand, counting down.
CACCGGCCTGAACGAGATCACCCCGCACGAGGAGAAGTGCCTGCGGGCCGCCGCCCGCGCCCACGTCGCCACCGGCCTGGCGGTGAACACCCACACCACCCACGGCACGATGGCGCTGGAGCAGGTCGAGATCCTGCGCGAGGAGAAGGCCGACCTCTCCCGCGTCGTCATCGGCCACCTGGACATCAACCCCGACCCGGACTACCTGCGGGCCGTACTGGCCACCGGCGTCAACATCGCCTTCGACACGCTCGGCAAGCAGTTCTGGGACTTCGTACTCGCCCCGCTGCCGGCCGACCCGCCGGAGGGCGAGTTCGCCAAGCGCGCGTACCACCGGCCCGACCGGGCCCGGCTGGGCATGCTCGCCGGACTGGTCCGGGACGGGTACGCCGACCGGATCCTGCTCTCGATGGACCTGACCGGCGCCGAGGCGTACCTGAACCCGGGCACGCACGGCCGCCTCGGGTACTCGTACCTGGGCCGGGAGATCGTGCCGGGTCTCGCCCGGCTCGGTGTGCCGCCGGAGGCGATCGACCAGATGCTGACGGCCAACCCGGCCCGGCTCCTGACGGTCGGCTGATGGCCGCGCATCCGCGTCCGTGCGGCTACGTCGCCGGCGTCGACCTCGGCGGCACCAAGCTGCGGGCCGCGCTCGCCGACCTCGACGGCCTCGTCCTGGCCGAGCAGGTGCAGCCGACCGACCCCCGGGGCGGTACGGCGGTCGCCGCGCAGATCGACGCGCTGCTGCGCGAGCTGGCGGTGCGGGCCGGCGTCGACTGGTCCGACGTGCGGGCCAGCGCGATCGGCCTGCCCGGCGTCCCCGACCCGGCCACCGGCGCCATCGAGCTGTCGCCCAACGTCTCCGACCTGGAGGCCCTCGACGTGCGGGCCGAGCTGACCCGCCGGCTGGGCCACCCGGTCGTGCTGGACAACGACGTCAACATGGCCGCCGCCGGGGAGCGGTGGCTGGGCAGCGGCCGTACCCACCGGCACTTCGTGTTCGTGGCGGTCGGCACCGGCGTCGGCATGGGCATCGTGCTCGACGGCGAACTGGTCCGCGGCGCGCGCGGCGCGGCCGGGGAGATCTCCTACCTGCCCCTGGGCACCGACCCGTTCGACAAGGACAACCAGGTGAAGGGCGCGCTGGAGGAGGCGGTCGCGGGCGCGGCCCTCGCCGCCCGCTACCGCGCGGTGTCCGGCGAGCAGGCGAGCGTGCCCGACGTCTTCGACCGGGCCGCGGCCGGTGACCCGAGCGCCCTCGCGGCCATCGACGAGGAGGCCCGCCTGATCGCCCTGGCGGTCGTCGCGGTCACCGCCGTCCTGGACCCGGAGGCGGTCGTCCTGGGCGGCGGCATCGGCTCCCGTGCCGAACTCGTCGAACCGGTCCGGCGCTGGGTCGCCGCGCTCAGCGCGGACGCCCCGTTGATCAAGACCAGCCGGCTCGGCGACCGGGCCGGCCTGCTCGGCGCCGTCGCGGTCGCCCGCCGGGAGGCCGGCGTACGTGACGACGCACCGGCCCACCGGAACACCTCTTTCCAGACAGCGGAGGGACGATAGATGACCCACACCGATGCGGCGGTGAAGACCAGCGCCGTCCCGGCCTGGCGCCGGATCAACTGGCGCGACTACGTGGTCTACATCGGCTTCGCGGTCGTGTTCCTGTTCTTCGCCATCACCCAGGGCGGCAACGGCTTCCTGACCACGAGCAACCTCACCAACATCGTCATCCAGACCGCGCCGATCACGATCATGGCGGTCGGGCTGGTCTTCGTACTGGCCGCGGGTGAGATCGACCTGTCCATCGGCTCGGTCGTCGCGCTCTCCGCGCTCGTCGGCGCGGTGACGATGCGCGAGACCGACAGCATGCTGCTCGGTGTGGCGGCGGGCCTCGCCGCGGGCGCGGCGGTCGGCCTGGTCAACGGCGTCTTCGTGACCCTCGTCCGGCTGCCCAGCTTCCTGGTCACGCTCGCCACCATGGGCGCGGTGGCCGGTCTGGCCCGCGAGGTCACCGGCCTCCAGTCGGTGCCGGTCAGCAACGACGCGTTCCTGTCCTTCTTCGGCCAGGGCGAGATCCTCGGCATCCCCGGCCTGGTGCTCTGGTCGGTGGCGGCCGCGGTGGTCGGCTACCTCGTGCTGCGGCAGACCCGGTACGGCGCGCACACGCTCGCCATCGGCGACAACGTGGCGGCGGCCCGGGTCAGCGGCATCAAGGTGATCCGCGTCAAGATCATGGTGTTGATGGGCAGCGCGATGTGTGCGGCGCTCGCCGGCCTGCTCTACGCCGGCCGCCTCCAGGGCGCCCGGTACACCCTCGGCGAGGCCGACCTGATGTCCGTCATCGCCGCTGTCATCGTCGGTGGCACCAGCCTCTTCGGCGGCAAGGGCTCGATCGTCGGCGCGGTGCTGGGCAGCCTGCTGATGGGCATGCTCAACAACGGCCTGATCCTGGCCGGCCTGTCCGTGTCCCAGCAGATGATGGCGCGCGGCGCGATCATCCTGGTGGCCGTCTCCCTCTCGCTGCGCGAGCGGCGAAGCTGACCCGGAAGGAAGCAACCGCATGTTTCTGGACCTGCTGCGACGCCGCAACCCGGGCCTGCTCGCCGCCGCCGCGAACCTGCACGACAGCGGTGACCTGCCTGCCAACTGCTACGCGCTGGACCTCGACACGGTCGCGGCGAACGCCGCCGCCATCCGGGCCGAGGCCGACCGGCACGGGCTGTCGGTCTACGCCATGACCAAGCAGGTCGGGCGCAACCCTGACTTCTGCCGGACCGTCCGCGACGCGGGCATCACCGAGGCGGTCGGCGTCGACCTCCAGTGCGCGCTCGCCGACCGGCACGGCGGGCTCGGCATCGGTCACCTCGGTCACCTGGTGCAGATCCCCCGGCACGAGGCGGCGGTCGCCGTCGCGCTCGCGCCCGCGTACTGGACGGTCTTCAACGACGCCAAGGCCGCGGAGGCGGCCGTCGCGAGCACGGCGGCCGGGCGGGAGCAGGCGCTGCTCGCCCGGATCGCGGCGCCCGGCGACCGGTTCTACCGGGGCCACGAGGGCGGCTGGCCGGCCGAGGAGATCGTCGCTGTCGCCCACCGGCTCGACGCCCTCGACGGCGCCCGGTTCGCCGGTGTCACCAGCTTCCCGACCCAGTTGTTCGATCCGGCCGCCGGGCGGGTCGTGCCGACCCCGAACCTCGGCACCCTGCGGGCCGCCGCCGTGGCGTTGCGCGCCGCCGGGTGGTCGCACGTCGAGATCAACGCCCCGGGTACGACGTCGGCGGCGATCCTGGCCATGCTGGCCGAGGCGGGCGTGACGCAGGTCGAACCCGGTCACGGGCTCACCGGCACGACGCCCTGGCACGCGGTCACCGACCTGGTCGAGGAGCCCGCCGTGCTCTACGTCAGCGAGGTGTCCCACCTGTGGGACGGGCGGGCGTACGTCTTCGGCGGCGGGCTCTACGTCGATCCGGTGCTCGGCCTGGGCGGCACCCGGGCGCTGATCGTGCCCCGGGGCGGTGGTCTCGACGACGCGTACCTGGTCGACGTCGAGATGCCCGCGCCCGAGGCGATCGACTACTACGCGATGGCCGACGTGACGGCCGCGCCGGGCGTCGCACCCGGCGACACGGTCCTGTTCGGGTTCCGGCCGCAGGCGTTCGTCACCCGGGCGCTGACCGCCGGGGTCACCGGCGTGCGGTCGGGCGCCCCGGCCGTGGCCGGTGTGTACGCCGCCGACGGTTCGGCGCCGATCGGGCTGGACGACATCGACGCGGGCGACGGCCCCGGCACTGGTAACCAGGCGGCTCGCAGCGCAGGGAGGGCATGATGAGCACTGTCATCCACAAGGACGACGCGACCCGGGCGGGCGCCCCGCCGCTGCGGCTGAGCGGCATCCGCAAGCAGTTCGGCGGCGTGGTCGCGATCGAGCGCTTCGACCTGGAACTGGCCGCCGGGCAGATCACCGCGCTGGTCGGCGACAACGGCGCCGGCAAGTCCACCCTCGTGAAGATCATTTCGGGGGTGTACCAGCCCACCGAGGGTGAGCTGGAGATGCACGGGCGCCCGGTGACGTTCCGGGACGCCTCCGACGCCCGGCGGCAGGGCGTCGAGGTGGTCTACCAGGACCTGGCCCTGGCCGACTCGCAGCCGGTCTACATGAACATGTTCCTGGGCCGGGAGCTGACCCGCGGTCCGCTGCGCCTGCTCGACCGGCGCCGGATGGCCCGGGAGACGCAGGAGCTGGTGGACGCGCTGGACGTGCGCATCCCCAGCGCGAAGGCGACGATCCGGGACCTGTCCGGCGGGCAGCGCCAGGCGGTGGCGATCTGCCGCGCCACCCACTGGGCCAGCGGCCTGGTGCTGATGGACGAACCGACAGCGGCGCTGGGCGTGGCCGAGACCGCCAAGGTGGAGCAGCTGATCCTGAAGCTGCGGGAACGTGGTGCCGCCGTGCTCGTCGTCAGCCACAACCTGGACCAGGTGTTCCGTATCGCCGACCGGGTGGCGGTGCTGCGCCGGGGACGCCAGGTCGGCGTCCGCGACATCACCGGGACCAGTCGCAACGAGATCGTCTCGATGATCACCGGCGCGTCCGAGGAGACCGGCCGCCCCTGATCCGCGCGGACCGCCGCGCGCACGATGACCCCGGGTGTCCCTCCCGGGGTCATCGGCGTTTCCGGCCCCGTTCGATCCGTCGTACGTAACGTTTCGGTGAACTCATGTGAACGCTGACGCCGGGGTCATCCCGCACTTCGGGAGCGCTCTAATTTCACAGTGCGGGCGTGTTCAGTGAACACCGTTCACCCTATTGTTCACTCGTGCCTAATCCGGTAGAACACCAGGTAGGTCCGCAGCTCGGGCCATTCGCCTCGTGCTTCTAGGAGGGCTTCTCATGGCTCGTTCACCCCGTCCGGGCGCCTCCTCGCCCGCGCTCTCCCGCCGCGGCGTCCTGCAGTTGGGTGGCAGCGTCGCGCTCCTGTTCGCCACCGGCGCCTGCGCCGCGGACAGCGGCAGCAAGTCCACGGACGGCAAGTCCGGCGGCGCCTCCGCCAAGACGCTGCGCATCGCCGTCTCCAGCTATCTGTCGAGCTGGGACCAGGACTTCGTCGGTTTCGACCTGACCGCGCTGATGCTCTACAAGAACGTCTTCCCGTACCTGATCGACTACGGGGTCACCAACGCCGGCGGCAGCCAGATCCTCGACACCCAGAACATCACCCCGACGTTCGCCGAGTCGTTCGAGCCGGACGCCGAGCAGAAGGTGTGGACGCTCAAGCTGCGTCGCGGCGTCAAGTTCGCCAGCGGCAACGAGATGAAGGCCGCCGACGTGAAGTGGTCGAAGGACCGCGCGTTCGCCGCCCAGGCCAACGTGGCCGGCGTCTACCGCACCATCGGCCTGACCAGCGCGGACCAGGTCAAGGTCGTCGACGACTACACGGTGGAGTTCCACCAGGCGTTCCCGAGCGCGCTGACCCGGCAGATCCAGGCGATCTCGCTGTACGTCTTCGACTCCGTCGAGGCCAAGAAGCACGCCAGCGGCAGCGACCCCTGGGCCAAGGAGTGGTTCGCGAAGAACCCGCCGACCGGCGGCTACTTCAACGTCGCCAAGGCCACCCAGGGCCAGGAGATCGAGCTCAGCGCGAACACCGGCTACCCGGGCCCGGACCCGGCCAAGACGCCGACCATCCGGATCTCCGTGGTGCCGGCCGCCTCCAACCAGCGGCTCCAGCTCCAGGCCGGTGACATCGACATCGCCCTGGGCATCAGCCAGCGTGACATCCAGGACCTGAAGAAGGCGGCCGGCATCAAGGTCATCTCGGCGGCCAGCAACCGCCAGGTCGCCATCCAGATGTCGGTGACCGCCGCGCCGTTCAACGACGTGAACATCCGCAAGGCGCTCGCGTACGCGGTGCCCTACGAGCAGATCATCAACAACGTGTACGGCGGCGACGCCCGCGCGGCCAAGAGCCCGGTCCCGCTGGACATGCCCGGCTACGACGAGAGCGGCTACCCGTTCACCTACGACCTGGAGAAGGCGAAGGCCGCCATGGCCGCCGCCGGCCGGGCGTCGCTCGACTCCGAGCTGGTCTTCGAGGCCGACAACGAGGAGCAGCAGAAGATCGCCGTCCAGGTGCAGGGCGAGGCGGCGAAGGCCGGCATCCGGCTCAAGCTGACCCCGCTGGACCCGGCCACCCTGGGCGAGCGGCGGACGAAGAAGAACATCCCGCTCCAGATCACCTCCGGGCAGCTCTGGGTGGACGACGTCGAGTACATGCTGGCGACGAGCTTCGTCAAGGGCGCCAACCTCAACTACTCGAACTACAGCAACCCGGAGATCGAGCAGATCTACGAGAAGTCGCACACCACTGTCGACACGGCCGCCCGCAACGCGCTGTGGAAGCGGGTCCAGGAGATCCTCGCCGCCGACGTGCCGTGGGTGGTCATCTGCCAGCCCAACTTCAACCTGCCCGTCCGGGAGTCCGTCGCCGGCTGGGTGCAGCCGATGGACGGCCTCGCCCGCCTGCGCTACCTGAGCGCTTCGGCCTAGGGACCTCACCCACCCATGCGTATCTTCCGGTTCGTCGTCAGGCGACTACTCCAGCTGATCCCCGTTCTGCTCGGAGTGGTCGTCCTGGCCTTCCTCCTGGTCCGAGTGCTGCCGGGCGACCCGGTCCGCAGCATCCTCGGGCAGAACGCCACAGAGGAGGACGCCGCCGCGGCCCGTGCCCGCTTCGGGCTGGACCAGTCCCTGTGGCAGCAGTTCCTCGACTACCTCGGCGGGCTGCTGACCGGTGACTTCGGGACGTCGATCCAGAGCGGCAGCTCAGTGGGCTCGGAGATGGCGCTGCGGGTGGGTCCGACCCTGGAACTCGTCGTCATCTCGGTGAGCATCGCGCTCGTGGTGGCGACGGTGCTGGGCATCTGGTCGGCCAAGCGGGCCAACCGGGCCGGCGACCACAGCGTCCGGATCTTCGCGCTGGTCGGCAACTCCGTACCGGAGTTCTGGCTCGGCCTGGTGCTGGTGCTCGTCGGCTACAGCATCCTCGGCTGGTTCCCGGCCCCCAACGGCCGCGTCGACCCGGACACCGGCCTGACCCCCCTCACCGGCGCCGACCTCGTCGACGCCGTCCTCACCGCCAACGGGCCGGCGATCGCCTCGGCCGCGGCGTACCTGGTGCTGCCGGTGCTGACCCTCGTGGTCGGCGTGGTCGCCCCGCTGCTGCGCAGCGTCCGGGCCTCCGCGCTGGAGGTGCTGCACTCGGAGTCGTACGCCGCGGCGAAGGCGCACGGGCTGCGCGACCGCACGCTGCACTACGGCTACCTGCTGCGGGCGACGCTGGTCCGGCTGCCGTCGCTGGCCGCGCTGGTCTTCGGTACGGCGATCGGCTCCACCGTGCTCGTTGAGTACGTGTACTCGTGGCAGGGCTTCGGCCAGTGGGCCCTGCGCGGCCTGCTCTACCGGGACTACCCGGTGGTGCAGGCGTCGGTGCTGGTCATCGCGCTGTGCTACGTGCTGGTGTTCCTCATCGCCGACGTGGTCCACGCGATCCTCGACCCGAGAGTGAGGCTCTGATGGCCGAGCTGCGAACCGTCCCCGACGGTCCCGCCGCCGCGCCGGTGGTCGTGCCCGGCGGCGACCGGGACAGCCGATTCGCCCGCCGCATGATCATCGCCGGGGCGAGCATCCTGTCGGTGGTCGCGCTGCTGGCGGTGTTCGCGCCGCTGCTGAGCCAGTGGGGCGAGACCGAGATCGACGCGGCGAACACGCTCGTCGCGCCGGGCGGCAGCCACCTGCTCGGCACCGACGGCAACGGCATGGACATCTGGAGCCGGGTGCTCTACGCCGCCCGGCTCGACCTGGGCATCGCGCTGGCCGCCGTGGCGCTCGCGGTGGTCGTCGGCACGCTGCTCGGCCTGGTCGCCGGCTACTTCGGCGGCTGGCTCGACGACGTGCTGATGCGGGTGGTCGACATCTTCCAGTCGTTCCCCACGTTCATCCTGGCGCTCGCGGTGGCCGCGCTGCTCGGCAACGGCACGATCAACCTGATCATCACGATCGCGGCGGTGAACGCGCCGGCGTACGCCCGGCTGGTCCGCGCCGAGGTGCGGTCGCTGCGGGAACTGCCGTTCGTGGACGCCGCGATCACCTCCGGGGCGTCACCGATCGGCGTGCTCTGGCGGCACCTGCTCCCCAACAGCCTCACCCCGGTCCGGGTGATCGCGCCGCTGAACTGCGGCTGGGCCATGCTCACCCTGGCCGGGCTCTCCTTCCTCGGCCTGGGCGTGAGCATCCCCGAGGCGGAGTGGGGCGCCATGATCAGCCTGGGTGCCGCGGACGTGGTCGGCGGCCGGTGGTGGACCTCGGTCCCGCCCGGCCTGGCCCTGTTCGTCTGCGTCCTGGGGTTCAGCCTGCTCGGCGAAGGCCTGCAGGACCGCGCGAACGCGAAGCGGCGGTGACCATGCTGTCGATCGAGAACCTCTCCGTGACGATCCGCCGGCCCGGCCGGCAGGTCGCCGCGCTCAGCGGCGTCAGTTTCGCCGTCCGGCCCGGCGAGGTCGTCGGCCTGGTCGGAGAGAGCGGCGGCGGCAAGAGCATGGTGGCCCGCGCCGTCGTCGGGCTGCTGCCCGGCGGCTCGCACGCCACCGGCCGGGTGCTGTTCGGCGACTCGGACGTGCTGCGGATGGACGACACCGCGCTCGCCGCCCACCGCGGGCGCGGGGTGGCGATCTGCTTCCAGAACCCGCGCGGCGCGCTCAGCCCCACCCGCACCATCGGCAAGCAGCTCGTCGACCGGCTCGCCACCCACCAGGAGATGTCCGGCGACCGGGCCCGGGAGGCGGCGCGCGAGCTGTTCGAGGCGGTCGGCATCCGCAGCCCGCAGCGGCGGCTCGACGCGTACGCCCACGAGCTGTCCGGCGGCATGGCCCAGCGGGTGATGATCTCGCTGGCCACCGGCTGCGCGCCGGAGCTGCTGATCGCCGACGAGCCGACCACCGGCCTGGACGTGACCCTGACCCGGGAGATCCTGCGTCAGTTCCGGCACGCCGCCGACACCGACGGCCGGGGCGTCCTGCTGATCTCGCACGACCTGGCCTCCATCGCGGAGGTCTGCGACCGGGTGGTGGTGCTCTACGCCGGCACCGTGGTGGAGAGCGGACCGGCCGCGCAGGTGCTGCGGGAGCCCGCGCACCCGTACACCCGGGCGCTGCTGCGTTCGGTGCCGGACGTCGGCGGCCGGCCGGTCGTCGCCACCCCCGGCGCCATGCCGCTGCTGACGCAGGAGCCGCACAACTGCCCGTTCGTCGCCCGGTGCGCGCACGCCGACGGCACCTGCTCGTCCCGGCGCCCGGCCACAGTGCCGGTACCCGGTGGCGGCGAGTGGTCGCTCGCCTGCTTCCACCCGCAGACCCGGCCGCTGGACGCCGACGTGCCGCAGGCGTCGCACACGCCGGCAGCGTCCGGCGCGGTCTCGGCCGGCGCGGACGCGAAGCCCGCCGTGCTGGAGATCGAGGACGCGCACGTCGTCTACCGCAGCCGGTTCGGTTCCGGCGGGCACCACGCGCTGCGCGGCGTCACGCTGCGGCTCGGGCCGGGCGAGACGCTGGGCGTGGTGGGCGAGAGCGGCTGCGGCAAGAGCACCCTCGCGAAGCTCGTGATGGGCCTGGTCGCGCCCACGTCCGGCACCGTCACGGTCGCCGGGCAGGCACTGGTCAAGCAGCCGGGCCGCCCCCGTCCGCGGGGCCGGGCACTGCGCCGGGCACGGACCCGGGCGCAGCTCGTGTTCCAGGACCCGATCGGCTCGCTCAGCCCGCGCCGTCCCGTCGGCGACTCCATCGCCGAGCCGCTGCGCGCCGCCGGCCTGTCCCCGGCGCAGCGGGAGGAGCGCGTCACCGCCGTGCTGGACCGGATGGAGCTGGACCGGTCGATCCTCCAGCGCTACCCGCACGAGCTGTCCGGCGGTCAGGCGCAACGCATCGGCATCGCCCGCGCGCTGGTCGGCGAGCCGGACCTGATCGTCTTCGACGAGCCGACCTCGGCGCTGGACGTCACCGTCCAGGCGCAGATCCTCGACGTGATCGCCGACGTGGCCGCCGACGCGGAACGCGCCTCGGTGTTCATCTCCCACGACCTGGCCACCGTGCGCGGGTTCGCCGACCGCGTCGTGGTGCTCTACCTCGGCCGGGTCGTCGAGGAGGGGCCGGTGGACGTCGTCTTCGACACGCCCCGGCACCCGTACACCCGCGCGCTGCTGGGCAGCGCCCCCCGCCTCGGCGGGACGACCGGGTCCGACGGCGAGGCCGTCGAGCTGGTCAAGGACCTGGAGGAAGCCGACGCCGCGACCGGGTGCCCACTGGCCGCCCGGTGCCCGTTCGTCACCGACCGGTGCCGAGCGGAGCAGCAGGAGCTTCAGTCGTACGGCGAGAGCCGGGCCGCCTGCTGGCGCGTTCCCGAGCTTCCCGCCCTCATCGGAAGGCAGGCTGTCACGCCATGACCCGTCGCCCCATCCGGCTCGCCGTCGACATCGGCGGGACCTTCGTGGACGCCATGGAGCTGGACACTCGCACCAACCGGGTCCGGTTCCGCAAGGCGGCCACGACCCCGGCCCGGCCTGCGGACGGTGTCCTCAACGCGATCACCGCGCTCGGCACCGACCTGTCCGAGGTGGAGCTGTTCATCCACGGCACCACCCTCGGCCTCAACGCGGTGCTGGAACGCCGTGGTGGCCGTACCGGCATCATCACCAACGAGGGCTTCCGGGACGTCTTCCTGATCGGCCGCGGCAACGTGCCGTCCGACCACATGTACGACTTCCAGTACCAGCGGCCGGAGAGCCTGGTGCAGCGCCGCTTCACCGCCGGTGTGCGGGGCCGGCTGGACTACCGGGGCCGCGTGGTGGAGCCGCTGGACCCGGACAGCGTCCGGGAGGCCGCCCGCACGCTCGTGGTGGACCAGCAGGTCACCTCGATCGCCATCTGCTTCCTGCACTCGTTCCTCGACCCGAGCCACGAGCGGGAGGCCGCGCGCCTGATCCACGAGGAGTTCCCCGAGGTCAGCCTGTCGCTGTCGACCGACATCGTGCGCGAGTACCGGGAGTACGAGCGCACCAGCACCACGGTGCTGGAGGCGTACATCCGGCCGATCTTCGAGCGGTACGTGGACGAGCTGGAGGCCGGCCTGGCCGAGCGCGGCTTCTCCGGGCGCTTCCTGATCATGCGCTCCGGCGGCGGCTCGATGACCAGCGCGGTCGCCAAGACCGCCCCCACGCACACAGTGCTGTCCGGCCCGGCCGGCGGCATCGTCGGTGCCGCCTACGTCGCCTCCGAGCTGGGCCGCGACAACGTGCTCACGTTCGACATCGGCGGCACCTCCCTGGACGCCTGCGTGATCGAGCGCGGCAACCCGGTCGCCGCGTACGAGGCCCAGCTGGAGCATTTCCCGCTGCTCATCCCGACGTACGACATCCGTACCATCGGCGCCGGCGGCGGCTCGATCGCCTGGCTCGACCACGGCCTGCTCAAGGTCGGCCCGCAGAGCGCCGGCGCCGACCCCGGCCCGGTCTGCTACGGCCGTGGCGGCACCAAGCCGACTGTCACCGACGCGGCGGTGGTGCTCGGCTACATGGACCCGGACCGCTTCCTCGCCGGCACCATGGGGCTGCGCGATGCCGAGGCGCGCGCCGCGATCCAGGAGCAGCTCGCCGATCCGCTCGGCCTGAGCGTGGAGAACGCGGCGGCGGGAGTGTTCGACGTGCTGCTGGCCCGCACCGTGGGCGCGGTCCGGCAGATCACCGTCGAGCGGGGGCACGACCCCCGGCAGTTCGCGCTGCTCGCGTTCGGTGGCGCCGGCCCGCTGCTGGCACCGCTGCTGGCCCGGGAGATGGGCATCGGCGAGGTGGTCGTGCCGTTCGCGCCGTCCGGCTTCTCCGCCTGGGGCATGCTCTCGGCCGACATCGTCAACGACTTCAGCCGTACCGTGATGGCCACGCTCGACGACGCCGACCTGTCGGAGCTGGAGCAGCTGTTCAAGGCCGTTGAGGCCGAGGCGGTCGCGTCGCTGGTGGCGCAGGGCGTGCCGGTCGGCGAGGCGGTACTGGAGCGGCAGTTCGAGCTGCGCTACCTCGGCCAGGAGCACAGCCTGATGGTCACCGTCGGGCGTGAGCTGGACCGTGACGCGATCCGCGCCGCGTTCGACGAGACGCACCGCACCCGGTACGGCCACACCATGGGCAACCCGCTCCAGATCCTCAACCTGCGGGTACGCGGCATCGGGCGCACCGACCGGCCGGAGCTGGAGACCCTGCCGCGCGGCGACGGCGACCCGTCGCAGGCGCTGCTGGCGCACCGCGACGCCTACGACTTCGGGCAGCAGGCGGTGGTGCCGTTCGCGGTCTACGACCGGGCCCGCCTGGAGCCGGGCGACACCTTCGACGGACCGGCGCTGATCGACGAGGGCACCTCCACCACAGTGGTGCCCAGCGGCCAGCGGGTCACCGTCGACGACCACGGATACCTGCTCGTCACCCTGGAGGAAGCCGCATGACCACGCTGGACGGAGCCCAGGTCGAGGTCGTCCGCAGCTATCTGCTGTCGGCCGCGGAGGAGATGCGGGCCACCCTCATCCGTACCTCCTTCAACCCGGTCATCTACGAGGTGCACGACTTCGGCCTGTCGATGTACGACGCCGACCTGCGGCTGGTCGCCGAGGCCACCGGGCTGACGTTCTTCCTCGGCGCGAACGACTTCTCGCTGCGCAAGGGCGTGGAGTACGTGGGCCGGGAGAACCTGCACCGCGGTGACGTGGTGCTGCTCAACTACCCGTACTGGAACGCGGCGCACGCGTTCGACGCGACGCTGTTCGCGCCGGTGTTCCGGCCGGACGAGGCGGACCCCGACGCGGACGGCGACCTGGTCGGCTTCCTCTGCGTCCGCGCGCACTGGATGGACCTGGGCGCCAAGGACCCCGGCTACGTGCTTGACTCGACCGACATGCATCAGGAGGGGCTCATCTTCCCGGGCACCAAGGTCGTGTCCCGGGGCGAGCCGGTGCGCGAGATCCACGAGCTGATCCGGTTCAACTCGCGGATGCCGGACGCGGTGCTGGGTGACCTGCACGCGCAGATCGCCGCGCTGCGCACCGGCGAGCGGCGGATGCTGGAGATCATCGAGAAGTTCGGCCGGGACACCGTGAACCAGGCGATCGACCGGATCATCACCGACGGTGAGGCCCGCGCCCGCGCGGCGCTGGCCACGCTGCCGCAGGGCACCTGGACCGCCGAGGACTGGGTGGACGACGACGGCATCAGCGACGACCCGGTGAAGATGCGCGTCACCGTCACCATCGCCGACGGGCGCTTCGTCGTCGACTTCGCCGGTTCGGCGCCCGCCACCCGCGGCCCGATCAACATGCCGTTCGGCGCGACCGAGGCGATCTGCAAGGTCGTGCTGAAGTCGCTCACCTCCCGGGACGAGCCGTCGAACGCCGGCACCGTGGCGCCGCTGGAGGTGCGGGCCGAGCCGGGCACGCTGTTCCACGCCGTCTACCCGCAGCCGACGTTCACGCTCTGGACCGGCATCGTCGCGGTGGAGCTGATCCTCAAGGCGCTGGCCCAGGGCATGCCGGACCTGCTGCCCGCCTCCTCCGGCGGCGACGTGCCCGGCTTCATGATGGTCGGCCTGCACCCGGACACCGGGAAGATGTTCGCGGTCAGCAACAACGACCTGGTGGGCTGGGGCGGCACCGCGCAGCACGACGGGATGGACGCCGCCACCCACGTCTCCGGCAGCACCGGCCGGGGCACCCCGATCGAGGTCATGGAGGCCAAGACCGGGATGTTCTTCGAGCGCTGGGAGATCCGCGAGGACTCCGGTGGCGCCGGCCGGTTCCGTGGTGGTTGCGGCCTGCGGCGGGACATCCGGTTCGTGACGCCCGGTGAGTTCCTCACCGTCATCAAGAAGACGAAGAGCGCGCCGTGGGCGCTCGACGGCGGCTTGCAGCCGGAGCCGAACCAGATCGTGGTGTTCCCGGGCACCGACCGCGAGCACCGGGTGAGCACCAAGCGCACGACGGTCGCTGTGGGCGACCGGGTCACCCTTCTGACCGCCGGTGGCGGTGGGCACGGCGACCCGCGCGGCCGCGACCCCGAGGCGGTCCGGCGCGACGTGGCCGAGGGCTACGTCTCCCCGGAGGCGGCCCGGGACGTCTACGGAGTGGACGTCGATGGGTGAGCCGACGGTCGACGGGGCAACCGTCGAGGTCGTCCGCAGCCATCTCGTCTCGGCCGCCGAGGAGATGCGGGCCGCGCTGGTGCGCACCGCGTTCAACCCGGTGATCTACGAGGTGTACGACTTCGGCATCTCCGTCTACGACCGGCGGCTGCGGCTGGTCGCGGAGTCCACGGGATTGTCCCGCTTCCTCGGCGCCAACGACTACTCCCTGCGCAAGGGCGTCGAGTACGTCGGCGTGGAGAACCTGCACCGCGGCGACGTGGTGCTGCTCAACTACCCGTACTGGAACGCGGCGCACACGTACGACGCGACGATGTTCGCGCCGGTCGTGCTGCCGGACAGCGAGGAGCTGATCGGTTTCCTGTGCATCCGGGCGCACTGGATGGACCTGGGCGCCAAGGATCCCGGTTACGTGCTCGACTCCACGGACATGCACCAGGAGGGGATCATCTTCCCCGGCACGAAGGTGTACTCCCGGGGCGAGCCGGTGCCGGAGATCCACGAGCTGATCCGGTTCAACTCACGGATGCCGGAACTCGTCCTCGGCGACCTCAACGCGCAGATCGCCGCGCTGCGTACCGGTGAGCGGCGGGTGACCGAGCTGTACCGCGACTACGGTCCGGCGGTGGTCGACGCGGTCGTCGACCGGGTGATCGACGCCGCCGCGCAGCGCGCCGGGGAGGCGGTGGCCGCGCTGCCGCAGGGCAGCTGGACCGCCGAGGACTGGCTCGACGACGACGGCGTCAGCGACGATCCGATCCGGATGCGGGTCACCGTCACTGTCGCCGACGGCGAGTTCACAGTGGACTTCGCCGGGTCGTCCCCGGCGGTGCCCGGGCCGGTGAACCTGCCGCTGGGCGCGACCATCGCCACCTGCCGGGTCGCGTTCAAGGGCGTCACCACGCCGCACGAGCAGACCAACGCCGGGCACTTCGCGCCCCTGCGGGTACGCGCCGAGCCCGGTACGTTGTTCCACGCGCAGTATCCGGCCGCCACGTTCACCCAGTGGACCGGCACCGTCGCGCTGGAGCTGATCCTCAAGGCGCTGGCGCAGGGCATGCCGGACCGGCTGGCCGCCTCCTCCGGGGGCGACGTGCCCGGGTTCATGATGGTCGGCCGGCACCCGGACACCGGCGACATGTTCGCGGTCAGCAACAACGACCCGGTCGGCTGGGGCGGCACGCCCCGGCACGACGGCATCGGACCGGCGAACCACCTGTGCCAGACCCAGGCGCGCAACACGCCGGTTGAGGTGCTGGAGTCGAAGACCGGGATGTTCTTCGAGCGCCTGGAGATCCGTACCGACTCCGGTGGCGCCGGCCGGTTCCGGGGTGGGTGCGGCCTGCGGCGGGACATCCGGTTCGTGACGCCGGGTGAGTTCCTGTCGGTGATCAAGAAGACGAAGAGCGCGCCGTGGGCGCTGGCCGGCGGCGAGCAGCCGGAGCCGAACCAGGTGGTCGTCTTCCCGGGCACGGACCGGGAGCACCGGGTGAGCACACGGCGTACCGCGGTGGCGGTGGGGGATCGGGTGACGTTGCTGACCGCCGGTGGCGGCGGGCACGGTGACCCGAGGAGTCGGGATCCGGAGGCGGTGCGACGGGACGTGGCCGAGGGCTACGTCTCCGCGCGGGCCGCCCGAGACGTTTATGGAGTGATCGCGTGAGTGCCGCCTATTCGCCCGAACAGCCGAGCGTGCTGCTCGGCAACTGCACAGTGCTGGACGCCCGCGTGGTGGACGGCATGGCGCCCGTGACCGGCGCCGGGGTGTGGGTCCGGGGTGACCGGATCGCCGCCGTCGGGCCGTACGCCGAGGTGGCCGAGCAGGCGCGGGCCGCCGGCCGGCTGACCGAGGTGGACCTCGACGGCGCGTACGTGACGCCCGGCCTGGTCAACATGCACACCCACTTCTCGCTGTCGCTGCCCGGCTCCGCCGGCGACGACGTCAAGGGGATGGGCGCGTACGACCTCGCCCACTACATGGCCGACGGGGCACGGCGCACGCTGCACACCGGCGTGACCACCGTGCGCTGCGTGGCGGAGAAGGACCACGCCGACTTCGCGCTGCGGCGGGCGATCAACGCCGGGCGTGTCCCGGGTCCGCGCATCTACACCGCCGGACGGGCGCTGGTGTGCACCGGCGGGCACGGCCACGAGGGCAACGACACGCTCGAGTGCGACGGCCCGGTCGGCTTCCGACAGGGCGTGCGCAGCCAGATCAAGGCCGGCGCGGACCTGATCAAGGTGATGATCTCGGGCGGCATCGCCGGTGAGCACGAGAGCATCCACACGCCGCAGCTCTTCGCCGACGAGATGACGGCGGCGATCGAGACCGCCCACGCGTGGGGCCGCCGGGTGACCGCGCACGCCGGGCCC
Source organism: Micromonospora sp. CNZ297 (assembly GCF_007827625.1). Classification (NCBI taxonomy): domain Bacteria; kingdom Bacillati; phylum Actinomycetota; class Actinomycetes; order Micromonosporales; family Micromonosporaceae; genus Micromonospora; species Micromonospora sp. CNZ297. Next base: position 460,287 of record NZ_VISU01000003.1, on the reverse strand, counting down.
GCCGATGTGATCGCCGCGGCCGTGGAGCTGGGGCTGGACTGCGTGGAGCACGGCTACCAGCTCACCCCGCAGGTCGCGGCGCGGATGGCCGAGCGTGGCACGGCGCTCGTGCCGACGCTGCTGGTGACGCGCTGCAAGGAGTTCTTCGACGAGCTGGGCGTGCCGGAGTGGATGCAGTGCCGGTCGCTCGGCGCCGGCCCCCGGCACCTGGAGAGCTTCGACATGGCCATCGCCGCGGGCGTGGAGGTGCTGCTCGGCAGCGACGTCCCCCCGTTCTGGGAGTTCGAGGGCACCACCGCCTCGATCCGGGAGCTGGAGTACATGTCCGAGCGGATCGGCGCGGCGCGGGCCATCCACGCCGGCACGCTCGGCCCGATCCGGTGGCTCGGCGCGGAATCCGATCTCGGCACTGTCGAGGTCGGCAAGCTGGCCGACCTGATCGCGACGGACGCCGACCCGCTGGCCGACACCTCGGCCTTCCGGGACGTGCGGTGGGTGATGAAGGGCGGGCAGATCGCCCGCGACGACCGTAACCAGGAGGAGACGCGATGACGTTCGCGCAGGCAGGCGCGGCGGAGATCGCCGCCGGCATCGACGACATGTACGACGCGTTCCTCGCCGGGGACCAGCAGCGGTTCGACACGCACCTGGACTCCGAGGTGACCACCTGGGAGACGCACCTGCCCGGACCGCTGCGGACCCGGGCCGAGCTGGACGAGTACCGCGCCCGGCGGGACGCCGCCGGGCAGCGGCCCCGGCTGGCGGTGCTCGCCCCGCGGGACAAGCGCATCGACGTGTGGGAGGACTTCGGCGTGGCCCGGTACGAGCTGGTCTCGCAGCTCGGCCCGGACGACGAGCCGGAGATCACCCGGGTCACCGACGTGGTGCGCCGGATCGACGGCCGCTGGGTGATCGTGCACCACCACGCCGAGCTGGTCCGGGAACCGGTGGGCGCGGCGTGATCCGGCGGCTGGTCGCCGGGCGGACCGGTGAGCCGGCGGACGTGCTGTCGGTCGCCGACCTGCCCGACGACCCGCCGCCCGGCCCCGGTGAGGTGCAGCTCGCCGTGCGTACGGTCGGGCTGAACTTCCTGGACGTCATGCTCTGCCGGGGCGAGTACCCGGTGCGGCCGGACCCGCCGATGACACCCGGCGTGGAGACGGCCGGCCGGGTCGTCGCCGCCGGCGCCGGGGCCGAGCACCTGCTGGGTCAGGAGGTGCTCGCCTGCCCGGCGCTGCCGCGCGGCGCGCTCGGCAGCACGGTGACCGTGGACGCCGCGGTGGTGGTGCCGCGACCGTCCACCGTCGACCCGGTCACCGCGGCGGCGCTGCCGGTCACCTACCAGACCGCGTGGTTCGCGCTGGAACGATCCGGTCTCACGGCCGGGCAGACGGTGCTGGTGCACGCGGGCGCCGGCGGGGTGGGCATCGCCGCGATCCAGCTGGCCGTCGCCCGCGGCGCGCGGGTCCTGGCCACCGCCGGCGGTCCGGCCAAGACCGCGATCTGCCGCGACCACGGCGCCCAGGTGGCGATCGACTACACGGCGGACGACTTCGTGGCCGCCGTGCTCGCGGCCACCGGCGGGCGGGGCGTGGACGTCGTCGTGGACCCGGTGGGCGGCGACGTGTTCGCCCGCTCCTGGGAGTGCCTCGCGTTCGAGGGACGCCTGGTGGCGGTGGGCGCCGCCGGTGGCGCACCGCCGCCTGTCGACCCGCTGCGGCTGATGGCGGCGAACGCGACGCTCGTCGGCCTGTCCTGGGGCTCGCAGTACCCGTGGCGGCGGGCCAGTGCCGTCGAGGCCGCGTACCAGGAACTGTTCGACATGTGCGCCTCCGGCGCGGTCCGGCCGCCGGTCAGCCGCGTCGTCTCGCTGGACGAGGCGCCCGCGGCGCTCACCGAACTGGCCGAACGCCGGACCACCGGCAAGATCATCGTACGGATCGACGAGGGGGAGGGGCCGTGAGCGACAGCGCCGACGGCGACATGGAGATCTACGACCTGAAGGTCACAGTCGACCGGATCGAGGGCCGGTCGGTGTGCGGCATGGCCGTGGGCGACCACTTCGAACTGACGAACAGCGCGCACCTGCGGCTGCCCGAGGGAAAGCACTTCTGCGTGTACGCGCTCGCCTCGGTGCTGCCCTTCCTCGCCGCCAAGCAGCGTGACCTGGCGCCGGGGGACTGGCTGGCCCAGGACTCCCACTTCATCTGCCCCGACCCGGAGGAGCGGCTCGTCATGAAGGTGGAACGGACCTGCCGGCGCACGATGAACTCGGCGGACCTGACATGACCGTCGAGATCGGACTCGGCCTCCAGAGCGACAAGCCGGCCGGCGCCTACGCCCGGCTGGCCCGCGCCGCCGAGGCGCACGGCTTCGACGTGCTCACCGTCTTCGGCGACCTGATGTACCAGCCGCCGATCTTCCCGCTGCTGGAGATGGCACAGGCGACCGAACGGGTACGCCTCGGCGCGGCCTGCCTGAACCCGTACTCGATGGCGCCGTACGAGATCGCCGGTCAGATCGCCGCCCTGGACCTGGCCTCGCACGGGCGGGCCTACCTGGGCCTGGCCCGCGGAACCTGGCTGGGCGCTGTCGGCCTGCCGCAGCCGCGGCCGCTGACCACCATCGAGGAGGCCGTCCAGGTCGTCTACCGCCTGCTGCGCGGCGACCGCAGCGGCTTCACCGGAAAGGTCTTCTCGCTCGCCCCCGGCACCGCCCTGCGCTACGACGTGCAGCGGCCCGACCCGCCGCTGCTGCTCGGCGCGTGGGGCCCGCAGGGCGCGGCGCTGGCCGGCCGGATCGCCGACGAGATCAAGGTGGGCGGCAGCGCCAACCCGGACATGGTCCCGGTGATCCGCGAACGGCTGCGAACCGGCGCGGAGAAGGCCGGACGCGACGTCGCAGACGTCGGCATCGTGCTCGGCGCCGTGACAGTCGTCGACACCGACGGCGAGGCGGCCCGCGCCAAGGCCCGCACCGAGGTGGCCATGTACCTCGCCGTGGTGGCCGAGCTGGACCCGACCGTCGAGATGCCCGACGACCTGGTCAAGCGCGTCGGCGAGCTGGTCGACGCGGGCGAGGACGAGGCGGCGGGCCGGCTGATCCCGGACGACGTGCTCGACCGGTTCGCCTTCTCCGGCACCCCGGAGCAGGTCGCCGCGCAGGCCCAGGCGCTCATCGACGCGGGCGTGCGCCGGGTCGAGTTCGGTACGCCGCACGGCCTCACCGACGAGCGCGGCGTCGACCTGCTCGGCTCGGCCGTCCTGCCGCTGCTGCGCAGGTGAGTCAGGTGCGGCTCACCGTCCTGGTCGGCCCCGGCCTGGTGGCCGACGCGGCCCTGCTGGCGTCGTCGACCGCCGCCACCTGCGCCGAACTCGACGTCTCCGGCGAGGTCGTCACCGCCGCCTCGGCCGACGAGATGCGCGCGCTGCTCGCCACGGCCGACCAGCCGGTGGTGGTGCTCCCCGGCCCCACGGCTGCGGCCCGTGCCCTGATCGGCGCGCAGCCGTCCGGCGCGGTCTGGTACGACCTCACAGTCGAGCCGCCGGTGCCCGGCGCGGTCCACCTGGCCGGGCGGGGACTGTGGGGCCTGACCTGGGCGATCCGGCACGCCGTGCACCGCCTCCGCGCGCCGGCCACCCGGATCGCCTACGGCCCGGACCCGGACCAGTGGGGCGACCTGCGGCTGCCGTCCACCCCGGACGCCGGGCCGGCGCCGGTCGCGGTGCTGCTGCACGGCGGGTTCTGGCGGTCCATCTGGGGCGCGGACCTGATGGACGCGCTCGCCGTCGACCTGGCCCGGCTCGGGTACGCGAGCTGGAACCTGGAGTACCGGCGTCCGGACCGGCACGGCTGGGACGCGACCACACAGGACGTGCAGGCGGGCCTCCTCGCGTTGCGGGAACCGGCCCGCGACCGGTTGGTCGACCTGGACCGGATCGTCGTGCTGGGACACTCGGCGGGCGGGCAGCTCGCGTTGCGCGCCGCGGCGGACCTCGCCGCGCGTACGAGCGGGCCGCGTGTCGCGCTCGCGGTGTCGCTGGCCGGGGTGCTCGACCTCACCGAGGGCGAGCGGCGCTACCTCGGCGACGGCGCGGTCGCCGCGGCGCTGGGCGGCTCACCGGTGACGGCACCGCGCCGGTACGCCGAGAGCGACCCGATGCTCCGCCTGCCGACAGGGGTGCCCACACTGCTCGTGCAGGGAACGGAGGACAGCCTCGACCTCGTCGACGCCAACCGGCGCTACGCCGCCGCGGCGGCAGCCGCCGGGGACGAGATCCGCCACCTCGAACAGCCGGGGGACCACTTCGCCGTCATCGACCCGGCCTCGGCCGTCTGGCAGGACACGATGACCGCCGTGGACGCACGCCTCGGCCGCTGACGCCGGACGCTGAATCGCCCTCCGGGTTCACCTACGTGAACACGGAGGGCGATTCGTGGTGCCCGGGGGCGCGGGTCAGAACAGGCGGGGCGTGACCACCGAGACCACAGTCGTCACCGCGTCGGTGTCGTTGTAGAGCTGGTGCGGCACCGACGAGCGCAGGTGCACGCTGTCGCCCGGGAACAGTCGGTGCTCGACGCCCTCGACCTCGTAGAGCAGCTCGCCGGAGATGACGTACGCGAACTCCTCGCCCCGGTGACCGTACGCGTTCTCCCGGCGCCCGCCCGGCGCGATGTGCACGAGCATCGGTTCGAGCACCAGGTCCGGCCCGCGGTCGGAGAGCATGCGGTAGGTCTGCTGCCCGGACACGTACTGCGTGGCGGCCGTCTCCGCCCTGGTCAGCGTGAAGTGCCGGGGAAGCGAGGAGACGGTGCTGTCCGGCGATGCGGTGCCGGCGTCGAAGAAGTCGGCCACCGACCGGTCGAGCGCCTTGGCGACGCTGCCGAGGGCGGTCAGCCCGATGGAGGAGATGCCCCGCTCGACCTGGGACAGGAAGCCGATGGACAGCCCGGAGCGGGAGGCGAGGCCGCGCAGCGTCAGCCCGCGCTCCTTGCGGTAGCGCCGGATCCGGCCGCCGACGACGCCCGCGGGCGTGTTCTCGTCCGCGGCGCCACCGGAGCCGGCCTGCTCCGACGGCGGCTGACTGTTCATGGGCCGCACGGGGACCTCCTGTCGAGGTGGCGGGACGTCCGCCGGGATGTTCGATGGTATCGAACATCCCGGCCGGTCCGCGAGGGGCCGTGCGGCCGGTTTCCCCACATCGTCCCGGGTGGACCGCGGCCGGCGTCGCCCGCCTACCGCTTCACCAGGTTGCGCAGCGCCCCGAGCAGCGATCGGTGGCTGACCTCGGCGTAGATCTTCTTGTCCGAGCCGTACAGGACCACGTACGGGCACTGCTGGTCGTCCCCGCCCATGGTCTTGTCCAGCAGTCGGCGGCCGGTCGCCACCTCGTACACCCGCAGGCGGTAGGTGGCCTTCAGCAGCGTCAGCGTGTCCGGCTTCGGGTCGTCGTAGCGGCACTTGCGGATCGTCGCGCCGGTGCTCGTGCGATCCAGGCAGGCGACCATCTGCACGGTCTTCGGGTCCTCCGACGCCCAGGTCCGTTCCACCCGCTTCGACAGGCCCTCGTCGTAGTAGTAGACCTGGTCGTGGCGGCGGCTGCCCGTGCCCAGGTCGGTGCCGACGAGCAGTGCCACCGGGTGCGGGGCCGCTCCGGTGCGCTTCGGCGACTGCGGGAAGTAGAGAACCCCGTCGCACACGTCGTTCAGATCGGAGATCTGCGCCGCCGGGAAGTCGCTCGGCTGCGGCCCGCGCGCCGACGGCTCCGCGCTCGCCGTCGCACCCGGCGTGGGCGTCGCGCCGGACGACCGCCAGGGCGCCACCGGCGGCGCGGCGGGCTCCCGCCCGGCCGTCTCGCGGGGCGAGGAACCCAGCAGGAACGCGCCGCCGATCAGGCCCGAGCACGCCACCAGCAGCAGCACGCTCAGCACCGCGACGGCGACGACCAGACCGCGGCTGCGGCCGGACGACGGCGGGCCGGGTGGCGGGTACGGCCCGAACGGCGCAGCCGGCGTGGCCGGACCGTACGGCGGACCAGCGATGGGCGGCCCGTAACCCGGAACGGGCGACCCGTGACCCGGCCCGGTGGCGGGCGGTGGTGGCGGCCCGGGAACGCCGGGCGGCTCGCCGGCCGGCCGCATCCAGGCGGTCTCTCCCCGCTGTTCCGCGTCCCCCGCCGGTCCCTGCTCGGATCCGGCCCCCGTGTCGGACATGCGCATTCCCCCGTCGAACCCGTGCGGAGGGCGCAACCTATCAGCCTCGCCGGGCCGGAGGAGGCCCCACTAGATGGTTGCGCTACCTAGGTAGCGGCGCTACCGTCATCGCCGGATGTCGTCCGATCGGGACAGTGCGGAGCGGGATGAACCAGGAACGGCGGGCGCAGTGGCTGCGCGGGGTGCTCGACCTCTGCGTGCTCGCGCTGCTGAGCCGGGGCGAGTCCTACGGCTACGAGCTGTCCCAGGCGCTGCGGGCCCACGGGCTGGGCGCCGTGCAGGGCGGCACCCTCTACCCGGTGCTGCTGCGGTTGCAGCGCTCCGGCCTGCTCACCGCGCACTGGCGGGAGGGCGGGACCGGGCCCGCGAGGAAGTACTACCGGATCAGCCCGGCCGGCAGCGCGGCGTTGCGGGCAGCCGCGATCGACTGGAGCGCCTTCGCGTCGAGCGTGGGCACGATACTGCGCGAGGAGCCGAAGCGGTGAACCACGAACCCTGGCTCGCCGCCCTGACCGGCGAGCTGCGCCGGCACGGGGTGGGGCCCGACCTGACCGGCCACGTCGTCGCCGAGGCGGCCACCCACCTGCTCGACAGCGGGGAGCCGCCGCTGCGGGTCTTCGGCGCGCCGGAGACGTACGCCCGGGCGGTGGTCGACAGCCTCGGCGGCCCCGACGTGCGACCGCCGCGCCGCCAGCCTGGACCGGTGCGGCTCGCCGCGCGCGGCATCACCAAGCGCTACCGGGGGCGGACCGTCCTGGACCGGGTCGACCTCACCGTCCGGGCGGGCCAGATCGCGGCGGTGGTCGGCGCCAACGGCGCCGGCAAGAGCACCTTCCTGCGGATCTGCGCCGGCCTGCTGAGCCCGGAGGCGGGCACCGTCGAGGTGCACGGCACGCTCGGCTACTGCCCGCAGGACGGCGGCACCGCCGAGTTCCTCAGCCCGGACGAGCACTTCGTGCTGATCGGCGCCGGCCGGGGGCTGGGCCGGACGGCGGCCCGTCGGGCCGGTCGCGCGGAGGCGGCCGGGCTGGAGTGGACACCGCCGCGACGCATCCAGGCCCGGCACCTCTCCGGCGGCACGCGGCAGAAGCTCAACCTGGTGCTGGCCCGGCTCGGCGAGCCGGACGTGCTGCTCCTCGACGAGCCCTACCAGGGGTTCGACAGGGGCACCTACCTCGACTTCTGGCACGAGGTGTGGCGCTGGCGCGACGCCGGCAAGGCCGTCGTGGTCGTCACCCACCTGCTCAACCAGCTCGACCGCGTCGACGTCGTGCTCGACCTGGCCGGGGAGCGTGACGCGTGAGCCGGACCCTGGTGGTGGCCGAGGCCGCCCTGCGCGAGCTGCTGCGCCGCCGTACCGTGCTGGTCATCCTGCTGCTGATGCCGCTGGCGTTCTATCTGAGCCGCCGCGGCGACCACCTCGGGCAGTCGATCCGCTTCGTCTGCCTCGGCCTGGGCTGGGCGCTCAGCACCGCCGCGCTGTTCGCGGGCAGCGCGGCGCGCGGCATCGAACCCCGCCTGCGGCTCTCCGGCTACGGCAGCCGGCACCTGGTGCTCGGCCGGCTGCTCGCGCTGTGGACCGTCGGCGTGCTCCTCTCCACTCCGTACTTCCTGCTCGTCCTGGCCGACCAGCGCGACGTCCGGTACGGCGCGATCGCCCTGATCATGGCGCTGACCGTGTTCGTGTCGGTGCCGTTCGGCCTGCTGCTGAGCGCCGTGCTGCCGCGCGAGCTGGAGGGCACGCTGGTGCTGCTCACAGTGGTCGGTCTCCAGATGGTGATGGACCCGGCGGGCAGCGCCACCCGCGCGTTGCCGTTCTGGTTCAGCCGCGAGCTCGCCACGTACGCCGTCGACCACACCGACGGCGGCTACCTCAACCGCGGCCTGACCCACGGGCTGGCCTTCGCTGTCGCACTCACGCTGCTGGTCGTGGCGGCCGCCGCGGTGCGGCTGCGGCAGCGCCGCCACCTGCGCCTGGCCACCTGACCGGCGGGGGCGGCGGACCGGACCCGGTCGCCGGGCGTGGCAGGATCGGCGGGTGCAGATCGGTTTGCTCGGGCCGTTCCAGGTCACCACGGACGGCGGCGTACCGGCCGACGTGCCGGGCGCGCGGCTGCGCGGGCTGCTGGCCGCCCTCGCGCTCCAGCCCGGCCGCGTGGTCCCGAAGGCGACGCTCGTCGATTGGATCTGGGGCGAGCAGCCGCCCGCCGACGCCGCGAACGCGCTGCAACGGCTGGTCTCCCGGCTGCGCAAGGCGCTGCCGGCGGGCGCCGTCGACGGGCTGCCCGACGGCTACCGGCTCGCCGTCGAGCCCGACGCCGTCGACGCCGTACGGTTCGAGCGTCTCGTCCGCCGGGCCCGCGACGGCGACGGGCCGCAGCGGGTACGGCTGCTGCGCGAGGCGCTGGGCCTGTGGCGCGGCGACGCGCTGCGCGACATCGGCCTGCCCGACAGTCCGGCGCTCGACGCGGCGGCCACCCGGCTGGAACGGCTGCGCCTGACCGCGACGGAGGACCGGTACGACGCCGAGATCGGGCTCGGCCGGGAGGCCGACCTGATCCCGGAGCTGACCGACCTGGTGGCCGCCCATCCCGTGCGCGAGCGGCTCGCCACGGCGCTGATGCGCGCGCTCGTCGCGGCCGGCCGCGACACCGAGGCGCTGCTGGTCTACCAGCGCACCGCCGACGCGCTCGCCGACGCGCTGGGCGCCGACCCGTCGCCGGAACTGTCGGCGCTGCACGTCGCCCTGCTGCGCGGCGAGACGGTCCGCCGGGAGGACACCCGCCGCACCAACCTGCGCGCCGAGCTGACCAGCTTCGTCGGCCGGGACGCCGACCTCACCGCGGTCGGCACGCTGGTGGCCGAGCACCGGCTCACCACGCTCACCGGCCCGGGCGGCTCCGGGAAGACCAGGCTGGCCACGGAGACCGGGCGCCGGATGACGGGCGACCTGCCGGACGGCGTGTGGCTGGTGGAGTTCGCCGCCGTCAGCGCCGGCGGGGACGTGGTGCAGGCGACGATCTCCGGGCTCGGCCTGCGCGACGCGCTGCTCGGCGACGCGGGCAGCGCGGAACCGGCCGACCGGCTCGTCGCGGCGATCCGGGACCGGGAGATGCTGCTGATCCTGGACAACTGCGAACACGTCGTCGACCAGGCGGCGGCGCTGGCGCACCGGCTGCTCGGCGAGTGCCGGCGGCTGCGGATCCTGGCCACGAGCCGGGAACCGCTCGGCATCACCGGGGAGGCGCTGTGGCCGGTCGCGCCGCTGGGCCTGCCGGACGGCGACGCCCCGATCGCCGAGGTCGAGTCGTCGCCCGCCGTGCGCCTGCTGCGGGACCGGGCCGCGGCGGTACGCCGGGACCTCGCCTTCGACGCCCGTACCGCGACGACGATGGCGCGGATCTGCCGGGCGCTCGACGGCATGCCGCTGGCGATCGAACTGGCCGCGGCGCGGCTGCGCACCATGTCCGTCGACCAGCTCGCCACCCGGCTCGACGACCGGTTCCGGCTGCTCACCGGCGGCAGCCGGACCGCCCTGCCCCGGCACCGGACGCTGCGCGCGATGGTCGACTGGAGCTGGGAACTGCTCAGCGACGCCGAACGCGCGGTGCTGCGCCGGCTGTCGGTGTTCTCCGGCGGGGCGAGCCTGGACGCGGCCGAGCGGGTCTGCGCCGGCGGCGCCGTCGAGCCGGGCGACGTGCTCGACCTGCTCACCGCGCTGACCGACAAGTCGCTGCTGGTCGCCGCCGGTGACGTCGCGCCGCACTACCGCATGCTCGGCACGATCAAGGAGTACGCCGCGCAGCGGCTCGCCGAGGCGGGGGAGGCGGACCTCGCCCGTCGCGCGCACCTGGCGTACTTCACCGAGCTGGCCGAGACCGCCGAGCCGCGGCTGCGCCGCGCCGACCAGCTCACCTGGCTCGCCCGGCTGGAAGCCGAGCACGACAACATCACCGCAGCCGTGCGGGGGGCGCTCGCCGCGGGTGAGGGGCGCGAGGCGATGCGGCTCGCGGCCGGCGCCGGCTGGTACTGGTGGCTCGGCGGCCACCGGACCGAGGGCATGGAACTGATCATCGCGGCCACCGAGGCGCCCGGCGACGTGCCCGACGACATCCGAGCCGTGGTGTACGGACTCGTGGTGCTGTTCCTCAGCTCCGGGCCGGGCGACGCGCAGCACGCGGCCGAGTGGATCCACAAGGCGTACCGGTTGAGCGGCGAAGGCCACGGTGGTCACCCGGAGCTGGCCCTGGTCGTGCCGATGGAGCGCATGCTGCGGGAGCCGGACGCGCTGCTGCCCGCCTGGGAGTCGCTGCTCGACCACGAGGACCCGTGGGTACGCGCGCTGGCCCGGCTGCACCTGGGCAAGCTGCGGGTCATCCTCGGCGTCGAGGCGGCGCAGGCGGAGGCGTGCCTGCGGCAGGCGCTCGCCGAGTTCCGGGCGGTCGGTGAACGCTTCGGGATCTCGCTCGCACTCAGCGAGCTGGCCGAGCTGATCGCCGTACGCGGTGACGTCGCCGCCGCCTGCGACTACTACGAGCAGGCGGTCACGGCGGTCACCGAGGTCGGCGCCGTCGAGGACGTGATCCGGATGCGGGCGCGGCTGGCCTGGCTGTACCGGCTGGGCGGCGACGAGACGGCGAGCGCCGCCGCGCTGGCCGAGGCGCACCGGCTCGCCGCGGGGGTCGCCTGGCCGGGCGCGCTGGCCGAGCTGGCGCTGGTCCGGGCGTACCTGGCCCGCCACGACGGTGACGCGGACGAGGCGTACGCGCAGCTGCGGTCGGTGTCGGCGCTGCTCGGCGACGAGGCGGACCTGGCGAGTGTCCGGGCGGGCACCCAGGATCTGCTGGGTTACCTGGCCGAGGACGTCGAGCAGGCTCGTACCCATCGGGCGGCGGCGTGCCGGGCGGCGCGCGAGGGTGGCTACGCGCCGCTGACCGCGCAGGTGCTCGTCGGTGTCGCGGACCTGGCGGTGCGGCTGGACCGGCCGGACCACGCGGCGCGGCTGCTCGGCGCCGCCACCGCGGTACGCGGGCTGCCCGACCGCGCCCACCCCGACGTGCCGCGGATCGAGGCGGCGGCGCGCGACCGCCTCGGCGACGCGGAGTTCGCCGAGGCGGTCGCACAGGGCCGGGAGACCGGCTGGGAGCGGCTGGTCGAGATCACGCTCGCTTCGTGAACGTGGACCGCGCCCACAGGTAGCCGACCACAGCGATGCCGGCGCACCAGACGACCGCGGGGATCACGTCGCCGGCCGACGGCGCGCCGTCGAGCAGGCCGCGCAGGGTCTCGATGATCGGCGTGAACGGCTGGTACTCGGCGAACTGCCGCAGTCCCGGCCCCATCTTGTCGGCGGGCACGATCGCGCTGCTGAAGAACGGCAGCAGGACCAGCGGCACGGAGGCCATGCCCGCCGACTCCGGCGACTTCGCGAACAGGCCCAGCGCGACTGTGAACCAGCTGACGGCGACGCTGAGCAGCACCACCACGCCGGCCACGCCGAGCCAGTGCAGGGGATCGGCGGCCGGGCGGAAGCCGAGCAGGAACGCCACCCCGACCAGGGCCGCGACCGCGAGGACGTTCGTCAGCATGGTGGCGACGACGTGGCCGGTCAGCACCGCGCCCCGGGAGACGTGCATGACCTTGAAACGGTTGATGATGCCCTTGGTCATGTCGGAGTTCACCGACGTCGCGGTGCCGCCGAGGCCGTAGCAGACCGCCAGCAGCATCAGGCCCGGCGTCGCGTAGTCGACGTAGTCGACGCCGACGGAGAACGCGTCGCCGAGCATGTACACGAACATCAGCATGACGATGATCGGCATCAGCACCGCGTTGAACACCGAGGTCGGGTTGCGGCGCAGGTGCGTCAGGTTGCGGCGCAGCATGACGACCGAGTGGTTTCTGCTCATCTGGCGGCCACCTCCGGGGTACGGCCCGTCAGGGCCAGGAAGACGTCGTCGAGGTCGGGGGTCTGCACGGACAGGTCGTCGGCGTTGATCGCGTGCGCGTCGAGCCGGTCGAGCAGGGCGCGCAGCGCCGCGGTTCCGCCGTCGGCGGGCACCCGCAGCGCCAGCGCCTCCTCGTCGCGTACCGCCTCGGGCAGCACCAGCGCCGCCGCGTCGAGTTCGGCGACGGTGCCGAACCGCAACCGCACGTGCGTGCCGGGGATCCGGCGCTTCAGCTCCTCCGGCGTGCCCTGGGCGACCAGCCGGCCCTGGTCGAGCACCGCGATCCGGTCGGCGAGACGGTCGGCCTCGTCGAGGTACTGGGTGGTGAGGAAGACCGTCACGCCGCCGGCCACCAGATCCCTGATGATCGACCACATGGTGCGGCGGCTGCGCGGGTCCAGCCCGGTCGTCGGCTCGTCCAGGAAGATGATCCGCGGCTCGCCGACCAGCGTCATCGCCAGGTCCAGCTTGCGGCGCATGCCCCCGGAGTACGTCGACACCGGCTTGTCGGCGGCCTCGACCAGGTCGAACCGTTCCAGCAACTCCGCGACGACCCGCTTGCCGGGCACGCGGTTGCGCGGGCCGAGGTCGACCATCAGTTGCAGGTTCTCCCGCCCGGTCAGCAGTTCGTCCACCGCCGCGAACTGCCCGGTCACGCCGATCGCCGCGCGGACCGCCTTGGCCTCGGTGACGACGTCGTGCCCGGCCACCCGCACCGACCCGGCGTCGGCGCGGATCAGGGTGGTCAGGATGTTGATCGCTGTCGTCTTGCCGGCTCCGTTCGGGCCGAGCAGGGAGAAGATCGTCCCGGCGGGGACGTCCAGATCGATGCCGTCGAGCACCACCTTGTCCTTGTACGCCTTGCGCAGCCCGGAGACCGTTATCGCTGAACTCGTCATGCGACCACCATGGGCGGCCGTACCGCCACCGCCCTGACACGGCGCTGACACGGCCGCTGACAGCTTGTCGGTGGGCCGGCGTACGGTCCCGCCGTGGATCGGGAGACGTTCTGGGACATCGTGGAGCGGGCGCGTGGCGCCGCGGGCCGCGAGACGGTCACCGCCGAGGGGGCCGACGCGGTGGCCCGGCACCTCGTCGCGGAGCTGTCGACGCTGAGCCCGGCAGCGATCGTGGGCTTCGAGCAGGCGTACGACGACGTGAATCTGGAGGCGTGGCGCTGGGACCTGTGGGCGGCCGCCTATCTCATGCGCGGCGGCTGCTCGGACGACGGGTTCGACTACTTCCGCGGCTGGCTGGTCGCGCAGGGGCGGGCGGTCTGGGAGCGGGCCGTCGCCGATCCCGACTCGCTCGCCGGGGCCGGCGTCGACCCGGAAGACGACGCGGTCGAGTGCGAGGCGGTGCTGAGCGCGGCGGGCGACGCCTACGCCGAGGCGACCGGCGCCGGCACCGACGCGTTCTGGGAGGCGCTCGACGCCGCCAACCGTGCTGCTCCCCCCGGCCCGGCGCCGGCCGACCCGGCCGGTGAGGACTTCGACTTCGGCGACGACGAGCAGATGCGCGCCCGCCTGCCGCGTCTGGCGGCGATCTACCGGCCGCTGGAATGAGCCGGCGCGACCCGCCTCCGGCCCGATCCGGGTTAACCGCTGGTCCGCCGCGGGCCGGGTGGGCGAGCATGGTCGGCATGGCCGGGTCGACGGGTGCGAGGCTGCCGCTCCAGGGTGGGCTGCCACCCGGCGAGGCGCTGACCGGCGCGGTGCTGGAGATCGCCTGCGACGAGTCCGGTTTCTCCGGGACCAACCTGCTCGATCCGGCCACCCCGGTGATCGTCCACGCCAGCGTCGACCTGAGCCGTGACGAGGCCGCTGCGTTGATCCGTACGCTGCGGTCCGGGTTCCGGTTCTCGCCCGACGAGGTCAAGTCCCGGCAGTTCCTGCGCCGCCGCGAGGCCGCCGAGGCGGTGGAGTGGTTCCTGTCCGCGCTGCGCGGCCGGGCGCACGTGCACCTGGTCGACAAGGAGTTCTTCCTCGCCACCCGGGTCGTCGACCTGCTGCTGGCCGAGCCGTCGTACGCGGCGGGCACCCGCCTCGCCGGTGACCGGCGTCAGGCCGCGGCGGCGCTGCACCGGGCCGGGCGGGCGGCCGGACCCGGCTGGGCGGTCTTCCTCGCCGCCGTCGTCGAGATGCTGCGCACCAAGCGGCGGGATCGGGCGGACGACCGGAGCGTGCAACGGTTCTTCGCCGCGCGGGACGCGTTACGGCGTCACGTCGGCGACGAGGCGGCCGGCGCGGTCCTCGACGCGCTCGATCCGGCCCGGGTGGCTGAGGTGCAGGCCAGGTTGTACGCGGGCGACCGGACGATCCCGCCACCGCTGGAGCCGCTGCTGCCGGCGCTGGCCGAGACCGTCCTGCACTGGAGCGGCGGCCGGCGGCCGGTGCTGGTGATCCACGACGAGCAGAGCGCGCTCACCCAGGACCGGCTGCGCCGCCTCCAGGCGGCACTGGCCGCGGTCGACCCGGCCGGTCCGTCACCGCTGGCCGGGCTGGTGATGGCCGATTCGCGCGACGACCCGCGCGTCCAGGCCGCCGACCTGCTCGCCGGGGTGGCCCGCCGGATGCCCGGCATCCCCGGCGACGGACCGCTGCGCCCGCTGCTGACCCCGCCCTCCGGGGACGCCCCGGGCACCGCCGCTGGAGCGCACGATCCGGGCGCCGCCGCGACGCACGATCCGAGCGCCGTGACGGCGGAACAGGGGGCGACGTGATTCTCGACGACGTGACGCCGACCGGCGGGGTGCACTGCGAGACCACCACGCTCGGCGTGCTGACCCGGCACGCGGGCCTGGACCTGTCCGAGCCGATGCTGTTCGGTCTCGGCGAAGGGCTCGGCTTCGTCTACTGGGACGCCAAGGGCATGGACGTGCCGTTCCTCGGCGGGCGCACCAAGCCGCTGTGTGTGACCCGCGCCGCCGCCGGCCGCCTCGGGTTGGACCTGCGCGTCCGGGAGACGACGTCGGCGGCCAGGGCGTGGCGGAACGTCACCGAGGCGCTGGACGCCGGGCACCCGGTCGGCCTGCAACTGGACTCGTACCACCTGGACTACTTCACCACCCGGGTCCACTTCGGCGGGCACACAGTCGCCGTGTACGGCTACGACGACTCACACGCCCACCTGGTCGACACCGCCCAGCAGGGCGGCGCGGTGACCACCACGCTGGACAGCCTGGCCCGGGCCCGCGCCGCGCGCGGGCCGATGACCGCGCGCCACCTGTCGTACACGCTCACCGCGCCCGGCGGCCCGCCGGACCTGGACGCCGCCGTCCGCGCGGCGGTACGCGCCAACGCCGGGGCGTTCCTCGACCCGCCGATCGCCAACCTCGGCCACCGGGGGATCGCCACCGCCGCCGCCCGGGTGACCCGCTGGCTTGACCGCGCCGCCGATCCGGCACGCGACCTCCCGCTCGCCGCGACGCTGATGGAACGCGGCGGCACCGGCGGCGCGCTGTTCCGCACCATGTACCGGGACTTCCTCGCCGAGGCCGCCACCGTCACCGGTGACGCCCACCTGCGCCGGGCACAACTCATGTACGCCGACATCGCGCCGCTGTGGACCGCCGTCGCCGACCACATCGCCACCGCCGGGCGGACCGGGGACGCCGCCCACCTGACCCGCGCGTCTGCGGTCCTCGCCGACCTGGCCGTCCGCGAACGCGAGGCGATGACGGTGCTGGCCGCCGTCGACGCGCGGTAGGCGTCAGCTCAGCTGCTCGGCCAGCGCCACGATGACGCCCGCCGGGCCGCGCAGGTAGCAGAGCCGGTAGACGTCCCCGTACTCCGCCACTTCACCGATCAGCTCACCGCCGTGGGCCCGCAGCCGGGCCACCGTGTCGTCGACGTCGTCCACGGCGAACATGACCGACCGCAGGCCCAGCGTGTTCGGCGGCGCGTCCGGCGGTTCGGCGGCGACGAGTGCCGGCGCCCGGAACCGCGTCAGTTCGAGCTTGCCGTGGCCGTCCGGCGTACGCATCATCGCGATGTCGACCCGCACGCCGTCGATGCCGTTGACCCGGTCCACCCACTGCCCCTCGACCGGCATCTCGCCCTCCACCTCCATCCCGAGTTCGGTGAAGAAGGCGATCGCGGCCGGCAGGTCGTCCACCACGACGCTGACGTGATCCATCCGCTGAAGCGTCACGCCCCGAGCATAGGACGACGCCCGGCGTGGTCAGCTCATGTCGAGCGTGTACGCGGCCTCCCGTACGTCGGCGTCCGGATGACGGCGCAACCCGACGAGCAGGTCCCGCCACGGCGTCTTCCAGCCGAACTCCGACCCGTGCGCGACCAGCGCCACCGCGAACAGGCCAGCGGCCAGGTCTCCGCGCCCGGCGAGGTGGTCCACCGTCTCGGCGAGGGCCGCCGGATCGGGCCGCCGCCGCATGGTGAGCAGGCGATCGCCGACGCGTTGCGCGGTGCGGACCGCTACCACGGGCCGGCCGGCGCAGAGTGCGGCGACCTCGTCCAGCTCGTCGAGCCGGCCGAGTTCGACGAGCAGCCCGGTGGCCGTACCCAGGAAACCGTCCTGGCCGGCGAGCCACCGCGCCGCCTCCACCAGCCCGGCCCGGTCGGTGCCGGCGGGGCGGCTGTCGGACCAGAGGGCCGCGCCCTCCGTGAGCAGTTCGACGCGCCGCCGGGCGGGCCGGTCGGCGGCCGGGCCGCCCGGGTCGTCGTCGGCCGCGTCCCGTTCCACCAGCCGGGCCAGCGCGGCCCGGAACGCCGTGTCGCCACCGGCCCGCAGCAGGTTCGCCACCCCGATGGCCGGCGTCGTCTCGTCCGGGTCGGTGAGCCGGTCCACGACCAGGTCGGTGACGTCGGTCAGCCACGGCGACCACTCGCCGAGCGCGTCGAACGCCGCGCGCCGGACCTCCCGGTCGTCGGCCCGGCACGCCTGCACCACCAGCGCGGCGTAGGCGCGGCGGTGGCGCTCCGAGATCCCCGACGGGTACGCGCCGAGCACCGCCCGCCGCTCCTCCCGGCCGGCGTGCACCGCCGCGCGCAGAACCGTCCAGCCCGCCTCGGTCCCCAGCCGCTGCCGGGCGGCGGAGACGATCGCCGCGCGCACGTCGCGGTGCGTGCCCGGATCGGCGTACGCCTCCCCGAGCACCACCATCACGTCCACCTGCGCGTAGCGGGCCAGGAGCCGCGCGGCCTCCTTGCGGCCGGTGACCTTCGCGGCGCCGGTGAGCACCCCGCCCAGCAACTCGGCCAGCCGGACCGGCGGGACGTGGCGGGCGGCCCGTCCGGCGGCGTACAGCGCGACGCGCGCCCGGTCGCCGTCGGCGTACCGCAGCAGCAGCGGGAACGCCTCGTCCGGCCGGTCGGTCCAGACCAGCGCGCCCAGCGCCGCCTCGGCGACCGGCACCTCGGACGCGTCGACGTGGCGCAGCACCATCTCGCGTCCGGCCGGGCCGGCCCCGGCGGCGGCCCGGATCGCCGCCGCCCGCTGCCACACCCGGTGACCGGAGTCGGCGACGACGCGCGCCTGAAGCGCCACGAAGCGTTCCTGGTGGCGGGGGAGCCACCGCTGTGCCCGCGGCGCCGGGCCGGGCACCCACCGCTTCCCGTTCTCCACGAACCGGCCGCGCGGCGGCCGGTCCAGCACGCGGTCGAGCAGGTCGGTGCGGGACGTGCAGACGATCGCCCACACCTCGTGGATCGCCACCGCCGACGCGTCGACGTCGAGCACCTCGGCGACGCGCCGCGAGCGGGTACGCGGATCGGCGAGCCACAGCCCGACGGCCGTACGGGCCACAGCGGGCAGGGTGCCCGGCCCGATCGTCCGGCGCAGCAGGTCTTGAAGCTCCGGCAGACGCCAGGCGCGCCGGCCGAGCGCGTGGGTGAGCGCGAACAGCAGTCCGTACCGGCCGCGCGCCATGCCGGCCTCGATCCGGCCGCGCAGCCGGTCGAACACCACCCTCTCCTGGCCGTGGCGCAGCACCGTGTCGAGCCGGCGAAGCACCGGCACGTTCGCGTCGCTGCTCACCGCGTCGATCGTGCGCAGTGCCCACTCGGTCAGCTCCGGCACGTCCACGTGAAGCGTGAGGACGTCGACGGCGAGCCGGCTCAACGCCGTGGTGGTGGTCGCCGAGGTGTCCCGGGCGTCGACCGCGTCGGTGGTGAGCCCGGTCAGCCCGCCCGCGTTCGTGGCGGTGAGCAGCGGCGCCGCAGTGGCCAGCGCGGTGAGCGCGGCGGCGCGTACCGGGTCCTGCTCGTTGCGCAGCCGGCCCAGGCGGACCACCACCTGGGCCACCGTCCGCGGATCACGGGAGCGGCGCGCGGCCGCCACCAGCAGCCGCCACCCGTCCGCCCGTTCGTCCGCGTCGCCGGAGCGCAGCGCCGCGCTCGCCGACGCGGACGCCTCCGGCCACGGCAGGTACGCGCTCCAGAACCGCACCTGCTCCTCCCGCTCCCGGACGGACGGGAGGGTCAGCACGCGGGCCGCCTCGCGTGCCCGTACCGCCGCCGGCAGCACCTCCATCACCGCGGCGCCGGGTAGCAGCGCCGTGGTGTCGGTGTCGGCCAGCGCTCCGTCGTACAGCTCGGCGCGGCGGCTCGGCGGCACGGCGCGCAGCAACGCGGCGAGCGCCCGGTCGTGCTCCCGCAGCCGGGCGGCCAGCGGGACCAGTTCACCAGTGGGCAGCGTGGTGAGGCGGAGCAGCAGCGCCCGGGGCAGCACGGTCCGGGCCAGCCAGGCCGCGCGGCCGGGCGACGTGAGCAGGCGTACGACCCGGCGCGCGTCGTGTGCGGCGAGCCGTCCGTACGCGACGATCGGGCCGGGCAGCGACTCCTCGGGCGCGTACGCGTCGAGCAGGTCCAGGGCCCGCGCGGGCTCACCGCGCAGCACCGCGCCGCCGGCCTCCGCCCAGATCCGCCCGCGCGACTCGGGCGGGGCCGCGGCGAGCCGCTCACCGGTGCGCGCCAGAACGATGTCGCTGTGCGTCCGCATCAGCCGTTCCGGGTTCAGCGCGTGTTCCAGGTCGGGCAGCCAGGCCCGTACCGTCTCGGGGCTGCAGGCCGGCAGCAGCGCGGCGGCCTCGTGGTCGCCGAACCGCTCGCGTACTCCGATGATCAGCGCGTCGGCGACGGCCGGCACCGGGTTGCGGCGCAGCGCCCGGTAGACGCGCCGCCGCGCGCCGGCCGGCTGGTCGGTCAGGTCGGCGGGCGTCACGCCGGCCCGCACGGCGGCGGTCAGCGCGGTGGCGGCGATCGAGGGTTCCGGGTCGTACGTCGCGGCCAGGACGGCCGCGGTGTCCCGGCTGGCCAGCGCGGCGAGCAGCGCGAGACGCCGCTCGTAGGGCCCGTGTCGGCGCAGGTCGGTGCAGACCTGTGCCCGGTCGGGTGCGGTGCGTGCCCATGCCACGAGGCGCCGCGTCCGGTCGCGGTGGGGCAGCGGGTCGAGGGCGGCGAGCAGGTCGCGGGTGGCGGTGGGCACGGCGCTCATTGTGCCGGTGCGCGGGTGGCGGCGGGTGCCCGTCGCGCCTATTCCGCAATTCCTATGGAAATTGTAGATTTTCAGCGTTCTCCCAGCCGCCCGGGATTGACATCAATCGGACCGTCGGGGATATTCCTAGCGGCGCGTCGGGGCGCGGGGCGGAGCAGGCGAGGTCTGCGGACTTCACCTGCGTGACGTGCGGAAAGGTGTTCGTGCTGCCCCTGCTCCGCGGGGTCCGGATGAGGTTGGGAAATGATTAATCGGGCCGTCGAATTCGCCAAGCACAATTCGCCGAATTCTCTGCGGGTCAAGGCCCGGCGGGCGCAGATGGAAGCGCGCAACGCCCGCATGCGACTCACCGTTCCGGTGGTGGCCCGTAGCGAGTTCGACAACATCTTCCACTGCACCGTCCGCAAGACCGGCAGCCAGTGGATCAAGGCGCTGTTCAGCGACCCGGCCGTCTACCGCCACTGCGGGATGCTGCCCTACGACCCGCGCTTCTACTCCGGCGGGGCGACCGCGCCGGTGCCGGCCGGCCGTATCGGCCTGGCGATCTTCCTCTCCCACAAGCGGTTCGAGGCGGTGCCCAAGGCCGGCAGCTACCGCGCGTTCTTCGTGATCCGCGACCCGCGCGACGTTGTCGTCTCCAGCTACTTCTCGCTGCGCAACTCGCACGCCCCGATGGGCGACATCCCGCAGGCACGCAAGGCCCTCCAGGAACTGCCGAAGAAGGAGGGCATGCTCTACGTCATCGACCGCCTGCGCGACAAGAAGCAGTTCGGGCAGATGCGGTCCTGGGCGGTCGCACCGAGCGCCGAGACGTTCCGGCTGTTCCGCTACGAGGACCTCACCGGCGAGCGGCAGGCCGACGAGGTCGACCAGCTCCTGCGGCACTGCGGCATCACGCTGCCCCCGGCCGAGCTGGAGGCCCTGCTGGCGCGCTACAGCTTCACCAAGATGAAGAAGTCCAAGGAGACCCCCGGGCGGATCTCCCACTACCGCAAGGGTGCGTCCGGCGACTGGCGCAACCACTTCGACGACGACATCTACGCCGCGTACACGAAGGCGGCCGGTGACCTCGCGGAGATCCTCGGCTACCCCGCCCGGGACGAGACCGCCGCCCGCTGAGGGTCGCCGTATGCTCCTGCCGTGGAGCTGCGGTTCACCACGCGGGCGTCCGACTCGGCCTGGATCGACACCGTGTGGACCTGCACCAGCGATCGGGTCGACGAGATGACCTCGGTGGCGACCCCGTGCTGGGGGCTCGTGTTCTGGCAGCGCGACGGGCGCTCCCACGCGGCCGTCTCCGGCCCCGAGACCGCGACCGGCACCGCGCCGGTGCCCGAGGGCGCCACATTCGTCGGCATCGAGTTCGCGGTGGGCACCTCGCTGCGGCTCGTACCCACGCCCGAGCTGGTGGACAGCGGCGCCGAGCTGCCCGACGTGAGCCGCCGGACGTTCCGGCTCGACGGCGGCCGGTGGCCCACACCCGGCCCGGACGACGCCGAGGCCCTGGTGGACCGGCTGGTCCGTGCCGGTGCGGTGGTCCGCGACCCGCTCGTCACCGAGACGTTGCGCGGCGGCCGTCCACCGGCGTCACCGCGTACCCTCGAACGCCGGTTCCGCGCGGCGACCGGGCTGACCCGGGGCGCGGTGCGGCAGATCGACCGCGCGCGCCGCGCCGCCGTGCTGCTGGCCGCCGGCGGCCCGCCCGCCGACGCGGTCACCACCTTCGGGTACGTGGACGAACCGCACCTGGCCCGCGCGCTGCGCCGGTACGTCGGACGGACGGCCGGTGAGCTGCGCGCGGGCGCCGGTGGTGCGATAGCGCTGGACCCGGCTCAGCGGGTCACGTCGTAGATCAGCTTGACCACGCCGTTGGGGTAGGCGGCGGAGTCGCGCAGACGCAGTGTCTGCCGGTCCCGGTCCGCCTGGCTGAACAGGCCCTTGCCGGCGCCGAGCAGCACCGGGAAGACGAGCAGGTGGTACCTGTCGATCAGGTCCGCCTCGGCGAGACGGCGGGCGAGTTCGGCGCTGCCGTGGATGAAGATGTCGCCGCCGTCGCCCTGCTTGAGCGCGGCGACGTCGGCGGTGCTCCGCAGGACGGTCAGCGGTCCCCAGCCGTCGATCAGCGCGTCCTCGGGCAGGCTGGACGACACCACGTACTTCGGCAGGTCCCGGTAGGCGGCGTGGTCCTCGGAGTCGCGCCAGGTCGGCGCGAACGCCTCGTAGCTGCGCCGTCCGAACATCAGCGCCGTGGTCTGTTCCAACTCCTCACCCTTGAGCGAGAACGCCTCCGGCAGGAACTCGACGTCCTTGACGACCCAGCCGCCGCTGCGGTGCTCCTCGCCCGGACCGCCGCCGGGGGAGTCCACCACGCCGTCGAGCGACATGAATCCGGTGTAGACAAGATCACGCATGCGGCCATGCTAGGAACGGCCACCACCTGCCGTCTTGTACGGAACCGACACGCCTCAGCAGCCGCACGTCGCGCCGGCCGGGGCGGTGAGGTCGTCGGCGGGCCGCCGGACCAGCCCGGCCTCGGTGCGTACCGGGAAGCCCTCCCGCACCCAGTACTCGTACCCGCCGATCATCTCCTTGACCGGCCGGCCGAGCCGGGCGAACTCCAGCGCCGCGCGGGTGGCGCCGTTGCAGCCCGGCCCCCAGCAGTACGTGACCACAGTGGCGTCCGCCGGTACCAGCTCGCCCGCCCGGCCGGCGATCTCCGCGGTGGGCAGGTGCACGGCGCCGGGGATGTGCCCCTGCCGCCACGCCGGAAGGGAGCGCGAGTCGATCACGACCAGGCCGGTCACGCCCGCCTCCAGGTCGGCGTGCACGTCGCTGACGTCGGCCTCGAAGGTGAGCCGGGCCGCGAAGTGGGCGAGGGCGTCGGCGGGACGGGCAGCGGGGATGCGCAGAACGTTCGACATGGCACCCATCGTGGTGGCCGCCGTCCGGTCGCTCCAGTGGCGCGAGCGACGCTGTTCGCTAAGATCCCGCCATGACCCGTGCCACCGTGTCGGTGCTGGCGTACGAGGGCATGTCGGCGTTCGAGACCGGAATCGTCACGGAGGTCTTCGGCCTGCCCCGCCCGGAGTTCGACGTCGGCTGGTACGAGCTGACCGTCTGCGCGGAGACACCCGGCGCGGTGCGGCTGGTCGGCGGCGCGACGCTGCACACCGGCCACGGCCTCGACGCGTTCGCCGCCGCCGGCACGCTGATCGTGCCTGGCGTCGCCGATGTGCACGCCGACCCGTCACCCGCGCTCACCGACGCGCTCCGCGCGGCCCACCGGCGCGGCGCGCGGATCGTGTCGATCTGCTCGGGCGCGTTCGCCCTGGCCGGCGCGGGCCTGCTCGACGGCCGCCGCGCCACCACCCACTGGCGGTACGCCGACCTGCTCGCCCGGCGCCACCCGGCGGTACGCGTCGACCCGGACGTGCTCTACGTCGACGACGGCGACATCCTCACCAGCGCCGGCAGCGCGGCCGGTCTCGACCTCTGCGTCCACCTGGTACGCCGCGACCACGGTCCGACGATCGCCAACGCGGTCGCCCGCCGGCTGGTCGTACCGCCGCACCGCGAAGGCGGTCAGGCGCAGTTCATCGAGGCGCCGGTGCCCGGCGACCCCGAGGACGACCGGCTCGCCGCCAGCATGTCCTGGGCGCTGGCGAACCTCAGCGCCCCGATCACCGTCGACCGGCTGGCACGGCGGGCGCACATGTCGGCCCGTACCTACCTGCGGCACTTCGCGCGGGCCACCGGCACCACCCCGATCCGGTGGCTGATCGACCGGCGCGTCCAGGCCAGCCTCCCGCTGCTGGAGACCACCACCGCGCCGATCGAGGAGGTCGCCACGACGGTCGGGTTCGAGACGGCGGTGACGTTCCGGCACCACTTCACCGCCGCGATGCGGACCTCGCCGTCGGCGTACCGCCGGGCCTTCACCCGGCCCGGCGGCCGCCATGCTCACGACCCGGCAGACCCCAGCGGTACGACGTAGGAGTCGACGCGGGCGATGAGCCCGTCCCGGAACGTGAACAGGTCGTTGAAGGCGAAGCGGAACGGCCCGTGCTCGACGCTGACGCCCCGGCCCTCGCCGGTCACCACGACGACCGGCCCGTCCTCGTGCACGCGCTCGACGTCGAGCTGCGGGCTGCCGGTGAAGGCCGGATTCTCGATCTCGCCGTCGAACTCCGTCCGGCCCCGGGTGGTGCGGTGGCCGTGGATGACCCACTCGACGTCGTCGGTGAGCGTGGCGAGGATGCGCTCGTGGTCGCTCGCCCGGAAGCCGTCGAAGTATTCGGCGACCAGGTCACGCTGGGTTGCTCGGGTCACTGCTGTCTCCATCGTCGTGGTGTCGGAGGTGGGCGGCGAGGGCGTCGAGGATCGAGGCGAGCCCGTCGGCCGCCTGGTCGGTGCGCAGCTCGGGCGGAAGCTTGCGCTGGTGCACGGTGAGGTCGGTGCCGTGTCCGGCGGGCCGCAGCGTGACTGTGGTGCGCAGGCCGGTGACCGGCTCGTCGAACACCAGCTCGCTCGGCGGTTCGACGCGTACGTAGACGAACCGCAGCCGCCCGGTCCGGCCGTCCGGGGCACGGGTGTCGAGCGCGAACTCCCCGCCGGGTCGCAGGTCGACAGTCACCGACGCCTGCGGCACGGTGGCGTGTGAGCCGCCCCAGAACGCGGCGATCCCGGTCGGTGAGGTGAAGGCATTCCACACCCGGTCGGGCAGGGCGGGCAGATGGCGGCGGGCGATCAGTTCGTCGCCGTGTCGTTCGGTAGCCGCCCTCACCGGGTCGCCTCCGGAGCGGAGAGGTGCGTCTCCAGCGCGTCGAGGCGGTCGTCCCAGGCGCGGCGCTGCTCGTCGATCCACGTGCTCAGCCGGGTGAGCCGGTCGACGCGCAGCCGGCACGGTCGCCGTGTGCCCTCGCGTCGCTGCTCGACCAGGCCGCACCGGCGCAGGACGCCGACGTGGTGGGAGATGGCCTGCGGCGTCAGATCGAACGGCTCACCCAGCTCGCCGACTGTGGCCTCACCACGGGCGAGGCGGGTCACCAGGGCGCGGCGGACCGGGTCGCCGAGGGCGGCGAAGGCGAGGTCGAGGTCGGGATCGGAGCGCATGCCCTCACGCTATCGCAAACAATCATTTGCGGAAGCATTTGTTTGCGAAGTCGCCGCACCCTTGTGGGTGGAGCGGCCGGAACCCGGCAGCGGGGCCGGGCGTTGGGGGAGTGGCGGTGCTGTTTCGGGTGACGCCGCATCGGGAATTCGTCGGGACGGGCCCGGGACGGAGGTCGACGTGAGGACACCGAGTCGCCGTAGACGGATGCTTGGCGCACCCCTGCTCGTCACCGCGCTGCTGGCCGGCGCGTGTGGCGACGGCGGCGCGAACGACGGTGGCGCCGCGGGGACCACCTCGCCGCCGGCCGCCGGCTCGACGACCGCGACGCCGTCGCCGTCGGCCTCGTCCGGCGGACGCGTCACGATTCCGACGTCAGCCTTCGCCGATCTGCCGCCGGAGCTGCGCAAGACCGACGCGCAGCCGATGGAGGTCACCGACGCGCTGCCCGGATTGTGCGACCAGGAGTTCCGCAGCGGCGGGCGGTCGGTCACCGCGAGCGCCGCCATGATGAGCGCCTACAAGCAGCCCAAGGACCCGCCGGAGAACGTCCCCTACGGCACGCTGCACCAGACCGTCTTCGCCTTCGAGGGCACCGGCGCGGCCGACTACCTGCGCCGGGTCCGCGGCGCGGTCGCGGACTGCCGGTCGTTCCAGGCCTCGGGCGGCACTGTCACCGTCCGGTCCGAGCCGATGGCCGGAACCGGGGACGAGGCCCTGCTGGTGACGGTGAGCCGGCCGGCGACCAGCCTGGACGGCAGCCCGGCCGAGGGCCGGACCACCAGCCAGATCCTCGTGATCCGGGTCGCCGACGCGGTCACGGTCGTGCACGACCAGGGCTGGGAGGGCACCAGCAACGACCCCGGCCTGGCCGACGACGTCGCCCGGTCCGCGGTCCGCGGCCTCGACTCCTGGCAGCGCTAGCGACGGCGGCGCGCCACCCGGCGGTGCAGAATGGGCGGACCGCCGCGACCGTCGAGTGGATGGAGCCGCCATGGCCGCACGTCCGGACGTCGTCGTCCTCGGAGCGGGGGTGAGCGGGCTCAGCACCGGCATCCGGCTGGTCGAGAGCGGCGCCCGGGTGCTCGTCCGCACCGCGGCGCCGCCCGCACACACGACGTCGGCGCTGGCCGGGGCGATGGTCGGCCCGAATCTGTCCCCACCCGGCGACCCGCAGCGCGCCTGGACCGACGAGACGCTGCGGGTGCTCGGCGCCGAGCCGCTGCCGGGCGTGGCGTGGCGCGACGGCACGCTCGCCGCCCGCCCGGAAGGGGCGACGCCCCCGTTCGCCGACCAGGCGCCGGGCTTCCGGCAGTTGGGCGACGACGAGCGCCCCGCCGGCTTCGGCACCGCGTTCACCGTCCGGCTGCCGCTGGTCGACATGCCGGTCTACCTCGCGTACCTCCTGGAGCGCTTCCGCGACGCCGGCGGTGAGGTGCGGATCGCGCCGGCGGGCTCGCTCGACGAGGCGGCGACGTCGGCCCCGGTGGTGGTCAACTGCGCCGGGCTGGCGGCGCGGACGCTGACCGGCGACACCGGCCTGCACCCGGTGCGCGGCCCTCGGATCGTGGTGCGCAACCCCGGCCTGGACCGGTTCTTCATGGAGGCGCCGATGGCGCCGACATGGGCGTCGATCTTCCCGCACGGCGACCACGTGGTGCTCGGCGGCGGCCAGCGGCGCAGCGACGACACCACCCCCGATCCGGCCGAGGAGGCCGACGTCCTCGCCCGGTGCGTCGCGATCGAACCCGCCCTGGCCGCCGCCGAGATCCTCGAACACCGCGTCGGGTTGCGTCCCGGCCGGGCGGCGCCGCGCGTGGAGGCCGAGCGGCGTGGCGACGCGCTCGTCGTGCACAACTACGGCCACGCGGGCAACGGCGTGATGCTGTCCTGGGGCTGCGCCCGCGACGCCGCGGCGCTCGCCCTCGGCCCGGCGCCCGCCGCCTGACGGGGCCGCCGGTCCGGCGGCACGGTCAGGACACGGCGGCCCGCACCAGCTCGGTGATCTTCTTCTCCACCTCCGGGCTCCACTTCACCAGCGCGAACGACGCCGGCCACATGTCGCCGTCGTCGAGGTTCGCCGCCTCCTGGAAGCCCAGCGTCGAGTAGCGGTACTTGAACTTCCCCGCATCCTGGAAGAACACGACGATCTTGCCGGCCGCGTCGGCGTACGCGGGCATGCCGTACCAGGTCTTCGGCGACAGCTCCGGCGCGGCGGAGGTGATCGTCATGTGCACGCGCTCGGCCAGCTCGCGGTCCTCCGGCGCCATCTGCGCGATCCGGTCGAGCACGGCCTGGAGGTCGTCGGCCTTCTTGGCGCCCTTCTTGCCCTCGGCGCGCAGCTCGGCGGCGCGCTCCTTCATCGCGGCGCGCTCCTCGGCGCTGAACCCGTCGGACATCTCGATCCCCCCTCGTGACTCGCGGTCCGCGTGGTGCCGACCGCCTGACGACAACGCTATGGCGCGGCGGTCACGGTGCGCTTCTCGATTCCTGATCACCTGCCGGGACCACAGCGACCCGGCGCGGCACCTACCATCGCCGCCATGGCAACGCGGCTCGTACAGATCAACATGAAGGCCCACGACGAGGTGGCGCTCGGCGGCTTCTGGGCGAAGGTGCTCGGCTGGGGGATCTCCAGCGAGGCCCCCGGCGTGACGAACCTCGAACCCGAGGACCTCACCTACCCGGACCCCCGCTTCCTCTACGTCGACCTCGTCGTCTCCTCCGAACCGAAGGCGGCGAAGAACCGCGTCCACGTCGACCTCGCGACCACCTCGGCCGCGCAGCACGCGGAGGTGGTCGCGCGCCTGACCGCGCTCGGCGCCACGCCCGCCGACGTGGGTCAGGGCGACGTGCCGTGGACGGTCCTGGCGGACCCGGAGGGCAACGAGTTCTGTGTACGGGAGCCGGACCCGCGGCACGCGGACACCGGGCCGATCGCCGAGGTGGTGGTCGACTGCGCCGACCCGGGCGCCATGGCCGGCTTCTGGAGCCGGGCCACCGACTGGACCGTGCACGAGGTGACCGACCAGCAGGCGGTGCTGCGCTCCGCCAAGGGCGTCGGGCCGTACCTGCGGTTCGCCCGCAGCACCGACGCGAAGACCGGCTGGAACCGCGTCCACCTCGACGTCCGCCCCTACCCGGGCGACGACCTGGACGCCGAGGAGGCCCGGCTGCTGGCGCTCGGCGCCACCGCCGCCGACGTGGGTGGGGCCGACATCCACTGGCGGGTGCTCGTCGACCCGGAGGGCAACGAGTTCTGCCTGCTCACCCCGGGCTGACCCGCGGACCGCGCGCCGGGCGGGTGCGATCGCCCGCCCGGCGCCGGTCAGGCCGGCCGGTTCTCCGCCCGGAACTCGTGGACCACCTCGATCGGCCCGACGATGTGCCGGTTGAACTCGTCGAGCTCCTCGGCCGGCACCCACAGCTCCAGGATGTCCCGGCCACCCACCTGCCGGACCGGGTAGCGGGCGGCGAACGCGCGCTCGACGTGGAAGCGCGTCACGTAGCCGGCGCCGGACGCCGGCACGTTCCAGTCCCGGGCGATCATGACGGCGTACTGCTCGTTGAGCACCGGGTAGAAGATCGGCTGGTCCGGCAGCCGCGGCGGCCAGGCCCGCCAGCCGGAGGCGCGGACGAGGTCGAGCTCCCGTGGGCCGGTCGGGCGCCACAGCGTCGTCGTCTCCGTCATCACGTACCCCCTTCTGCCACGGTCGTGGCACGGTACCGGCGGCGCGCCGCGACCGGCCATCGGGTTTCGGCCGCAGAATCGACAGCGGGTGCGATGAGTTCGCGAAGCCTCGGCGGTCCACCCGTCGACATCCCCAGACAGACAGGTAGGGAGCACCGCGATGGCCACTGTCATCTCCACGCTGTTCATCTCGGCCGACGGTGTCGCCGAGATCGACCCCGACTGGCACTTCCCGTACTTCGACGACAACATGGGCCGCGCCGTCACCGAGGACTACGACACGTCCGACGTCCTGCTGATCGGCCGGGAGACGTACGACAGCTTCGCCGGCGCCTGGCCCGACCGGGAGGCCGCCGGCGGTGAGGACGCGCCGTTCGCCAAGCAGCTCGGCGACATGCGCAAGGTCGTCGTCTCGCGCCAGCCGCTGGAGTTCTCCTGGCGCAACTCCGAGCTGATCCAGGGTGACCTGGTGGACGCCGTGCGCGCGCTCAAGGCCGACGCCGGCATCAAGGGCATCCTCATCCCCGGGTCGATCTCGGTCGTGCAGCAACTGCTCGCCGCGGGCCTGGTGGACGAGCTGCGGCTGCTGGTGCACCCGGTCGCCGCCCGCAAGGGCCGCCGGCTGTTCGACGAGGGCGACGCGCCGTACCACCTGCGGGTGGCCGCGACCGAGGCGTACCCGACCGGCGTGATCCGGGTGATCTACACCCCGGCACCGGCGCCGGGCGCGGTCGGCTACGACGACGTCAAGGACCAGGTGCCGGCCGGGAGCTGACGACCACGGGGCCGCGGCGGGCCGCTGTGTCGTGAAAGGATCCGCCGGTGCGTCGCGCTCCGCTGCTGCTGATCCTCGCGGCGGTGTCCGCCGTCGCCCACGTCGTCGGCGTCCTGGTGGCCGCCCCGCTCTGGCGCGGCGCCGAGGTGCTGAGCCTGGCGCTGCTGCTCGGCTACGCCGTCGCCGCCGGACTGCCGGCCCCGCGCTGGGCGGTGCCGACGGCGCTCGTACCGCTGGTCGTGGACGCGGTCCGCACCATGCCGGCCGAGCCGGGCGCGGGGGACTTCGGCTGGACGGTGTACGGCAGCGACGACAGCGCCGTCGACCGGACGGCCGGCTTCGACGCGGCGCTCGCCGGGAGCTGGGCGGCGCTTGTCGCGGTGGCGGTGCTGCTGCTCGCGTACCGGGGTCGTGGACGGCGGCGGCACCTGATCGCCGCGGCGGTCGCCGCCGCGCCCGTCGTCGGGTACGCGGCCGTCCGGGTCGCCGACATCGCCGTCGCCGCCGGTACCCGGGTCGTGGAGACCCGCACCCGCACCACGCTGACCCGGGTGGACGGCCCGGGGTACGACCAGGCCGACGTCGTGCCCGCGCTCGTCCTCGCGGTGCTGCCGCCGCTGGCGCTCGCCCTCGCCGCGCTGGCGCTCGCCGCGCTGCTGGCCGGGCGGGGCCGACGGCTCGCCGCGACCGGGGCGGCACTGCTGGCGGTGCTCGCGTTGCCGCTGCTCGACGCGGCCATCGAGGCCGTGCGCCTGCCGGTCTCGGCCGACGGCACCGCCCTGTTCGCCTGGTACGCCATCACACCCACGACCGCGATGCCGCAACCGATGACGGCGCTCACGGCGGTGGTGGAGCTGGCCGCGTACCTGCTGCTCGTCGCCGGGCTGACCGGCGCGGACCGCGCGGCACCGGCGGTGCCCGCGCCGGCGGCCGGTTGACGTCAGGCGGTCGACTCCAGCTCGTCGAACGCCATGTTCCACCACGACTCCGGCTCCGCGAACGCCACCGGGTCGACCGGACGCAGGTCGTCGCGGATCGCCGCCGCCCGTGCGGCCCGTTCCCGCCCGCCCGGGTCGGTGGCGATGAGCTGCCCGAGCCGGTAGAGGAACTCCACGAACGCGGCGAACGTGCTGTTCACCGTCTCCAGGTTCGGTGTCTCCAGGTCGAGCAGGATCACCGCGCCGGTGCCCGCGTCCAGGCAGAACAGCAGCGCCGGGTCCTCCGGCGAGGCGCCGAGCACGACGTACGGGCGGGGGCCCTGGTCGCCCAGCTCGATCGACAGCGTGGAGAACAGCTCGACGTCGGGGACCGAGACGTCGACCGTGAACAGGATCGGCACCTCGACCGGCAGCGCACCGTCGGGCGGGAACACCTCCGGCCCGAGCGGCCCGAGGATCGCGTCGAAGCGCTGGTCGGGGAAGTAGATGACGCCCCGCTCACCCCACAGCGCGGTGAGCTGCTCCCGGGTCACGGTCACGGCTGCGCCTCGTCCTCGTCGACCTCGTCCGCGTCGTCGAGCAGGCCCTGCCGGTCGAGGAACGCGTACCACCCGTCGTCGTCGGTGACCAGCTCGGCGTAGCCGGGGCCGAGCACGTAGTAGTGCACGAACGAGTCGAGGTCGGGCGCCAGCTCCTCGAACGCGTCGCCCATGAACCACTCGGTGCCGGTCGGCGGGAAGTACCAGACCGCGCCGGTCGCCCGCTCCAGGAAGATCGGTTCGTCGCTGCGGGTGCCGACGACCAGCCAGCCGGTCTTGTCCTGCGGGATGGGGGAGAAGTCGGGCGCGTAGTCGAGGAAGTACTGCACCCTGGCGAGCCGGCCGGCCGAGGCCAGCTCGAACGCCCCGGCCCGCAGGCCGTCGGCGGCGAGCAGCAGATCACGCAGGCCGGCCGGCAGCTCCGCCGGCACGTCACCGTCGTCGGCGGGCGCGCCGATCTGCGCGTACGCGAGACTCGCCGGCTCGTCCGCGGCCAGGTCGGCGCGGAGTTCGTCGAGAAGCTGCGCGAGATCGGAAGTCAATCCACTACCTCTATTCGGATCGGGGTTCCGTCCGGCAGATTCTGGATCTGCCCCCAGATCTGGGAGCCGATGTCCGTGTTGGTTCTACCATGCAGCAGCTTGAGGTTGTCGACGGTGTCCGGCCCGCCGAGCTGCAGCTCCCATACGTGGTCGGGATGGTAGTCGCTGAGCCGTTGACTGAGCCGGTTGGCGAGGTCCTTGTCGTGCGGCCAGTACTTGTCCCAGATCTTCTGCCGGATCCGGTCCTTGTAGCCGTCGGTGATGCTCTTGTCGCGCTGCACCGGGTTGGTGGCCTTGTAGAGCTTGCCCTCGTCGCTGAGCTTCTTCAGCGCGGCCATCTTGCGCCGGAACTGGGCGGTGGCGTGGAAGTTCCGGCGCTCCACCCGGACCACCTTCGTGGGCAGGCTCCGGTTCGGTCCGGTGACCCGGACGATCGGCTTCTCCAGCTTCTCGACCGCCTTGCGGACGATCTTGCCGGCGGCCGGTTTCGCGGCGGCGCCCCGGCCGCGCCTCGGGCTAGGCATCGAGCAGTCTCCCGATGACCTGGTCGATGAGCGCGCCGACGATCTCCCGGGTGATGATCTGGAAGATCGGGATCTCGGCCAGCGAGGCGCCGAACGTGACCACGGCGGTGGCGATCGCCTGGGCGACCTGGAACGCGAGGATGGCGAGCTGCACGATCACCGCGATCTTCAGCGCCAGCACGATCGCCGCGCAGATGATCAGCCCGGCGCCCAGCAGCATCGCCGCGGGCATGCTGTCGTGCAGCACGAGCGGCCCGTTCTGCTCGCCGCCCCACCACTTCTGGAACGCCGCGATCGCCGGGCCGACGTTCTGCGTCCACACCTGCGCGGCAGCCGCGTCCGCCTCGCCGGCCGCCGCCCCGATCCGGCCGCCGAACTCCAGCCACGCCTGGCCCATCTCGAAGAGCTTCTCCTCGTCGGCGGCCGGCCAGGTGTAGCCGATCCAGCCGAGCGCGGTGACCAGCTCACCGGGTAGTTGCAGTCCCACGGCTCACCCCAGCCCGCCGGCCAGCGAGCGCATGGTGCCCGCGCCGTCCTCGTCGACCCGCTCGTACGAGTCAGCCATCCCCGCGATGTCGGCGCCCGCCGAGGTGAACTCGTCGGCGGCCATGCCGAGGCAGTCGAAGATGTAGTTCGCCACCTCGGTGTACGCGATGCCGATCAGCGACCCGATGTCGTCGGCGCCCCACGGCTCGCCGTAGCCCTGCATCCGCGCCTCGAACGCCTCCAGCTCGCCGGTGAACCGCTTGGCCACGTCGGTGACGCCGCGCCCGGCGGCCCGGATCAGCGGCGGGTGCACCTCGAAGCCGCCGCCGCTCATCGCTGCCCGCCGCGCGCCAGCCGTTCCTGCGCCTCGGTGAGCGCGTCGAGGAACGACCCGAGCCGGGGTACGGCCGTGTCCCGTACCTCCTGCAACTGCTCCCGCAACTGCGACATGTCCGCGACCTGCGGAGCCGGGCCGGTCCGCAGCCCGTCGATCGCCGCGTTGACGGCGGTGACGATGTGGGCGGTCAGCTCGTCGGAGCCGAGCCGCATCAGCCGCGGCTCGACGTGTAGCGAGTGGAGCCGGCCGTCGCGGCCCATCTCGGCGCGTACCTGCCCGTCGGCGGCCTCGCCGACCGCGGGCGTCTCCGCCTCACCCTCCGGCGGCGGACCCACCGTCCGAAGTGCCGCCATCGTCGCGTCGAGCATGCGGGTGAAGTCGCCGCTCATCGAAGGATCCGCACTCATGAGCCCTCCCCAAGGCCAAACGCCACGAGCGTAACCGAGAGGGACAAAGCGATTCCGCCCCGTACGACCGCGCGGTCCACGACGGACCGTCCGACCGGCCTACCGTCACGGGCGTGAACCGTCCGGACGCGAGCAGCGGACAACAGGTGACACGTCCCCACTCGCCGAGAGGCCGCGCATGAGAAGACTGAGACGGGCGACGGATGCCGACGTCGGCGCGCTCACCGACGCCGAGGTCGTCGCCCGGTCCGTACGGGAACCGGAGACCTTCGCCGCGATCTTCGACCGGCACGCGCCGCACATCCACCGCTACCTGGCGCGCCGCCTCGGCTCCGCGGCAGCCGACGACCTGGTCGCGGAGACGTTCCTCGCCGCGTTCCGGCGCCGGGACCGGTTCGACACCGGCTGCCCGAACGCCCGCCCCTGGCTGTACGGGATCGCCACCAACCTCGTCGCCCAGCAGCGGCGCACCGAGGAACGGGAGTACCGGCTGCGGCAGGCGTACCACCCGGCGACGTCCGAGGCGTCCCCCGCCGACCGGGTAGCCGCCGAGGTGACCGCGCGGTCGCTGCGCCGGCACCTGCTGGACGCGCTGGCCGGGCTCGCCGACGGCGACCGCGACGTGCTGCTGCTCGTCGCCTGGGAGGACCTGACGTACGAGGAGGTCGCCGCCGCGCTGGGCATCCCGGTCGGCACCGTGCGGTCGCGGCTGAACCGGGCGCGCCGGCTGCTGCGGGAACGGCTCGGCGGCGAACCGGCTGACACCATCGAGGAGGTACTGAGTAATGGATGAGATGAGACTGCTCCAGCGGCTCGGCGACGAGACCGAGCTGCCGGCGGACGAACGACTCGGCGCCGCGCGTACCCGGCTGGTCGGCGCGATGACCACGACGGAGGCCGCGCCGGTTCGGCGGGCACGACGGCCGGCCTGGCGGCTGGTCCTCACCGGCGTCGCGACGGCGTCGGTGGCGGCGTCGCTGGCCGCGGTGCTGGTGCTGGCGCCGGACCGGATCGGCGGCAGCGCGCCGGCCGCCCGGGCCGACGCCCGGCAGGTGCTGCGCGACGCGGCGGCGGCGGCGTTGCGGCTGCCGGACGTCGAGCCCCGGCCCGACCAGTTCGTCTACACCCGGATGCAGGACGGTCCGCAGCTGCGGGAGAGCTGGGCGTCGGTGGACGGGACGAGGGACGGCCTGGTCGTCGAGCACCCGGCGGGCGGCCGCCAGGAGTTCGTGCTCCCCGGCTGCCGGGACGGCCGCGCGAAGATGTACAAGGGCGGGCAGCTCCTGCCGGGCACCGAACCGTGCGTGCCGAGCCCGGCCTACGACCCGGCCGTGCCCACCGACGCCACAGCGATGCGCGCCTACCTGGACAAGCACCGCAGCGGCGAGCCCGGTGACGTCAACGCCGCCGCCAAGGACGTGCTGTCCCTGCTCGGCGACTCGTACCTGAGGCCGCGCTCGCGGGCCGCGCTCTTCGAGGCCGCCGCCGCGACACCGGGCCTGGAGGTGGTGGAGAAGGCCACCGACGGCGCGGGCCGCTCCGGTGTGGGCGTCAGCTGGCCCTCCCCGGGGCGCAGTCCAGCTCTGATGGTGCTGGTGTTCGACCCGCGGACGTACGCGTTCCTCGGCGTGGGCGGGGAGGCGGGCACGTCCGCGGTGCTGTCCGTCGCCGTCGTGGACCGGGTCGGCCAGAAGGGCTGACGCCCACCGGGCGGGTCGCCTCCCTGGGCGGCCCGCCCGCTCCGGTCGTGCGTCCGGGGCCTGCGCCATCATGGGCGTCATGACGAAGGCGGACGTGGTGGTGGTCGGCGGCGGGGTGATCGGGATGACGACGGCGCTCACGCTCCAGCGGCGGGGCGCACACGTCACCGTCCTGACCGCCCACGACCCGGCCGACACGGTGTCGACGGTGGCCGCCGCGGTCTGGTACCCGAGCCACACCGAGGAGGATCCCCGGGTGCTGCGCTGGGCCCGGGACACCCACGCCGAGCTGCGCCGCCAGGCGGCCGACGGGGTGCCGGGAGTGGTCGACCGGCCCACCCGGATGTGGTTGCGCCACCGCTACGCCGGGCCGCCCTGGTGGGCCGACGCCTGCGGCGACCTGACGGCCGAGCCGGCGGAGCCGCCGTACACCGCGCTGCTGCGGTTCACCGCCCCGTCGGTGGAGATGACCCCGTACCTCGCCTGGCTCCGGCAGCGCCTGGAGGCGGGCGGCGGCCGGATCGTCGGCCGCGCGCTGGGCACGCTCGCCGAGGCGTACGAGGTCGCCCCGGTCGTGGTGAACGCGACCGGCCTGGCCGCCGGCCGGCTCGCCGCCGACCCGGCCGTGTACCCGGCGCGCGGGCACGTCCTGCTGGTGGCGAACCCGGGCCTGACCGTCTCGGTACGCGACGAGGACGACCCGGCGGGCGTCACGTACGTGCATCCGCGCCGCCACGACGTGGTGCTCGGCGGCACCTACGAGGCCGGGGTGGGACACACCCGCCCCGACCCGGAGGAGGCGGCGGCGATCCGGCGCCGGTGCGTGGCGCTGGTGCCGCAGCTCGCGGACGCGCCGGTGCTGGGGGAGCGGATCGGGCTGCGGCCGGCCCGGCACGGCGGCCCCCGGGTGGAGGTGGACGCGGCGGACGTGCGGCTGGTGCACGCGTACGGGCACGGCGGCGCCGGGGTGACGCTGTCCTGGGGCTGCGCCGCCGAGGTGGCCGACCTGGCCCTGGGCGTCTGACCGCCCCGGCGCGCGACGGTCCACCGTCGGGGCTCGGCGGGCGGTAACCTCGGCCCGGTGTCCGCCCGCCGCGCCGCACTGTTCGCCCTCGTCGCCCTGATCGCCGTCCACATCGGCTGCACGCTTGTCGCGCTCGCCGCCTACAGCCACCGGATCGGCCTGGTGACCCACGACGGCTCCGGTTTCCTGGTGGAGCTGCTCGACGCCGTGGTGCCCCTGCGTGACCTGCTGCCCGCCGTGCTCTGGCTGCTGCCGGTCACGCTGCTCGTCACGTTCGCGGCTCTCGGCCGGTGGGCCGTCCGGCGGACCGTCCGCCCCGACGACGAGCGGCTTCCGGCGAGGGCGTGGACCGCCGGTATCGCCGCGGTGCTGCTCAACCCGCTGGCAGCCGTGCGCTACGCGTCGGCCACCGCCGAGGGCGGCGAATACATGCGTACGGTGCAGGTGGAGACCACCCTTCTGGTGCTCGCCGCGGCCGTGGCGACCACGATCAGCGCGCTCGCCGTTGCCGGGTTCATCCGGCGCTCCGACGCCGCCTGAGCGCTCTGTTCACCGCTCCAGGACGGTCAGCCATTCGGCGGCGCGTGGACGGTATCCGTGCAGCTCGAAGAGCCCGCGCACGATCGCCGGCACGTGCCCGGCGCCGTACACGACAGCCACGTCGATGCGTTCCGCCGACCGGGCACGGACCAGCTCGGACAACGCGGCGAGCAGCCGCTCGTCGCGTTCGCCGCCGAACGCGCGCTCGGCGTGCTCGGTGAACTCGTGGTCGGCGTACCGCTCGTCGGTGGCCGACGGCAGGTCGCTCACCTCGATCTCGGGCGAGAGCAGCCGCCGGGTGCCGCCGAAGAACTGCATTACCATCACGAACGGGATCACCAGCCACATCTGGAGGCGGTACCGCAGCGGCATCGCCCGCCAGCCCTGGGCGAACTCCGCCGCCGACACGTCCGGGTTGAGCACCTCGACGCCGAGAGACGCGTACGGGATGGGGTCTGTCACCAGGCCGGAGCGCCGGTTGGCCGGCATGGCCCGGTAGGTGAGTGTCAACGCCGAGCCGACCGCGGACCGGCCGCTGACGCCCTCGACGACGAGCAGGTCGCATTCCCGGAGCCGCTTCGTGACCGCCGCGTAGAACGCCGGGCTCGCCACGTGGAGCATCGGGAACACCAGGAACTCCAGCCGGCTGCCGGGACGGCGTAGACGGAGCACGGCGGAACGGGTGCCGAGGACGCTGTGTTCGATGATCTGCATGCCTGCCCCCGTGGCATCGGCTGCTGTTGTCGGCAGGGTAGGGCTGCCCGGCAACCCGTCCCGCGGACCGGTCAGGAATCGAGAAGCCTCGGGCGGGCGCCCGGACCTAGC
This sequence comes from Micromonospora sp. CNZ297, assembly GCF_007827625.1. Classification (NCBI taxonomy): domain Bacteria; kingdom Bacillati; phylum Actinomycetota; class Actinomycetes; order Micromonosporales; family Micromonosporaceae; genus Micromonospora; species Micromonospora sp. CNZ297. Next base: position 423,236 of record NZ_VISU01000003.1, on the reverse strand, counting down.
GTTTCCGGCACGGGCCTCCCCGCCGGGGAGGCCACCGGCGAGAGGTCACCGTCCATGGACACGCGCATCCGTCAGCTGCACCGCTGGTTCTCCGTCGTCTTCACCGTGACCGTCGTGATCACCTTCGTGGCGCTGGCCCAGAAGGACCCGATCGTGTGGGTCTCCTACGTGCCGCTGCTCCCGCTCGCCCTGCTCCTGATCAGCGGCCTCTACCTGTTCGCGCTGCCGTACCTGCGGCGTCGGCGCACCGCCGCGCGTACGCGCTGACCTGGGGGATTACCGGGGCCGCTCAGCGGGCAACACTGGCGGATGGAGCAGAAGGTGATGGTGTTCGCCCCGGCCCCGCTGTTGACGGTGACGATCGAGCAGCAGGGCGACGTACCCGAGCTGCACCTGCACCCCGGCGGGCAGGGGGTGTGGCAGACCCGGATGATCGCGGCGCTCGGCGTACCGGTGACCATGTGCGTGGGTCTCGGCGGCGAGGTGGGCGACGCGGTCCGCAAGCTGCTCGACGACGAGGACGTCACGGTCCGGACGGTGCGGCGGGAGTCCGGCACCGGCTGGTACGTGCACGACCGGCGCGACGGCGAGCGGACCGAGATCGCCGAGCACCCGGGGGCGCCGATGGTGCGGCACGACATCGACGAGCTGTACACGGTGACGCTCACCGAAGGGCTGCGCGCGCCGGTCAGCGTGCTCAGCGGGCCGGCCGACCCGCAGGTGGTGGACCCGGACATCTACCGCCGGCTCGCCGCCGACCTCGGCGCCAACGGCGGCAAGGTGGTGGCCGACCTGTCCGGGCCGTACCTGGAGGCGGTGCTCGACGGCGGCGTGAGCGTGCTGAAGGTCAGCCACGAGGAGCTGCTCGACGACGGCCTGGCCAAGGACGACAGCGTCGAGGCGCTGCGCGACGCCGGCCGCCGGTGCCAGGAGCGGGGCGCGCGGACGGTGCTGATCAGCCGCGCGGGGGAGCCCGCGCTGGCGCTGCCGGAGGACGGCGAGCCGCTGCTGGTGCACGCCCCGCCGCTGGAGCTGGCCGACCACCGGGGCGCCGGTGACTCGATGACCGCCGGGGTCGCCGCGGTGCTGGCCCGGGGCGGGGACATGCGGGAGGCGCTGCACATCGGCGCCGCCGCGGGCGCGCTGAACGTGACCCGGCACGGGCTGGGCACGGGCCGGGCCGAGGCGGTGCGCGAACTGGCCGGCCGGGTGCGGCTGACCCCGCTGGACGGTGGCGACGATGACGGCTGACCGGCCGCCACGGGTGCTGGTGACCAACGACGACGGTGTGCACGCCCCCGGCATCCGCGCGCTGGCCCGGTCGGCGTACGAACGCGGAATGGACGTGGTGGTCGCGGCGCCGGAGGCCGAGGCCAGCGGGATGAGCGCGGCGCTGTCGGCGGTGACCGACGACGGGCGGCTGGTGTTCCGTGAGACCGAGCTGGACGGGCTGCCCGGTGTGCCCGCGTACGCGGTGGCGGCCTCCCCGGCGTACATCGCGGTGCTGGCCGGGCTCGGCGTGTTCGGGCCGGTGCCGGACCTGCTGCTGTCCGGCATCAACCGGGGCGCCAACGCGGGCCACGCGGTCCTGCACTCCGGCACCGTCGGCGCGGCGCTGACCGCCGGCAACAACGGCATCCGCGCGCTCGCCGTGTCGCTCGACGTGCTCACCCCGGCGGCGGCGAGCGCCGGCAGCGGTGGCGCGGCGATCGCGGTGCTGGACAGCGTGGACGACGAGTCCCGCCACTGGTCGACAGCCGCCGACCTGGCCGCGACGCTGCTGCCGTGGCTGGCCGGGGCGGATCCGGGCACCGTGCTCAACCTCAACGTGCCGGACCGGCCGGCCGATCAGGTGGCCGGGCTGCGCCAGGCGACACTCGCCCCGTTCGGTCAGGTGCAGGTGTCCGTCGCCGAGCGCGGTGAGGGGTTCGTGCGTACGGCTGTGGAGGCGAACGCGGTCCGCGCGGTCCCCGGCACCGACATCGCCTGGCTGGCCGACGGGTACGCGGCGGTCACCGCGATCCGGGCGCTCGGACACCTGCCCGACGTGGAGCTGCCGGTCGACGGCTGAGGACGGCTCCGCCCCGCCACCGTCGCACGGGTGGCGGGGCGGAGAGCGTCACTCGCCGGCCGCGCGGCGGCGGTCGGCCTCGGCGTCGGCGGCGCCCACCGGGGTGCCGTCGCTGTCCCGGTCGGCCCGGGACAGGTCCACGTCGGCGCCGGCCCGGGCGGCGTCGGCAGCCGCGTCGTCGGCGCCGACGACCTCACCGCCGTCGGTCTGTCCGTCGTCGGGGACCAGCCGTCCGGCGGCGGCCAGCCCGATCGGTGCGTACCTGGGGTCGGTCATCTCGTCCTCCTCACCGGTGCTCCTGTGCAAGCGGTACCCCGGCACGGGACGCGGCACACGCGCGCGGGTCAGCGGCCCCGGTCGAGGAAGTCCAGGGTGACCGCGGCGAACAGCGGCGACTGGTCGATGTCGTAGTGGGTCAGGCCGGGCAGGATCGCCAGCGCGTGCCCGCCCGCCGGGCGGCCCTCGCCCGTCCAGCCGCCGTCGCGCCGGCCGCCGTCGAGCAGCCCGAACACCTCGACGAAGTGGCTCGGCGGGGCCATGTCGGCGTCGGCGGCCACCACGAGCGTCGGCACCCGCAGGGCACGGACCTGCTCGGTGAGGTCGAAGTCCTTCCGCATCGCCTCACCGATCTTGTCGAGCAGCCGGGGGAAGTCCTCCGGACGGGGCGCGACCCGCTGGTACAGCTCGTACATCGGGGTGTCCTTCATGTACTCGGCCGCCGCGGCGCCGACCTGGCCCTGCTGCGCCAGCAGCTCCGGGTAGACGGCGTCGCGGCGGATGTGCGCGGACGCGGCGACCAGGCGGCCGACCTTCTCCGGGTGCCGGAAACCGGTGTGCAGGGCGACACCGCCGCCGAGGGAGAAGCCGACCACGTCCGGCCGGTCCAGCCCGAGGTGGTCGATCAGCGCGGCCACGTCGTCGGCCATCAGCGCCATGTCGAGCGGCCGGTCCACGTCGGCGGTGCGGCCGTGCCCCTGGAGGTCCACCAGGATCACCCGGTGCCTCGCGGTGAGCGCGGGCAGGATCGGGGCGAACATCTCGCCCGAGCAGAGGCCGCCGTGCAGCAGGATCATCGGCCGGCCCTCGCCGTGCGTCTCGTGGTAGAGGTGGACGCCGTTGACGTCGGCGTACCGCCCCGGGGCGTGGGTCTCGTCGCGCTGCGCTGTGGTCATCGGTGCTCCTCGGACGTGGTGACCTGACGGCTGTCAGACCGGCCGGGCGGCACCGACTCATCGGTGCGGGCTCGAACGTGCTCGCATTGACGCAGCATGTGGGCTAGTTTCGGCGGGGTGAGCGAGGTGGCGAGCGTCCCCGTCGAGGCGCAACTCGAGGCGTACCGGTCGGAGCTGACCGGCTACTGCTACCGGATGCTGGGTTCGGCCTTCGAGGCCGAGGACGCGGTGCAGGACACGTTCGTCCGGGCCTGGCGTAATTTCGACAAGTTCGAGGGGCGGTCCGCGCTGCGGACCTGGCTCTACCGGATCGCGACGAACGTCTGCCTCACCATGTCCACCAGCGCGCAGCGCCGGATCCGGCCGATGGACCTCGGTCCGGCCGGCGTCGGCACCGCCACCCACCCCGGCGAGCCGCGCCCGGAGCAGATCTGGCTCGGCCCGGCGCCCGACGACCGGGTGCTGCCCGAGGTCGCCGATCCGGCCGAGGTGGTCGCCGGCCGGGAGTCGGTCCGGCTGGCATTCGTCGCGGCGTTGCAGCACCTGCCGCCGAAGCAGCGGGCCGTGCTGATCCTGCGCGAGGTGCTGGCCTGGTCGGCCCAGGAGGTCGCCGACCTGCTCGACACGTCGGTGGCGAGCGTCAACAGCGCGCTGCAACGGGCGCGCGCCACGCTCGCCTCAACCGACACCGAGGCCGAGGTGCGCCGGCCGCTCGACAGCGAGCAGCAGGCGCTGCTCGCCCGTTACGTGCGGGCCTTCGAGGCGTACGACCTGGCGGCGCTCACGGCGCTGCTGCACGAGGACGCGACGCTGTCGATGCCGCCGCTGCCGCTGTGGCTGCGCGGTCCCGAGCACATCGCGGCGTGGATGGCCGGCACCGGCAGCGGCTGCCGCGGCTCCCGCCTGGTGCCGACCGCCGCCAACGGGATGCCGGCGTTCGGGCACTACCGGCGCGACCCCGACGGCTCAGGCCACGTGCCCTGGGCGCTGATCGTGATCGGCGTCTCCGGTGGCCGGATCACGTCGCTCAACAACTTCCTCGACGTCGAGCGCCTGTTCCCGCTGTTCGGGCTGCCGGACCGGCTCGAGGAGGGCACCGGCCAGCCCGAGCAGGCCGGCGAGCTCGCGTAGGTCGTCGCCCGCGCCGCGTACCTCCAGCCGCCAGCCGAACCGCCGCGCGGTCAGGCGGATCCGTGCCAGCACCTCGACCGTGACCAGGTCGGGCGCGGTCACCGCGGACACGTCGCACACCACCACGCCCCGGTCGCGGCCGCGCAGCGCCTCGGCCAGTTCGGCGCAGCGGGCCGCGATGTCCGCGCGGGTCGGCGTCCCGTCGGCCAGGCAGAGCATGTGGGTGATCACACGCATTGGACCGCCGTACGCCCCGGCTCTCATCGGTACGCGTGCGCCGGCGCAACTTGCCTCGAACACCTTGTTGCTGGCAGTTACATCGACGTTAACTGCTATACCAATCATCGGTGCTCGGCTATATGATCCCGGTAGTTCACCCCGAAGCCTCACGAAACCGCAGCTCCCGCACCCCTCGGGTCGAACTCCGCAAGCCAGGTGCCTCCGCATCGTCGTGCCTGGCGGCCGCCCGGCGTTGTGGTTCGGCCTGCCGGAAAGGTGGGAACGGATGACAGGGCTCCCGTCCTTGGTCATCGGCATCGCGTCCTCGTCGGCCGAGCGCCGGCAGCTCGCCCAACTGCTCGGCGGCACCGAGTCGTTCCTGATCGTGTCCAGCGCCCATCAGGCCCGCCGCTTCCTCGACCTGGTACGCCGGCCCGCGCTGGCCCCGGCGCCGCACCCGCCCGCGAGTGACGAGGCGCCGGCCGAGCCACCCGGGCGGGAACTGGCCGTCGACTCCGACCGGCGGGTGCTGCGCTGGCGGGAGCGGGAGATCGGGTTGACGCCGCTGGAGCACGACCTGCTCGTCTGCCTCACCGGTACGCCCGGCCAGGTGTGGACGTACGCACGGCTGCACCGCGCCGTCTGGGGCAACGACCACCTCGGGCGGGGCTCGGACATGCACTCCGTGGTACGCCGCCTCCGCCGCAAGCTGGGCCGCCTGGACGCCCCCGCCATGATCCACGCCGTCCGAGGCGTAGGCTTCCGCCTCACCCCGTAACCCCTGAGCCCTCCCGCCCTCGCCGTTGATCTTGCAGTTACGGCCCCTCGGGTGGGGCTTTCGTCTGCCTTGCCGGGGCCGCGAGTGCAAGATCGCCGGGGAAAGGGGGCGGCCCGCCCGGCGGGTGTGCCGGGCGGGCCGTCCTCGTCAGCCGCTGGGGTCAGCAGCGGGTGGGGGAGAGGGTGAAGTCCTCAACCGTGGGCGTGCTGCTGTTGATCCTCGTCTGGCGCGTCTGGGGCTTCCAGCCGTCCTTCGCGACGATCAGCGTCAGCGGGTTGTTGCGCCGGTCCATCCAGTAGGCGTACCGGCCCTGGGCGTCGGTGGTGAAGGTGTACGAGTTCGCCCAGGAGTCGACCTGCACGGTCACGCCCGCCAGCGGCGCGGTGGCGCCCTGGCAGCTCTTGCCGGAGACCGTGCCGGACAGCTTGCCCCAGGTGGTCGGCGGCTGCGCGATCATCGTCACCGCCACCGGCTCCACCGTGTACGGGGTGTTCTCCTTGATCACCACGGAGGCCGAGTACGTGCCGGGCTGGTCGACGTTCGCGGCCATGCCGACCGTGACGGTGACCTTCTCACCCGGTGCCAGCGTGACCTTCGACTTGTCGACGGTCAGCCAGCTCACGTCGGCCGCGCCCTCGGCGCACTCGCCGAAGCCGGGCAGGACCTCGCTGTCCTTGGTGGCCGTGAAGCCGCCCGACGAACCGCCGATCTTGTAGAACCCGCAGGCCGCGCCACCCCGGTAGCGGGGGGCGTTGGCGTTGGGCAGGTTGGCCCACGAGTTGGTCGCCGGGTCGAACGCGAAGCCGGCGTTGGTGATGGCGCCGCCCTGCGACCCGCCGACGACCAGCAGCTTGCCGTTCGCCACCGCGTACGAGGAGGCCCAGCTGTCGGCCGGCGCGTCCGGGATGGCGGTCCAGGCGCCCGCGGCCGGGTCGAAGGCGTAACCGACCTTCTGCGACGTGGTGCCGTCGTTGCCACCGGTGCAGTAGACGGTGCCGTCGATCCCGCCGCAGGACAGGAACGCCACCGACTTCGGGTACGCCGGCAGCGTCTCCCAGGCGTCGGCGCCCGGGTCGTACCGGACCACCGAGTTGGCCATCGGCGTGCAGCTCGCTGTGGTGCAGCCGCCGATCGCGTACAGCTTGCCGCCCGCGACCGCCTGGCCGGCCGCCGCGCGCGGCGCCGGGTTGTCGGCCTTGCGGGTCCAGGTGTTCGCCGCCGGGTCGTACGAGAAGGTGGCGGCGTCCGGTCCGGCGGCACCCCAGCCACCGGTGGCGATGATCTTGCCGTCGAGCACGCCGACCGTCATGGCGTTACGTGCGCCGGGCAGGTCGGCGATGCCGGTCCACGCCTGGGTGATCGGGTCGTACCGGTAGTTCTTGGCGCTCGACGCGGTGCCGTCGCCACCGGCGATGGAGTAGACGGTGCCGTCGACGTTGACGACCCGGTTGTCCATCACGTTCGCCGGGTAGCCCGGGATGGTGGTCCAGGGGTCCGCCTGCGGTGCGGCGGCGGCGATCGCGTTCGACGACTTGCCCGACGAGCGGGCCGCGAACGACGTGGCGGCGGTCAGCCGCTGCGCCGGTGCGCCGGTGGAGCCGAGCAGCGCCTGCTCGGACAGCCGGGAGCCGTCGGCCCGCTGCAGCACGAACCCGCCGTCGCGCTCACTGAACTCGGCGGTGACCGGGGCCCCGCCGGTGTTCGTGACGGTGAACGTCTTGCTGACCTTCCCGCTGGGCATCCGGACCGTGCCGGTGATCGAGGTCGGCTTCACCGACAGCCGGCCGGCGGCGAGCTGGAAGTTGGCCGCTGTGGCCCAGTCCTCCTCGACCGCCACCTGCTTGGTCTGGCTCACGTAGTTGCCGGCACTGGCGGTGAACGGGTGCGTCCCGGTCAGCGACGAGAACATCCAGTAGAAGCCGTCGGGCAGCTCGGTGTCGTCCGGCGTGGCGACTGTGGTGGCCTTCTCCGCCGGGCGGTCCTTGCTGGTCACCGTGGCGCCGTTGACGTAGCTGTTGTCGTTCTTGTCGCGGACGTGGCCGAGCACCAGGCCGCCCTTGACCGGCTTGCAGACGAGCTTGCTGCCGATGAGGACGTTGTCGACCTGCCACCACCATTCCCAGCTCGCCTCGTAGTAGTGGAAGCGCACCTGCACCTGCGACTGGCCGGCCGCCTGCGGGATCGGCACCTCGGTCACCCGCGGGCCGCGGACGTCGGCCGCCTGCCGGAGCACGTTGCTCCACGTGGTGCCGCCGTCGAGGCTCAGGTCCACGTCCGCGCGGTCGCTGTTGAGCCAGTTGTAGTCCTGGTTGAACCGGATCACCGGCGCGGTCACGCCGGTCAGGTCGACCACCGGGCTGACCAGCGACGTGTCCTGCCGCCCGCCGCTGCCGTAGTTGTCGCTGTCGATGATGGCGAAGTTGCCGCTGCCGCCGGTCAGGTTGCCGCGCTCACCGGCGTCGGTGAACTCCCAGACCTGGCCGGTGCCGGCGTTGTCCACCACGGTCCAGCCGTCCGGGACACCGGTGCCGTCGAACGTCTCGTACTCGCCGTCGGAGCTGACGGTGTAGCCGGGGGCGGTGGTGCACGCCTCCGGGTTCGCCTGCACCGCGATGTTGGCGGTCACGTTGCCCGTGCCGACGGTGACCTCCTTGGTGGTGGTCAGGTAGCCGGCGTACTGCGGCTCGACCTTGAGCCGGTACGTCGCCCCGGACGGCAGCGACAGGCTGTAGCGGCCGGTCGTCGGCGTCGTGTAGTCGGAGATCGGCGTGCCCTCGACGCTCACCTTCGCGTACAGCGGCCAGCCGTGCCCGGACCCGTCGGTGACCTGCCCGCTGACCGTGACGCTCGCTACCGCGGTGAGCGCCACGTCGAGCGTGGTCGTCGTGTTCGCGGTGATCGTCGCCGGCAGGGTGCGGGTCGCGTACCCGAACGCCGAGACGACCACCTGGTAGTCGCCGGCCGGCAGGAGCGAGGAGTACGTCCCGTCCGCGCCGGTGGTCAGCGTGCGATCGGCCGCCCCGGACAGGGTGACAGTCGCGCCGGCGATCCCGGCCCCGGTGGCGGCGTCGGTGACCTTGCCGGCCAGCGTGCCGTTGTCGCCGATGGGGGCGGCGGCGAGCAGCGCGAGCGCGTCCAGGCGGCCCTCACCGTAGACGTTGTTGTCGTCGGTGGTGCCGCCGCACTGCGAGTCGCCCTTGTCGATCGCCGTGTCGTTGAGCAGCGCGCGGGTCGCCGTGATGTCGCCGACCAGCGTGGGCGCCGCCGACCAGAGCAGCGCGATCGCGCCGGCCAGGTGCGGCGCCGCCATCGAGGTGCCGCTGATGCTGGCGTACGAGTTGGTCGGCACGCTGGAGCGCACGTTCACACCAGGCGCCGAGATGTTCGGCTTGATCTCGCCGTTCTGCCCGGTACCCCGGGACGAGAAGCTGGCGATGTTGTTGTTGACGTCGTACGCGCCGGCCGAGTAGTTGCTCGCCAGGCTGCCCGGTGAGCCGCTGGTCTGGCAGGACGGGCCGTTGTTGCCGTTGGACCAGACGCCGAAGATGCCGGAGGCGGTCCACGCGTTCGTGACGTCCTCCATGAACGGCTCGTTCGACGGCGCCGTGGTGCCCCACGAGTTGTTGATGATGTTCGGCCGCTTGCTGGCGTCCGGGTTCTGCCCGTTGAGGTCGGTGGGCTCCAGCATCCACTGGCCGGAGGAGATCAGCGCGGCGTCGGACGGGCAGCACCCGTTCGCGGCGATCCACTTGACCTCGGGGGCGACACCGATCTGGTTGGCCCCGTCGGCGCCGGCCATGGTGCCCATGGTGTGCGTGCCGTGGCCGTCGGAGTCGCACGGCGCGGTGGCGCACTCGCCTGCGGCGTCGAACCAGTTGTAGTCGTGGTCGAAGGTGCCGTCACCGTTGTTGCCCCGGTAGGCGTTCACCAGCGCCGGGTGGTTGAACTGGACGCCGCTGTCGATGCTCGCCACCGTGATCCCGGCGCCCTTGACGCCGTACTGGGACCAGACGTCGTCGGCGTTGATGTTGGCGATGCCCCACTCCAGGGCGTTCGCCGACTTCTCGTCGGTGCCGGGGGTGGTCTCCGGCAGCTTGTACTCCACCGGCGCGTACAGGCCGTCCACCTCGGAGTGGGCGGCGAAGTTCTGCGCCATGGTCAGCGAGCCGTCGGTGACCTTGATGGCGTTCGTCGCCCAGAAGGTCTGGTACTTCGTGCCCGAGCGGTCCAGCTCGGCGCGGATCTTCGACTGGCTGTCGGCGGCTGTCTTCTTCAGCGCCGCCGCGACGGCGGCGCCGCGCTCGTTCCAGTCCTTGATCGAGGCGGCCTTGCTCAGGTCCGCCTTGGCGCCGAAGTGGATCCAGAAGTCGCCCTCGCTCTTGCCCTGGAGCTGGCGGGTGAGCTCGGGACGGATCTTGTCGCCGGCCGCCGCGCCCGCGCCCGTCTCGGCCTGTGCCGCAGTGCCGGTCGCGGCCAGCGCGGTGGCGGCGAGCACCAGGGCGGCGCCCGCGCTCACCAGCCGCCGGGCCGGGCCCCATCTGTGTGGACGTCTCAGCATCGGTGCTGCCTCCTCCTCCGATGACCCGCTGATGATCGAGCCATGGCAGAAGGGCCAGGAGACGTGCTCTCCCGACTGCTACACCGGTGTGAAAAGAACCCCCCAGGCCCCCTAGGCGCCGTGCGGGTCTGCGCCGGACGCCTGAGTGGACACTATGATCGACAGCAAGGAACGATCAATGACCGTACGTGAGCAACATGTCACCAACAGGCCCCCGGATCGGACGGCCTGTTGACAGTTTTTGTCACGGTGGGGCGCGGTGACGACTGACGGCACGAACGCGGCGAACTCCGGCACCGACCCGTCGGAGCGCCCCTTCTCGCTCGTCATCGGGGTGACGTCGTCCCCGGCCGAACGGCTGCGGCTGACCGAGCTGCTGGACGGCGTCGCGCCCCTTCTGATGGTCGCCGATCTGGACGAGCTGCGCGAGTTGATCACGGATGCGCCGGCCTCGGCGCACGCACCTGCCCCGGCCGTCGCGCCGGCTGCACCCGTACCCCGGGACAAGCCCGCGCCGGACGGCGCGCTGGTGATCGACGCGGCCCGGTCGACCGCCCGGTGGGGCAACCGGGAGACCGCCCTGACCCGGCTGGAACGCGACCTGCTGACCTGCCTGACCGTCGAGCCGGTACGGGTGTGGAGCTACGCCGAGCTGCACCACGCGGTCTGGCACGACGCGCCGACGCACGGCCGGGCCGACGTGCAGTCCCTGGTCAAGCGGTTGCGCCGTAAGCTCGACGAACTGGGCACCGGTGTCACCATCGCGGCGGTACGCGGCGTCGGCCTGCGGCTGACCGACCACCGCCACCCCCGGGTACGGGGCGACTGACCCACCCCTGGGTCCGCTGTGTAAGGCCGCACGTCCCGGACCGGACGGCGCGCACGGCCGGACGGTGACAGCCGGTGACCCGATCGGTGGAGGCGCCCTGCCGGTGTGGCCGGAATTGATGGCGACCGGTCGATTACCGGTGCGGCACGTATCGCGAGAAGTCTTTGCCTCCTACGGTGGCGTCCGGCACGCGGACGGAGGGGACTCGGGAATCACCCGAGGGGGCCGTCCCGGCGGACAGGGAGAGTTGTCTCGATGCGAGTTTGGCTTCGCGCGGTGACGGTCGTCGTCGCCGGCGCGGTCGTGGTGGCGGGAGTGCCGGCGCTCGCCGCCACCGTCACCGTGCGGGACGCCGGCGTGGCCGGCCACACCGGCGCACAGGCGACGGGAAGCAGCGCCGCACTCGGCGCCGCGCGCACCACGGCGACCCGTGCGCTGGTCACCCCCGGGGACACCCGGCTGATGCCGACCACCCCCCGCACCGACACGCCGCGGATCACCAACGGCGAGATCGTCGACATCGAAGTGATCGGCAACCGCGTCTTCATCGCCGGCACGTTCACCTCGATCGCGAACGTCGGCGGGTCCGCGATCACGCAGCGGTCCCTGGCGTCGTACAACCTGGACACCGGCAAGGTGGACACCGGGTTCAAGCCGGTCATCGACGGCGCGGTCGCCGCGGTGGAGGCGTCGCCGGACGGCAAGTCGCTCTACATCGCCGGCGCGTTCAACACCGTCAACGGCGTCACCAAGCGCAAGATCGCCCGGCTGAACCCGACCACCGGCGCACCGGTCGCCGCGTTCACCGCCACCGCCAACGCGCGGGCCACCGCGCTCGCGGTCAGCGGCAACGCGGTCTACGTCGGCGGCCAGTTCGCCACCGTCAACGGGGTCAGCCGCAGCGGCCTGGCCGCGCTCAACCCCACCACGGGCGCCGTCGACACCGGCTTCAACCTGCCGCTCACCGGCGGCATCGGCGTCGGCGGCATGCTCACCGTGCAGCAGCTCAAGCTCACCCACGACCGCAGCAAGCTGCTGGTCGTGCACACCGGCCGCCAGATCGCCGGCCAGGACCGCTACGGCGTGGCCCTCATCGGTACGGCCGGCAAGGCGCTGCTGCCCTGGCGTACCCGGCTGTGGGAGGACAACCTCTCCTTCGTCGGCGGCATCCAGCGCGTCTTCGCCGGTGACATCGCGCCGGACGACTCGTACTTCGTGGTCACCAGCGGCTCCGGCGGCGACCGTCCGCCGATCAACGACACCGCCATCGCGTACTCGCTGACCGGAAACGACAACGTCGAGCCGCTCTGGATCTCCCGGCACTTCGACAGCATCTACTCGGTCGCGATCACCGACACCGCCGTCTACGTCGGCGGCCACTTCAGCTGGCAGGAGTCGCCCACCTCGAACGTGCCGTGGCCCGGCCTGGACAACGTCGGCTACGGCACCGGACAGGGGCTCAGCGGCTACGGCCTGGGCGACCAGGTGGTCCGTCGCGACCACCTCGGCGCGCTCGACCCGCTCACCGGCACCGCGCTGGAGTGGAACCCCGGCTCCAACTCGTACGAGGGCGAGAAGGCGATGCTCGCCACCTCGCGCGGCCTGCTCGTCGGCGGCGACGGCAACGTCAAGGGCGGCAAGACCACCGGCCGGGTGGCCTTCTTCGACCTCTCCAAGGAGCCCAAGCCGGCGGCGCTGGACACCACCGTCACCACGCCGATCGAGGGCGCGGTGAAGCCGGCGGGTGAGTCGTTCACGATCAGCGGCCAGGCGCTCGCCCCGGCCGGCGTGGCCCGGGTCCAGCTGGAGATCCAGGACCGCAACAGCGGCAAGTACCTCCAGGCCGACCTGACCACCTGGGGCGCGTTCAAGGCGATCAACACGACCGTCGCCGCGCCGAACGCCACCTCCACCACGTGGAGCCTGCCGGTGACGCTGCCCGCCGGGGTCTACCAGTTGCAGGCCAAGACGTTCGACCGCAACGGGGCCGGCGACACCACCAAGGCGGTCAAGAAGATCGAGGCGTTCCGCTTCGACGACCTGCCGCCGACGACCCGGATCAGCTCGCCGTCGGCCGGCCTGGTCGCCACGCAGACGTTCGTGGCCTCCGGCACCGCCACCGACGACAAGGGCGTCAACTCGCTGATCTACTCGTTCCGCACGCCGGACAACCGGTACCTGCAGGACGACGGGACCGTCGCCGCCGTCTACAACACCTTCCGCGGCGAGCCGGACGTGATCGGCGCGACGTCCACCACCTGGCAGTACGAGGTCACGCTGCCCACCGAGGGACAGTGGAAGATGACCGCCACCGCCGTCGACACGACCGGGCAGAGCGACCTGCGCGGCGACACCCGCGACTGGACCGTCTCGGCCAACGGCGTACCGCCGACCGTGGCGATCACCTCGCCGGTGGCGATGACCCCGCCGGGCAACGCCGTGCCGTTCACCGTTGCGCCCGGCGGCACCGTCACGTTCGCCGGTACGGCGCGCGACGACGATTCCCTGAAGTCGGTCGAGATCTACCTGCGCAACAACACCACCCGCGAGGCGCTCGCCAGCGACGGCACGTGGGGCGCCGACTCGGTCGCCGGCTACCACCGGATCTCCCCGGCCAACCTCGACGCCGCGACGTTCGACTGGTCGTTCACCACGGTGCCGCTCACCCCGGGCGTCTACGACTTCCGGGTACGGGCGACCGACAAGCTCGGCCTGACCACGTCCAGCACCAACATGGGCCGGCTCACAGTCACCGCCCAGGTACCAGGCGACGCCTTCCCGAACGGGCTGCTCGGCTTCACCGGCACCAACCAGGACATCGACCAGCTGCACCTGGACCTGACCGGCACCGCCACCGACGACAAGGGCGTGCGGGCGGTCCGGATCGCGCTGCGCGACCTGGACACCGGCCGGTACGTGCAGCCCAACGGCACGATGGCCGCCGCGTTCGCCACAGTCGACGCGACGCTCGCCGCGCCCGGCGCGACCAGCACCGCGTTCACGCTCTCGATCGACCTGCCCACGCGCGGCACGTACAGCGTCGAGGCGTGGGCCGTGGACACCGCCGGTCAGCAGGACAACTCGACCAGCGGTGCGACCGCTCGTTACCTGGTCTACCCGGGTGACACCGACCCGACGCTGGAGCCGAGCATCACGCCGGTCGAGGGTCAGGCGTACACCGGTGGCCGGATCGTGATCACCGGCCGGGCCGTGGACGACGGCGGGATGCAGAAGGTCGAGGTGCAGATCGGCAACAGCGCCGGGCAGGGCATGAACTCGGCCGGCACGTTCGGCCGGGCGGGCGCGCCGACCAGCTGGCCGTGGATCGCCACGTTCCTCACCAGCCCGGGGTCGCCGGGGTCGAACTTCGCGTACACGTCGCCGGTGATCCCGGCCGGCACGTACACGGTGACGATCCGCGGCATGGACAACCGGGGGCAGTACCAGCAGCCGCCCCGTACCGTCACGGTGACCGTCACCGACTGACCGGACGGCCTCGCGGGCCGGTCCGCGCCGGGTCTCCCGGCGCCGGGCCGGCCCGTGCCCGTCTCAGGGCCGGATCAGGCACATCCCGGCGGTGGCCGGCCGGTCCATCGTGGCCAGCGCGTCAGGCGCGGCGTCGAGGTCGATGGTGCGGGTGACCAGCTCGGCCGGGCGCAGCACCCCGGCGGTGACCAGCCGCAGCATCTCCGGGTACGCGTGCGCCGGCATGCCGTGGCTGCCGCGCAGCTCCAGCTCGTACGCGATCACCAGGTCCATCGGCAGCGCGGGCCGGCCCTGCGCGGCGGGCAGCAGCCCGACCTGCACGTGCCGGCCGCGCCGGCGCAGGCCCTCGATCGACGCGACGCAGGTGGCGTGACTGCCGAGCGCGTCCAGCGACAGGTGGGCGCCCCCGCCGGTGGCCTCCCGGATCGCGGCGGCCACCTCGGCGGGACCGTCGAGCGCGCTCGCGTCCACGCAGACCGCGGCGCCGCTGCGGCGGGCCAGCTCCAGCGCGCCGGGTGACACGTCCACCGCCACCACCCGCGCCCCGCTCGCCGCCGCCACCATGACCGCGGACAGGCCGACGCCGCCGCAGCCGTGCACGGCCACCCACTCGCCCGCCGCGACCCGGCCCTGCGCGACGACGGCCCGGAACGCGGTGGCGAACCGGCAGCCGAGCGCGGCGGCGGCCGCCTCGTCCAGCTCGTCCGGCAGCCGGACCAGGTTGACGTCGGCGTGCCGTACCGCGACCAGGTCGGCGAACGAGCCCCACCCGGTGAAGCCCGGCTGGGTCTGCCGCTCGCAGACCTGCTGGTCGCCGGCCAGGCAGGACGGGCACCGCCCGCACGCGCAGACGAACGGCGCTGTCACACGGTCGCCGGGCCGCCAGCCGCGGACGTCCGCGCCGGCGGCCACGACGACACCGGCGAACTCGTGCCCCGGCACGTGCGGCAGGCGGATGTCCGGGTCGTGGCCCTGCCAGCCGTGCCAGTCGCTGCGGCACAGGCCGGTCGCGCCGACCCGGACGACCACCCCGTCCGGCGCCGGCGCCGGGTCGCCCACCTCCCGGACCTCCGGCCGTACCCCGAACTGCTCGAACACCACAGCACGCATGCCCCGATCCTCACACCCACCCGCCCCACCTCCCGCCCCGCCCCCGCCCGCCCCCGCCCTCCCGCCCCCACCCGCTCCCCGCGATCTTGCACTTGCGGCCCCGCCGATGTCGGAAATGCCCCGTCTGACCGGGCAGAAAGCGCATGATCACCGCCGCCGACCGGCCCCCCGCCCCACCCGCCCCTCTCCGACGCGTCAGGCCTCCCCACACCCTGAGCGGCCGTGGATCTTGGTGCGAGCGCGCCCTCATGAGGGCGGCTCCGTACCAAGATCCACGTAGCTCGGCCTCCTGACGCCGGTGATCAAGGAGTTTGTGTCCTCGCCGGGGCGGTTTCGGGCCGCAAACTCCTTGATCATCCGGGGGAGAGACGGGAGAAGGGGAGAGGGGCCGGGCTACAGGCGGCGGCCCTGGGCGGTGCGGGCGGTGATGCCGTCCAGGGGGGTTCCCGGGGTGAGGGTCGTCGGGTCGAACCAGAAGATCACCACATCGGGGTCCTCGCTCCAGCGGACCAGCCTCGCCTCGACCTGCCGGCCGTCGACGGTCCCGACGATGCGGGCCGCCGGACCGACGAAGTAGCCGAACGTGGGGATCGACGCGTCGGTGGGCACCCGCTGCTGGTCGTACCCGATCTCGTGGAACCCCGGCCGGCGGTCGCTGCCGGACACGTCGTTGACCAGGAAGTCCGACGTCAGGCGGCCGTCCGGCGCACGGCGGCCGGCGACCAGGCCGATCGTCACGCGCGGCAGTTGCGGCACGTCGACCGGGACCATGAAGAACACGCGCTCGTCGGCGCCGTACCGGATGCCGCTGTCCACGACCGTCCCGAGCGGTCGCGGTGGCGCCTCGGTCGGAGCCGGCGCGGCGGTCGGCGTGGGCGGGGGAGTGTCGGCGGACGCGGTGGCGACCGGCTCCCCGGCCGGGAGGTCCGGCGGGCCGGGCCGCGTCGCCACGGCGCCGACCCCGACGGCCACCGCGACCGTCGCCACCGCCGCCGCGACCCCCGCGCCGATCCGCCGGCGGCGGCGCAGCCGGCGTCCCCGGCGCATGATGTCCGCGATGTCCAGGCCGTCGGCCCGCTCGGTCGCCCGCATCACCCGGCGCAGCTCGTCCATCTCGGTCACCGGCACGTCTCCTGCGGTCGCGGCGCGGACAGACCGGCGGTACGCAGCTTCTCCAGCGCCCGCGACGAGGTGCTCTTGACGGTGCCGACGGACACGTCGAGTTCGCGGGCCACCTGGGCCTCCGGCAGGTCGAAGTAGTGGCGCAGGACGACGACGGCGCGTTCACGGGCGGTGAGCGTGCCGAGCGCGGTGACCAGCCACCGCCGGGTCGCCACCTCCTCGGCCATGTCGCCGCCGCGCCGTTCCGGCAGGTCGTCGCTCGGGTACTCGCGGATCGGCCGCCGCCAGGTGTCGACGAGGTGGTTCACCAGGACCGACCGGGCGTAGCCGTACGGGTCGCCGTTGCGGATCCGGGACCAGGACGCGTACGTGCGCACCAGCGCGGTCTGGGCGGCGTCCTCGGCGTGGTGGTGGTTGCCGGTCATGAGGAACGCGGCATGCGTCAGCCGCGCCGAGGACGCCCGCGCGAACTCGACGAACTCCGCGTCACCCCGGGCCATGCCGGTCCTCTGCACCTCTCACCCCGGTAGGGACGTGCGGGACGCGGAAAAGGTTGAGTCCCCGCCGGACCAACTTCCGCGACGGGTCACCCGTCCTCATCCCCGTGCCCACGACCGGGCGCCGAGGGGAGACGAGATGACCAGGACCGTGGACCGGACACGCGGCGGCGCCGCCGTGATCGCGCTGGCGGTGTCGCTGGCCGGCTGCACACCGGCCGTGGCCGATCAGCCCGCAGTCGCGCCGTCCGGACCGGCCGGGCCGTCCGCCGCCGTGCCGTCCGCGTCGGCGGCGGCGCCCGTCCGGTCCCGTCCGGCGCGGATCGGCTATCCCGCCGACGGCGGCGACGAGTGGCGGTTCGCCGCCGCCGAGCCGGCCACCGGCGGGGGTACGGGCCGGCTGCTGCGCTACCGGGTGGCGGTGGAGCGCGACATCACCGGTCTGCCATCGGCCGATTTCGCGGCGCAGGTCACCGGCATCCTCACCGGCCCGGGTGGCTGGACGACCGACGGGCGGATCGCCCTGCGCCGCGTCGGTGCCCGCGGGCCCGCCGACTTCACCGTCTACCTCGCCACTCCCGGTACGCGCGACGACCTGTGCGGGGACGGGCCGGACCGGTACACGTCCTGCCGTAGCGGGGACCGGGTGGTGGTCAACGTGGCCCGCTGGGTGCGCGGCGCGCCCGCCTACGGCAGCGATCTCGCGGCGTACCGCCGGTACGTGGTCAACCACGAGGTCGGCCACCGTCTGGGTCACGGGCACGAGCGCTGCCCGGGGCGGGGACGTCCGGCGCCGGTGATGCAGCAGCAGACGCTCGGCCTGCACGGCTGCACCCCGAACCCGCTGCCGTTCCTGCGCGGGGAGCGGTACGCGGGACGGTCCGGCGCGTACGACGACCGCCTGCCCCCGCCCGAGGGCGGCCGGGCAGGCTGAGCGGGCTGAGCGGGCTGAGCGGGCTGGCGGCGATCCCACCCGGCGCTCAGAACAGCGTGGCCGGGCCGACCGGCTCCGGCTCGGGCAGCGGCGCGAGCCCGGGCACCCGCTCGCGGACCTGGTCGTGGAAGCGGCGGGCCAGCTCGGGCGCGTCGGCGTTGTCCGGCGTGTGCACGAACACGGTCGGCGAGCGGCCCTCCCGCAGCCAGCCGGTCACCACGTCCAGCCACGGCTGCCAGCCCTCGACCGTGCGGGCCGGGTCGTCGCGGCCCAGGTAGCGCACGATCGGCCGGTCGGTCAGCGCCCGGGTACGCAGCGGCAGGCGCGGCTTGCGCGTCCACGCCTCCCGCTCGGCGTCGCTCGTCGGCGGCGTCCGGAAGAACGCTGTGGTGTCGAACGGGATCCACTCCGCCCCGGCCCGGTGCAGCGTCGCCTCCAGCGCACGTACCGCACCGGGCTCGGTGAAGAAGGCGGGGTGGCGGACCTCGACGGCGTACCTGTGGGTGGTGGGCAGCGTGTGCAGGAACCGGTCGAGGTCGGGCACGTCACCGGGGCCGAACGAGCCGGGCAGCTGGATCCAGAGCGCGTCGGCCCGGGGGCCGAGCGGCTCCATCGCGTGCAGGAACGTCCGCAGTTCGGCCTCGCCGCCGGTGAGCCGGCGCTCGTGGGTGACCACCTTCGGCAGCTTCGGCAGGAAACGGAAGCCCGGCTCGGTCTGGTCGGCCCAGGACGCCACCGTCTCCCGGGCCGGGGTGGCGTAGAACGTGGTGTTGCCCTCCACGGCGTCGCACCACCCGGCGTACGCGCGCAGCCGCTCGAGTGCGGGCAGCGGGTGCGGCAGGAAGCGGCCGGACCAGGACTTGTGCGTCCACATGGCACAGCCCACGTGCAGGCGCATCCCGGTCACCGGTAGGGCCAGCTCGTCGAGGCGCCGTGCAGCGCCGCGGCCGCGAACGGACCCGTCTGGGTCAGCAGAGCCAGGCCGAGGAAACCGGCCTGCAGGAACCCGCCCGAGCCGACGAGGATCCACATCGCGACCACGGCGCGGAAGCGCTGCACGAGCGGGTTCACCGGACGCGGTCCATGTCGCGGGCGCCGTCGGTGACCTGCCCGGGGTCGGCGGAGTACGCGCTGTAGTGGCCGCTCCTTCTCCGCCGCATCAGTCCTCCTCGCGCGCCGTACGCCGGCGAGCCGGGCTGCCCGTCCGCCGCGCCCACGGTAGCCGGGGCCCTCACGCGCGGCGGACCGGGCCGTGTCAGGGACGTTCCACCCGTACCGGGTCACCGCGCACGAGCTCGTCGTGGACCCGCCAGCGGGCGTCGACGCCCGCGCGCCGGGCCGCCTCGTCGTCGGCGGCGATCCGCTGCCGCAGCAGCTCGACCGCGATCCGGCGGTTGAGGTGCAGGTGCCGTTCGGTGTCCACCACCACGGTCCGGCCGGACGGGCGGTGCGTGGCCCGGACGGCGGTGCTCGCCTTGTTGCGGTGCTGGCCGCCCGGCCCGCCGGTGCGGCACGGCACGAACTCGACGTCGGCCTCGTGGAACGGCGTGACCACCACGTCGGTCCGGCACGTCCGCGCGGTGACGTACCAGTTCTTCCGTCCGTGGCCCGTCCGGTACGGGCTGGGCGCCTGCCAGCAGAGCGTGCCGGTCCACCCGGCCGCGAACGCCTCCGCCCCGGCGCCGGTGATCCGGACCAGCACCGACCGGTAGGTGCCGGCCCGGTCGCCGGGCACCGTCTCGACCCGTTCGGTACGCAGGCCCCGCCGGGCCGCCTCGCCCTCCAGGCGGGACAGCAGCCGGGCCAGCGCCCACGCGCACTCGGCGGGTCCGCGTCCGGCGGACAGCAGCAGCTCGGTCATCGGCGGCCCTTCCGGCGCTCGTCGCGGCGGCCCACGTCCGGCGTCTTGTAGGTGACCAGCGGAACCGTTGTGGTGACCGGTGTGGCGAGGTCGTGCGCCACCAGGTCGCCAATGACCTGCTCGATGCGCTTGTACGCGGTGGGCGCCTCCTCGAACAGCAACTGCCGGTCGCCGCACACCACGATCGAGCCGACCGGCGTGCGCCGCAGTTCCTCGACGGTGTGCTTGGCCCGGCCCCGGCGCAGCGCGTCGGCGCGGGACATCTTGCGCCCGGCGCCGTGGGCCACCGAGTAACCGGCGTCCGGCCCGGCGTGTGCCGCCACGAGATAGGAAGGCGTGCCACGGGTGCCGGCGATCAGCACGTCCCGGCCGTCGCCCGGCGCCGCGCCCTTGCGGTGCAGGTAGCGTCCGTCGCGGATCTCGACCAGGTTGTGGCACTGGTCGACGACCGGTTCGGTGGGTTCGGCGCCCAGCGCGTACGCGACCCGCGCGGCCAGCAGCCGCCGGTTGAGCGACCCCCACCGCACTGCCGCGTCGTGCCGGGCCAGGTAGGCGTCCGGGTCGGGCGCGGGACCGGCGCCGTGCGTCTCGGTGTGCTCGCGCAGGATCCGTTCGCCCAGCCCGCGCGACCCGGAGTGCACCACGAGCACCAGGTCACCGGCGTCCAGTTCGAGCCGCGCGGCGTGCTCCGCCGCGAGGATCGGCCCGACGCGGGCCAGTTCGACGAAGTGGTTGCCGCGCCCGACGGTGCCGAGACTGTCGAGGTGACCGGCCGGCACGTCGCCGTCCAGCACCGACCAGGCCGGGTCGTCGGCGTCCCGGTCGGGGTCGAGCGCCCGGTCCAGGTCGGGGAACCGGGCCGCGAGCCGCTCGGGTACGACCCGGCGCAGCGCGATCGGGAAGACCGCGATGCCGCACCCGATGTCGGAGCCGACGAGGAACGGGTAGAGCACGGTCGAGGACATCGCGGCGCCGATCGGCGCGCCCTTGCCGGGGTGCAGGTCGGGCATGGCGGCGACGTGCGCCATGCCGTCCAGGGCGGCGACCTGACGGCACTGGTCGAGCGCGGCGGACTCGATCCAGCTGCCGGGGGAGGAGAAGACGGAGACGGTGGCGGGCACGACGGCCCGCCCGGAGGGGTACGCGGACACAGACGCTCGTTTCTGGAGGAGAACGCGGAGGACGGCGGACGGCAGGCGGCGCGGAGGGCCTGCGGGCGGGGATGCGATCCGTCAGAACGTCATGCCGCTCAGCCTCGCGGAGGCGGCCCCGGGGCGGCAACCGACTTTCGACCCGCCGGAGCGCCCGCGTCGACATCGGGTGACCCGATCCATAGACTCCGGTCGTTCTGGTACCACGAGTCCAGGGAGGACCACCGTGTCGAGCGAAACCCGAACGCACGCCGCATTACCCCTGCTGGCCCGCCTCGCCGGGGTGAGCGTGGCCGCCGCGACGATCGTCGCCGCCGCAGGTGTCGCCGCGACCGCGGCACCCGCCGCCGACCCGGCGCCCACGAAGGGGCCGTGCGCGTACACGCCCACGCCGGACGAGCCGGCCGCTCGTCCGGTGCCGCTGCCGCCGGACCCGCGCCGTACGCCGGACCGGGGCACCGTGCGGGTCACGCTGCGCACCAACCAGGGGCCGATCGGGCTGACGCTGGACCGCGAGCAGGCGCCGTGCACCGTGCAGAGCTTCCTGCACCTGGTCCGGAAGCGCTTCTACGACCGGACGCCCTGCCACCGGCTCACCGCGTACCCGACGCTCACGGTCCTCCAGTGCGGCGACCCGTCCGGGACGGGCGAGGGCGGCCCGGGCTACCGCTACCGCGACGAGCTGCCCACCGACCTGCCGCCCGCACCGACCGACCCGACGGGCGTACGCCGCCTGTACGCGCGCGGCACGCTCGCCATGGCCAACGCCGGCCCGGACACCAACGGCAGCCAGTTCTTCCTGGTGCAGGCCGACTCGGCGCTGCGCCCGAACTACACCGTGTTCGGCCAGGTCGACGCGGCCGGGCTGGCCACGCTGGACCGGATCTCGGCCGGCGGCATCGCGCCCACCCCCGAGGACCCGGCTCCGGTCGACGGCGCCCCGGCGGTGCCGGTGGAGATCTGCCGCGCCAAGCAGGGCCGCTGACGCGACGGCCCGGCGGGACGGCCGTCCAGGCCGCCCGCCGGGCCCGTGCCGCCGCCGGTAGCCTGCGGCGATGACGCATGAGCGGGAGATCACCGAGCCGGTCGACCTGTGCCGGCCGGACGGGCGGCTGAACCCGGACGCGGTCGGCTGGAGCCGCCGGCCGCTGCACCGGGCGAACCTGCGCGGCTGGGGCCGGGTCAAGCGGTGGGAGCACTGGGGCGTGGTCACGCCGACGCACATCCTCGGCCTTGTCGCGTCGTCGCTCGACTACGCCGGGGTGCAGAGCCTCTACCTGCTCGACCGGCGCACCGGGCGGGAGACGACGGCGGAGGCGGTGGTGCCGTTCGCCCGGGGCACGGTGCTGCCGCCGGTCAGCGGCACCGGTGCGGTCCGCGCCCGGGGCGGGAAGCTGACCATCGCTGTGGAGCAGGGCCCGGACGGCAGTACGGTGCGGGCGAGCGCGCCAGGTGTCGAGGTGGACCTGACCGTGCCGCTGCCGCCCGGCCACGAGTCTCTCGGCGTGGTGGTGCCGTGGAGCACCCGCCGGTTCCAGTACACGGTCAAGGACATCGGCCGGCCGGTGCACGGCACGATCACAGTGGACGGCACGGCGTACCCGGTGGGGGAGGGGTCGTACGCGGCGCTCGACCACGGCCGCGGCAAGTGGCGGTACGCGGTGCGGTGGAACTGGGCGGCCGGCAGCGGACCGGGCCGGGCGATCCAGCTCGGCGGCAAGTGGACCGACGGCACCGGCTCGACCGAGAACGCGGTCTTCGTCGACGGGCGGCTGCACAAGATCGGCGCCGACCTGACCTGGGCGTACGACCGCGCCGACTGGCTGCGGCCGTGGCGGATCACCGGCGACCGGGTGGACGTCACGTTCCACCCGTTCCACGAGCGGGTGGCGCGGACCAACCTGCTCGTGCTGGCCGGGGAGACGCACCAGTGCTTCGGGCACTTCACCGGCTGGGCCGCGACCGACGACGGCGGGCGCGTGGATCTGGACGGCCTGGTCGGCTGGGCCGAGGAGGCCCGTAACCGCTGGTGAGGCCGGTCCCCGCCGGGCCGGGCCGCCCGGCGGGGAAGCCCGATCAGGCCGGCAGCCGCCAGACCTGGTTGGCGCCGCCGAAGCAGTCCCAGATCTGCAGCCGGGTGCCGTTGGCGGAGCTGTTGCCGGTGGCGTCCAGGCACCGGCCCGACGCCGGGTTGCGCAGCGTGCCGTTGCTCTGGGCCTGCCAGGTCTGAGCGCCGGTGCCGTTGCAGTCCCAGAGCTGGATCCTGGTGCCGTTCGCGGTGCCGGCGCTCGTCACGTCCAGGCACTTGCCCAGCGCCCGCAGCGTGCCGTCACCGGCGACGGTCCAGCTCTGCGCGGCGGTGCCGTTGCAGCCGTACAGCTGGATCGCGGTGCCGTTCGCGGTGCTCGCGGCCGCCACGTCCACGCAGGCGCCGCCGATGCCGGTGATCGGCCCGGTACGCCCGGACGGCGGCGGCGTGCCACCGCCGGTGACGGTGTCGTAGATCGCGCTGACCAGCGAGGTCGAACCGGTGGTGTCCTGCGACAGCTCCCAGTTCATCATCCCGCCGGCGTTCGCCATGGCCCACTGCGTCTTGCGCTTCACTGTCGGTACGCCGTTGTAGCACTGCTGGGCGCCGCCGGCTGTGGTGCAGTCCCGGTTGGCGTTGGCCGGGTCCATGCCGACCAGCGCCGAGTAGGTGTAGTAGCCGGGCCGGCTGTAGAAGGGCACGCCGAGCACCGCCTTGGCGGCGGGCAGGCCGCGCGACTTCCACCTGTTGACGCTGGCGATCGACCAGTCGTAGCCGGCGTGCGGGCTGCCGCCGTCGTACGCCATGATGTTCAGCCAGTCCACCGAGCCGAAGACGGCTGTGGGCACCCCGTCGACGTAGTAGCCCTCGGAGACCACGGCGGCGGTGAGCAGCTTGCCCCGGCTGTGCAGGGCGCTGCCGAGCTGCTGCATGAGCAGCGTGTAGTTGTTCGCCGAGGCGCCCGGGTCGGGGTACTCCCAGTCCATGTCGACGCCGTCGAGGTTGTACTGGTTGACGAAGGCGATCAGGTTGTTGACGAACGCGGTGCGCGTGCCGGAGTTGGCGGCGAGCGCCTCGAACGCGGAGTCGTCGCCGTCGTTCCAGCCGCCGACGGCGATGGAGACCTTGACGTTGCTGGCGTGCCCGAGCGACACGAGTGAGGACAGCTTGCCCGGGTTCTCCACCGGGCGCAGGCTGCCGTCGCCGTTGGGGAGCACGAACGCGTAGTTGATGTGGGTGAGCTTGCCGTACTGGATGGTGTTGACGTTGCCGCTCCAGGACGGCATGTAGCCGACGCTCTTGAAGTTGTTCGGGAGGACCACCGCCTCGGCGGCGGTCGGGGCGAGGGTGAGCGCCGCGGCGGTGGTGGCCAGCGCGAGCGCACCGGCGGCGAGGCGCCGCCGGAGGTGAGGTCTGGGCATCGAGGGCCTTCCCGGGGGACGGGGGCGGATGGGGGTCTTCCTCGAGGTGGCCCAAATATTAAAGAGTATTAACTAAGGCGTCAACGACGACCGTCGATGAGTGACGGCCGGTGAGCGGTGGCGTACGCACAGCGTGGGGCGGCCCCGTCCGGGACCGCCCCACGCGCGACTCGGGATCAGGCGACCGAGGCCGGGAACCTCTCCCAGACCCGGTGCGCCGCCATCAGCCGCTGCACCTCGCCGAGCACCTCGGTGCCGGAACCACCGGTCACCACGCCCGGCGTGCCTGTGACACCGGCCTGGTGCAGCACCTCGGCGCCCGCGCCCCAGGCGCCGATCACCTTGGCGTGCCGCCACGCCTCCTCGACCAGCAGCAGCACCCGCGGGTCGACGGTCGGGGAGCCCGGCGCGCCGGCCTTGGCGTCGCGGGCCGGCAGCGCGTCCGGCGCCGGGGCCGGGGCGCCGGCCAGCAGCACCGCGTCGAGCTCGACCGAGCGGCCGGTGGCGAACGTGCGCTGCACCGGCAGCCCGTCGACGGTGCCGCCGTGCGCGGCGATCAGCAGCGGCACCATGCCGGCGGCGAACACCTCCCGGCGTACCTCGTGCACGTCGCCCAGGTCGGCCTGGGCGTCGACCACGATGCCGACCATCCGGCCGTCGGCCGGCCACTCCCGGCCCACCTGGGACAGCGCCGGGCTGGGCTGCACCTCCGCCGGCGGCACCGTGGGCTGCGGCACGGGCAGGCCCAGACCGATCGCCACCTGCTCGCACAGCACCGGGTCGACGTTCGCCAGGCACTGGAGCTGCCGCTCCTTGATCGCCTGGTGGTAGCACTTGCCCAGCTCGAACGTGTACGCCCGGATGATGTGCTCCTTCTCCACCGGCGACATGCTCTGCCAGAACAGGCGTACCTGGCTGTAGTGGTCGTCGAAGGAGGCCGGCGCGGCCCGTACCTTCGGCGCCTCGGCCACAGTCACCGGCGTGTCCACGAACGCGTGCTCGCGGTCGCCGGCCGGGAACGGGTTGCCGCCGTCGAGCGAGTTCGGCCGGTACGGCGCCACGCCCGCGTGCACCGCGTGCTGGTGGAAGCCGTCACGCAGCATGTCGTTGACGTCGGCGTGCGGCCGGTTGATCGGGATCTGGGTGAAGTTCGGCCCGCCGAGGCGGGTGAGCTGCGTGTCCACGTACGAGAAGAGGCGGCCCTGCAACAGCGGGTCGTTCGTCACGTCGATGCCGGGCGGCAGGTGCCCGACGTGGAACGCCACCTGCTCGGTCTCGGCGAAGAAGTTGCGCGGCGTCTTGTTCAGGGTGAGCTTGCCGATCGGCTGCACCGGCGCCAGCTCCTCCGGCACGATCTTCGTCGGGTCGAGCAGGTCGATCCCGGCGAACGTCTCCTCGGGCGTGTCCGGGAAGACCTGGATGCCCAGCTCCCACTCCGGGTACGCGCCGGCCTCGATCGCGTCGTACAGGTCGCGGCGGTGGTAGTCCGGGTCGATACCACCGATGAGCTGCGCCTCCTCCCAGGTCAGCGAGTGCACGCCCAGCTTCGGCTTCCAGTGGAACTTGACCAGCACCGTCGCACCGGCCTCGTCGACCATGCGGAACGTGTGCACGCCGAAGCCCTCCATGGTCCGGTAGGACCGCGGGATGCCCCGGTCGGACATGTTCCAGATGGTGTGGTGCTGCGCCTCGGTGTGCAGCGAGACGAAGTCCCAGAACGTGTCGTGTGCGCTCTGCGCCTGCGGGATCTCCCGGTCCGGGTGCGGCTTGCCGGCGTGGATGACGTCCGGGAACTTGATCGCGTCCTGGATGAAGAACACCGGGATGTTGTTGGCGACCAGGTCGAACGTGCCCTCGTCGGTGTAGAACTTGGTGGCGAAACCGCGGGTGTCGCGGACCGTGTCGGCCGACCCGCGCGAGCCCAGCACCGTGGAGAAGCGGACGAAGACCGGCGTCTCGCGACCCTTCTTCAGGAACCCGGCCCGGGTCACCTCCTCGGCCGTGCCGTACGCGACGAACGTGCCGTGCGCGCCCGCGCCCCGGGCGTGCACCACCCGCTCCGGGATCCGCTCGTGGTCGAAGTGGGTGATCTTCTCCCGCAGGTGGTGGTCCTGGAGCAGGACCGGGCCGCGCGGACCGGCCTTCAGCGAGTGGTCGGTGTCGCGCAGCCGGGCGCCGTTGGCGGTGGTGAGGTACGCGCCCTGCTGCCCCTTGGCGATCTTCGGCACGCCGGTCTCGGCGCCGGTCGGGGTCCGGGTGTCCGGCGCGCCCTGCTCGTCCTTGGGCGGCAGCGGCCCGTGCGGCGTGGTCGGCTCCTCCAGCGGTGGCGGCGCGCTGCCGGGAGCGCCCGGCACGTCCGGAGTCAGCGCGTCGCCGACCTTCTCGACGGCGGCTTCGACGACACCCTTGACGATCTGGGTGGGCTTGCTGGATTCCATCAGGACCTGTCCTCCTACAGCGAAATGTCCAGGCCCCTTCGGCCGTACCCCAGGTCAGGGCGGGCAAACCGGAACAATCGCGGTAAGGCCGGTCAGGACCGGCGCGGCACGGCCACGGCGGTGAGCAGCAGCCCGCCGCCGACCAGCCAGCGGCCGTCCAGGACGTCCAGCGGCGGGCCGCCGTCGATGCGGGTGCCGTCGACCAGGATCCGGGCGGTGAACCGGCCGGCCCGGTCGAACGTCAGTTCCGCCTCCTCGAACCCGAGCCAGCGCCCGGTCAGCGGGTACCACGCCTTGTAGACCGACTCCTTGGCGCTGAACAGCAGCCGGTCCCAGTGCGTCGCCGGGTCGGCGTCACGCAGCGCGGCCAGCCGCTCCGGCTCACCCGCGGTGAGGACGATCCCCGCCACGCCGTCGGGCAGCGGCTCGTGCGGCTCCGCGTCGATGCCGAGCCCGGCCAGCGCCCCGGCCGGGGCCACCGCCGCCGCCCGGTAGCCGGTGCAGTGCGTGATGCTGCCCACCACGCCGTCCGGCCAGACCGGCTCCCGGCGGGGGCCGGGACGGATCGGCGCCGGGGCGTACCCGAGGCGGGCCAGCGCCTCCCGCGCGCAGCGGCGGGCGGTGACGAACTCCTGGCGGCGCGCGGCCACCGCGCGCGCCACCAGGTCCTCCTCGCCCGGGTACGGCGTCTCGTCCGGCACGTCGGCGAACGCCTCGACGGCCAGCGCCCCGGCCGGCAGCAGCGTTCCGATCATCCGAGGATCCGTTTCATCGGCGCCGGCTCGCCGCCGCGGCGCCGCCACTCGCGCGGGTAGCCCAGCGACACCTCCTCGAAGCGCACCCCGTCGTAGTGCGTGGTGCGGGGGATGTGCAGGTGGCCGTAGACCGCGACGGCGGCGCGGTGGCGCACGTGCCAGTCGGCCGTCCGGTCGGTGCCGCACCACTGGGCGAACTCCGGGAACCAGAGCACCTCGGTGGGCTGCCGCACCAGCGGCCAGTGGGTGACCAGCACTGTCGGCAGCGCCGGGTCGGTGGCCTCCAGCCGCCGACGCGTCACCTCCAGCCGCGCCGCGCACCAGGACTCCCGGTCCGGGTACGGGTCGGGGTGCAGCATCATCTCGTCGGTGCACACCACACCGGCGTCGTACGCCGCGCGCAGCGACTCCTCCTTGGTGGTGGTGCCGGGGGCGCGGAACGAGTAGTCGTAGAGCAGGAACAGCGGCGCCACGGTGACCGGCCCGCCTTCGCCCCGCCACACCGGGTAGTCGTCCTCCGGGGTCAGCACGCCCAGCTCGCGGCACATCGCGACCAGCGCGTCGTAACGGGCCACCCCGCGCAGCGTCACCGGGTCGTTGGGGTGGGTCCACAGCTCGTGGTTGCCGGGCGCCCACACCACCCGCGCGAACCGGTCGCGCAGCAGCCGCAGCGTCCGCTCCACGTCGGCGAAGACCTCGCCGACGTCGCCGGCCACGATCAGCCAGTCGTCCGCCGTCTCCGGCCGCAGGCCGTCCACCACGGCGCGGTTCTCCGCGTACGACACGTGGAGGTCACTGACCGCGTACAGCGCACCCGTCACCCGGCCGATCTTGCCAGCGGCGCCCCCGGATGACCAGGCTCGCCCGCCGGGCTGTCGGGGGTCCGACCGGCCCGGTCAGCCGACCCTCGCGGTCACCTCGTCGAGCGCGCGCAGCACCTCCCGGGTCACACCCGGCTCGGCGGCGGAGTGCCCGGCGTCCGGCACGATCCGCAGCGTCGCCTCCGGCCACCGGCGGGCCAGGTCGTACGCGGACACCGGCGGGCAGCACAGGTCGTAGCGGCCGTTGACGATCACGGCGGGCAGGTGCCGGATCCGGTCCACGCCGTCGAGCAACTGGCCCTCGGCGAGGAAGCCGCCGTGCACCGCGTAGTGCGACAGGATCCGGGCCACGGGCAGCGCCTGGTCGTCGGCGGTGAAGTGGGCGAGCAGCTCCGGGTCGGGCCGCAGCGACGAGTTGACCGCCTCCCACCGCCCCCAGGCCCGCGCGTACTCCCGGGCCCGTGCCTCGTCGGGGCCGTGCAACCGCCTGTGGTACGCGGCCAGCACGTCGTCGCGTTCGCCGGGCGGGATCGGCGCCACGAACCGCTCCCACTCCTCGGGCTGGAGGTGGCGCAGCCCGCCCTGGTAGAACCAGTCCCGCTCGCTGCGCCGCAGCAGCAGCACGCCGCGCAGGACCAGCCCGGTCACCCGATCCGGGTGCGCCTGCGCGTACGCCAGGCCGAGCGTGGTGCCCCACGACCCGCCGAACACCAGCCACGAGTCGATGCCCAGCCGCTGCCGGATGGTCTCCAGATCGGCCACCAGATGCCAGGTGGTGTTGGCGCGCACCTCGCCGTGCGGGGTGCTGCGACCGGCGCCGCGCTGGTCGAACAGCACGGCCCGGTGACGGTCGGGGTCGAAGAACCGGCGGGCCACCGGCACCAGGCCGCCGCCGGGCCCACCGTGCAGGAACACCACGGGTACGCCGTCCGGCCGCCCGACCTCCTCCACGTGCAGGACGTGGCCGTCACCGACCGGGATCCGGTGGGTGGCGTACGGCTCGACGGGCGGGTGCAGGCCGGTCATGCCCTGTCATTCTGCCCGGCGTGGGCGTGCCGGGTGGTCCCGCTCAGCAGGCGACGTTGCCGCCGAGGTTGTCCAGCAGCGCGTCGGCGACCCAGCCGGAGACACCTGTGGTGACGTCCCGCAGGTACGTCCACGTGTAGGTGGTCTTGCCGTTCGCGGTGACCCGGTCACCGCTGGCGAAGCAGTGGAAGTCGACCGTGTGACTGAGCTGCCCGTAGCCCAGGGAGGCGCAGGTGGTGTGCGGGCCGGTGCGGATGTTGACGTTCGTGGCGTTGAACAGCTGGCCGAACTTGCCGTCCACGTTGGAGTGCGAGTGGCTGCACCCGGCGCTGGCCGGTCCGGCCGTACCGGCCACCACGGCGCCCGCCGAGGCGACGGTCAGGACGACGGCGGCACCGATCGAGGAAATCTTCCGCATACCCGTCAACCCCCGAATAAAGATCGAGATGCACCAGCAGATCAATCCAAATATTTGCATATAGCAAGGTCGATGGGCAAGATGCGGCGCCGCCGGCCCGGCCCGGCGGCGCCGAACGCTCACGCGGTGGCCGGTACGCCGTTGTCCGTACCCGTGGTCTCCGCCTCGGGCACACCGCGCGGAGCCGGCGTGCGGACCGCGAACGCGTCGAAGCTCGGCCCGTCCAGCCGCTCGACGAACGGCTCCACGACCGGCGGCTCCGACCGGTCCGGCTCGATCGCGTCCGGCTCGGTCCGCCCGTCCACGGCCCGGGGCGTCACCTCGGCCGGCACGGTGATCGGCGGGCGCGCCGCCACCTGCGGGTACTCGGCTGTCTCCCCGCCGCCCGCGGCGGCCGCCATGACCGCCGCCGCGGCCAGGTCGGCGACCCGCTTGGCCTCCCGCTGCACCCGGGCCCGGGTCTCCTTGGCGTGCTGCTCGGCCAGGTCCGCGGCGCGCCGCGCCTCGTCCAGCCGCTTGGTCTCCGCGGCCAGCTCCCGGCGTACGCCGACCAGCCGCTCCTCCACCTCCGCGCCGGTCCGCTCGATGGTGGCGATCTCCCGGCGGGTGTCCTCCAGCTGCCGGGAGACGCTCTCCAGCTCCGCCTTGAGCCCGGTCAGCGTCTCCTGCCGCTGCTGGATCTCCCGCTGCACGCCGGCGAGCTGCTCCTGGTGCGCCGCCGTCTCCTCGTCGGCCCGCTCCCGGACCTCGGTGGCGTACTGCTGCGCCTCGGCGACCAGCGAGGCGATGTCCTTCTCCGCGGCGGCGGCCCGGTCGGCCAGCTCCTGCTCGGCGGCGGCCCGCCGCTCGTCCAGTTCCTTGGCCATCGTGGCCTGCCACTGGGCCAGCTCCTGCTGGGCCTTGCTGCGGTTGGCCTGGACCTCCTGCTGGATCTGCGTCCGCGCGGCCTTCACCAGCGCCTCGGACGCCGAGCGCGCCTGCTCGACCTGCTGCACGCTCTGCTCGGTGATCCGCTTCGCCTCCTGCTGGGCCCGGTCGTGCGCGGCCTGACCCTCGACGCGCAGCTTCTCCGCCAGCTCCCGCACCGCGGTCAGCTCCGCCTGCGCGGCGGCCCGCCGCTCCTCGTCCACCCGCTCCTGCTCGGCCCGGCGGGCGGACAGCTCCTCGTCCAGCTCCCGCCGCTCCCGGGCGGCCTGCTCCTGCGCGGCGGCGAGCAGCTTCTCCGCCTGCCCCTGGACCTCCTCCGCGCGCCGGGTGGCCACGTCGGTGATCTGGCCGGCCTGCTTCTCGGCCAGGTCCAGGATCTGGTCGACCATCGGGCCGAGGTCGCGGAAGGACGCCCGGTCCACAGCCGTCGGACGGTCGCGCAGCTCCACCGCCTCGGCCTGCACCCGCTGCACCTGCGCGGTCAGGTCGCGCACCTGCGCGTACGCCCGGTCCCGCGCGGCGGTCAGCGCGCTCACCTCGGCGTCGATCTGCTCGACGTACCGGTCCACCTGACGTTTGTCGTAGCCGCGCAACGCGGGATCGAACCGGGGCCGCCCGGACAGGTCGTCGTGGGGTGCGAACGGCTCGGCACCGTTGGACATTCGCCATCCTCCGTCGGTTCGCCAGCGCCAGGCCGGCGGATGACCGCCCCGCAGGGCACGATGAGGCGCTACGGTACCGCGTCCGCGCGCGAGGCTCGCCCCGCCCCGCCCTCCTGCCCGCCGACCGGCGGCACGGTCAGACCGGGAAGTGCGGGTTCCCCGCCGTCAGGCGGATGGTGAAGCCGGTCGCGTCCCTGTGGTACGTCACGTGGTCGCAACTCTGGTGGCTGATCCACAGGCCCAGACCACCGTCGGAACCGTCGCCCGCCGGCAGCAGCCCGGCGAACGGGTCCTTCGGGCCGGTCCCCCGATCGTGGACGGTCACCACGATCCGGTCCGGCGCGCGCCACAACCGCAGGCACACCGGCGGCTCACCGTGGCGCAGCGCATTGCTCACCACCTCGCTGACCGCGATCACCAGGCCGTCCAGGCCGTCGGGCGGCAGCAGGCCACGGTCGGCGGCGCGCACCTCCGCGCGGGCGCGGGCCGGCGTCGGGTCGACCAGCTCGACCAGCGGCGCGGTCCGCTGCACCGGGTCCGCCGGTGCCGGACGGAACTCGGTCAGGTAACTCGTCGGGTCGGTGTAGAGACCGGCCGTCTCGTGCCCGCCGTCCGTCCGTGCCACCAGCGGGTGGGTACGCGCCACGTCGGCGAGCACGTGCGCGGGCGTGCCCCGCCGGTCGTAGGCGCAGATGCCCCAGAGCGGGAAGTCGTCGTAGGCGTGGTTGATCGCCGACTCGTAGCGCGCCCACCAGTCCCAGGTCGCGCCGAGCAGCACCGGCGGCAGCTCGCCGACCATCCGGATCTGCGCCGCCCCCGCCGCCACGTACGACGCGAGCAGCTCCCGGTAGGAACGCAGCGCGACGCTGGGCCGGGCGTAGACGTCACCGACCGGCAGGAACGTGACCTCGGCGCCGGTGGGCAGCGCCCGGCGCACCAGCTCGGCGTTGCGCTCGTCCAGGTTCACCGCCGTCGGCTCGCCGGCCGCGATCCCGTCCAGCAGGAACGGCAGCGCCACCGCCAGCAGCTCCTCGTCGGAGTCGTAGACGAACGCCTCGTGGAAGTAGCCCACATGGCCGAAGGCCGCGCCGCTCCTCATCGGACGACCTCCACCCGTACCTCCGACAGGCCGAGCAGGTCGACGAGCCGGGCCGGGGCGCGGCTCGGGGTGCGCAGCACCGCGACGGCG
Organism: Micromonospora sp. CNZ297; assembly: GCF_007827625.1. NCBI lineage: Bacteria > Bacillati > Actinomycetota > Actinomycetes > Micromonosporales > Micromonosporaceae > Micromonospora > Micromonospora sp. CNZ297. Next base: position 390,631 of record NZ_VISU01000003.1, on the reverse strand, counting down.
TCGTGCCGGCGGGCGTGGTCGCGCAGGTGCAGCAGGCTGCGGTGGTCGACGAAACGCAGCTCGGCGGCGTCGAACACGACCCGGCCCGCCACCGGCCGAGGGTCGGCCCGCTCCAGCGCGGCGGCGAAGTCCCGGTGGTTGGACGGGTCCAGCTCGCCGGCCAGCGCCACCACCGAGTCGCCGTCGCCGGCGTGCAGCCGGAACAGCACGTCCGCGTTCGTCACCGAGTGCAGGCAGGCCAGCTCGGCGATCGCCGCGTCGTCCAGCCGCCGGCGGTCGTAGGCGCAGACCGCCGACATCGGCCGGTGCCGCATCCAGTGGTCGATCCGGTGCTCGTAGCGGGCGAACGCGTCCCGCTGGGCGGGGGTGCGGACCAGGCTCGTCGCCTCGGCCAGCACCCGCAGGCCGGTGTGCCCGGCGGTCAGCGCCTCGGTGGTGGCCCGCACGTACGCCCGGACCTGCCGGTCGGGGTCGACGATCTCGTCGTGCCGGTACGCCTCGCCGACGGGAACCAGCCGTAGCGCGTCCCGCCGGCGTGCGGCGTCGACCCCGGGGACCGAGGCCAGCCAGCCGGTGACTGTGGCGCGATCCTCCGGACAGACCACCCATACCTGCTCACCGGCGGCGAGACCGGCGCTTACCTGCTCGACCGCCAGCGCGCGCAGCGTGGCCGGGTCGTCGTAGGCGAGGCAGCCATGGGTGTAGCCCGGGTACGTCACGCCCCCGCTGGTCACCGACTCCGCCTCATGGACCCAGTCTATGCCCCGCCCACCTGGAGATCGCGCCAGGCCGTGGCCTCGGGCGGCGGGTCGCCCAGCTCGAACTCGGCCCAGTTGTTCCAGTACGCGATCGCGTCGACGTCGTTCTGCTGCCGCAGCCACGTGACGTGCTCGCGGATCGTCCGTGCCCGGCCCGCGCCGGTGGTGTCCGCGGCGGTACGGCTCAGCCCGTACTCGGGCACCAGCAGCCGGATGCCCGGGTACGCGGCGCGCACCTTGCCGAAGGCCACGCCGAACATCCGGGAGGCGGGCCAGTACGCGGCGGTGTCCCGGGAGTAGCAGTCCACGCCGTAGTGGGTCATGCCCGGGTAACCCCAGTCGGCCGGGTTACCGCGCCCCTCGTCCAGCCAGTAGCGGGTCACGATCGGGCCGTGCCCGAGCACCCACCGCCGGTTGCGGTGCGCCGCCAGGATCTGCGTCACCCGGCTCGCCGTCGCCCGGTACGTGGCCGGGGCCACGTCGCCCATCGGCTCGTGGTACCAGGTCAGGTAGATCGGGCGGTTCACGCCGTCGAGCCAGCCGGCCAGCTGTTCGACGTCGTCCTTCCAGCTGACGTGCATGACGGCCGAGGGCGCGTCGGCGAACTTGCCGGCGTTCAGCGGGGGCAGTTCCGGCAGTGCGTCCGCGTCCGGGCCGTCCGTGCCGAAGTCGCGCATGTAGCGGATGCCCGGATAGTCGGCCACCGCGCGCTGGGTCCGGGCGCCCTTCTCGGCGCTCATCCCGACCAGCAGCGGCACGGTCAGCGTGGTGGTGCCCGTGCCGGTGCGGCCGGCGCCGTCACGCGCCGTCGCGGTCAGCGTCACCGTGCCCCGGCCGGCCAGCACGGTGACTGTGAAGCGGCCCGGTTCGGCGCCGCTCGGTGTGACGGTCACCCCCGGCGAGGCGCCGGCGAGCTGGATGGTCAGCGGGACGCTCAGGTCCACCCGGACCGGGCTGTCCCAGGTGACGCCGGTGGGGTCGCTGACCCGGCCGGCGAGCGTCAGCAGGCGCGAGTCGGGGTGATAGGCGTCGACCCGGACGGTGGTCGACTGCCCGGGCAGCAGGACGGTCTGGTCGGCGGTGACGGAACGGACGACGGGTGCGGCCATGAGGCTCTCCTTCGACGTGCTTCGCTGCCGCTCCGGCCGCACGTCTTCGGGTGGCCAGAATGGCTCTGACCTGCGCTTTTACCAGCTTGCGTCGGTTCGGCCCCGATCGTCAGGGTGGCCGCAGATGGCGCGAAACCCGGTCGCCGCCGCGCTGTCCCGCCCGCATCCTGGACCGATGCCGATCATCGTGCGGGACCTGCGCGTGCCGGACTGGCCGCATCTGTGGCCGATGCTGCGGGACATGGGCGTGGGCGACAACGCGCCGGAGGCCCACCGGCTGCGGTTCGCCGCGCTGCTGGCCGACCCCTGCTGGGCGCTGCTCGGTGCCACCGACGCGGGCGGGCTGGCCGGGTACGCCGCCGCCCAGGACCACGGGCCGCACCTGCGTTCCGGTGACGCGCACCGCACCGTCCGCCTGCACGACCTGTACGTCCGGGCGGACCGCCGCCGCGACGGGGTGGGCAGGTCGTTGTTCGACGCGGTCCGCCGGTGGGCCGCCGGGCGGGCGCGGCACCTGGAGTGGCAGGCCCACCACGAGCGGGCGGCGCCGTTCTACGAGCGGCTCGGCCACCGGGGCGACAGGTGCCCGCAGCCGGACTACCCGACCTTCCTCCTCGACCTCGCCCCTCGGCAGTGACCCCCCTTCCCGCCTTCCCTTGGCGTGACCGGCTCACCGCCGCTCATGATCGACACCAGGTCGGGGAGGTGGCTGCATCGGCGATGGTCTGATGCCACCACTTCCCCGACCTGGTGTTGATCATGGAGCGGGATGGCACCACTTCGGGGAGGTGGTGTGGATCACGGCTGTGGATGGATCGACACCGGTTCGGCGAGGTGGGGCTATCGGAGGGGGTCTGATGCGGCCACCTCCCCGAGGTGGGGTGGATCTTGGTGGGGGAGGACCTAGGGCAGGGGGTGGGAGATGTCGCGGGCGTGGTCGGCCACCGCCGCGCCGACCACCGTCGCGGTCAGCGGCAGCACCTCCAGGCAGCGGCGTACCGCCGCGCCCATCAGCGGGTTCGGCACCCGCATGGACAGCGTGCAGTGCGGCACCCAGCGGCCCGGCCGGTAGTGCTCGACCACCTCGACGCCGGCCCGCGCCAGCCGTTCGTGCACCGCGGCGTGGTGCGCCAGCAGCTCGGGCGTCGGCGCCGGCCCGAGCCAGAGCACCCGCCCGAGGAACTGGCCGGCGTGCTGGAACTCCAGCCGCAGCGGCGCGGCCACCACGGTTCCGGCGAGCGCCTCGGCGACGCGCTGCGGGTCCAGGCGGGGCGCGACAGCCAGCGAGAGGTGCGGGCGGTGCCGCTGCGCCAGCAGGGAACGCATGCTCGGCACCCCGTCGGACTCCAGCAGGTCCCACAGCACCCGGATCCGCCGGGTGGCGTCGGTGTCCAGATACAGCTCCAGCGCCGCGACCACGCGATCACCCTAGAGGCGGGGCCCGCGCCGAGGTTTGCCGGGCACGCTGGGCGGTACTGCCCGAGGGTACGCACGACAGGACAGGGGAGTGAGGCGCGCGTGGACGTGACGGACGTGCTGACCGAGGCGTACGGGCGGTTGCCGGATCTGGTCGCCGGGGCGCTCGACGGGCTCGACGCGGCCCAGCTGCGGCAGGCACCGGCCGACGGGGCGAACCCGGTCGGCTGGCTGGTCTGGCACCTGACGCGGATCCAGGACGACCATGTCGCCGACGTGATGGGGGAGCCGCAGCTCTGGGCCACCGGCGGCTGGGCGGGGCGGTGCGGCCTGCCGCCGGACCCCGCCGACACCGGCTTCGGGCACGGCCCGGAGCAGATCGCCGCGGTACGCCCCGAGAACGGCGGCGTGCTGCTGGACTACCACCGGGCGGTGGTGGACCGGAGCCTGGCGTACCTGCGCGGGCTGAGCGCGGCCGACCTGGACCGGGTGGTGGACGAGAACTGGGATCCGCCTGTGACGCTCGGGGTGCGGCTGGTGAGCGTGCTCGACGACGACTTCCAGCACGCCGGTCAGGCCGCGTACGTGCGAGGGCTCATCCTGCGCTGAGCGCCGCACCGGCCCGGCGCAGCGCGGCGTGCCCGAGCAGGTGACACGCCTGCGCCTCGGGTGAGGTGCCGGGGCGCTCGAAGTCCGGCGCCCCGCTGACGCCCGTCACCCGGCCGTACGCGTCGATCCGCCGGGCGGCGGCCGCGAGCAGGTCCGCGCCCGCCTCGAACCACGACCGGGCCAGCCACCCGTCGGCCACTCCGGTGAGGGCCGCGTACCCGAGCAGCTGGGCGGTGTTGGCCTCGCGGAACGCGTCCGGCTCGTCCAGCACGTCGGGGAAGAGGCCGTCTGCGCCCCGGTACGCGAGGCAGGCGGTCAGCACCTCCTCGACGTGCCCGGCCAGCCCGGCGCGGAGGTCACCCGGCCAGTCCGGCGCGAGCCGCAGCGCGCGGGCGATTCCGGCGACCACCCAGCCGTTGCCGGTGCCCCAGGGGCCGGGCCGGTCCGGTTCGCCCCGGTCCTCGTCCCAGCGGGCGGCGTACAGGCCGGTGCGCGCGTCGTACAGCCGTCGCCGGTGCCCCGCGACCTGGGCGGCGGCCGCCTCGGTCCGGCCGGTGAGCGCCAGCAGCGGCACCACCATGTAGATCGTGTCCGCCCACACCTGGCGGCCGTCGAGCAGGTGGAACAGCGTGCCGTCGGCGGCCCTCGGTGCCCGGCGGGTCAGCCAGTCGAGCTGGGCGTCCAGCGCCACGCCGTACCGCCGGTCGCCGGTGCGGCGCGCGGCGTGCCGGACCACCTCACCGCACGCGGCGCCGTTCACCGCGCCCACTGAGCCGGCCGGCTCCCCGAGCCGCCCGTCCGGCCGCTGCCGGGTCACCGCGGCGTCGGCGACCAGCACCGCGGCCTCGTCCAGGCCCAGATCGAGCAGCGCCTGACCGAGGATCCCCTGCTCCCAGGACTCACGCTGCATGGTCAGCAGCGCGAGCAGCACCCGGTCGGCGGTGGCGTCCCCGGTTGTCGGCATGGGCCCAGGGATACCCGCCGCTCCGCCGCGCCTCACCCGGACCGGGTGAGTTCGCCTCACCCGCGACGCGGGGACGCTGCGGGACGAGCGGCGCCGGCAGGCGGGCGCCCGCGACCACCGACGAGGAGGCCCGATGAGCGTCTCGGCCGTGGAACATCTGACCCGGGGGACCGCCGGCCGGCACCCGGAGCTGCCCGAGACCACCTCCGGCACCATCCGCCTGGATCTGCGCGTCGAGGGCTGCACCGAGCACTGGTACCTGACCATCGACCGGCAGGACGTCCGGGTGGACCGCCTGGCCGAGGAGGCGGACCTGGTGGTCGGCGCGAACCGGGAGGTGTTCGACCGGATCGCGGCGGGGCGCCTGCACCCGGCCGCCGCGCTGCTGCGCAACGACCTCGCCGCGCGCGGCGAGCTGAAGCTGCTGATGACGCTGCGCCGGATCTTCCCCGGCCCGCCGGACGCCCGGGATCCCCGCGACGTGGCCGGTGAGCGGGCGGCGGCCCGATGAGGGAGGAACTGGTCCACGTCCTCGCGGGCAACGCGTTCGCGTTGAGCGACGCGCAGGGCGACATGGAACGCGACCCGTGCGCCCCGATCGGCCTGTTCTCGTTCGACACCCGGTTCCTGTCCCACTGGGTGCTCACGATCGACGGCGAGCGGCTGCACGCGCTGTCCCGCGACGACCTGACCTACTTCGAGACCCGTTTCGTGCTGGTGCCGGGCGCGGCCAGCCACTACGTGGACGCCGACGTCTCGGTGATCCGGCACCGCTCGATCGACGAGGCGTACCACGAGAGCCTCACGGTGCTGAACCACTCGGCCGAACCCGCCGAGTACACGGTGCGGATGGAGATGGCCGGCGACTTCGCCGACACCTCCGAGATCCTGCGTCCCGGCCCGCGTCACCCGACGGTCATCCCCGAACCGGAGCAGCAGCGGCTGCGGATCCGGTACGAGCGCGGGCGGTTCACCCGGGAGACGTGCGTCTCCAGCACCGTCCCGGGCGAGGTGGACGCGCGCGGGATGACCTTCCGGATCCGCGTCGAGCCGCAGGGCGAGTGGCACGTCGACCTGCACGTCGCCATGATCATCCGAGGCGCGGGCGGACGGGACCTGCGGGCCGACATCGAGTCCCACAGGCAGCACGTCCGCCAGGACATGCGGGACGGCCTCGAACGGTGGTTCGACCGGGCGCCGCAACTGGTCTCCGACCGGTCCGCGCTGACCGCCGTGTACCGGCAGGCCCTGACCGACCTGGCCGCCCTGCGGTACATGCCGCTGGCCTACACCGACCGGGTGCCGGTCGGCGGGATGCCCTGGGCGATGGCGCTGTACGGGCGGGACGCGCTGATCACCTGCCTCCAGACGCTGCCGTTCACGCCCGAGCTGACCCCGGGCACGCTGCACATGCTGGCGATGGTGCAGGGCGGCCGGCTCGACGACTACCACGAGGAGGAGCCCGGCAAGATCGTCGCTGAGTTGCGATACGGCGAGGCGGCCGCGTTCGAGGAGCAGCCCACCGCGATCTACTACGGGGCGGCCGACACCACGCCGCTGTTCGTGATCCTGCTCGACGAGTACGAGCGCTGGACCGGTGACACCGACCTGGTCCACGAGTTGCGGCACCCGGCCCGGATGGCGCTGGACTGGCTGACCCGGTACGGCGACCAGTGCGGCGACGGCTACCTGCGCTACCGGCCACGCAACACGGTGAACGGGGTGGCCAACCAGACCTGGCGGAACACACCTGCGGCGATCGTCGACCGGGACGGGGTGGAGCCGCCGTACCCGCGCGCCACGTGCGAGCTCCAGGGGTACGCGTACGACGCGCGGATCAGGGGCGCCCGCCTGGCCCGGGAGTTCTGGGACGACCCGGGCTACGCCGAGCGCCTGGAGGCCGACGCGGCGCGTCTGCGGGAGCGGTTCAACAATGACTTCTGGCTGCCGCAGCGGGGCTACTACGCGCTGGCGCTCACGCCGGACGGCGAGCCCGTCGACGCGCTCACCTCGCAGCTGGGGCACCTGCTGTGGAGCGGCATCGTGGAGCCGGACCGGGCCGACGCGCTGGCCGGGCACCTGCGCGGGCCGGACCTGTTCTCCGGCTGGGGCGTGCGCACCTACGCGCAGGGGCAGATGCCCTACAACCCGGTCGGCCCGCACCTCGGCGCGGTCTGGCCCTGGGACAACGCGATCGTCGCGGCGGGCCTGCGGCGGTACGGCTTCGACGAGGAGGCGGCCGACATCGCCGCGGGCGTGTTCGCGATGGCGGAGACGCTCGGCGGCTCGGTCCCGGAGACGATCGCCGGCTACCCCCGCGCGCTGACCAAGTACCCGGTCCAGTTGCCGGAGGCCGGGCGACCGCAGTCGTGGGCCTCCGGCGGGCTGCTGATGCTGCTGGCGACGATGCTGGGGTTGCGTCCGTGCGGGGAGAATCTGCTGGTGAACCCGGCCGTCCCGAGCGGGTTCGGGCGAATCGAGCTGCTCGACGTGCCGGGCCGGTGGGGAAGAGCCGACTCGTACGGCCGGGAACGCGGCTCGGGCCGGCGGATGCGCGCGGGCCGGCCGGCCCACCGGGCCGCCTGACCGGGCCGCCTGACCGGCCGCCGCTCAGGCCGAGCCGGTGGTCTCCCGCTGGGCTGCCGTCGAGGCGCCCGGCTCGGCTGCCGTCGTCGGCTCCACCGGCCCGGCCGCGGGTGGCTCCTTCGCCGCAGCATCGGCACGCCCGGCCCGGGCGAGCAGCCGGTCCACGCCCACGAACAGCAGGCCCAGCAGCCAGAACACCGCGGCGAACCCGACCGCGCTGACCGCCACCCCGTCGTAGCCCAGCTCGCCCGCGTCGATGAACGGGTACGGGTACCTGTCCACGATCAGGCCGCGTACCAGCGCGAACCCGAGGTATCCGAGCGGGAACACCAGCCACCAGGCGGCGTACCGGGGGCGCAGCCGGCCGCGCCTGTCGAACAGCGCCCAGTCGGCGACCGCCAGCAGCGGCACCACAGTGTGCAGGAACTGGTTGCCCCACCACTCGCCCGGTTGCCGGTCCGGCTGGGTCATCGCGAACGGGCTGGCCGGGTTGGCCAGCACCAGGTGGTAGACCGTGCCGGTGATGGTGATGTAGAGGGTCACAGCCCCCTTGAGGACGCTCGGTGGCTCCGGCCGGTCGCGCAGCGCGCACCAGGCGGCGTACCCGGCGAGGACGCCGACCGCCACGTTGCTCTGGATGGTGAAGTACGGCAGCAGTCCGGTCACCGTGGCCGGGCCGAGCGCGGTGAGGACGATGCCGGCCAGCACGGCGAGCACCACTGCGAGGCGGAGGAGGATCGCCGGTAGGCGACGCCGGGGGGTCACGGGGGGCAAGTTACCAGCCGGTCGTCAGCCGGGACGCCGCCCGGGCGGGGTGCCGGACGGCCGGCCGACGTGCCCGGGCGGGAGGTCGTCCACGCCCGGCGGCCCGCCGGACGGGTGGACCGGGTGCGCGGACCTGCCGCCGCCTCGCCCGCCGGCCTTCCCCGGCGGATCGTCGCCCAGCAGCCCGGCGCAGTAGTCCGGCACGCGGTCGTGACCCCCGGCGGCGGCGACGAGGCCGCTGAAGGCGGGTGTGGCCAGGGCCCGTCCCCGCTCCGGCTCGGCGACGGCCCGGTACGCGACGCACAGGCCGGGCGGCGAGGACGGGTGTGGTGTCCGGGGCGCCGGTGAGCCGGCCGGCGGGCTCGGCCGGGCCGACGGCGCAGGGGGCGCGGTGACGACCGGCGGCGCTGCCGGACGTGCGGCGCGCGGCAGGTTCCCGGTCGCGGCGAGCGCGACGCCGCCGGTGAGGGACGCGGCCAGTGCGGCCACTGCCACCCGTACGCCGAACCGGGCACCGCGGCGACGGCGCATCCACCGGGCGGCCCGGAACGCCGCTACCGCTGCCGCCTCGCCGTCGAGCTCGCCCGTGCCGGGCGCGGCGCGGACCGCGTCCAGCACGGCGGCCAGTCCCGGCGGAGCGGTCGGCGTGTCGCCGGAGCGGCCGACGAGCAGCCGCTCGACGGTTTCCTGGTCCAGGCCGGATGCGTCCATCTCGTCACCCTCAGCGCCGCCACCCGGCCGGGCGTCACACTCCGGCGCGCCGAGGAGCCGGTGAGGTCGGTCACCCGGCGCCGGTCACGGCCCCGGGGCATCTCCGGTTGCCGATGTCCCGCACTCGCGGTGAACTGAATTACATGGGTGTCATCAAGGTGGGCACGTCCTCCTGGGCCGACCAGATGCTGGTCCGCTCCGGCTGGTATCCGCGCGGGGTCAACACCCCCGCCGGCCGGCTCGGCTGGTACGCCGAGCGGTTCGGACTGGTCGAGGTGGACACGTCGTACTACGCCGTGCCGGCGCCGGAGACGACGGCGGGCTGGGCGGCCGCCACCCCGGACGGGTTCACCTTCGACGTCAAGGCGTTCCGGCTGTTCACCGGCCACCACACGCCGGTCGACGCGCTGCCCCGCGACCTGCGTCCGGCCGGCGGCCCGAGCCGGATCCGCTGGCGTGACCTGCCCGCCGGGGCGTACGACGAGTTGTGGGACCGGTTCCACGCGGCGCTGGCGCCGCTCGCGGCGGCCGACCGGCTCGGTGCCGTGCTGTTGCAGTTCCCGCCGTGGCTGGCCCGCGGCGAGGCGGCCCGGCGGCGGATCCTGGACGCCGCGCGGCGCTGCCGCCCCTGGCCGGTCACCGTCGAGCTGCGGCACTCGTCCTGGTTCGACGGGGACGCGATGGCCGACACCGTCACGTTCCTGCGTGAACACGACCTCGGGTACGCCTGTGTGGACATGCCGCAGGGGCACGTCTCCTCGGTGCCGCCGATCCTGGTCGCCACCACCGACCTGGCCGTGATCAGGTTCCACGGGCACAGCACCGCCTGGGAGAGCGGCGACAAGCAGGAGCGGTTCCGCTACGCCTACGGCGAGCGGGAGTTGCGGCACTGGTCGGTGCTGCTGCGCGAGTTGGCCGACCAGTGCGCCGAGCTGCACGTGCTGATGAACAACTGCTGTGGTGACCAGGCCCAGCGCGATGCCGCCCGCCTGGCCGGCCTGCTCGGCGTCGCGCCCGCCGCCGCGCGCGCATGACGTTTCCTCAGCCGTCGTCCGGGTACCGCCGGGTGCATGGACGACAGCGAAGGGGGACCGGTGGAGAAGCGGCGCGGCGAGGACGAGCGAGACCCGCGAGCGACCCGGGAGGCAGAGGAGGCGCACGGCGGCAGCATGGCGCCGGGCCTGGTCGACGACACCGGGCACCCGGTGGCCGAGTCACCGGTGCCGGACAACGAGCCGTCGGCGCCGGGCGGTCCGGGCGAGGACGGCACCGGCTCCTGACGGCCTAGGGACGCGTCTCCGGGCGCATCCCGGTCGCCTCCTCCAGCGCGTTGTCGCCGAGGTCGCCGTCCGCCCTGTCGTCCGGGAACGTCCGTCCCGACGGCGCCGGATCCGGCGGCGCGCCCGGCCCGGCCTCGGGCGTCCGGGTCGGCTCGACGGATCCGAACCCGTGCCGGCCCGCCTTCGGTCCGCCCGGCCCGGCGCCGGCCGCCCGGCGCTCGCCGAGCCGCCCCTCGGGTACGGCGGTCTCCTCGCTGCCCTCGTCCATCGGGTCGCTGTCACCGGCGCCCCACGGCGGGTCGGCGTCGAAGCCGTCGGTGGTGCCCCACGGCGCGGCCGACTCCGGTCCGCGCCCGTCACCCGTACCCGGCCGGTCCCTGCTGGTCATGGTCACCTCGCCTGGCTGCTGATGTCCGTGCCGCCCGTCGACGGACGGTCTGGTCCCGGGGCACCGCGCGGCCGGTGACCCACCCCGATGTGGGTCGCCGGCCGCGCGGTGGTCAACGGGCCGCCCCGACCAGATGACGTCCGGCCGCGCCCACGGCGGCCACCTTGCCGATGTTCTTCGGCGCGGACATCAGCCCGCCCGCACGGTCGAGCATGCCCCGGAACACCTGGCCCGGTTTCTGCTGCTCGCCCATGTACGCCGACACCACGACGAGCGCGCCGGTCAGCGCCGGGACCGCCCACTGGAGCAGCTTCATCTGCCGCTGGCTGGCGGCGACGTTCGCCGGGGTGTGGTGGTTGGGTTCGGTGGTCCCCTCGACCGGCGGGCCGCCGGCCTTCTCCAGCCGCATGCCGACCAGCCGGCTGTAGCCGGTCACCGCCAGCGCGCCGACTGTCAGCGCGGTCTTCACCGCGCTCATCTTCCCCACGCCCGCCTGGCGGGCCATCCGCGGGCTCTCGGTGACCAGTTCACCGACCGCGCCGGCCAGGTGCGCGCCGATCGCCGCCGCGTTGACCGGTGTCCACCGCGCCCACCCGGCCGAGGCCACCGGCAGCCGCTCGGTCGTGTCGTTGATCCGTGCCGCCGCGCCGTTGACGCCGAGCGCCCCCATCAGGGAACCGCCGAACCAGGCCGCCAGGCCCAGGTCGTGCATCGAGCGCAGCGTGGTGTGCCGTTCTGACATCAGATCCCCCTCCGCCGTGTTCGGGCGGTGCGGCATACCCACGATCGGGCGACTCACGCCCGGCGTGGCGGGGAGGAGGGGGGGCTCAGCGGCGGGGGAGCGTGCCGGCGAACGCGGCGATCCGGTCGGCCAGGGGCGCCGACGCGCGTACCCAGGTGAAGTGGTCGAGCGGCGCGCCCGCCTCGGCGACCGTGTAGCGGTGCCGCGTCACCGGCGCCGCGGTCAGCTTCTCGCAGAGGTGGTCGAGCGTCTCGTGCGGCGTGTACTGGTCGTCGTCGACGCTCACCGCCAGCACAGGTGTGCGGATCCGCCGCACGGCGGCCTCCGTGTCCACCCCGTCCAGTGCGGGGAAGCGGCCGGTGCGGGCCGTGTGCGCCCAGTCCCGGATGACGCCGGCGGCCTGCCGGCCGCCGAAGCCCCAGCCCGGCCAGACGCCGAGCAGCCGGGCCGTGGCCGCGATCGCCTGGGTGTACGGCAGCACGCCCCACCCGCGCAGGCCCGGGTACCGCCGCCACCACGGCAGCCCCACCGCCACCAGGGCCAGCCCGTCCACCCGGTCGTCGTCGTGCAGCGCCTGGTGCAGCACCGCCACCTGACCGCCGAGGGAGTGCCCGAGCAGCAGCCGGGTGCGGCCGTCCAGCCGGGGCTTGAGCGCGTCGAGCACGGCGCCGACGTCGGTGGTCATCTCCTGGTAGCCGTAGCGGCAGGCGCGCGACGGCGCGGGGGTGCTCTCGCCGGTGCCGCGCAGGTCGGCCACGATCACCGCGAGCCCGGCGTCGCGCAGCGCGGCGGCGAACGGCCGGTAGTAGCGGGCGCGTACGCCCATGGCCGGCCAGATCAGCACCACCGGCGCGCCGGGCGGACCGGCCGGCTCCGGGTAGACCTGCACGCCGATGCGCGCGCCGTCGACGTCCACGAACTCCTGGGTGTAGTCCCCGCTCACCCGGATCAGGGTACGGCCCGAACCTACCGGTGGGTAGCAAGGGGTGGCCGGACCCGTTCGCCCCGCGCCCCTGCCCTCGGGTTCCGCCCCCGACCAGGAGATCGCCGACTTCTCCGCGGGCCCGTCGCCTCCGCCGTGGAGGCAACGGGCGCTGGACGGGTGCCCTCGTGCCGGAGAATCGGGTCTGCGGAGGTCCTGTCTCGCGGCGGGGCGTCAGCCCGGCAGCATCCCGGGACCGAACACCTCGTAGGCGATCCGCTCGGCCGGCACACCCCGGCGCAGCAGGTTGCCCCGGACCAGGTTCATGAACGCGATCGGACCGCACAGGTGCGCGGCCGCCCCGGCGGGCAGCGGGAGCCGGTCCGGGTCGATCAGCCCGGCGGACACCTCAGCCTTCAGGCCGGGCAGGTCGGCCCCGGCGGCGTCGAGATACCAGAGGTGGACGGCCAGGTTCGGCAGCCGCTGCTGGAGCACGGGGAGTTCCGCGCGCAGCGCGTGTGCCTCGGCGTCCCGGTCGGCGTGCGCCAGCGTCACCTGGCGTCCGGGGTTCCGGTCGGCCAGGTGGGCCAGCGCCGCCATCGCCGGGGTGAGCCCGATGCCGGCGCTGATCAGCAGCAGCGGCCCGTCGCCGCCGGTGGCGTCGACCTCGCCGAACGCGGGGCTCAGCCGTAGCGTGTCGCCGACCGCGACCCGGTCGTGCAGGTGGCCGGAGACCATGCCGTCGGGCGCGCCGCCCTCGCCGCGTACGCGCTTCACCGTGATCCGCCACGTGTCGGCGCCCGGGCGGCCGGAGAGGCTGTACTGGCGGATCTGCTGTCCCCGGCCGCCGTCCAGGTCGACGGCGACCGAGACGTACCGGCCGGGGGTGAAGCCGGGCGCGGCGCCGCCGCCGGCCGGCGCGAGGGTGAGCGAGACGACGTCGGCGCTCTCCCGGGCCCGGCCGGTCACCCGCCAGTCCTGCCACACCGGACCGCCCTCGGGCACGCCGGCGCCGGCGTAGAGCCGCGCCTCGCGGGCGATCAACTCGCAGGCCAGCAGCCAGTAGACCTCGTCCCAGGCGGCGGCCACCTCCGGCGTGACCGCGTCGCCGAGCACCTCGCCGACCGCGGCGAGCAGGTGCCGGCCGACGATCGGGTACTGGGTGGCGGTGATGCCGAGCGAGGCGTGCTTGTGCGCGATCCGATCCAGGACCGGTCCCCACGGCATGCCGGTGTCGCCGGTCAGGTGCGCCGCGTACGCGACCACCGCCGAGGCGAGCGCGGCCTTCTGCGCTCCGGTGGCCTGGTTGCCCCGGTTGAACAGGTCCAGCAGGTCCGGGTGGGCGTCGAACATCCGCTGGTAGAAGCGGCCGGTGATGGCCTCGCCGTGCGCCTGCACGACGGGCAGGGTGGCGGTCACGACCGCAGCTGAGGATTCCGAGAGCACGACCGAATCTCCTTCCGGGGCTCGAACAGGTCGATCTCCACGAAACAGGAATCAACGATTCCTCTTTCAGGGCCGAAGGTCCCGGTGCCGGGGTGGCAAGGGTCACCGTGAATCTGCTGGTGTCCCGGACGGCGCCGAGTGGCTAGGGTCGGTGCGTGAGGCTGAACCGGTCGACCGACATGGCGTTGCGGATCGCCATGCTGACCGCCGCGTCCCCGGTCCGGGCCACAGTCGACGAACTCGCCACCCGGCTCGAACTGCCCCGCAGCCACGTCGCCAAGGTGGTGCAGCGGCTGCAACGCATCGGCGTCCTGGTGACCATCCGGGGCCGCTCCGGCGGCGTGGCCTTCGCCGAACACGCCGGGGACATCACCGTCGGGCGGGTGGTCCGCGCCTTCGAGGGCGACGGCGAGGTGGTCGACTGCGCGCAACCGGTCTGCCCGCTGGTCGCGGAGTGCCGGCTGCGCGGTGAGCTGCGCCGCGCGCAGGCCGCCTTCCTCGCCGTGCTCGACGGGGTACGCCTCGGCGACCTGATCGACGGATCCGCCGGCCCGCTCCTGCTCAGCCTCGGCGCGCCACCGGCAGGCCGCTGATGGCCGTCTCCCATCCGATCTTCTCCCGGCTCTTCGCCCGCGCCAGCGTCGCGATGGACCAGGCCGGGATGGCCGAGCACCGCGCCCGCCTCGTCGCCGGGCTGCGCGGCCGGGTGGTCGAGGTCGGCGCAGGCAACGGGCGCAACCTCGCGCACTACCCACCGGGGGTGACCGGCGTGGTCGCCGTCGAGCCGGAGCCACGCCTGCGTGCCCTGGCCCGCGCCGCCGCACCCGGAGCCCGGGTACCTGTGACAGTCGTCGCCGGTCTCGCCGAGTCGCTGCCGGTCGCCGGCGGCGCCGCCGACGCGGTGGTGCTGTCGCTCGTGCTCTGCTCGGTGCCGGACCAGGCGGTCGCGCTGGGCGAGGCACGCCGGGTGCTGCGGCCCGGCGGCGAACTGCGCTTCTACGAACACGTGGTGGCGCAGACGCCCGGCCTGCGCCGGGCCCAGCGCCTGGCCGACGCCACGCTCTGGCCGCTGTTCTGCGCCGGCTGCCACACCGCCCGGGACACGGTGGCCGCGATCCGGGCCGCCGGGTTCGAGGTGACCGCGCTGGACCGCTTCCGCTTCCCGCCGACCGGGCTGCCGGCCCCGGCCTCGCCGCACGTCCTCGGCACCGCGATCCGGGCCTGACGCCGGACCGGGCCGGTTTCTACCGGCCCGGTCCGGCGCGCTCAGCTCACACTCACCGTGCCGTCCGGGGCGCGGACGCAGGAGACGGTACGGGCGCCGGTCGCCGCCGCCCCGGCCAGGCACCGGCCGAGCACCTTGTGTCCGGCGGCGTTCGGGTGCCACGACTCCTGGCAGGTCTGGAAGTACGTGCCGCAGGCGTTGGCGATCCGCTGGATGTCGAGCTTGTCGTACCCGGAGAGGCTGGTGACGAACGTGCCGCTCGGGCCGTCCATCAGCCGGATCGGCGTGGCCAGGGCGTTGCCCGGGCTGCCGGTCGACTCGCAGAGCCGGGCGCCGTCGAACGCGCGCTGCACGTTCAGGTAGACCAGGTCGTCCTGCGGGAACTCGCCGGCGAGCGTGCCGCGTACCGAGCTGACGAGCGTGCCGAGCCCCTGCGAGAAGCGGTGGCCGGGCGCCAGGCTGGCCCGGTGGATCGGGCAGCCGGCCGCGTACCGCTCGGCGCCCAGCGCGCGGAACTTGTCCCGGGTGTCGTCGCGGCTGTCCTCGGTCCAGTAGGTCTGGTTCAGCTCGAACGGCAGCGGGTTGGTGTAGTCCTGGAACACCACCCGGTGCTGCCCGTCGGCGTCGATCTGGTCCAGCGTGGTGAGCAGTTGCCGCAGCGCCGTGGTGGTCTCCGCGGTGGCGGCGGCGAACTGCGCGGCCGTGCCCAGGTCGGCGTCGGTGCACGGCTTCTGCTCCACCGGCCCGCCCAGGTACGCCCAGAACTCCCACCAGCCGGTCCACGCGTCGGCGATGAACCGGTTGGCGCACTTCTCCGCCACGCTGCCGAAGGTGAACGAGCTGTTGTTCGAGCCGAGGCCGACGAGCACCAGATCGATGTCGTGGGTCCGCGCCACCGACCGGAGCTGGTCGAGCTGGGCGGCCACCTGCCGCCCCTTGGTCCGGGTGGCCGAGGCGCTGGCGATGTCGTACGGCTGGCCGCCCGAGCAGGCCAGGTTGAACCGCGCGGAGATGCCGGGCAGGTCGGCCTGGAACAGCGAGGCGTTCGGGGAGCGGTGGCAGAAGTAGGCGTTGGCGTTGGCGGCGGACCAGCCGGGGAAGCCCTGGGCCACCCCGTTGACGTCCACGACCGGCGCGTACGCCCCGGCGCCCTCACCGCTGATGAAGCTGTCTCCCAGCGCCACCGCGGCGGTGGGCAGTGCGGCGGCTGCGGGCCGGGCGGGCGCCGCGGCGGCGGGTAACGCCACCGTGGCGAGCGCCAACGCCGCCGCGAGCACGGAACGACGGAACACGGACATGCCCGACCTCCCAAGACATCGAAATGTGAAAGATTCTTCAGGGGGGCGATCAGATCACGCACGTGTGACGGACGTCAATGGTTCGACATCAGTGGCCCCGCATCGGGGAAGACATCCGGTGCCCGGGTCGTTGTGCCGCCTGGAGCCCCGGCCCGTCCCGCCGGCCGCCGTACGCGGCCGCGGCGCGGACCCGGCCGGCAGGCCGATCGCGCAACGCACCGCCCCGGTGCCGCCGACCTGTCGGGGCACCCGGCTAGGCTCGCTCCGGCGCGCCGCGCCCGGCGATCATCGTGGGGGGATCACACGGTGAACGGCACCACACCGCCGAGACCTGGGAGTACGACCAGTTGACCGCACAGCCTGAGACCCTCTATGGGGCCGACGACCTGACGCATCTGGAGGGCCTCGACGCCGTCCGCAAGCGCCCGGGCATGTACATCGGCTCGACCGACAGCCGTGGCGTGGGTCACCTCGTCAACGAGATCCTCGACAACTCGACCGACGAGGGTGTCGCCGGTCACGCCACGAAGGTCGACGTGATCCTGCACGCCGACGGCTCGGTCCAGGTCGACGACGACGGCCGGGGCATCCCCACCGACGTGCACGCCAAATCCGGCATCTCCGGCGTCGAGCTGGTGCTGACCCGCCTGCACGCGGGCGGCAAGTTCGGCGGCTCCGGCTACAAGACCTCCGGCGGCCTGCACGGCGTCGGCGCGTCAGCGGTCAACGCGCTGTCCCGGCGCTTCGACGTCACCGTCCGGCGCGGCGGCAAGGTCCACGCCATGTCGTTCCGCCACGGCGTACCGGGCGTCTTCGACGGCGACGGCCCGGACGCGCCGTTCACCCCCGGCCCCGGCCTGCAGATCGTCGGCGCGATGAAGCGCGGCCAGCGCACCGGCACCTCGATCCGGTGGTGGCACGACCCCCGCTACTTCGAGACCGGCGCCACGCTTGACACCGAGACGGTCCGGCTCAAGCTGCGCAACACCGCGTTCCTCGTCCCCGGCGTGGCCTACCGGCTGCGCGACGAGACCGGCGAGGAACCCGTCGAGGAGAGCTTCCACTTCCCCGACGGCCTCACCGACATGGTGGAGTTCCTCGCCCCGGCCGGCGACCGGCCGGTCTCCGGCACGCTGCTGGTCACCGGCGAGGGCACCTACCGGGAGAACGCCGCCGACGCCAACGGCGTCATGCAGTCCAACGTGCAGCGCCGCGCCGAGGTCGAGGTGGCGTTCCGCTGGGGCACCGGCTACGAGCGCACCGTCGAGTGCTTCACCAACACCATCCGCAACGCCCACGGCGGCACCCACCGCAAGGGCTTCGAGCGGGCGCTGGCCCGTACCCTCGCCGACGCCGCCCGCAACGCCCGCGGCCTGCTCAAGCCCAAGGAGGACGCGCCCACCCTGGACGACGTCCTGGAGGGCATGACCGCCGTGGTGCACGTGCGCATCCCCGAACCGCAGTTCACCTCGCAGACCAAGGACGAGCTGTCCACCGCCGGCATCACCAAGGTGCTCCAGGGTCTGGTCGAGGCGCACCTCAAGAGCTGGCTGGAGGACCGCCGGACCAAGGCCGAGGCCCGTACGGTGCTTCAGAAGATCGTCGACGCGGCCCGCGTCCGGCTCACCCAGAAGCAGCAGAAGGACGCCGCCCGCCGCAAGACCGCGCTGGAGGGCGCGGCCATGCCGGCCAAGCTCGTCGACTGCCGGGCCGCGGGCATCGAGAGAAGTGAACTGTTCATCGTGGAGGGGGACAGCGCCCTCGGGACGGGGCGCCTCGCGCGGTCCTCCGAGTACCAGGCGCTGCTGCCGATCCGCGGCAAGATCCTCAACGTCCAGAAGGCCAGCCTCCAGCAAGTGCTGGACAACGCCGAGTGCGCGGCGATCGTGCAGGTGCTCGGCGCCGGCTCCGGCCGCACGTTCGACCTGTCCGCCCTGCGGTACGGCCGGGTGCTCATCATGGCCGACGCGGACGTCGACGGCGCACACATCCGTACCCTGCTGATCACGCTGTTCGCCCGCTACATGCGGCCGCTGATCGAGGCCGGGCGGCTCTACGCGGCGATGCCGCCCCTGCACAAGATCACCACGAAGGGGCGCAACCCGCAGACCGTCTACACCTACACCCAGGCCGAGATGGAGGCGACGGTCCGCAAGCTGGAGAAGACCGGCAAGCAGATCGTCACGCCCATCCCGCGCTTCAAGGGCCTCGGTGAGATGGACGCCGACGAGCTGTGGGAGACCACCATGAACCCGGCCACCCGGGCGGTCCGCCGGATCACGCTCGACGACGTCGAGGCCGCCGAGCGGATCCTCGAACTGCTCATGGGGGAGAAGGTCGAGCCCCGCCGCAACTGGCTGATCGACTCCGCCGACCGGGTCGACCGCGACGCCATCGACGCCTGACCAACGGGTTCGTCTCGGAAGGAAACCGCACCATGGCACGCCGCAAGGACGACCGCGCGAAGGCGGACCTGGCCGCCTTCGACCAGGCCGGCGCCCGCGTCTTCGACAACCCGCTGGTCACCGAGGTCTCGGACTCCTACCTGGAGTACGCGTTCTCGGTCATCCACTCCCGCGCCCTGCCCGACGCGCGCGACGGGCTCAAGCCGGTGCACCGGCGCATCCTCTGGTCGATGCACGAGCAGGGCCACCGGCCGGACCGCGGCCACGTCAAGAGCGCCCGGATCGTCGGCGACTGCTTCGTCGCGGGGACGCTCGTGTCGACACCGAGTGGTCTTCGGCCGATCGAGTCGATCGAGGTCGGCGACACGGTGCTCGACGGCGACGGAGTCGCCACTCCGGTCGTGGCGGTCTACCGAAACCCGCAGTCGGAGCTGGTTCGGGTCACCTGGGACAACGGACACACCATGTCGGTCACGCCCGGCCAGCGTTTCCGCGTGGTCGACGAGGACCTGTCGGTTCGTTGGGTGGAGGCCTCCGAACTCGCGGGGCACCTCACGCTCGCGTACGGCGGTGCCCGCAGGAAATCCGCCGCCCCCGGCGGCACGCTGTACGACTACGTTCGCGGGCTGGTGGTGGCGGAGGGCTTCGCCGTCGACCGTGCTCGCTCGGCTGACGGTCGTGTGCGAGTGCACATGTGTGACGTCGAGCCACTCGATGTCGCACATGGTTGGGCGATCGCCAACGGGCTCAACGTCAGCCGAGGCAAGCGGACGGCGACTGATCCGCGGCACCGCGATCAGCACATCGTCACGTTCGCGAGGCACGAGGGCCTGCTCGAAGCGGGGGGACCGCTGAGCAGTGCCAAGCGTGTGCCGAGTGATGTCCTCGAGAACCGCTCGGCATGGGCCCCTTTCCTTGCCGGTTTCTTCGACGGTGACGGTTATGTCCGCAAGCGCTTCCGGGAGATCGTCTTCGTCAGTACCAGCGAGACGCTCGTGCGGCAGATCAAATCCATGCTGGCCGACCTGGGCTTGCACGGGCACTACTGGACCAGCGCGCGAGACGGCTCTCAACGCCTTCTCGGCCTGTCCTTCAGCGGGCGTGATGCCGCCGCTCTGGCCGAGATGCTGCTGCCCTGGGTGCGGATCGGTCACAAGATCGCAGGTCTGGAAAAGGTGGTGGACCTGACCTATCAGTACGGCGGCAAGCAGGGCAACGACCGGCTGCCGTACGCGCGGGTGATCAAGGAATTCGCCGACGCCCACCAGGGGGGCGGTTGGTTCCGGGACGAGGCCGGCAAGGCGTTCCGATCATCACTTTCGGGCGCGGGTAGCCAGATCCGTTACGGCAAGGACCGTAACGGCGTGCCGCTGTCGGAGCGTTCATTCCCGCTCTGGCGTGCCGAGCGGGATGGATGGATCCGAAAACTCCGGCGCATCGGGTCTCCGCTCGCGAGACGGCTCGAGGCGCTCTCGGGCCGATCCTTCCTACGGGTGGTGTCGGTCGAGCGGATTCCTGCCGACACCACGTACGATATCCAGGTCGGCTCCGACGAGCATGCGTTCGTCGCGGAGGGCCGAGTGGTGCACAACTGTATGGGCAAGTACCACCCGCACGGCGACACCGCCATCTACGACGCGATGGTGCGGCTGGCCCAGGACTTCTCGCTCAACGTCCCGCTCATCGACGGGCACGGCAACTTCGGCAGCCCGGACGACGGCCCGGCCGCGGCGCGATACACCGAGGCCCGGATGTCCCGGGAGGCGATGCTGCTCGTCGGCGAGCTGGGTGAGGACACAGTCGACGTCGAGCCGAACTACGACGGCTCGCTGACCCAGCCCACGGTGCTGCCGGCGGCGTTCCCGAACCTGCTCGTCAACGGCGCGTCCGGCATCGCGGTCGGCATGGCGACGAACATGATCCCGCACAACCTCGGCGAGGTGGTCCAGGCCGCCCGGTGGCTGATCAACCACCCGGACGCCACACTCGACAAGCTCATGGAGTTCGTGCCCGGCCCCGACCTGCCGACCGGCGGGCTGCTGCTCGGCCTGGACGAGGTGCGCCGCGCGTACGAGACCGGGCGCGGCGTGGTGCGCATGCGCGGCCGGGTGGAGATCGGCCCGCTGGAGGGCAGCCGCGGCCGGCAGGCCATCACCGTGACCGAACTGCCGTACGGCGTCGGCGCCGAGAAGGTCATCGCGGCCATCACCAACGAGGTGAACAAGACCAAGCGGCTGACCGGGATCGCCGACGTCAAGGACCTCACCGACCGGGAGAACGGCACCCGCCTGGTGGTGGAGTGCAAGGTCGGCGTCAACCCGCAGGCGCTGCTGGCCGACCTCTACCGGCTCACCCCGCTGGAGCAGTCCTTCGGCGTGAACAACCTGGTGCTCGTCGACGGCCAACCGCGCACGCTCGGGCTCAAGGAACTGCTCGACGTGTTCCTGGCCCACCGCTACGAGGTGGTGACCCGGCGCAGCTCGTACCGCAAGCGCAAGCGGGAGGAGCGCCTGCACCTGGTCGACGGCCTGCTGATCGCCCTGCTCGACATCGACCGGGTGGTCAAGCTGATCCGTGCCAGCGAGGACGCCCAGGCCGCCAAGGACGGCCTGATGCAGCGGTTCAAGCTCTCCGAGATCCAGGCGACCTACATCCTGGACACTCCGCTGCGCCGGCTGACCAAGTACGACCGGCTGGAACTGGAGGCCGAGCAGGAGAAGCTGCGCGGCGAGATCGCCGAGCTGTCGAAGATCCTGGACGACGAGAAGGTGCTTCGGAAGGTGGTCTCCGACGAGCTGGCCGCCGTGGTCAAGCAGTTCGGCGCGCCGCGACGCACCACGCTCGTCGACGGCGACCTCAAGGAGGTGCTGGCCGCCTCGGTGCCCGCCGGTCCGCTGGAGGTCGCCGACGACCCGTGCCAGGTGATCCTCTCCGCCACCGGGCTGGTGGCGCGGACCGCGGCCGAGTCGGAGGAGGCCGCCGAGGCGCGCCGGCGCAGCGGCCGGGTCAAGCACGACGCGGTACGCGCGATCGTGCACTCCACCGCCCGCGGGCGGGTGCTGCTGGTGACCAGCGCCGGCCGCGCGTTCAAGATCGACGTGTTGCCGTTGCCGGTGCTGCCGGAGCAGTCCGGCACGGTGTCGCTGCGCGGCGGCATGTCGGCGGCGGAACTGGTGCCGCTGGAGCCGGGCGAGACGGTGGTCGGGCTCGCGCCGCTGGGCCCGTCCGCGCAGGGGTCGCCCGGCCTGGCGCTCGGCACCCGGGCGGGCGTGGTGAAGGTGTGCGCCCCGGACTGGCCGGTCCGCTCCGACGAGTTCGAGGTGATCTCGCTGCGTGACGGCGACGAGGTGATCGGCGCGACCTGGCTGACCGACGGCGCCGAGACGCTGGCGTTCGTCTCGTCGGAGGCGTCGCTGCTGCGCTTCGCCGCATCCGTCGTACGCCCGCAGGGGCTCAAGGGCGGCGGCATGGCCGGCATCAACCTGCCGGCCGGCGCGCGGGCGGTCTTCTTCGGCGCGATCCGCACCGACGACTCGAAGCACGGTGAGCCGATGGTGGTCACGTCGACCGGAGCCACGGTGAAGGTGACGCCGTTCAAGGCGTACCCGGCGAAGGGAAGGGCGACCGGCGGCGTACGCGCGCAGCGGTTCCTCAAGGGCGAGCTGGAGCTGTCGGTGGCCTGGATCGGCCCGCGGCCGGTGGGCGCGACGGCCACCGGCGACCCGGTGGACCTGCCCCCTGCGGACCCGCGCCGAGACGGCTCCGGTTTCGCCGTGATGCTCGGCCCGACCGTGGTGGGCCACCACATCGACCGCGACTGACGGGGTTGGGGCGGGCGGCCCGGCCCACCCGCCCCAACCGCTCAGTCGCCACCGCTCGTCCCCTGCCTCCGCCCGCACCCGGCCCGGCGGCGTGGCCCTGGCCGCCCCAGCCCTCCGGCCACCCGACCCGTCCTCCCCGCTGCGCCCCTCCCGGCCCCACCCAACCCGGTTGATCAAGGAGTTAGCGGCCTTTTCACGCCCCGCGCCGACCACAAACTCCTTGATCACCGCAGCGGGCGCTCCTGCCGCACTGGGCGCCCTGGGCGGCTGGCGAGTTCCGGGCGTCTGGGCACTCGCCCCCACTCTGCACGGTCGATCATGAGGTTAGCGGCGGCAAAACGGACACCGAGTGCCGCTAACCTCATGATCGACGCGGTCGGGCCCTCCGGGTGACCTGATCGCCCCCCACCGCCTGTTGACCATGAAGTTGGCGGGCGTGAATCGGGCAAACTGTGCCGCTAACTTCATGATCAACGGGGCGAGGGTGGGGCGGCGGTGGGGCGGGTCAGAGTTCGGGTTCGGGGGACTGTCGGGACTCGGGGGTCGTGCCGCGCAGGCGGGCGATCAGGCGCATGCCGTGGTAGATGACCAGGGCGGCAGCAGTGCCCAGCGCGATGCCGTTGAACGACAGATCACCGGCCGTCAGCGTGTAGTTGGCGGCGCCGATGATCACCGCCACCGCGGCGGTGAACAGGTTGATCGGGTCGTGGAAGTCGACCCGGCTCTCGATCCAGATCCGGGCGCCCAGAATGGCGATCAGGCCGTACAGCGCGGTGGTGGCGCCACCCAGCACCCCGGCCGGGACGGTGAGGATCAGCGCGCCGAACTTCGGGCAGAGCCCGAGCAGGATCGCCGTGCCGCCGGCGATCCAGTACGCGGCGGTGGAGTAGACACGGGTCGCCGCCATCACGCCGATGTTCTCCGCGTACGTGGTGGTGCCGGAACCGCCGCCGGACCCGGCCAGCACCGTGGCGACACCGTCGCCGAGCAGCGCCCGGCCCATGTCGCGGTCCAGGTTGCGGCCGGTCATCGCGGCTACCGCCTTGACGTGCCCGGCGTTTTCCGCGATCAGCACCAGGATCACCGGGATGACCAGCACGACGGCACGCGCGTCGAAGCTCGGCGTGTGGAACTCGGGGAAACCGACCCAGGCCGCCTGGCGCAGGCTGCTGACGGCCTGCTGGTCGAGGTTGCCGGTGAGCGCGGCGAGCACCCAGCCGACCACCACGCCGACGAGGATCGACAGCCGCGCCACGAAGCCGCGGAACAGCACAGTGGTGAGCAGGATCGCGACGAGCGTGACCACGGCGATCAGCGGCTGCGCCTTCACGCCGGTGCCGGAGCCGTCGCCGTCCCACGCGACCGGCGCGAGGTTGAGGCCGATCAGCATGACGATCGCGCCGGTGACCACAGGCGGCATCAGCGCGTCGATCCAGCGGGAGCCGGCCACCTGCACCACCACGCCGACGATCGCCAGCGCCACGCCCGCGACCACGATGCCGCCGAGGGCCGCGCCGATGCCGCCGTCGGTCTTCGCCGCCAGGACCGGCGCGATGAACGCGAACGACGACCCGAGGTACGAGGGCAGCCGGTTGCCGGTGATCAGCAGGAACAGCAGCGTGCCGAGCCCGGAGAACAGCAGCGTGGTGGCGGGCGGGAAGCCGGTGATCAGCGGGACGGTGAAGGTGGCGCCGAACATGGCGACCACGTGCTGCACGCCCACGCCGATGGTGCGCGGCCAGGAGAGCCGTTCGTCGGGTGCGACCACGTCGCCGGGGCGTACCTGGCGGCCGTCGCCGTGCAGGGTCCACGGGGACCAGCGGGAGGTGGGGGACTGGGTCATCGGTCGCCCTTCGCGTCATCGGGTGACGGGGGCGTGATCGACCCTGGGAGTTGTTTCTAGCACGTGCCCTGGCGGGACGTGGTCCCGCCCCGGCTCAGGCGACGCCGGTGGGACGGAACTGGACGCTGACCCGGGGGCCGACCGGCCGGGTGGTCTTCGGCACCGCGTGTTCCCAGGTGCGCTGGCAGGAGCCGCCCATGACCACGAGGTCGCCGTGGCCGAGCGGGAACCGCAGGCTGCCGCCGCCTCCGCCGCGCGGGCGCAGCAGCAGCGCGCGCGGGGAGCCGAACGAGACGATCGCCACCATGGTGTCGGTGTGCGCGGAGCGGCCCAGGGTGTCGCCGTGCCAGGCCACGCTGTCGCGGCCGTCGCGGTAGAGGCACATGCCGGCGGTGACGAACGGCTCGCCCAGTTCGGGCGCGTAGTGCCGGGTGAGCGCGTCCCGGGCCGCGGTGAGCACCGGGTGCGGCAGCGGCCGGCCGGCGGCGTACCAGCAGAGCAGCCGGGGCACGTCGACCTCGGTGTCGTACATGGTCCGGCGTTCGGCCCGCCAGGGCACGTCGTGGCGCAGCGTGTCGAGCACCTCGTCGGAGCCGCGCACCCAGCCGGGCAGGTGATCGACCCAGGCGCCCCGGCTCAGTTCGTGCCGGCGCAGCGCCCCGGCGAGCGGGCCCAGGGTCGGGCCCTGCTCGGCCAGGTCGAGCATCGAGGGCTGGTACGCGTCGGACACGCAGCCGATCGTACCCCGCTCTCGAACAGGCGTACGACGATCAGCGCCGCAGCATCCGGCGGACCTTGCCCGGGACGGCCTGCTTGATCCGCTCCCGGAGCTGCTGCGAGCGCAGCGCGTCGATGGTGGCGGTAAGCGTGGCGTTCTCGTCGCGCAGCCGTTCGATGCGGGTCAGCAGTTCGGCCGGCGTGGTGGCGGCGGCGGGCCGGACGGCCGGCGGGAACACCGTCTCGCCGACCTGCCGGTCGAAGCGCGCGGCGCTGTCGCCGTCGGCGAACGAGGTGCCGAGGTCGTGCTTGCGCAGGAACGCGGTGATGGTCTCGAAGCGGGCCTTGTGGCCGTCGTTGAGCGCTGTGTAGTCGGCCTCCGCGTAGAGGTCGGCGGCGTCGACGTCGGCCGGCACGTCCCGCATGATCCGGTGCGGGATGCCGAAGTAGCGGGCCAGTTCCAGGGTGCGCGAGTCGTGCGCGAACAGGTAGCCGGGCGTGCCCGCGACGAGCGCGGTGATGGTGCCGTGGATGCGGGTGCCGAACGCGAAGTCGTACCCGGACAGGTGCGACATCCAGGTCCACGGGTCGACGAACATGCGCACCTTGTCCTCGGCGAACAGCGGGTGCGAGGTGTGCAGCGGGATGTCGCTGCTCTGGCCCCGGTGCTCGGGCGCGTCGCCGTAGAGCAGGGTGCCGAGCGTGCGCAGGTCCTGCGGCACGTAGCAGAGGTTCGGGTAGCGCTCCTGGTGGTGGCGGACCACCGCGGCCATCGAGCGGACGTACGGGGAGATGGTCAGTGCGACCTTCGAGTCGGCGGTCAGCTCCGGGCGGCTCTTCTCCAGCTGGAACGTGTCGCCGTGCAGGAACATCGACGGGCAGCCGATCTGCTCCACGTCGGAGAAGCCCAGCGCGTTGAGGTAGCTCTCGGTCACCTCGCCGCGTACGCCGATGCTGTGCGACCGGTCCAGCACGGCCTTGCAGAACGCGCGGACCGGCTCGTCGATCGGCCGCAGGTACTCGCGGTCGCCGTCGACGTTCGTCTGCACGCCGACGCCGAGCACCACCACCGGGATCTTCAGCCGTTCGATCAGCCGGGTCAGCGGCGTCAGGCGGTGCACGAAGCTGCGCCGGAACGCGTTCGCCAGCGGTACGACGAACACGTCGTGGCGTTCGTTGATCTCGTCGGCGAGACGCGGGTCGGCCGGGGTGCGTGTCGGTGTGATCTCGGCCGAGGAGGTGGCGAGCAGCTTGTGCGCGGCGTGGCTGAAGACCAGGTTGCCGCTGTTGTCCCCGATCCAGTTGCCGGCGAACGTCTCCTCGGGCGTGAGGACGTCGAACGGGCCCTTGCGGGCGCGGAGCAGGATCCGCTGGTGCATCCGGTTCGCTCACCTTCCGTACGGCACGGCGTGCGGGCGGGAGCCGGGTGGGTGCCCGCGCGTGCAGAACGGAAATCCTATCCGCCGCCCGCGCGGAGCCGAGCGGACGTCGGCTCGCCGGGAACGTCCCGGTTCCCCGGGGTAGGGTGCCCGGAATGACCAGCGCGCCGACCGTCACCCGTGCCCCGCGACTGCCGTCGCTGACCGGATTGCGGTGGGTGGCCGCGCTGCTGGTCTTCGGCTTCCACGCCGGGACCATGGGGATCGTCGCCGAGCCGCACCTGAAGCCCCTGGTCGACAAGGCGTTCAGCCTGGGCCTGTCCGGCGTCGAGTTCTTCTTCATCCTCAGCGGGTTCGTGCTGGTCTGGTCGTACCGGGACGGGGAGCGCGCGTGGACGTTCCTGCGCCGCCGGTTCGCCAAGATCTACCCGAACCACGTGGTGACGTTCGTCGCGGCGCTGGCCGTAGCAGCCTGGTTCGCCGACCCGGTCGTGCCGTGGGCCGCGATCGCCAACTTCTTCCTGGTCCAGGCGTGGATCCCGCTGGGCGGCTACTTCTACAGCGTCAACAACGTGAGCTGGTCGCTCTCCTGCGAGCTGGCCTTCTACCTGTGCCTGCCGCTCGTGGTGCCGTGGCTGCGCCGGGCCCGTACCGGCGTGCTGCGGACCGTGCTGGTCGCGGCGCCGCTGCTCATCCTGGCGCTGTGGCCCGGCCAGCAGCTCGTGCCGGAGGAGCAGCGGTGGTGGTTCACCCAGATCTTCCCGGTGACCCGGTCGCTGGAGTTCTGGATGGGCGTGGCCGCCGCCGAGCTGATGCGCCGGCACCGCTGGCGCGGACCGAACCTCGCCGCCGCCACCGGGATCTTCGTCGCCACCTGGGTGATCGCCGCGCTGTGGATCCCGGCCGAGTTCTGGGCGGCGCTGCTCGCTGTCGCGTACCTGCTGGTCATCGCCGCCGCGGCGGACGCCGACGTGCGCGGCCGCCCCACCCCCTGGCGGTCCCGGGCGATGGTCTGGCTCGGTGAGGTCTCGTTCGCCTTCTACCTGGTGCACGTGCTCGTCATGGTCACAGTGCTGCGGCTGACCGGGCACTGGGGGACCGGGCTGCCCGGCTGGCGCGGCCCGGTCGCGGTGCTCGGCTTCCTGGTGGTCACGCTCGCGCTGGCCGCCGCGCTCCACCGCTGGGTGGAGACACCGATGATGCGCCTGCTCGGCCCGTCCCGCCGGGCCCGCGCGGCGTCGCGCGCACCGGCCGTGCCGGCTCCGCGCGAGCCCGCCGAGGCCGCCACCAGCCCGGCCGCCGACGGCGGCGCGAGGCCCGTCACCGGTCCGGCCGAGGACATCGAGTACGCCGGGCGGCGTCGCCCGGACTGACACGCGCACACGTCCGCCTGTCGATCCGCGACACGCCGTGCGGCGGTGCGTTCGTGGGGGATCGGCGGTAATTTGTACCCGTGCTTCCGATCGCGCTCACCTGCCCCGTGTGGTGGGTGGCGCGCTGGACCGCCCGGATGCTCGCCAGTCTCGCCGTGGTCGTCGCCTGTTCGTTCGGCGCCGCCACGCTGCCGGCCGGTGTCGCCGCTGCCGCCCCGGCTCCGGCGGTCGCCGCCTCGACGTACACGGTCACCGGCGCCTCGACCGCGACGCGGCCGGAGGCCGACCGCGTGGCCGAGCGGCAGGCCGCTCCCGCCGGGGTTCCGGCGCCCGCGCCCCGGGCGGCCGCCCCGGCCGTCGTGGAGCCGGTCCCGGCCGGACGGGCCGTCGCACCGGCCGGCCCGCGGGCACCGCCCGCCCGCTGACCCGCTCACGGGCCGCGCCCGTTCTCCGCACCCACCGCACGTCATCCCCGCACCCGCCCCGGCGGCTCTTCACCGGCCCGCCCCGGCGAGGTCGTGCGGGTCCTCCCGCCAGGTCCTTCCCGTGAGGTGCCGACCATGTCGCAGACCGCTCTGTACCACTTCCTCACCTCCGTGCCCGAGGCCGCCGCCATCTGGTCCTTCCTCCTGCTGCTCGCCTTGGGCCTGCTCGCCGCGCTCGTCGCCCGGCCCGAACGCAACCCCGCGCCGGAGACCGCACCCGAGCCGCCCGACGCCGACGCCGCCCGCCGCGACGACCTGATCCGGTACGCCGAGGAGGTGGCGGTTGCCGCCGCCGGGGCTGCCCAGACGGCCCGTCGCCGCCGGGAGCAGTGGCTGGCCGCGCAGGACGAGGCGGACCGGGCCTGGACCGCGTACGACGAGGCGGACGCCGCCGCCCGCCGCCTCGCCGGCGCCGCCGCGCTGGCCGCGCCGCGCACGCCACGAACCCCTGCGGAGTACGCGGCCCGGGAGCGCTGGCTGCGCCACGCCGCCATGACGGCGCACTGGCGGGGCGACCTCACCGCCCGTCAGCTCGCCGACGTGCTGGCGCGCCGCAACGGGTGGGATCCGCGCCGGCACCCGGCCGAGCAGGAGATCGTGCTGGCCCGCACCGTCAGGGACGGGCGCCGGGCCGGATGGGAGAGCGCCGCCGCGCGGGAGCGGGCGGCCTGGCGGGACGCGGAACTGGCCGCCGAGGCCGCCCGGACACTTGCCGCCGAGGCGTACGCGGCCACCGTGGCGCTGCGGCCCGCCCCGGCGTACCGGAGCGCGACGGCGAGCGCCCAGCCGGTGCCCGCGACGGTCCGTAACGCCCGCTGGCGCCCGGCCCGGGTCGGCTGAGACGGCTGTCTCGACCGAATCGTTACCCGGAACGTGGTGAGCCCGGTCACCCGGGCCGCCGAAACGGGCGCCGGGCGCAGAACGGGTCATCGAGGCGCGCAATTGCCGGCCGGGTGGTCGCCGTCTGTCCGCTTTCCGCCGCCGGGCGCCGTCGAAACTGCTTGTCCCATTGAGTGAAGTCAGTAACCGGGTGTTCCGAAATCCGTTACCACGGATCACGTTTACGCAGGTGGGAGCGCTTGGCAGGGGACATACCCACCGGTAGTGTCGGCGCGTCCGATGCGGTAATCGATCGCCGACGGCGACGCCGCACCGACCCGCCTAATCGTGTTCCACGAACCGGGGACCCATGAGCACCATCGGGGTGAATCCGCGAGCCACCGGCCCGCGGTAGGGCGTACTTCCCGCCCGAATCCGTCAGCTAACCCGGTCGGCGGCCACGGAAGGAGTACCCCGCGTGCCCACCCCTCGATCGTCCCCCCGCCTCCACGGCGAAGCGGTGCCCGCGCGCGCCTGACGCGCGACCGGCAACCGCCCCCTGGGCGCCCGGCATCACGGGCGTTCCCGATCCCCCGGCCATCCGGCCCCGCCAGCACGTGTGAGTTCCTCCGCGTGCCGGGCCGGCGTGTGCCGCTCACGCCCCGTGGAGGATTTCGTGAAGCACCACCTGAAGCGTCAGCTGCGACGGATCGTCACCGAACGCCCGTACCAGATCATCGCCGGATCGGCCGCCGCGCTCGTGCTGGCCGCCGGCGCCGGCACCGTCGCCACCGCCGGCGACGACGCCCCGGTCCAGGAGAACACCGCCGCGGTCGCCGACCTCGGCGCCGCCCGCCTCGGCGAGCAGCCCGCCAGCCGCAGCGAGGCCCGCATCGCCGTACCGCAGGCGTCGCCCAGCGCCTCCGCCTCGCCCAGCGCGTCGCCGAGCGCCTCCCCGTCGGCCAAGGTCACGGCCGACCCGGACACCACGCCCAAGGCCAAGCCGAAGCCGCCGTCGAGCAAGTCGCTCGACTACGACTACCAGGCCCAGATCAACTACTTCTACTGCGGCCCGGCCGCCGTGCGCAACGCGCTCAGCGCCGCCGGCGTCGAGCGCAGCCAGGACGCGCTCGCCGGCCCCCTCGGCACCACCGAGATGGGCACCAACTCGGCCGAGGACACCACTCGGGTGCTCAACCAGCAGGTCAAGGGCAACCCGTACCGGACCCGCATGATTCCCGGCTCGGCCACCCCGGCGCAGATGGACCGCCTCCAGGCCGACGTGGTCGAGGCGATCAGCAACGGCCGCGGGGTCGTCGCGAACGTCGCCGGTACGGCCACCGACACCAACGGCGGCTGGCACTCGTTCCCTGGTGGCCACTACGTCGCGGTGGTCGGCTACAAGGACGACGGCCGGACCGTACGGATCGCCGACTCGGCCGACCCGTCGCTGCCCTCGTACTGGATCACCACGATCGACCTGGCGCACTGGATCGCCAGCCGCGGCTACTCCGCCTGACCGTCCCGCACGCCCGAAGGCCGGCACCCCACCCGGGGTGCCGGCCTTCCCCGTCCCGCCCGGCCCTGGCGCGGCCCTGGCGCGGCCCTCACGCGGCCTTGGCGCGCGCCGATCTTGGACTTGTGGCGCCCAGTTTGTCCAGGCTCGCCCGCTATGGAAGGTGCCACAACTCCAAGATCGACGGTGAGGGGGGAGTGTGCGCGGCCGGAGCCAGGGCGAGGGGGCGCCAGGGGCGAGGGCGGCGCGGGGGCGAGGGCGGACCGGGGGCGGGGTGTGGGCGAGCCGGGGCGAGGGTGGGGCGGGTCGGCGGGTTCGGTCTCGCGTGTCCGGGGCGGGCGGTGGCAGACTGCGCCAATGGGCGATGCGACGGGGAAGCGGCACCTGATTCTCCTGCACGGCATGGGTGCCACAGGCGAGGTGTGGCTGCCCTGGGCGCCGCTGCTGGAACGCCGCTGGCCCGGCCGCTGGCTCGCCCCCGACCTGGCGGGTCACGGCTGGTCGCCGCCGCTCGACGGCTACTCGTTCGAGGCCCTGGCCCAGCGCGTGGTAGACGGGCTCGGCCCGGTCCGGCTCGGCCCCGAGGACCGGCTGGTGCTGCTCGGGCACTCGCTCGGCGGGGTGGTGGCGCTGGCGCTCACGGCCCGGCAGCGAGGGCTTCCGGTCGACGCGGTGGTCGGGCTCGGCATCAAGGCGGTCTGGTCCCCGGCCGAGCTGGCGAAGTCGGCGGAACTGGCCGCCCGGCCGGTCACCTGGTTCGCCACCCGTGACGAGGCGGCCCGCCGCTACCTGCGCGTGTCCGGGCTCGCCGGGCTGTTCGCCCCGGATCATCCGGTGGTGGAGGCGGGGCTGCGGCGGGAGGACGGCCGCTGGCGGCTCGCCATGGACCCGGCGGCGTTCGCGGTCGGGGAGCCCCGGCTGCCGGTGCTGCTGGCCGCCACCGATGTGCCGGTGCTGCTGGCCCGGGGCGAGCTGGACCCGATGGTGACCGACGCGCAGCTCAAGGAACTGGGCGTGCCGGTGGCCACGCTGCCCGGGCTGGGCCACAACGCGCACGTCGAGGACCCGGCGGCGGTGCTCGCCCTGCTCGACCCGTACCTCTGAGCGGGGGCGAGCCGGCCCGCGACGGGCCGGCTCGCGTTTCTAGCCGGCCGCGCGCGGCCCAGGGACCGCCCAGTCGGGTTCCAGCTCGCGGCGGGCGGCGGACAGGAACGCCTCGGCGTAGGCGTCGGCGGGGAAGTCGCCCAGGTAGCGGGTCCGCGCCGCCCAGCGCTGTGCCGCCTTCGGGTCGGCGTCCAGCAGGTCGGTGAGCACCTCGTCCACGTTGGACATGTCACGCCGCAGCACGTAGCCGGACGCCGCGAGCGGGAACCGCTCGACGAAGTGCTCGCCGTCGGCGCCGGTGTCGGTGACCGCGTACGGCTTGCCGGAGTAGAGCCAGTCGGAGATGACCCCTGACACGTCGGAGACCAGCGCGTCGGCGCGGTTGACGCACTCGGTGAGCGTCAGCTCGCGGGCCGCGGCGGCGCCCCACAGGTGCGGCCGGCCGGTCTTCGCCCGGTCCGCGGCGAGCAGTTCGGTGAGCCGGGCGAGCTGGCGGGCCGAGGCCGGGTTCTTGCCGGTGTACGGGTGGGCGCGCAGGATCACCGCGGCGCCCCTGTCGATCAACCGGCGGATCAGCGTCTCGGCCACCGGCAGCGAGCAGTAGTTCGCGTCGGCGTGGTGCCCGGTCCAGGTCGGGGTGTAGAGGACCGTGGGGTGCGCCGGCGAGGTGACCGGCTCCCGGCGTACCTCGATCGCCTCGACCTGGGGCCGGCCGACCACGACGAACTTGTCGGCGGGGATCTCCACGCCGGCGCGGGCGTACCTGTCGATCGCGGCCTGCCCGGCCACGAAGATCTTGTCGAAGATGGCCGAGACCGGGTTGGCGCTGGGGGCCTTGTCGCTGTCGCCGTGGTGCAGCTGCACGTGGGTGAGCTGGTTGAACCGGATCAGGTGGGCGTTCTTCGCGCCGTGGTTGACGTAGAACGCGACCCGCAGGCTGGGCACCAGCGCCTCGTCGAGCGCCTTCAGCGTGGGGCAGAGGACCACCGGCGCGCGGGTGGCGGCGGCCACCGCGGGCAGGAGCTCCGGCTCGCGCAGCACCACCACGAACGGGCGGCCGATCCGTTCCAGGTACGGCAGCCACATGGTGACCTGGTACTCCGAGCCGGGCGGGGCGGAGAAGTGCAGCACGAACTCGGGCTGGTGGCGGCGCAGCGCCCGGCCGACCGGTCCACCTCCGGCGGGCGGCCGGAACCGGCGCCGGGCGAGGTCCAGCGCGACCGCACCGCATCCGGCGCCGACGAGCAGCGCGGCGACCAGCGCCGTCCACGCGGGCAGCGTCAGGGCGGCGGCGAGCGCCACCACGGCGAGCAGCACCAGCAGCGCGTCGCCGAGCCGGGCGGCGACCACGGGTGTCCACGTGCGGACCGGCAGGTTCGCCGCCCGGATCTCCAGTGCGCCGGCCTGCCGCAGCGGGCCGACCAGCAGCACCAGGCCGAGCAGGACCAGCGCGGTGGTGGCGAGCGCCGGGTCGAAGCCGTCGTCGAGGCGACGGGCGTAGCCGACCAGGATGCCGGCGGCCACGAGCACCGTCTCGGCGAGCCCGTCGGCGGACGGCCGGACCCGGCGCTCCCAGGCGGTGGCGGCCAGCGCCGCGACCGCCAGGGCCAGGCCCCAGCCGGTGGCGCCGGTGAGCGCCACGACGAGGAAGGCCAGCACCGCCAGCCCGGTGGTCAGCCCCCGGGCGAGCAGCTTGCGGACCAGGTCACCACGCATCTGGTACGTCCCGTCGGGTTCAGGCGTCGGCGGACAGCTCGGACCGGTGCGGGCCCGGCTGGGCCGGTACGGCGGCCACCTGCTCGCCGGGGGACCGGCGCACGTCGACCACCTGGCCGGTCAGGTCGGAGATCAGCACGTCCAGGGACGCCTGCGCGACCGCCTCGGAGGAGAGCAGCGTGTGCTCCGGCTCCTCGCCGAACGCCCGCGTCCGCATCGGGGTGGCGGTGCGTTCCGGGTTGACGCAGTTGACGCGTACCCCGAACTCGGCCCACTCGTCGGCGAGCGCCTGGGTGAGGTTGACCAGCGCGGCCTTGGTGGCCGAGTAGAGCGCGTAGCGGGCCCGGCCCCTGGTGTACGAGCTGGACGTGTAGAGCAGCAGCTGGCCCTTTGTCTGCTGGAGGTACGGCAGGGACTGGCGCGCGATGGTGACCGGTCCGACGAAGTTGACGTGCAGGAGACGGTCCATCGTCTCGGAGTCCATCTCGGCCAGCGCGCCCTTCTCCAGGATGCCGGCGGTGACCACCACGTGGTCGATCCGGCCGGTGGCCTCGAACGCGGTCTTCAGCGCGGCGGCCACGTCCTCGGCGCGCTCGACGTGCGTGCCGGTGGTGGAGCGGCTGAACGGGAAGACCTGGGCGCCGTAGCCGCGGGCCAGTTCGGCCAGGTCGTGGCCGATGCCGTAGCTGCCGCCGAAGACCACGATGGTCCGGCCGGTCAGCTCCTCGGCGTAGCTGCGGTGGTCGGTCAGCCGGGGCGCCTGCGCGGCGGCGAGCTGGAACAGCTTGTCGGCCAGGTGCACGTCGACCGGGTGGGTGACCTTGATGTTCTCGTCCGAGCCGTCGATCACCTTGATCGGCGTGCCGGGCAGGTAGCGCAGCACCACGCCGCAGTCGTCGGTGGCGGCGAAGTCGGGGTCGCCCTCGGCGCGGCGGTACGCCTCCCGGATGGTGCCGGAGCGGAACGCCTGCGGGGTCTGGCCGCGGCGCAGCCGGGAGCGGACCGGGATGTCGGTGATGCAGTCGTCCGCGTCGACCTGGATGATCGTGTCGGCGGACGGGATGGCCACGTCGACGGCCGAGTACGTCCAGAGCGCGTTCACGCACTCGCGCACGATCCGGGCGCTGACCAGCGGGCGGACCGCGTCGTGGAAGAGGATGTTGACGTCGCCCTCGCCGACCGCGTCGAGCGCGATCCGGGTGGTGTCGTTGCGGGTCTCGCCGCCCTCGATCACCTTGGTGACCTTGCGGAAGCCGGCGTCGGCGACGATGCGCCGCGCGTCGTCGACGTGACCGGTGGCCATCAGCACGATGATCTCGTCGATCTCCGGCGCGGCCTCGAAGACGGCGAGGGTGTGCTCGATGATCGGCTTACCGGCGATCTTGAGGAGCTGCTTCGGGATGCCCAGCCCGAGGCGCGTGCCGGTCCCCCCGGCCAGGATCACGGCCACCGTACGCGCGGGGCGCCAGGGTGCCGGGCTCGCCGGCGCGGCGTCCGGTGCGGTGGTGTGGTCCTGCGTCATTGCCGTACCTCACTCTGGGTGAAAGGGGATGGATCCGAAAACCTTAACGCGTACGCCGGAGCGCACCGCTCCGGGCGGAACCCGGTGCGGTGCGCTCCAGGGCGCTACTTCTGGTTCTCGTACGCGTCGCAGACCTCCTTGGTGGGGCCGTCCATCTTCAGGACGCCGCTCTCCAGCCAGATGGTCCGCTCGCAGGTGTCCCGGATCGAGCCGATCGAGTGGCTGACCAGGAAGACGGTGCCGGCGCTGTCGCGCAGCTCGCGGACCCGCTGCTCGCTGCGGACCCGGAACTTGCGGTCGCCGGTGGCCAGTGCCTCGTCGATGAGCAGCACGTCGTGCTTCTTCGCCGAGGAGATCGCGAAGCGCAGCCGCGCGCCCATGCCGGAGGAGTAGGTGCGCATCGGCAGCGAGGCGAAGTCGCCGCGCTCGTTGATCCCGGAGAACTCGATGATCTCCGGGGCGATCCGCTTGACCTCCTCCGGCGGCATGCCCATGGCCAGGCAGCCGAGCACCACGTTGCGCTCGCCGGACAGGTCGTTCAGCAGCGCGGCGTTCACGCCGAGCAGCGACGGCTGGCCCTTGGTGTAGACGGCGCCGCGGGCCGGCGGGAGCAGCCCGGCGATGGCGCGCAGCAGCGTGGACTTGCCGGAGCCGTTGCTGCCGATCAGGCCGATCGCCTCACCCTCGTACGCGGTGAAGCTCACGCCCTTGACCGCGTGCACCTCGCGGATGTTCGGCGCCTTGGTGCGGGAGACGATCCGCTTGAGCGCGGAGACCGGGGTGGTGCCGCCGCTCGCGCCCTTGTGGATCCGGTAGATCACGTGCACGTCGTCCACCACCACCGTGGGGACGCGACCCGAGTCGGTCACCGGGCCGGCGTTCAGCGGCAGGGTCTGCTCAGCCACGGCCGTACTCCTTCTCTCCGCGCCAGAAGTAGACGAACCCGCCGATGCCCATCACGACCGCCCAGAACAGGCCCATCGCCCACAGCTTCAGCGGGGAGCTGATCAGGTTCGGCTGGTGCGAGTCGAGCAGCGCGTAGCGGGCCAGCTCGATGAAGACCAGCGGCGGGTTCCACTCCAGGATGTTCGCCGCCCAGTTCGGCAGGTGCTCGCGGATGAGCGCCACCGGGTAGAGCACGCCCGAGGCGTACAGCCAGGTGCGCATCACGAACGGCATGACCTGCTTGAGGTCGGTGGCCTTGGAGCCGAGTCGGGCCATCACCATGCTCAGCCCGACGTTGAAGATCGTCTGGAGCAGCAGCATGGGGACGATCAGCACCCAGCGGAAGGTGATCGGCTCGCCGGTCAGCAGCACGATCGCGGCCAGCACCACCATCGACATGAGCAGCTGCTGGAGCTGGACCAGCGTCACGGTGATCGGCAGCGCGGCCCGCGGGAACTGGAGCGCCCGGATCAGGCCCAGGTTTCCGGTGATCGCGCTGGTGCCGTTGGACGCCGCGGTCTGGGTGAAGATGAAGATGAAGATGCCGGTGCACAGGTACGCGATGAAGTTCGGCACGTTCCGGTGCTGGGCCAGGATCACGCCGAAGATCAGGAAGTAGACCGCCGCGTTGGTGAGCGGTGTCAGCACCTGCCAGAGCTGACCGAGCTGGGTGTTGCTCAGCGAGGAGGCGACCTTCGCCCGCGAGTACGCGGTCATGAAGTGCCGGTACGCCCACAACCTGCGGGCGTACTCGCCCAGGGCGGGTCGTTCCCCGGCCACCCGTAGCCCGTACCGCTGGGCCAGCTGGGCCCGGGTCAGTCCGGATTCGGGGTCGGCCACCGCGGTGTTGGCCATGTTCAGGCGCTCCGATCTTTCGTGCTGATGGGGAGCAGTGCGGTGAATGAGATCCAGCGTGGCCGGGCGGGGAGGAGCCGCCTCGCTGCTGCATGGAAGGTAGTCCACCGAACGTCGGGACGCAACCGTACCGTCGTTGCGCTACATTGTTCCACGTGACGACCGAGAAGAGGCGTGCCCCGGCCGGCGCGGCGGTGCTGCGCGGGGAGATCACCAGTGCCATCCGCGCCGCCGTGATGCAGGAGTTGGCCGAGGTGGGCTACGGTCGCCTCTCCATCGAGGCGGTGGCCCGCCGGGCCGGTGTGAGCAAGACCGCCATCTACCGCCGCTGGCGTTCCAAGCTCGACCTGGTGCTGGACATGGTTTCGGCGGTGGCGGGGCGGAACATCCCGCTGCTGGACACCGGCAGCCTCCTCGGTGACCTGGAGATCCTGCTGCACGTGATGGCGCGTGCGTTGCGTCACCGGCTGGCCGCGCAGATCATCCCGGACCTGCTGGCCGAGGCGGCCCGCAACCCGCAGATCGCGGAGAAGCTGCAGGCCGCCCTGGACGACTACCAGCAGGCCATCGGCCGGATCCTGATCGGCCGGGCGGTCGAGCGCGGTGAGCTGTCCGCGGACACCGACCGGCGCGCCGCCGTCGATCTCATCGTCGGCCCGGTCTACTGGCGGATGGCGATCTCCCGGGCCCCGCTGGAGCCCACCGAGGTGCCCCGGATGGCGGCCGCGATCGTCGCCGCTCTGCGGGTAGCATGCGTGGGGCCTGTACGCGACGAGGTGGAAGTCTGAACCCCGGGCCGCCCCCGGAGGGCCGTCGTCGATCATGAACAGAAGGTCACATCCGGTCGGACAATCAGTGCAACCCGTTGGTTTTCCCGACAGACCGGTACCATCCCCCGAAATGTCTCTCATGAACCACGCGTCGACAGGAGGAAGCCCCATGGTCGGGCCGCATCCAGAGTTCATTCCCCCCGCACGGCCGATCATCGGCGAAGCCGAGATCGAGGCGGCCGTCCGGGTGCTGCGGAGCGGCCGGGTCGTGCAGGGCCCCGAGGTCGCCGCGTTCGAGGAGGAGTTCGGCGACCTGGTCGGCGGCCGGCACTGCGTCGCCGTCAACTCCGGCACCTCCGCGCTCCAGCTGACGCTGATGGCGCTCGGCTTCGGCCCGGGTGACGAGATCATCGTCCCGTCCTTCTCCTTCGCCGCCAGCGGCAACGCGGTCCGGCTGGTCGGCGCCGAGCCGGTCTTCGTGGACATCGAGCCGGGCAGCTTCTGCGTCGACCCGGAGGCGGTCGCCGCGGCGATCACGCCGAAGACGGTCGCGATCATGCCGGTGCACCTCTACGGCCACCCGGCCGCGATGGACCGGATCATGGCGATCGCGCAGCAGCACGGCCTCGCAGTGGTCGAGGACGCCGCGCAGGCGCACGGCGCCGAGCTGAACGGCACCCCGGTCGGCGCGTTCGGCACCGCCGGCTGCTTCAGCTTCTACCCGACGAAGAACATGCACTCCCTCGAGGGCGGCATGATCACCACCGCCGACGCGGACCTCGCCCGGACCCTGCGGCTGCTGCGCAACCAGGGCATGGAGCAGCGGTACGCCAACGAGATCGTCGGCGCCAACATGCGGATGACCGACGTGGCCGCCGCCATCGGCCGGGTGCAGCTCACCCAGCTCGCCGAGTGGACCGAGCAGCGCCGCGCCAACGCCAAGTTCCTCGACTCGGCGATCACCGGCATGGTCACCCCGCCCGTCGCCGACGGCGCCAAGCACGTCTACCACCAGTACACCGTGCGGGTGCGGGCCGACCGGGACGCCGCCCAGGCCCGCCTCACCGAGCTGGGCATCGGCAACGCGGTCTACTACCCGACCCCGATCCACCGGCTCAAGCCGTACCTCGACGCCGACGGCAAGCCGGGCGCGTGGGACCTGCCGGAGACCGAGCGGGCCGCCGCCGAGGTGGTCTCGCTGCCGGTGCACCCGTCGCTGAGCCCCGCCGACCTGGAGCGGATCGCCGAGGGCGCGAACCTGGCCGGGGGTGCCCGATGAGCGGACGGAAGCTGCGGGCCGGCCTGATCGGCCTCGGCGCGATGGGCCGCAACCACGCCCGCGTGCTGTCCAACCTGGACGGCGTCGAGCTGGTCGGCGTGGTCGACCCGGCCGGCGACGTGACCGGCACGCTGCGCGCGCCCGTCGTACCCGAGCTGAGCGACCTGCTCGCCCTCGGCGTCGACTACGCGGTGGTGGCCTGCCCGACGGCGCTGCACGAGCCGATCGGCATGGAGCTGGCCGCCAACGGCGTCTGCGCGCTCATCGAGAAGCCGCTCGCCCAGTCCGTCGACGCCGCCACCCGGCTGGTCGAGGCGTTCGAGAACGCCGGCCTGGTCGCCGGCGTCGGGCACATCGAGCGCTACAACCCGGCGCTGCAGAGCCTGCGCACCCGCCTGGAGGCGGGCGAGCTGGGCGAGGTGTTCCAGGTCGTGACCCGGCGCCAGGGCCCGTTCCCGCACCGGATCGCCGACGTCGGCGTGGTGATGGACCTGGCCACCCACGACATCGACCTGACCGCCTGGGTGACCGGCCAGCAGTACAGCTCGGTCGCCGCCCGCACCGTCTCGCGCAGCGGCCGGCTGCACGAGGACATGGTCGCCGTGGTCGGCCAGCTCGCCGACGGCACGATGGTCAACCACCTGGTGAACTGGCTCAGCCCGCTCAAGGAGCGGTCGACTGTGGTCACCGGTGACAAGGGCTGCTTCGTGGCCGACACGCTCACCGCCGACCTGACCTTCTACGCCAACGCCGCCATCGACACCGAGTGGGAGGCGCTGCGCGCGTTCCGCGGCGTGGCCGAGGGCGACATGGTCCGCTACGCGATCCCGAAGCGGGAGCCGCTGCTGGTCGAGCACGAGCGCTTCCGGGACGCGGTCGAGGGCAAGCAGAGCGACATCGTCACGCTGCGGCAGGGTCTGCGTACCGTGCAGGTCGCGGCCGCCCTGCTGGAGTCGTCCGCCGACGGCAAGGTCGTGTCCGTCGCGGCCAGCGGCAGCGACGCGGAGCCGGCACTGCGATGAGCCCGGCGCCGGTGCGGCGGACGGTCTCCGCGGTACGGCGGCGGATTCCCCGGCGGTGGCGCATCGCGCTCCGCCGGGCCGCCGCCGGCGCGCGGCCCTGGCAGACCCCTTCGGTACGCGAACTGTGTGAACTCCCCGCCGGCACGCCGCTGCTGGTGCACGCCGGCGGGATCACCGGCGACCGGGCGCTGGACGGCGTGCTGCGCGCGCTCGTCCGGCTGCCCGAGTTCCACCTGGCGCTGGTCTGCGACGAGGCGGAGCGGGCGCCGGCCCAGGACCTGACCCGCCGCGCCGGCAAGGCGCGCCGCCGGGTCCACGTGGTGCCGCGCCCGCGTACGGTGACGGCCGCGTTCCTCGCCCCGGCGGACGTGGCGGTGTTCGGGTTCGACCCGGACGCCGGTCTCGACCTGCTGGACACCTTCCTCGCCGCCGGGCTGCGGGTGGTCGCCGCCGACAGCCGGGTGACGCGCGAGCACCTGGCCCGGCACGGCGGCGGCGAATTCTTCGCGCCCGGCTCGCTGCCCTCGTTCACCAAGGCGGTGGAACGGGCCCGGCAGCGCGGCGGCGACGAGGCATCTCCCGCGCAGGAGCCGCCGGTCGCGCCGATCGAGGCCGGCACGCCCGGCCCGTGGCGTCCGCTCGGCGCCGGGCCGATCCGGCTGGGGCTGGGCACGGCGAACTACGCCGGGCAGCTCTCCGCCCTGGCGGTGGCGATCACCACCGCCCGCGCCGACGTCGGCGTGGAACTGGTGATGGCCAAGCCACCGGCCACCTACCGCTACCCGGCCGACCGCTACCTGAACTACCCCGGCGAGCACCGGCTCGACGTGCAGATCGCGCGGGCCGAGCGGGTGCTCGGCTGGTACACCCACCTGATCGTGGACGCGTTCCGTCCGGTGCTCGGCCGGGCCAACGGCGACGACATCGCCGCGGACCTGCCCGCGTTGCGCCGGGCCCGGCTCAAGGTCGCGCTGCTGGCGCACGGCAGCGAGATCCGCCATCCGGGCGCGCACCTGGAGCGGCACGCCGAGTCCGCGTTCCGGGACGCCCCGGAGGACCTGATCGGGCAGCTCACCACAGTCGCCGAGCGGAACCGGCGCACCGCCGAGGAGAGCGGCCTGCCGTTCTTCGTGACCACCCCCGACCTGCTGGACGACGTGCCGTCCGCCACGTGGGCGCCGCTGATCGTCGACGTGGACGCCTGGGCCTGCGACCGCCCGGTGCTGGAACGCGCCCGGCCGGTGGTGCTGCACGCGCCGTCGAAGCGGTGGACCAAGGGCACCGACCGGCTCCTGCCCCGGTTGCAGGAGCTGCACGATCGACGGATCATCGAACTGCGCCTGGTGGAAGGGCTGCCGCACCACGAGATGCGGCGCCAGGTGCAGGAGTGCGACATCGTGGTCGACCAGCTGGTGATGGGCAGCTACGGCACCTTCTCCTGCGAGGGGATGGCCGCCGGCCGGGTCGTGGTGGCGTACCTCAGCGAAGGGCCGCACCGGGCCGCCGGGATCCAGCCGCCGATCGCCAACGCCACCCCCGGCACCCTCGTCAAGACCATCGAGTCGCTGCTCGACGACCGGCCCGCCGCGATCGCCCTGGCCGCGGAGGGCACCCGTTACGTCCGTGACCACCACGACGGGCGGCGCACCGCCGAGGTCTTCGACGCCTTCCTCCGGTGACCCGCCCGACCACCACCCACGCCCGCACCGTCAACGAGGAGAAGCACCCGATGCAAGCTGGCGCTAACAGCGATGCCCGACCGACCCGGGGCCGGGTGGTGATGCTGGTCGACAACGGCGTCCACGGCGACTCCCGGGTGCAGAAGGCAGCGCGCTCGGCCGCCGACGCCGGCTGGGAGGTCTTCCTCCTCGGCATCCGCAACGCCCGCTCCGACGTGGACACCTGGCGCATCGGCGGCGCCGAGGTGCGGCTGCTGCGGGTACCCAAGCCGCTGCACCGGCTGCCCCGGGAGTACAGCCGGTCGCTGCGCCGGCCGCTGGCGTACGCGTCCACCACCAAGGCCGCGTACCGGGTCCAGGAGATCAAGGCCTGGCAGGCCGATCTGTACGAGCGCCGCGTCCGCGCCCAGGCGCTGGGCGGCGGGCTTCCGGCCGCCGTGGGACGGGCGGCCCAGCTGCCGTCCCGCGCCGCCGCCACCGCGCTCGCCCGCTGGGTACGGTTCCGCAGCGGCGAGACCCGTCGGCTGCGCAAGGCGCAGACCGATCCGGAGGCGCTGTTCAGCCGCCTGCCCGTACGGTTCTGGCAGGGGCTGCTGGGCGACCGCGCCTGGCGCCGGCTGGACCCGGGCCTGTGGGACTTCGAACTGGCCTTCCGCAAGACGCTCGACGAACTCAAGCCGGACATCATCCACGCCAACGACTTCCGGATGCTCGGCATCGGCGCGCGGGCGACGCTGCGGGCCCGGGCCGCCGGCCGGCGGACCAAGCTGGTCTGGGACGCCCACGAGTTCGTCGGCGGCATCACCGGCCGGGCCGACAACCCGCGCTGGCTGCCGGCCCAGATCGCCTACACGGCCGAGTACGCCGCCTATCCGGACGCGGTGGTGACCGTCTCCGACACGCTCGCCGACCTGCTCCAGGAGACCCACGGCCTGCCCGACCGGCCGGCCGTGGTGCTCAACGCGCCGATGGCGCCGCCGGCCGAGGCCGACGGCGACGTGCCGGACCTGCGGGCGCTGTGCGGCGTGGACAGCCGTACGCCGGTGCTCGTCTACTCCGGCGCGGTGAACCCGAGCCGGGGCTGCCAGATCATGGTGGAGGCGCTGCCGGAGCTGCCCGACGTGCACGTCGCGTTCGTGACCATGAACCCGAACGGCGACAACCAGTTCTCCGAGGCGCTGCGGGAGCGGGCCGCCGAACTCGGCGTCGCGGACCGTGTGCACCTGCTGCCGTACGTGGCGCACTGGCAGGTGGTGCCGTTCCTGTCCGGCGCGGACGCCGGGGTCATCCCGATCCACCACAAGCCCAACCACGAGCTGGCGCTGATCACGAAGTTCCTGGAGTACTCGCACGCCCGGCTGCCGATCGTGGTCAGCGACGTGAAGACCATGGCGCAGACCGCGCGGGCCACCGGGCAGGGTGAGGTGTTCACCGCCGAGGACCGGGCCGACTACGTCCGGGCCGTCCGGGCCGTGCTCGCCGACCCGGAGCGCTACCGGGCCGCCTACGACAAGCCCGGCCTGCTGGAGGGCTGGACCTGGGAGGCCCAGGCCCGGATCCTCGACGAGGTGTACGGCTCGCTGCTGGGCACGCCCGCCGCGAGCGGGGCGCGTCCTCCGGCGTCCCGGCGTCCCGGCGACGAGCGGGAGTACGCGGCCACCTCGCGCTGACCCCCGGCACAGAACGATTCGGCCGGCTCCCCGTGTCGGGGAGCCGGCCGATCACGTGTACGCCGGTCAGCCGGACGTGGCCGGCGGCTCCAGCAGCAGCCGGTCGAAGTCCTTCTGCGTCACCGACCAGTCCCAGGTGCTCAGCACGTGCGACGCCGCGGCCCGGCCCGCCTCACGCCAGGTCTCCTCGGTGGCGGTGAGGGCCAGGATCCGCTCGGCGGCCTCCTGCGGCGTACCCACCACCCAGTCGCTCGGGAACAGGCTCCGGGCGCTGTGCGGGCGGCCGGCGAAGAACGGCCAGTCGCGCACCACGGGCACCGCGCCGCTGGCCGCGCCCTCGACGAGCGCACAGTGGAAGCTCTCCCGCAGCGAGGTGCTGAGGATGACCCCGACGTCGGTGAGCGCACCGGGGACGTCCTCGGTACGGCCGGTCCGCACCACCGCGCCGGACGGCTCCAGCTCGGCAAGCTCGGCGTCGAGTTCCCGGACGTAGGCCGTGATCGCCGGGCTGAGCTCCGGGTTGAGGTCGTCGCCGACCAGCTTGAGACGGTACCGCTCGTCGTGCCGGCGCAGCTCCCGCAGCACAGCCAGGGCCCAGCGCGGGTCCTTCGCCAGGGAACTCAATCCGACCAGCCCGAGCGTGAACCGGCTGTCGGCGGAGACCTTCGGCGCCACGTACCGGTGCAGGTCCATCGCGTTGCTGATCATGTGGGTCCGCGGGCCCTGCGGCGCGCGCAGCCGCGGCACCGCGGCCAGCGCCAGGTCGCGCAGGTGCTCGGAGACGAAGACCACGTCGTCCACACGCGACCAGTCGGTCAGGTGCGGCCACCAGCTGAACGCCTCGAAGCTGTGCAGGCGGACGATCACCCGGGTGGTGCCCGGGTCGATCATCGTCAGCATCGCGGCGCCGAGGTTGCACCAGTCCACGAAGACCGTGTCCGCCCACTCCAGGTGGGGGCCCCACGCCTCCTGGACCTCCCCGGCCCGCTTGGAGGCGCCGGCGAGCATGTGGAGCGTCACGTTGGTGCGGCCGTTGCTGAGCACCGGGAGGATCGACTCCTCCATCAGGTTCAGCCGGCGGACCTCCACCCCGGGCATCGCCTCGTAGCGCTCCAGGATCGGCCCGAGGAAGTTGTCGTTCAGCCCGGTGAAGAAGAGCATCCGGTGCGGCCGGCCGGCGGGCGGGAACGCCGCCGGGCTCTGCCGCCCGCGCGGCGTCGCCATTGCCCGGCCGGCCTCGCTGTTGTGCAACGGCGCGAGGAACTTCTCCGGGTCCTCGGCCAGCGGCGAGGTGGTGCCGTCGAACTGCACGATCCGGTGGAACATCAGGTTGAACGCGCGCAGCACGTGCGGCGCGGCCTTGCCCGGGTTGCGCTTCTTGAGGAAGCCGTCGGCGAGCTTGAGCTGACCTCGCACCACTGTCATCAGGTGCTCGGGCACCTTGCCCTGGCTCAGTTCCGCGTCCACGATCGGGCCGAGGAGCTGCCCCTTGGTCGCCGGGCTCTTCAGCCGGCCCTGCGCCGCCAGCGCCAGCCGCTTCGCGCTGGCGCCGTGCCCGGTCTTGAGCATGTTGCCGGTGACCCGCCGGGCGATCTTGCCGCGGTGCCGCTCCGGCAGGCCGGGCGCCGTGACGGCGCCCTGCCAGAACCAGCGCACCGGGCTGAGCTTCATGGCCCGCTTGCCGGTGCTCATCTCGAACACCCGCTTCGCCAGGTCGACGGTCTGGTTGCGGGTGGCGCTCGCCAGCACGGTCGGGGCCGGGCCGACGG
Source organism: Micromonospora sp. CNZ297 (assembly GCF_007827625.1). Lineage (NCBI taxonomy): Bacteria > Bacillati > Actinomycetota > Actinomycetes > Micromonosporales > Micromonosporaceae > Micromonospora > Micromonospora sp. CNZ297. The sequence goes on along the minus strand of NZ_VISU01000003.1, from coordinate 345,723 downwards.
TGTTCAGCCGGGGTCGGCGGTAGCGCGCCGGGTCGGCGGACCGCTTCTCCACCGCCCGCAGCGCCGGGGCGATGCCGTAGACGGCGTCGGCCCGCCGGTAGCGCTGCGCGAGCTGCCAGACGGTGTGCAGGGCCTGCGCGTCGAGCGCGACCAGGACGTCGGCCCGCTTGGCGTGCCGGCGCACCCACGGGTCGCGCTGGGCGCGCAGCCACGGGCGCCGGGCCGGGGCCGCCCGCTTGACCGCCCGGCCGAAGCGGGGGCCCAGCTCGGTGGCGGTGGGCAGCAGGTGCACCTCGGCCAGCTCGGTCGCCGCCGGGATCTTCTCCACCGGGTCGAAGGTGGTGGCCACCCGTACGGTGACGCCCCTGTCACGGAACTGCTGAAGCGCGTCGGTCAGGACCGCCACCCGTCCGGGGACGGTGCCCATAACCATCAGGACCTCGATCATGACCTACCTTCTCGGGCCAGGACGCGCGCGCCGGCGGGGGAGGGCTGTGGGGTGCCGGCCGGACCGCCGGTGCCCAGCACCAGCTCGGTCACCTCCCGGACGGCGGGGATGAGCTGCTCCTCGCGGGCGTACTGCCGCGCCTCGGCGCGGGCCTTCTCCCGCTCGGCCGCGTCGGCGGTACGGGCCATCGCGGCGGCCCGCCGGAAGGCGCCGGTCAGCTCGGCCGGGTCCAGCCCGACCGCGCCGGTCCAGAGTGGATAGGTGGACAGCACCGTGGAGGCGTCGTGGTCGGCCTCGTGGGCGGAGACCACCGGCAGGCCGGTCGCCATGTACTCGTACACCTTGCCGGAGGTCATGTACCGGCCGCCGGTCACCATCAGCACCACCGCGTCCCAGCGGGAGTAGAGGTCGACCACCTCGGCCTTGGGCACCGAGCCGCCGACCAGCACGCCGTCGACGGCGGCGGCCCTGAGCAGCTCCGCGTGCGCGTTGTCGCCGCGCGCCCAGGCGGCGCCGATGTGGCCCCGCACCTCGAAGCGGGCGTCGGCCAGCGCCGGGTCCTCGGCGCGTGCCGTGCGCCAGCCCTCGAGCACGGCGCTCAGCAGCGGGACGGGAAGGTTCAGCGCGCCGAGGTAGCCGAAGGTCAGCGGCCGGTCCGGCGGGGCGGGGCGGACCTGGGCCGGGATGCTCGCCGCGTCGTAGCCGTTGCGCACGACCCGCATCTTGTGCGCCAGTTCCGGATAGCGCTCGCGGTACCAGCGGGAGATCGGCTCGTTGACGTTCCAGATGGCGACGGCGTTGGTGAGCAGCTTGATCTCCCACTGGCCGGAGACCGACTCCCGGGTGAACGCCTCACCGTTGTTGATCACGTCGACCGACCAGCCGTCGCGGAAGTCCACCACGTACGGCACCCGGTGCGTCTCCCACAGCTTCCAGGTCGCGGACAGGTTGACGTACGGCGCGCAGGTGGTCACCAGCAGGTCGACGTGCCGCTCCCGGTGGATCCGGAGCAGGGCCTTCTCCAGCGCCGGACGCCAGCCGCCGAAGACCGGCTCGGGAAAGACCTTGAGGTTCTGCTTGCGCAGGTCGGCCAGGTAGTCCTTGTGCGCCAGGGCACGCTGCTCGGTGAACGTGCGGATGTCGGTCTCGAGGTCGTCCCGGAACAGCGGCAGCTTCACCACGCGCACGCTGGGATCCACACCCTGGGAGAGGGTGTGGTCGAGCCCGTACTCCCGTTCCCAGGCCTCGTCCGCGATGGTGACAGCGGTCACGTCCCAGCCCGCGGCGGCGAACTGGTTCGCGGTCTCCCGCATGCGGTAGGCGCAGCTCTTGGCCGCCGGTGGGAAGCCGATCGCGAGGTAGACCATGTGCGGCCGGGACCCGGACCGTCGCGGCCGGGGGAGTTTCAACGAGTCCCAGAGAGTTCGCCCGTTGTTCATCGATTCCGATCCTGGGGAGGTGGGGAGATGCCGTGTCGCGGCCTGGACGGCTCGGCCGGACGCGGTACCTGCTGTGCCGGTGGCCGCGTAACGACCGCCGGAGCGCGTGCGGACACTACAATAACGCCGTTTCGCGCGCCGGACCTGCCGCCGCCCGGCGGCCGGCGGGTGCGCCGTGCCCCGGATCACCGCGGTCCCGTCACCGGCGGTCCCGGCCGGCCGGACACGCCGTCTCGGCCGGTCCTCGACCGCGGCCTCCGCTTTCGTAGACTCCTACGCCATGACCGCGCCTGCGCCCGACACCCGCGACCGCGAGCCCGCCCCCACCGGCGGCGACGGGTCCGCGGCCGACGACTCGTCCGATCCGGGGTCGTCCACCCCGCGCCCGACGACGACCGCGGCCCCGGAGCAGCCGGAGCAGCCGGAGCCGGACACCGCGGCCGAAAAGCGGCGCGGCGGCCGGTGGCGGCGGGTCGACGCGCTGGTGGCCCTGGTCTACCTCGCCGGAGCGTTCTGGGTCACCGCCCGCGGCTGGCGCGACTACGACGGCCGGCTGCTCGGCAGCCGCCCGAACGACCAGGGCTTCAACGAGTGGATGCTGGCGTACGCGGCGCACGCGGTCACCAACCTGGAGAACCCGTTCTTCACCACGCTCCAGAACGCCCCGGCCGGCGTGAACCTGATGACGAACGTCGGGATGCAGCTGCCCGGCCTGGTGCTCACCCCGGTCACGCTGCTCTTCGGCGCGTCCTTCTCCTATCTGCTGTTCATCACGCTGAACCTGGCCGGCACCGGGTACGCCTGGTACCACGTGCTGTCCCGGCACGTGGTCGACTCCCGTGCGGCCGCGTTCGTCGGCGGACTGTTCTGCGCCTTCGCGCCGGCGCTGATCTCGCACAGCAACGGCCACCCGCACATCACCGCGCAGTGGCTGGTGCCGTTCATCGTCTGGCGGGTGATCGCGCTGTCCCGCGGCGAGCGGGTGATCCGCGACGGCCTGATCCTGGCCGGGCTGGTGGTGGCCCAGTTCTTCATCAGCCTGGAGATCCTCTTCCTGACCGCGCTCGGCTGCCTGATGCTGGTCCTGGCCTACCTCGTCTTCCGGCCCCGCGACGCGGTACGCCGGCTGCGCCCGCTGCTGTCCGGTCTGGCGATCACCGCCGTGCTCGTGTCCGCGGCGGCGGCGTACCCGCTGTGGATGCAGTTCGCCGGCCCGCAGCACCGGGTCGGCCACCCCGGCACCCCGGACATCTACGCCCTCAAGCTCGGCTCGTTCGTCGAGTTCGCCACCAAGTCGATCGCCGGTGGCCCGACCAGCGCGATCGGCTGGGCGCCGAACACCACCGAGCAGGCCAGCTTCTACGGCTGGTCCCTGGTGGTGCTCGCGGCCGGTGTGCTCTGGTGGCAGCGCCGGGAGACCGCGGTCCGGGTGCTCGGGGCCGTCGGCCTTGTCTCGGCGCTGTTCTCCATCGGCACCACCTGGACGATCGGCACCCGTCGCACCGACGTCCCCGCGCCGTTCGCCCTGGTGCAGAACCTGCCCGTGTTCGACTCCGTGGTGGTGTCCCGGTTCGCGCTGATCACCACGGTGGCGCTCGGTGTGCTGCTGGCGGTCGCCGGGGACCGGCTCGCCGCCCGCCGCACCGAACCGGCCGGCCGGCTGGCCGCCCGCGTCGGGGCCGTGGCGGTGGCCGCCGCGCTGCTGCCGATCCTGCCGATGCCGCTGGACGCGAAGGGCCGCACCCCGGTGCCGGACTTCGTCACCGCCGGCACCTGGCGCGACCACGTGGCGCCCGGCCGCACGCTCGTCCCGGTCCCGGTGAACGGCATGACGTCGCTGTACTGGAGTTCTGCCGCGGTGGCCGGCTTCGCCGTCCCCGAGGGCTACTTCCTCGCGCCGGTCTCCGCCACCGACAACACCGGCCGCTGGGGCGTCGACCCGCAGCCCACGGCGAAGCTGCTCACCGCCGTCTCGCTCGGCGAGCGGGACACCACGGTCGGCCAGGCCGACGTCGACCAGGCGCGCGCCGACGTCCGCTACTGGAAGGCCGACGCCGTGGTGCTGCCCGACCGCGGCGCCCGCCGCCACGACGACCTGAAGACCGTGCTGGACGCGCTCTACGGCCCGGGGGAGCGGGTCGAGGACGTCTGGGTGTGGGACGTCCGGCCGTTCACCCGCTGACCGGTCACGGCGACTTCGTCCAGATCAGCAGCAGATAGCCGCCGAAGTAGGCGGAGAGCGCCACGAGCGTGACCAGCACCGTGCCGGCCCGGGCCCATCCGGCCCGGGCCAGGCCCACGGCGGCCGGCAGCAGCAGCGGGAACGCCGGCAGCAGGAACCGCGCCTTGGAGTGGTAGTAACCGGCCGCGCCGAGCGTGGTGACGAGCATCAGGCCGCTGTAGAGCAGCAACTGCCACGGCTGCCGGTCGATCGCGCTCAACGCGAAGAACATGATCGACAGTAGCGCCACCACGGTGACCACCAGCAGCGGCAACGCGGCCACCTGCACCAGCGCCTGCTGGCCCCGGTCGACGGTGTAGACGCCGAAGTCGAAGGTGGTGCCCCACCCGGCGGACTGGATGTGGAACCAGCCGTCCGGCCGGCCGGTCCGGGTGCCGACCCAGGCCAGGTAGCCCAGCCACCCGGCCGGGGCGAGCAGCAGCGCCGCCCAGGGCCGCCAGCCGTCGCGCCGCCTGACGACCGCCAGCAGCGCGGCCAGCCCCACCACCGGGATCAGCGACGAGGCGGTGGGCCGGGTCAGGCCGGCGAACAGGCACACCACACCGGCCGTCACCCAGTGCCGGCGCAGCAACGCGTACAGCGTCCAGGCGGCCAGCGCGGTGAACAGGCTCTCGCTGTAGCCCATCGACTCCACGACGGCGTGCGGCACGGCGCCCCAGAGCGCGGCGAGCAGGATGCCGGTACGCCTGTCGTGCAGGTGCTTGCCGATGGCGTACAGGCCCCAGGCGGCGGCCAGCGCGGCCAGCCACGCCACGACCAGCGCCGACTCGCGCGGGCTGAACGGGGAGAGCCGCTCCAGGGCCGCGGTCAGGCCCGGGTAGAGCGGGAAGAACGCCATGTTGCTCTGGGTCTTCTCGTACCCGTCGTAGCCGTGCTGGACGATCCCGAGGTACCAGTTGCCGTCGGCCCGGGTGAGCCGCTCGACCGGGGAGACGTCGATGTTGCGGGCCCACAGGTAGACGACGAGCACGCCGATCAGCCGGATCACCGCGTACAACGCCAGCGCGGGCGCCGCGTCCCGGGCGGCGTCGCGCAGCCGCCGGACGTAGCCGGGCCGGACGCGGTCGGCTGTGGCCGGGCCGGTCGGCGGGGCTGGTGCGGGCCGGCTGGGTTCCTCGGTGGTCACCACGTCCATTGTGCGGTCCCGTTCGCGCTGAGCTGCGATTGTCCGGAGGCCCGCGTGGCGCGGCCGGCGACCCGGCGAACGACCCGGAGCGGGCGCCGGTCGTTGAACAGGATGGAGGGTAGCAACCGTCACACCAGGTCGTGGGGCACCGGCGGCGGCGGGCGTTCGAGCCCGATCCGCTGTCGTAGACTCGCTCGGGTCCGCGGGCGCGGTGCTGGCGACGACGAAACGGGCAGGAATGGGATCTGACGGCACGACCGCAGCGGCGGGCACCCGGGGACGGGTCGTGATGCTGGTGGACAACGGGGTCATCGGGGACTCCCGGGTGCAGAAGGCGGCCCGCTCCGCCGCCGACGCCGGCTGGGACGTCGTGCTGCTCGGCCGGGCGCCGGTCGGCAGCCCGCAGAGCTGGCGCCTCGGCGCCGCCGAGGTACGCCTCGTGCCGATGCCCGAGCCGCTGGCCCGCCGCCGGCACGAGTTCCGCCGGGCCTGGCTGCGGCACCCGCTCGCCTATCCGCCCAGCGGCATCGCGGCGCAGCGTACCCAGGCGGTGAAAGCATGGCGCGCGGACCTGGCGGTCCGCCGGGCGGCACTCACCGTCGCTGCCCGCGAGTCCGGCGCGGGCCGGCCGGGCGGGCTGCCCTGGGCCGCGCTGCGCGCCGAGGAGAAGCTGTCCGGCCTGACCCGCAAGTGGGTCGGTTTCCGCAACCGTCAGCTCACCCGGGCCCGCAAGGGCCGCAAGCTGGACGGCCCCTGGGACCGCGCGTACACGCTGTTCTGGCGCAAGCTGCGCGGCGACGGCGCGTGGCGGCGCCTGGAACCGGGCCTGTGGGACTACGAGCTGGCCTACGGCCCGGTGGTCGACGAGCTGGCGCCGGACCTGATCCACGCCAACGACTTCCGGATGCTCGGCGTCGGCGCCCGCGCGAAGGTCCGGGCCGCCGCGAAGGGCCGCCGGATCGCGCTGCTCTGGGACGCCCACGAATATCTGCCCGGCGTGCAGCCGTGGCGCGACAACGCCCGCTGGCTGCCCGGCAACGTGGCGCACGAGCGGGAGTACGTGCCGTACGCCGACGCCACCATGACCGTCTCCGGTGGTCTGGCCGACCTGCTGCGCACCGAGCACGGGCTGGCCGAACGGCCGGCGGTCGTGCTCAACGCACCCGCGGTGGACGAGTTGCCCGCGGATCCGGCCGGGCCGGCGCCGGACATCCGCGCCCGCTGCGGGCTCGGGCCGGACGAGCCGCTGCTGGTCTACAGCGGGGTGGCCGCCGCCAAGCGCGGCCTCGGCGTGATGGTCGAGGCGCTGCCCCGGCTGCCCGGCGCGCACGTCGCGTTCGTGGTCAACAAGCCCGACTCGGCGTACGTCAGGGGCCTGGTCACCCGGGCCGGTGAGCTCGACGTGGCGGACCGGGTGCACGTGCTGCCGTACGTGCCGCACCACCAGGTGGTCCGGTATCTCGGCGGCGCGCAGGTCGGCGTCATCCCGATCCAGCACTGGCCGAACCACGAGATCGCGCTGATCACCAAGTTCTTCGAGTATTCACACGCCCGCCTGCCACTGGTCGTCTCCGACGTGCGCACCATGGCCGAGACTGTCCGGGAGACCGGTCAGGGTGAGGTGTTCCGCGCCGAGGACGTGGCCGACTTCGTCCGCGCGGTCACCGCGGTGCTCGCCGACCCGCAGCGGTACCGCGCCGCGTACGACCGGCCGGGCCTGCTGGCCGGCTGGACCTGGGAGGCGCAGGCGCGGGTTCTCGACGAGGTCTACTCCCGGCTGCTGCCCGACGCGCCGCCCCGGCCGACGCCGCCGGCGCACGCCCCGGTGGAGCCGGCACAGGTGGAGGTGGGCGCGTGAACGGGCCGGACGTGACGGTGGTGGTCGCCGTCTACAACACCATGCCGTACCTGACCGCCTGCCTCGACTCGCTCGTCGGGCAGAGCATCGGCCGGGACCGGCTGGAGGTCGTCGCCGTCGACGACGGCTCCACCGACGGCAGCGGCGCGGAACTGGACCGCTACGCCGAGCGGTACCCGGGCACGGTCCGGGTGCTGCACCAGGCCAACTCCGGCGGCCCGGCGGCGCCGAGCAACCTGGCGCTCGACCACGCCCGCGGCCGGTACGTCTTCTTCATCGGCTCGGACGACCACCTCGGCCCGGAGGCGCTGGAGCGCCTCGTCGACGCCGCCGACCGGTGGGACTCCGACGTGGTGCTCGGCCGGATGGTCGGCACCAACAAGCGCTACGTGCACCAGGCCGTCTACGCCACCACCCGGGAGCGGCTCGACCTGTTCGACAGCGACCTGCCCTGGTCGTTGTCGAACACCAAGCTGTTCCGCCGGGACCTGATCGAGCGGCACGGCCTGCGGTTCCGTACGGACATGCGGATGGGCAGCGACCAGCCGTTCACGCTGGAGGCGTGCGTCCGGGCGAAGAAGGTGTCGGTCCTCGGCGACTACGAGTTCTACTACGCGGTCAAGCGGGACAACGCCCAGAACATCACGTACGCCAGCCGGTTCGAGGAGCGGCTGCGCTGCGCCGAGGAACTCGTCGGGTTCGTCGCCGGCCTGATCGAGCCCGGCCCGCGGCGGGACGCGGTGCTGGTGCGCCACTTCACCTGGGAGGTGGCGAAGCTGCTCCGCGCGGAGTTCCTCGCCCTCGCCCCGGACGTGCAGCGGCACGTCCACGACCGGATCCGCAAGCTCGCCGAGGCGTACCTGACCGACGGGGTGACCGCCCGGATGGCGCCCGAGGAGCGGCTGCGGGTGGCGGTGGCGCGCGACGGCGACCTGGACGCGCTGTGCACGCTCATCGGCCAGCAGTCCGACCGGTCACTGCCCGAGGTGGTCGTCGACGGCGACCGCTGGTACGCCGACCACGTCGGCTTCCGCGACCCGGCGTTCGGCTACCCGGACGACTGGTACGACGTCACCGAGCGGGCCGCCGCGATACTGGCCAAGCTGACCGCGACCGGGCTGGCCTGGGGACGCGACGCCGCCGGGGCGCGGGCCCTGGTGGTCACCGCCCGCAGCCGCCGGGCCGAGCTGGCCGAGCTGAGCGCGGAGGCGCTGCGGGTCAGTGTGGGCGATCTGACGGGTGTCACGTCGGCCGAGTCCTCCGGCAGCGGTACCGTCGTACGAACGGACTTCGCGGTGGACCGGTTGCTGGCGGTCGTCGCGGGGACAGGCGAGCGTCGTATCGTACGCGCCGAGGTCTCCGCCCTGGGCGGGACGGGCTCGGCGCCGTTGCGCACCGACCGCCCAGTCGCCGCACCCCGGCTGGTGGCCCGGCGCGGTGTCCGCTGGCACCTCGTCACACCCACCACGAACCACAAGGGCCAGGTGATCGTCGCGATCACGCCGGTGACCCCCGGTCGGTTCCTTGCCCGCCTGCGCCGAATCTGGCCCTCTGGAGGAAAGTAGTTCATGAACATCTGCGTCGTCGCGCTCGGCAAGATCGGTCTGCCGCTGGCCGTGCAGTTCGCGTCCAAGGGGCACCGGGTGATCGGCGCCGACGTCTCCGAGCGGGTCGTCCAGCTGGTCAACGACGGTGCCGTGCCCTTCCCGGGTGAGGCCGACCTGGACGTCAAGCTCAAGGAGACGGTGGCCGCCGGCCTGCTGTCGGCCACCACCGACACCGCCGCCGCGGTCGCCGAGTCGGAGGCGGTCGTCGTGGTCGTGCCGCTGTTCGTGGACGCCGAGGGCGTGCCGGACTTCGGCTGGATGGACGACGCCACCCGGGCCATCGCCCGTGGGTTGAAGCCGGGCACGCTGGTCAGCTACGAGACCACGCTGCCGGTCGGCACCACCCGTAACCGGTGGGCGTCGATGCTCGCCGAGGGCTCCGGCCTGACCGCCGGCACCGACTTCCACCTGGTGTTCAGCCCCGAGCGGGTGCTCACCGGGCGGGTCTTCGCCGACCTGCGCCGCTACCCGAAGCTGGTCGGCGGCATCGACGAGGCGTCGGCCGCGCACGGCGTGCGGTTCTACGAGGCGGTGCTCGACTTCGACGAGCGCCCCGACCTGGACCGCCCGAACGGCGTCTGGGACCTCGGCTCCGCCGAGGCGTCCGAGCTGGCCAAGCTCGCCGAGACGACCTACCGGGACGTGAACATCGGCCTGGCGAACCAGTTCGCCCGCTTCGCCGACACCGTCGGCGTGGACGTCACCAAGGTCATCGAGGCGTGCAACACGCAGCCGTACAGCCACATCCACTCGCCGGGCATCGCGGTCGGCGGCCACTGCATCCCGATCTACCCGCGGATGTACCTGTGGAACGACCCGGCCGCCACCGTGGTCCGCTCGGCCCGCGAGGCCAACGCGGCCATGCCGGAGTACGCGGTCGACCTGCTCGCCGCCGCGTACGGCGATCTGACCGGCGTGGGCGTGCTGGTGCTGGGCGCCGCCTACCGGGGCGGCGTCAAGGAGACCGCGTTCTCCGGCGTCTTCCCGACCGTGGACGCGCTGCGCCGGCGGGGTGCGGTGCCGTACGTCTCGGACCCGATGTACACGAACGAGGAGCTGGTCGCGCACGGCCTGCCCGGGTACGACGGCGAGCCGGTCGGCGCCGCGGTGATCCAGGCCGACCACGCCGAGTACCGCACCCTCGCCCCGGCCGACCTGCCGGGCGTGACGGTGCTGGTCGACGGCCGCCGGGTCACCGACCCGGCGCGCTGGACCGGCGTGCGCCGGGTGGTCATCGGGGGCTGACCCCACCGACTCCGCGGGCCCCGGCCGTCTCGAACGGCCGGGGCCCGTCGCGTGCCGCCGCCGGGATGAGCCGGGATCACGCCGTGTGGAGTTCACCTGCCGGACACCCCGGCAATACTTGTGTCATGTGATCCGTTTAGGGTCGCAGCCGTCGGAAATCGACCCGCACCGACATCGGTGGGGCAGACAGGGAGCGTGTCGTTGTTCAGCAGAGTACGCAGCCAGCAGGGTCTCGCCGCGGTCGGCGCGACGCTCCTCGGCTACGCGGTCATGGTCCTCGCCGGAGTCCTCGGCCTGGTGGTCCCGTACGCGGTGGCCGCGGTGGTCGCCGTCGCCGGTGAGCTGGCCCTGGCCGGGCGGCACACCGAGACCGCCACGCTGCTCGACAAGGCCGGTCTGGGCGAGACATTCCGGCGGCTGGTGCGGGACCTGTCGGTGGTCCTGCTCGTGGTCGCCGCGGTGCGTCCCGGCGTGGCCGGCACCGTCGCCGTCCTGCTGCTGCCCGCCGCGCTGTGGACCGTGGCCGTCGCCACCAACGCGGTGACCAAGGTGATCGACGGCCGGGTCGACCCACCGGCGTACACCCGCAACATCGACCTCGGCGCGCTGCGGCGGGTTCCGGTGCCGCCGGCCTGGGCGCGGCTGCTGGCCGGGCTGCGCATGCCGCTGCTGAACGTGCTGCTGGTGCCCGCGGCAGTGGTGGCCGCCGCACTCGACCGGGTCGCCCCGGTGGTGCTCACCGCCCTGGTCACGCTCGCCGCCGGCCTGGTCACCGCCGCGGTGCTGGCGCTCACCGCGCTGCGCGGCCGGGGCAAGGCCCCGGGTGTGCTGCCCGCCGTGCACGACTGGATGGCCCGGGAACGGCCCGAGGTGGCGCTCTACTTCGCCGGCCCGGCCAAGGACGTCTACCAGGCCAACATGTGGCTCGCGCCGGTGGAGGCGACCGGCCGTCGCGCCGTCGTGCTGCTGCGCGCCGCGGACGCGTTCGAGCAGCTCGCCGACACCCGGCTGCCGGTGATCTGCGTGCCGGCCGGCGTCGACTTCATGAACCTGGACCTGGGCTCGCTGCGCGTGGCGCTGTACGCCGCGAACGTCGGCGCCAACATCCACCTGCTGCGGGAGCCGGGCGTGAAGCACGTCTTCGTCGGCCACGGCGACAGCGACAAGCAGGCGAGCGTCAACCCGTACAGCAAGGTGTACGACGAGGTCTGGGTGGCCGGGCCGGCCGGGCGGGAACGGTACGCCCGGGCCGACGTCGGCGTGCTGGACCGCGACATCGTGGAGGTCGGCCGCCCGCAGCTCGCCGGGGTGCACACGTTCGGCTCGGGCGCCGCCGACCACCGCTTCACGGTGCTGTACGCGCCGACCTGGGAGGGCTGGCTCGACGACGACCCGTACCACACGTCGCTCGTGCTGATGGGTGAGCGGATCGTGTCCGGCCTGCTCGCAGCCGGGGACGTGCGGGTGATCTACAAGCCGCACCCGCTGACCGGGACGCGTTCGCCGAAGGCCCGCGCCGTGCACGAGCGGATCGTGTCCCGGATCAAGGCCGCCGGCGGCGAGACCGATCCGTCCTCGCTGGACGGCACCGCGCACCTGGTGGTCACCGGCCGCACGCCGGGGCTGTTCGACTGCTTCAACGTCACCGACCTGCTGGTCAGCGACGTGTCCAGCGTGGTCTCCGACTTCGTGCAGAGCGAGCGCCCGTACGTGGTGGCGAATCCGGCCGGCCTGCCCGAGGACGAGTTCCGGCGGCAGTTCCCGACCGCTCGGGCGGCGTACCTGCTCTCGGCGGACTGCGGCGAGCTGACGAAGATCCTCGACGTGACCCGGGCCGGGGACGACCCGATGACCGGGGCGCGGCGGGAGCTGAAGGAGTACCTGCTCGGCCCGGCCGGGTCGAACCCGATGGACCGGTTCCGGGACGAGATCGGCCGGCTCTGCGGCTGAGGCGTACCGACGGAGCAGGGGCGACGACCGCGCCGGTCGTCGCCCCTGTCTCGTCCGGTCAGCCCTGGTGCGGCGGGTTGTCGACGTCGCGGGAGATGACCTCGCCCTTGGCGTCGACCCAGCCCTTCGGGCGGGCCGGGTTGCCGGCCACCAGCTGGTACGGCTTGACGTCGCGGGTCACCACCGAGCCGGCGGCGATCATCGCGTACTCGCCGACCTCGATGCCGCACACGAGCGTGGCGTTCGCGCCGATCGACGCGCCCCGGCGGACGAGCGTCGGGGTGATCGTCCAGTCCGGATTCTGGGCGCGCGGGCGGAAGTCGTTGGTGAACACCGCGCACGGGCCCACGAACACCTCGTCCTCGATGGTCACGCCCTGGTAGACCGAGACGTTGTTCTGGATCTTCACCAGGTCGCCGACGGTGACGCCCGCGTCGACGTAGACGTTGCGGCCGATCACGCATCCGGCGCCGACCTGGGCGCTGGACCGGATGTGCGCCAGGTGCCAGACCTTGGTGCCGTCGCCGACCTGGGCGCCGGACTCCACGTCGGCCGTCGGGTGGACGAAGACGGAGGCGGACCGGTCGTTGCTGTCAGTCATCTCAACTCGCATCACATGCCAGGGCGCGTCGCGCCGTCGGGCGGGCTCGACGCAGCATAACGAGCGCTCACCCGAGCAGTTCGGCCACCGCGTCGGCGGCGGGCCGGTCGGCCGGCAGGGGGTGCGCGGCGACCACCGCGTCCACCGGCAACGCCCCGTACAGGTGCGGGAACAGTGCGCCGCCGCGGGACTCCTCCCAGCGCAGCGCGTCGCCGAGCCGGGACTCGTCCACCGCGAGCACGGTCAGGCCGGTGACCCCGGCGAAGAACCTCCGCGCGGTCTCCACCACCTGGTCGGCGGCGGACAGGTGGACGTAGCCGTCCTGCCGGTCCATCGCGGTGCCGGCGAACCGCCCGTCCGCCCGCGCCCGCGTCCACTCGTCGTCGGTGAGAATCTTGTAGATCACGGCAGCAGCCTAGAGCGGCCTCGCGTCCCGGCGGCGCGTCTGCCACCATTCGCAGGGCAACACGTCGAGTCGAGGGAGGAACGGGTGCGGATCCTCCTGGTCGAGGACGACCGCCGGGTCGCCGCGGCGTTGTCGTCCGCGCTGACCCGGCGCGGCTACCAGGTGGAACACGCCGCGACGGTGGCCGCCGCGCTCTCCGCCGCCCCCTGCGACCTGGTGCTGCTCGACCTGGGGCTGCCCGACGGCGACGGCACCGACCTGTGCCGCGAGCTGCGGCGGCGCAGCAGCCGGCTCGGCATCATCGCGGTGACCGCGCGCGGTGAGGAACGCGACCGGGTGCTGGGGCTGCGGCTGGGCGCCGACGACTACGTGGTGAAGCCGTTCTCGATGGTGGAGCTGCAGGCGCGGATCGAGGCGGTGCTGCGCCGGGCCGCGCACACCGCGCCGCAGCGCAACCTGATCGAGGCCGGTACGGTCCGCATCGACGTGGGCGGCCGGACGGTGACGGTGGCCGGCCGGGACGTCTCGCTCACCCGCAAGGAGTTCGACATCCTGCTGTCCCTGGCCCGCCAGCCCGGGGTGGCGGTGCCGCGCGAGCGGATCCTGCTCGACGTGTGGGGCACCACCTGGGCCGACCGGCACACCGTGGAGGTGCACGTCGGGTCGCTGCGCGGCAAGCTCGGCGACCCGACGCTGGTGGAGACCGTACGCGGGGTCGGCTACCGGCTCCGCGAGGCGTGAGGGCCGGTTCGTGCGCCGCCGGCTGGTGATCAGCTACCTGCTGCTGATGGTGCTGGTCCTGATCGCCCTGGAGACGCCGCTGGCGGCCACGCTCGCGACCCGGGAGACCGACCGGGTCCGCGCCGACCGTCTCGCCGACGCCACCCGTTTCGCCTCGCTGGCCGGGCCGGCGTTGCGGGGCGGCAGCCCCGGCCCGCTGGACGGGGAACTGGCCGCCTACGACGCGCTCTACGGCATCGGCGCGGCCGTGGTGGACCGGGACCGCCGTACCGTGGTGGCCTCGTCCGGGTGGGAGCCGGGCGCGGGCACCCGCGCGGCGCTCGACACCGCGCTGTCCGGGCAGCAGTTCAGCGGCCCGGAGTCGGTCTGGCCGTGGGTCGGCGGGCCGGTGGTGACGGCCGTGCCGATCAACGACGGCGGCGAGGTGCTCGGCGCCGTGGTCACGACCAGCCCGGCGGACGGCGTGCGCCGCACCGTCACCGTGTGGTGGCTGCTGCTCGCCGGCATCGGCCTGCTGGCGGTGCTGGCCTGCGTCTCGACCGCGTTCGGGCTGGCCGGCTGGGTGCTGCGCCCGGTCACCGAGCTGGACGCGGTGACCCACGAGATCGCCGAGGGCCGCCGCGCCGCGCGGGTCCGCGCCGGACTCGGGCCGCCCGAACTGCGCCGGCTGGCGACCAGCTTCAACGACATGGCCGACGCGGTCTCCGACGTGATGGACCGGCAACGCGCCTTCGTCGCGCACGCCAGCCACCAGCTCCGCAACCCGCTCACCGCGCTGCGGCTGCGGGTGGAGGAACTGGGCCCCAGCCTCACCGACCCGGACGGGCGCGCCGAGCACCGGCTGGCGCTGGAGGAGACCGACCGGCTCGCGACGGTGCTCGACGCGCTGCTCACGCTGGCCCGCGCCGAGCGGGAGGAGAACGAGCGGGTGACTGTGGACGCCACCGCCACCGCCGCCTCCCGGGTGGCCGCCTGGCTGCCGCTGGCCCGGCACCGCGAGGTCACGCTCCGCCTCGACGCCGAGGACGTGCCGGCGTACGCCCGGACCGTGCCGACCGCCATCGACCAGGCGCTGGACGCCCTGATCGACAACGCGGTGAAGTTCAGCGGCGCCGGTGGAGAGGTGACGGTGACCGTACGGGCCGCCGACGGCGGGACGGTGCTGACCGTCGGCGACACCGGCCCGGGCATGACCACCAGTCAGCTCGACCAGGCCACCGAGCGGTTCTGGCGGGCGCCGGACGCGCAGAACGTGGACGGCGTGGGCCTCGGGCTGACCATCGCGGCGGTGCTCGTGGACGCCTCCGACGGCCGGCTCACCATGCGCCAGGGCGAGCCCCGGGGCCTGGTCGCCGAGCTGTGGTTCCCGGCGCCCGCCGACGCGCCGGTCCGGTGCTGACCCGCGTCAGGGCTTCGCGGCGCGATACCACTGCGCCGCGCCCGGATGCAGCGGCAGCGGGGTGGTGACGATCGCCGACCGGGGACTCATCCGTCCCGCCGCCGGGTGCGCGGCGGCCAGTTCCTCCCGGCGGTCCATCAGCAGCCGGGTCACCTCCCGCACCAGCGCGGCGGGCAGGTCGGCGCGGACGATCAGGTAGTTCGGGTTCGCCACCGTGCTGACCGGGGCGGCCCGGTACACCGAGCGCGGCACGTCCCGGGTCACGTAGACCTGCCCGTACGCCCGGCGCAGCGGCTCGGTCCAGTCGCCCAGGTCCACGATCCGCAGCGAGGTCCGCTGGGCCAGGTCGGCGACGCCGCGCACGGGTAGCCCGCCGGAGAAGAAGAACGCGTCGATCCGCCCCTCGCGCAGGGCCGCCACCGAGTCGTCCAGCCCCAGGTGTTCCTGGCGTACCCGGTCGCCGCCGAGCTGGGCCACCGCCAGCAGACGGGTGGCGGTGATCTCCGTGCCGGAGCCGTCGGCGCCCACCGACACCCGCCGGCCGCGTAGGTCGCCGAGCGTGCGGATCGGCCCGCCTGCGCGGGTCACCAGGTGCAGCAGGTCGTCGTAGACCCGGGCCACCGCGAGCACCGACGGATGCTCGGGCTCGCGCGGCGGCAGCACGTCGGCCTGGGTGAAGCCCAGCTCGGCCTCCCCGGCGCCGACCAGCCGGACGTTCTGCGCCGAGGCGGCGGTGACCACCACCTCGGCCCGTACGCCGGGCAGCTCCCGGTTGAGCAGCGCCGCGAGCGACTGGCCGAAGGCGTGGTAGACGGCGGTGGGGCTGCCGGTGGCGATGCGGATGCGGGTCGGCTCGGACGGCTCGTCCCGGCACCCGGTGAGCCCGGCGACGAGCAGGAGCACCAGCACGAGCGGGGCGGCGGCGCGCACAGGCCAGTGTCGGCTCACGGGCTGCACTCTGCGCCGTGCACCCGCCGTGGCGCAAGCCCACGCGGCGCACGCACCACCGCGGGCCCGGCGTGCGGCAGCCCCGGTCCGGGCCGGTCAGCTCGCCGGGGCCAGCTCCGCGCTCTCGGTGATCCGCTCCCGGTGCTCGCCGTTGGGTACCACCACGAGGAAACAGCCCGAGCCGGGCCGCAGCGCCGCCGGCACGTCCAGCAGCGCCGCGCCGCGTACCAGCACCGCCGCCAGGTCCCGGTCGGCGAGCCGGATGCCGAGGCAGTGCCGGCGGACGTGCCGGCCGCCCGCGAGCAGCGCCGCCCGCCAGGCCGCCGCGGCCAGCCGGGGCCGCCACAGCCGCCGCGGCGCCGAGGCGCCCGGGAACGGCCCGCCGAGCAGCTCCCGGCGGCCCTGCCGCCAGCCCGCGGTCAGCAGATTCGCGTACGCCGCCCGGTGCTGCGGCGGCACCGACAGCCGGTGCAGCTCGTAGCGGCGGCGCAGGCCACCGGTGGTCAGCTCGTGCTCCACCGGCACGTCGAGGCGTCCCAGCAGCTGCCGCATCCGTTGCGCCGCGTCCTCGCGGTTGAACTCGGCGATGCCGCCGCGGTGCGGTCCGGAGTCGAGGCGGCGTACGTCGGCGGCCGGCGGCGGCGTGCAGCGCACCATGCAGGCGACCTCGAAGGCGTCGGTCAGGGTCAGCCAGTCCAGCGGCGGCGGCGACGGGCGCGGGCGGTCGAGCAGCGTGGTGAGCATCGGCGCGGCTCCTCGGTCGTCGGGGTACCTCTACCGTCGCTGCCGAGCGCCGGACCGGGAACCGCTGCGCCCGAGCCTTGAGCAAAATTTGCGGGAAGCCCGCGGCTCAGAGCTCGGTGACCACCAGGTCGACCTGCCGGGGCCGCCCGGCCGCCCGGGGCGCCTCCTCGACCGTGTACTTCAGCTCCCGCAGCGCCCCTACCAGCGCGTCGGCGGTACGCGGCCGGGCGTCGGCGAGCAGCAGATCCCGCACCAGCCGGCCCTTCGTGGCCTTGTTGAAGTGGCTCACCACCGACCGGGCCGGCGTGCCGTCCACGATCCGTTCGTGCAGCACCCGTACCGTCACCGTGCGTTCGGCGAGCGCGCCGCGCGGCGTCCAGGTGGCTGCGTACGCGCCGGAGCGCAGGTCCAGCACCGGGCCGCGACCGGCGGCGGGTTCCAGTACCGGGCCGAGCGCCGCCCGCCAGTACGCCGACAGCGCGCCGAGCCCCGGCAGCCGCGCCCCGATCGGGCAGCGGTACGGCGGGATCCGGTCGGCGAGGCGTACCGCGCCCCACAGGCCGGAGCTGATCAGCACCTGGCGGCGGGCCGCCCGCTGCGCGTCGGGGGGCAGCGTGTCCAGGCCGAGCGCCTCGTAGAGCACGCCGGTGTAGAGGCGTCCGGCCGGGGCGGTCGCCGCCTCCCGCAGCCGGGCGTTGCGCCGCAGCTCGCCGAGCTGCCCCTCGGTGAGGCCCAGCGCGGTCCGGGCCGCCGTCTCGTCCGGCCCGGCGCACAGGTCGACGAGCGCGGTCAGGACCGCCTCCCGGGCCGGGTTCAGCTCGGTCAGGGACAGCCGGGACAGGTCCAGCCGGCGGCCGGTGCCGGCCTCGGCCTTCCCCTCCGACGGGGGCAGCAGGATGAGCACCGGCACAGCGTACGGGCCGGGGTCAGCGCCACGGCCGCACGGCACGGTCGGGGTGGTACACGCGACTGCCGCCCACCTCGGCCACCACCGCCGCGTCGGCGCGGTCAGCCAGCAGCCGCCGCAGTGTGCGCTCGGCCGGGGAGCCGACCGCCACCACGTACCCGGGCCGTTCCGCGCGCGCCACCCGCTGCCAGTACGCCGGATAGCGGTTCTGCCCGGGCGTCAGCGCCCCGTCGAGCACACCGCAGGCGACGGTCTCCCCGGTGTTGAAGATCAGCCGGTTGCAGGTCCAGTAGTCCCCGTACACCTCGTGCAACCCGACGCCCCGCACCGTGTCGGCGAGGCGGCGGGCCGTGCGCTCCTCGTCCCGTACGCCCGGCACGCCGGCCAGGAACGCCACGGTCCCGGCAACGGTGGCGGCGGTCAGCCCGGCCAGCACCACCGCCGCCGCCGTGCCGCCGAGCCGGGCCGCCCACCCGGTGGTGGCCCGCAGGGCGTGCGCGGCGGCCAGCCAGAGCGGCCACAGCACGGCCGGCAGCGAGATCTGGAGCACCGACAGGTAGCGGGCGTTGCCGAGTGGGTCGGTCGCGGCGAGCGGGCTGCGCACGTACGCCAGAAGTGTCAGCACCGCGCCCGCGACCAGGGCGAGGATCGCCACGGCCCGGACCCGCGCGGCGTGGTCGGCGGCCCGGCGGTACGCGATCAGCCCGAGCGCGGCGGCGGCCACCAGCAGCACCGGGTAGAGCACGCCGAACCACTGCGCCCAGCGCGCGCAGCCGTCCATCGGGCACAGGCCGGATGCCAGTGGCACCCCCTCCAGCAGTCCGCCGCGCAGGCGCTCGGCCAGCGACGGCGCGACGCCCTCCTTGGTGCTGATCTCGCGGAACACCGACAGCGAGTCCTGCCCGGGCGGCGCGACGAGGTTGTCCTTGACCACCGGGGCGATCCCGGCCAGGAAGCCCGCGACCAGCAGCACGCCCGGCCAGCCGATCAGATCCCGGGGCACCGCCACCGCGAGCACCACCGCCGCGACCAGCAGGTACGGCGCGATCAGCCAGTCCGACCACAGCGCCAGCCCGGCCAGCAGCCCGAACGCGCCGGTGGCCAGCCAGTGGTGCCGGATCCGCCGGTCACCGAGGGCGACCGCGATCAGCAGCATCGCCAGCACCGCCGGCTTCACCTCCGGGCGGCCGCCGACCGCTGTGAGCTGGTCGCGGACCACGCGTTCCGAGCCGAGCGCCAGCAGGCCCACCACGACCACCGCCAGCCAGGGGGAGAACAGGCGGCGGGTCAGCCGGTACGCCAGCCACAGGAAGATCGCGAAGAGCGCGAGCAGCGGCAGCCGCAGCACCGGCCAGCTCGGCCCGGCCCAGCCGACGAGCGGCGCGGCCAGGTACGACTCCAGCACGCCCATGTAGCGCTGGCCGTAGAGGAAGACCGGCCGCTCACCACCGGCGGCGATGTGCAGCGCGGCCAGGCCGAACGTGGCCTCGTCGCTGTTCGACGCGGGCACCGTGAGCAGCGTCAGCACCAGCCGGTAGCCGACCCCCGCGGCGCCGAGCAGCAGCGCCACCAGCGCCGGCGCGTCCGGACGCGGTCGTACCGGGTTCCGCTTCGTCGTCGACACGACCAACGCCCCCGTCGTCGTCCCGACCGCAGTCTGTCACGGCGGCGCCCGGCGCCGGGGCGGATCGGCGTGGATCACTCGCGTGGCCCGGCCGGTCCGGTTGTGGCACTGTTGCCGTGTGCCGCCCACACCACCGGACCAGCTTGCCGTCCCGCAACTGCACCGCGCCGCGCGCTTCGAGGACGCCGTGCACGGCCTGGTGGAGCGCCGGTTGCGGCGCACCGGGTGGCAGCCCAACATCATCGCGTACGCGGGCTACGGCGCCCCGGGCTGGGCGCGCGTGCTCTGCCGGGTGCTGCTGGGCCGCCCGGACACGCGGCGGCGGGGCCGGCTGGACAAGGTGCGGGGCTGGCGCAGCTTCGCCACGCTGCCCGCCAAGCACATCACGGTGACCATCGAGGTCGACGGCGTGCGCCAGGAGGTGACCGCCGACCGCAGTGGCTTCGTCGACACCGTGATCGAGGCCGACTTCACCCCCGGCTGGGGCTGCGTACGCCTCAGCGTCGCCGACGCCGAACCGGTGGAGGCGCTGGTACGCATCCTCGACCCGGCCGTCCGCTTCGGCATCCTCTCCGACATCGACGACACCGTCATGGTGACCGCGCTGCCCCGGCCGCTGCTGGCCGCGTGGAACACGTTCGTGCTCGACGAGCACGCCCGCACCGCCGTGCCGGGCATGGCCGTGCTGTACGAGCGGCTGGCCACCGCCCACCCGGGCGCGCCGGTCTTCTACCTGTCCACCGGCGCGTGGAACGTCGCGCCGACGCTCACCCGGTTCCTGTCCCGGCACCTCTACCCGGCCGGGCCGCTGCTGCTCACGGACTGGGGACCGACCGCCGACAGGTGGTTCCGCAGCGGCCGGGAGCACAAGCGGGCCACGCTGGCCCGGCTGTCCCGGGAGTTCCCCGAGGTGCGGTGGCTGCTGATCGGCGACGACGGGCAGCACGACCCGGAGATCTACCGGGAGTTCGCCGCCGCGCACCCGGACAACGTCGCGGGGGTGGCGATCCGGCGGCTGTCCCCGACCCAGTCGGTGCTGGCCGGTAGCCTTCCGGCGCCCGCAGGGCGGTCGTCGTCGGGCCCGATCGGTCAGAAGTGGCTGAGCGCCCCCGACGGCGCCGGCCTCTGGAAGCTCCTCCGCGAAGCCGACCTGGTCTGACTCCTGCGGCCACCCGGCGACGGGCGGTCACGCGCCGACAGCCTGGGTGTGGAGAGCGACCGCCAGATCGCGGTCATCCCGACGCCGGGATATCACAGAGCGTAGTGCTGACCGGGAAGCGACTCCCCGATACGGTTATGACTCAGAGGCATATTTATGCCTCTGAGTCATAACGGGCTCAAGACGAAACCTTCAGACGGCCGCTCGGCCCGGTTGGCCGCCTTCCCCGTGACCCGTGCGTACCCTTGGCCCGCCGTCCGGGGTTTGGCCGCCGTTCGGGGGGTTGGCCGCCGTCCGGGGTGGCCTGCCGCCGCCGTGGGCCGCCCGGCCGGCTGGGCTGTGCCGTCAGGCCGGGCGGAGCCAGAGGACGCCCAGCGGCGGCACGCGCAGGGAGACCGACGCGGGCAGGCCGTGCCACGGCACGTTCTCGGCGTGCACCTCGCCCAGGTTGCCCACCCCCGACCCGCCGTAGTGGTGGGCGTCGGTGTTCAGCGCCTCGGTCCACGTACCGCCGGCCGGCAGGCCGATCCGGTAGTCCTCCAGCGGCAGCGCGGAGAAGTTCGCCACGCACACGAGCGTCTGCCCGTCCGGGGCGATCCGGATGAACGACACCGCGTTGTTGGCGACGTCGTCCCCGGCGATCCAGCGGAAGCCGGCCGGGTCGGTGTCCTGCGCCCAGAGCGCCGGGCTCTCCCGGTAGACCCGGTTCAGGTCGGCGACCAGCCGCTGCACGCCCGCGCGGGCCGGATCGTGGGTCAGGTACCAGTCGAGGCCGCGCTCCTCGCTCCACTCCCTGTCGTCGGCCAGCTCGCAGCCCATGAAGAGCAACTGCTTGCCCGGGTGCGCCCACATGTACGCCAGCAGCGCCCGCACCGTGGCCAGCCGCTGCCAGGTGTCGCCGGGCATCTTGCCGGCGAGCGAGCCCTTGCCGTGCACCACCTCGTCGTGGCTGATCGGCAGCACGTAGTTCTCGCTCCACGCGTACGCCAGGGAGAACGTGAGCTGATGGTGGTGGTGCTGCCGGTAGATCGGGTCCTTCGAGGTGTAGAGCAGGGTGTCGTGCATCCAGCCCATGTTCCACTTGAACCCGAACCCGAGCCCGCCCTCCGAGGTGGGCCGGGTGACGCCGGGCCAGGCGGTGGACTCCTCGGCGATCATCAGTACGCCCGGGTGGTGCCGGTAGACGGTGGCGTTGACCTCCTGGAGGAACGCGATCGCCTCCAGGTTCTCCCGGCCGCCGTGCACGTTCGGCGCCCACTGCCCGTCCTGCCGGGAATAGTCCAGGTAGAGCATCGAGGCGACCGCGTCCACCCGCAGCCCGTCGATGTGGAACTCGTCGAGCCAGTACAGCGCGTTGGCGACCAGGAAGTTGCGCACCTCGTTGCGGCCGAAGTCGAAGACGTACGTGCCCCAGTCGGGGTGCTCGCCGCGACGCGGGTCGGGGTGCTCGTACAGCGGGGTGCCGTCGAAACGGGCGAGCGCCCACTCGTCCTTCGGGAAGTGCGCCGGCACCCAGTCCAGGAGCACGCCGATGCCGGCGGCGTGCAGCCGGTCCACCAGGTGGCGGAAGTCGTCCGGGTCGCCGAACCGGGCCGTCGGCGCGTAGTAGCCGGTGACCTGGTAGCCCCACGAGCCGCCGAACGGGTGCTCCATCACCGGCAGGAACTCCACGTGGGTGAAGCCCATCTCCAGCACGTACGCGGTGAGCTGCTCGGCCAGCTCCCGGTAGCCGAGGCCGGGTCGCCAGGAGCCCAGGTGCACCTCGTACACGCTCATCGGCTCCTGGTGCGGCGCCTGCCGGGACCGGCGCGCGAGCCAGTCCGCGTCGCCCCACTCGTACCGTGACTCGTGCACCACCGACGCGGTGGCCGGCGGCACCTCGGTGCGCGCGGCCATCGGGTCGGCCTTGTCCCGCCACCGGCCGTCCGCGCCGAGGACGCGGTACTTGTAGCGGCTGCCCACCGGCATGCCCGGCACGAAGATCTCCCACACGCCGCTGGAGCCGAGCGAGCGCATCGGCCACCCGTCGTCCGGCGCCCAGCCGGTGACGTCGCCGACGAGCCGCACGGCCCGCGCGTTGGGCGCCCAGACGGTGAACGCGACGCCCTCGTCGAACACCCGGGCGCCGAGCGCCGCCCAGAGCCGCTCGTGCCGCCCCTCGCCGATCAGGTGCAGGTCGAGGTCGCCGAGCGTGGGCGGATAACGGTACGGGTCGTCGTGCGTCGTGCCGTCCACCTCGACCCGGTAGTCGAGCACCTCGCCGGGGAGGACCGCCTCGAAGACACCGGCGTCGTGCACCCGCTTCATCGGGTGCCGCTCGCCGTCGGCGAGCACCGCCACCTCGCCCGCGCCCCGGCGCAGCGTCCGGATCGTGGTGCTCCCGTCGGCCGGGTGCGCGCCGAGCACGGCGTGCGGGTCGTGTACCTCGCCGGCGATCAGCTGGTCCATCGGGCGTCGTCCTTGTCGGCCGGTGCGGTCGGGGCGGTGCCGCCGGAGAGGTCGGCGGGCACGTCTTCCACTGTCAGGTCGGGCGCGGCCGGCTGCTCCGGCTCGGCGGCGGTCGGCGCGGCCGGCTGCGGGGGCTCGGGTGCGGCCGGGCGGCGCACGGTGAGCACGTGCGCCGGTTGCAGGTACGGGTCGAGGCGCACCGCGTTGCGCTGCCCCCAGTCGTACTCGGCGCCGGTCAGCTCGTCGCGCACGGTGAACCGCTCGTGCCAGTCCAGGCCGAGCGCCGGCATGTCGAGCGTGGTGTTGCCCCACTGCACCTCGCGGGAGTCGAACGAGCAGACCACGATCACCGTGTTGCCGGTCTCCGGGTCGTGCTTCGACCAGCACAGCAGCGCCGGGTTGTCGATGTCGTGGAACCGCAGGTTGCGCAGCCGGTGCAGGGCGGGGTTGTCCCGGCGTACCCGGTTCAGCGTGGTGACGAACGGCGCCAGCGACCGGCCCTGCGCCAGCGCGGCGTCCCAGTCCCGCGGGCGCAGCTCGTACTTCTCGTTGTCCAGGTACTCCTCGGCACCGGGGCGCGCGACGTGCTCGAACAGCTCGAACCCCGCGTACATGCCCCAGGAGGGGGACAGCAGCGCCGCCAGCACCGCCCGGATCTTGAACATCGGCGGGCCGCCGTGCTGCAACGACGAGTGCAGGATGTCAGGCGTGTTCGGCCAGAAGTTCGGCCGCATCCAGTCGACCGAGGCGACCAGCTCCTCGCAGTACTCCCGCATCTCGGTCGCCGTCGTGCGCCAGGTGAAATAGGTGTACGACTGGGTGAAGCCGATCTTGCCGAGCCCGTGCATGATCGCCGGCCGGGTGAACGCCTCGGCCAGGAACAGCACGTCCGGGTCGACCTTCTTGACCTCGGCGATCAGCCAGTGCCAGAAGTCGAACGGCTTGGTGTGCGGGTTGTCGACACGGAAGATCCGGATGCCCTCGCCGACCCAGTGCAGCACCACCCGCAGCACCTCGGCCCGGATGCCCTCCGGGTCGTTGTCGAAGTTCAGCGGATAGATGTCCTGGTACTTCTTCGGCGGATTCTCCGCGTACGCGATGCTGCCGTCGGCCCGGGTGGTGAACCACTCCGGGTGCTCGGTGACCCACGGGTGATCCGGCGCGCACTGCAACGCCAGGTCCATCGCCACCTCCAGCCCCTGCTCGGCGGCGGCCGCGACGAAGTCGCGGAAGTCCTCAGGCGTACCCAGATCGGGGTGGATGGCGTCGTGGCCGCCCTCGGCCGCGCCGATCGCCCACGGCGAGCCCACGTCGTCCGGCCCGGCGGTGAGCGCGTTGTTGCGGCCCTTGCGGTTGACCCGGCCGATCGGGTGGATCGGCGGCAGATAGAGCACGTCGAAACCCATCGCCGCGACACCCGGCAGTCGCTCCATAGCGGTGGCGAACGTGCCGGAACGCGCGGGCGCGTCGACTGTGGCCGGGACCGCGCCCTCGGAGCGGGGGAAGAACTCGTACCAGGCGGAGAAGAGCGCCCGCGGCCGGTCCACCCACAGCGTGCGCTCCTCGCCGGTGGTGACCAGCTCGCGCACCGGGTGCTCCCACAGCAGGTCGGCCAGGTCCAGCGCCGCGCTCACCCGCCGCGGCAGGTCCAGGTCGTCGTCGGCCAGCGCCCGCACGGCTTCGCGTACGCGATCACGGTCGGCCCTCGGCACCAGGTCGAGCGCGGCGGTGAGCACCCGTACGCCCTCGGCCAGATCGTTCGCCAGCTCGGCCGCGCCCTGGCCGGCGGCGAGCTTCTTCGTGACCGCGTTCTGCCAGGTGAGGTACGGGTCTCCGAACGCCTCCACGGCGAAGCGCCACAGGCCGACCGCGTCCGGGCGGATGGTGGCGTGCCATCGGTCCTGGCCGGGTTCACCCGGGCGCATCCGGGTGAACGGGCGGGCCGCGCCGTCCGGGCCGAGCCAGACCACGTTGCACCCGAGCGCGTCGTGGCCCTCGCGGTAGGCCCGCGCCGACACCGGTACGACCTCGCCGACCACCGCCTTGGCCGGGTAGCGACCGCAGGAGACGACGGGGGAGACGTCTTCGATCGGGAACCGTCCAGTCACCCGCTCAACCTACTGCGCGAGATCCTCTCGCGCTCGGCTGCGACCCGGATGCACCCTCTCCGCGCGGCTCGTCGGCGCGGCGTGCGACGAAGACGAACTCCCGGCCGGGGCGGTCGGGCGCGTCCCGCACGTCGAGCACCCGGTAGCCGGCGGCGGTCAGGCTCGCCTCGACCTCGTCCCGGTCGCGGAACCGCAGCGTCGAGTCCGACGTGACGACGGCGCCGTCGGCCGGGAACCGGTACGTGAACCGGAAGGACACGAACGGCAGGTCCACAGCGATGACCTCGAGACGTCGTTCCACCGGCCCGACGCCCGGCACGTCCCGGGTCACCGGCGCGCTGTCCGCCGCCCACTCCTCCCACGCGCGGCGCTCGGCACGCCGCGTCTCGAACACGAGGTGCCCGCCCGGCCGCAGCGCGCCGTGCACGCCCCGCAGCGTTCGCGCCCAGTCGTCGTCGGTGCGGAAG
The DNA here is from genome assembly GCF_007827625.1 of Micromonospora sp. CNZ297. Classification (NCBI taxonomy): domain Bacteria; kingdom Bacillati; phylum Actinomycetota; class Actinomycetes; order Micromonosporales; family Micromonosporaceae; genus Micromonospora; species Micromonospora sp. CNZ297. The sequence continues at coordinate 320,256 of NZ_VISU01000003.1, read as the reverse complement.
ACCTGAGCCACGTTGCCGGTCATCACAGCCAGGTCGGCGCGCAGCGGTGGCAGCGTCGTGGCGTCGCCGTGCACCCAGCGCACGCGGCCTTCGCGGTCCTTCGACCGGGCGACGGCGAGGGACGCCCCGGCCGGGTCGACCCCCACGACGGTACGGCCGTGCCGGGCGAGCAGCAGGGCCAGGTTCCCGGTGCCGCAGCCGAGGTCGAGCACCACGCGCGCGTCCAGCTCGTCGGCGATCGCGAGGTACGCGTCCAGGTCGTCCCGGTCGCCGTCGAACGCGTCGTAGACCGGCGCGAGCCGAGGATGGGCGAAGATCGCATCCGGCATCCGGGGACTGTATCCGCCGCCGACCGCGACCGGGCGGGCTGTTAAGAAGGGGCCCTTCCTCTACCGGAGGCGTTAACAAGGTGCCCTTCCTTACACCCCCACCGAGCGGTACACCTCGATCGTCTGGCGGGCGATCGCGTCCCAGGAGAAGTGCTCCACCGCCCGTCGCCGCCCCGCCGCCCCGAACGCCGCGATCCGCTCCGGGTCTCCCAGCAGCTCGTTCATGCGCGCGGCCAGGTCGGCCACGAAGCGCTCCGGGTCCAGCGGGGTGCCCGAGCCGTCACCGGCCTGCTCGATCGGCACCAGCAGCCCGGTCTCGCCGTCGGCCACCACCTCGGGGATGCCGCCGGTGGCGGTCGCCACCACGGCGGTCTCGCAGGCCATCGCCTCCAGGTTGACGATGCCCATCGGCTCGTAGACGGACGGGCAGGCGAAGACCGTGGCGTGGGTGAGCACCTGGATCACCTCGTGCTTGGGCAGCATCGCCGCCACCCAGATCACCCCGGACCGGGTGGCCCGCAGCTCCGCCACGAGACCCTCCACCTCGGCGGCGATCTCCGGGGTGTCCGGCGCGCCGGCGAGCAGCACCAGCTGGGTGTCGGCGGGCAGCTCCCGGGCCGCGCGCAGCAGGTACGGCAGGCCCTTCTGCCGGGTGATCCGCCCGACGTAGACCACGCTGGGCCGGGCCGGGTCGATGCCGAGCCGGTCGAGCACGTCGGTGCCCGGGTCCGGGGCGTACTGCGCGGTGTCGATGCCGTTGTAGACCACGCGTACCCGGTCGGGGTTCACCGCCGGGTACGCGGTGAGCACGTCGCGGCGCATGCCCGCGCTCACCGCGATGATCGCGTCGGCCGCCTCGAACGCGGTCCGCTCGCACCAGGAGGAGAGCGCGTACCCGCCGCCGAGCTGCTCGGCCTTCCACGGGCGCAGCGGCTCCAGGCTGTGCGCGGTCACCACGTGCGGCACCCCGTGCAGCAGCTTCGCGGTGTGCCCGGCCAGGTTGGCGTACCAGGTGTGGCTGTGCACCACGTCGGTGCCGGCCGTCCCGGCGGCCATCTCCAGGTCGACGCCCATGACGCGCAGCGCGGCGTTCGCGCCGGCGAGCGCGGCCGGTTCGGCGTACGCGGTGACACCCTGCTCGTCGCGGGGCGCGCCGAAGCAGTGCACCCGGACGTCGGCGAGCCGGCGCAGCTCACGGGCGAGGTATTCCACGTGCACCCCGGCGCCGCCGTAGACCTCCGGCGGGTACTCGCGGGTGAGCAGGTCGACGCGCATCGGTGCCATGCCCGCACCCTAGTGCAGAGCCGGGTGTCCCACGCGGTGCGCAAGTGTGGGCGTCCGAGTGGTGAAGTCGGTTCCGGGTCGTTAGCGTCTGAGCATGGCTGCCAAGGTGCTCGCGATCGTCCTGGCCGGCGGGGAGGGCAAGCGCCTGATGCCCCTGACCACCGACCGGGCGAAGCCCGCCGTCCCCTTCGGCGGGATGTACCGCATGGTCGACTTCGTCCTGTCCAACCTGGCGAACGCCGGCTTCCTCAAGATCGTCGTGCTGACCCAGTACAAGTCCCACTCGCTGGACCGCCACATCACCAAGACCTGGCGGATGTCGACGCTGCTCGGCAACTACGTCACGCCGGTACCCGCGCAGCAGCGCCGCGGCCCGTGGTGGTTCGCCGGCTCGGCCGACGCGATCTACCAGAGCTTCAACCTGATCAACGACGAGCAGCCCGACTACGTGATCGTCTTCGGTGCCGACCACATCTACCGGATGGACCCCCGGCAGATGGTCGACGACCACATCGCCTCCGGCGCCGGGGTCACGGTGGCCGGCATCCGGCAGCCGCTGTCGACGGCCGACCAGTTCGGCGTGATCGAGGTCGGCGAGGACGGCAAGCGCATCCGCGCGTTCCGGGAGAAGCCCACCGACGCAGTAGGGCTGCCCGACGCGCCGGACGAGATCTACGCCTCGATGGGCAACTACGTGTTCACCACCAAGGCGCTGTGCGAGGCGGTGGAGCGCGATGCGGCGGACAAGACCAGCAAGCACGACATGGGCGGCAGCATCATCCCGATGCTCGTCGAGCGCGGCGAGGCAAACGTCTACGACTTCAAGGACAACGAGGTGCCCGGCAGCACCGACCGCGACCGCGGCTACTGGCGGGACGTGGGGACGCTCGACTCGTTCTACGACGCGCACATGGACCTGATCAACGTGCACCCGGTGTTCAACCTCTACAACTTCGACTGGCCCATCTACACCGAGCAGCCGCCGTACCCGCCGGCCAAGTTCGTGCACGCCTGGGGCGAGCGCGTGGGCCGCGCGGTCAGCTCGATGGTGTCGCCCGGCTCGGTGATCTCCGGCTCGCTGGTGGAGAACTCGATCGTGGCGCCGAAGGTGAAGGTCCACTCGTGGGCGCACGTCGACGGTGCCGTGCTGATGGAGGGTGTCCAGATCGGCCGCCACGCGGTCGTCCGGCGCGCGATCCTGGACAAGAACGTCCACGTCCCGGAGGGCGCCGAGATCGGCGTCGACCTGGAGAAGGACCGCCAGCGCTACACCGTGTCCGACAACGGCATCGTCGTCATCGGCAAGGGCCAGCGCGTCGAGCCCTGAGCATTCCCGCCGCATCCCCGAGGAGGATCCCGCAGTGGCCCACCCCCGTGCCGGCCAGCCCGCACAGCCCGACGACCTGGTCGACGTGCCCCGGCTGGTCACCGCCTACTACGCCGAGCACCCGGACCCGGACGACCCGGCGCAGCAGGTCTCCTTCGGCACCTCCGGGCACCGCGGATCCAGCCTGCGCAACGCCTTCAACTCCGACCACATCCTCGCCGTCACCCAGGCGCTCTGCGACTACCGGCGCGAGCAGGGCCTTTCCGGGCCGCTGTTCCTCGGCCGGGACACCCACGCGCTCTCCGCGCCCGCCGAGGCCGACGCGCTGGAGGTGCTCGCCGCCAACGACGTCACGGTGCTGCGCGACAGCCGCGACGGCTACAGCCCGACCCCCGCCGTCTCGCACGCCATCCTCACCCACAACCGGGGGCGCACCAGCGGCCTCGCCGACGGCATCGTGATCACCCCGTCGCACAACCCGCCGTCCGACGGCGGGTTCAAGTACAACCCCACCCACGGCGGGCCCGCCGACACCGACGCCACCAAGTGGATCCAGGACCGCGCGAACGCCATCCTCGCCGCCGGGCTCAAGGAGGTGAAACGCATCCCGTACGCGCGGGCGCGCGCCGCCGCGACCACCGGGGAGTACGACTTCCTCGCCCGGTACGTGGACGACCTGCCCGCCGCGCTGGACATCGACGCGATCCGCGACGCCGGGGTGCGCATCGGGGCGGACCCGATGGGCGGGGCGAGCGTGGCGTACTGGGGCGAGATCGCCGAGCGGCACCGCCTCGACCTCACCGTGATCAACCCGCTCGTGGACCCGACCTGGCGGTTCATGACGCTCGACGGCGACGGCAAGATCCGGATGGACTGCTCCTCGCCGAATGCGATGGCCTCGCTCATCGCCGCCCGGGACGACTACGCGGTCTCCACCGGCAACGACGCCGACGCCGACCGGCACGGCATCGTCACGCCCGACGGCGGCCTGATGAACCCCAACCACTACCTGGCCGTGGCGATCGGCCACCTGTTCCGTACCCGGGAGCAGTGGGGCCCGGCCGCGGCGGTGGGCAAGACGCTCGTCTCCTCCTCGATGATCGACCGGGTCGCGGCCGACCTCGGCCGTCCGCTGCTGGAGGTGCCGGTCGGGTTCAAGTGGTTCGTGCCCGGCCTGCTCGACGGCACCGTCGGCTTCGGCGGCGAGGAGAGCGCCGGGGCGTCGTTCCTGCGCCGCGACGGCGGCACCTGGACCACCGACAAGGACGGCATCCTGCTCTGCCTGCTCGCCGCCGAGATCATCGCCACCACCGGCCGTACGCCGAGTGAGCACTGGGCCGAGCTGGCCGACCGCTTCGGCGCGCCCGCGTACGCCCGGATCGACGCCCCGGCCGACCGGGCGCAGAAGGCCGTCCTGGCGAAGCTGTCGCCGGAGCAGGTCACCGCCACCGAGCTGGCCGGTGAGCCGATCACCGCGATCCTCACCACCGCACCCGGCAACGGCGCCGCGATCGGCGGCCTCAAGGTGACCACCGGGTCGGGCTGGTTCGCCGCCCGCCCGTCCGGCACCGAGGACGTCTACAAGATCTACGCCGAGTCGTTCCAGGGCCCGGAGCATCTGGCCCGGATCCAGGAGGAGGCCAAGGCGCTGGTCGACGGCGTGCTCGCCACCGCGTGAACCGGCTCAGCGGGGCGGGGGCAGCTCCCGGCGGCTGAGCTGCTCCCGCAACCCGTCCGGCAACAGCTCCCGCAACTGGTCGGGCAGCAGCGGCAGGTCCAGCAGGCTCAGTTTGAGCTGGTTGCGCTCCTGGTAGCGGCGCGGGTCGAGACGGACCACCCGGCCGGCGTCCTTGACGTACCGGATGTGCACCGAACCCTCGGTCGCCGCCTGCCGGATCAGCAGGCCGTCCATCTCCACCGCGACCGGCGCCGAGTCCGCACGCAGCTCCAGGTGCACCGTCTCGTGCGCGGAGAGCAGCACCGAGCGGGAGATCCCGGCCATCGGTGCGGACGGCGTCACCACCATCGCCTCCGTGGCCGGTGAGATCAGCGGCCCGCCGGCGGCATAGCTGTACGCGGTCGAACCGGTCGGCGTGCTCACCACCAGCGCGTCGCACCGGTAGTAGCCGTACCGCTGGCCGTCCACCGCGAGGGTGGCCGTGACGAAGCCGGCGCCGGGCTGCCGGACCAGGGCGATGTCGTTGAACGCCACCACGTCGTCGCCGCAGACGTCGCAGGCCAGGCAGGCGTGCGACTCGACGGTGAAGTCGTGCTCCACCAGCCGCTCCAGCGCCCGGGGCAGGTCCGGCGGCTCCACCTCGACCAGGAAGCCGACCCGGCCCAGGTGCACGCCGAGCACCGGCTTCGGGTCGCGGACGGCCATCCGCAGTGCGCCGAGCATGGTGCCGTCACCACCGATGCTGATCAGCGCGGCGCAGCGGTCGGCCAGCTCGTCCGCCGCGATCGCCTCCACCGCTGCCGGTACGCGGGCGCGGTCCTCGGCGCGTACCGCGAGGGTGATCCGGTGCCGGGCGGCCCAGTCCGCGACGATCCCCACCACCTCGGAGACGTCCCGGGTGGGGTGCAGCACCAGACCCAGCACGTCACCCGCCACCACTACAGCTCATCACACCGGCGGCGCACGGCAGCGGTTACCGGAACCGGACCATGCCGGGACCCGGCAGCCGTGATCCGAAATCCCCCTTTGGGGTGGTAGTGGCCACTATGGTGTGAACATGCCGGTCCCGTATGGTGTCCAGTCGATCGTCCCCGCCGCCGACGTGGGAGTGCCGTCCCGTGCGGACGCGCCGGGTCTCCGGGTGCGCCCGGCCATCGTCGCGGACGCGGAATGGCTGGCCGAGGTCAGCCAGGCGTCGTTCGCGCGGCATCTGCACGACTACCTGACCTCGGCTCAGCCCGGCGTCGGCCGGTTCTGGGAGGTCGTGCTCGCACACCCGGAGTCGTTCCCCGGCCGGTGTTTCCTGGTGGCCGATGACCAGGACGGCCGGCGGCTGGGCTTCGCCGACCTGACCCGGGTCGAGCCGGGCCTGGCGCACCTGTCCTACATCTGCGTGGTGGAGGCCGCCCGTGGCCGCGGCGTCGCCCGGGAGCTGCTGCGCGCCTACGCTCGCGCCCACCCCGACCTCCGGTCGATGCGGCTGGACGTGTTCGCCGACAACGCCCCGGCCCGTGCGCTCTACGACCGGCTCGGGTTCGCCGGCGACTCCACGACCACGTGGTGGGTCGCCGACCTCGCGCTCGGCGGGGTCGCGCCCGCCGCCGACGTCCGCTTCGACGGGCTGCACGCCGCCCGGGCCTGGCTCGACACGTACGGCTTCGGTGAGCTCACCGTCGTCGCCGGAGACGCCACCCACGTGCTGGGGCGGCCGAGCCCGGGGGTGCTGCGGTGCTTCGACCCGGCGACGCTGCGACGGCCGGCGGTGGTCGCCGCCGTGGTCCGGGCCTTCCCCGGCATCGACCGCGTCCTGGTCATGACACCCGGCGAGGACGCGCCGCCCAGCGCGGTCGGCCCGCTGCGTGCCGTCAACCGCTCGCTCAGGATGTCCACCACCGAGATCCGCGCCAGACTGGAGCTTCCGTGACGCAGACGATCCCCAAGACCGCCACCGACCCGGGTGCCTTCCGCACGCCGAGCCTGTTCTACCGGGCGGCCCGGGAGGGCATGCGCGACCTGCTCGCCCAGCCCGAGGTCTGGCGCGGCGACCGGCGCGACATCCTGCTGCCGTCGTTCATCGGCTGGTCCGCCAACGAGGGCAGCGGCGTCTTCGACCCGGTGACCGAACTCGGGCTCGACCCCGGCTTCTACGACCTGACCGAGGACCTCGCGGTGGACGTGTCCTCGCTGGAGGCACGGCTCGCGGAGCGTCCCTACGACGTCGTGGTGGTCATCCACTACTTCGGCCGCACCGAACGGGCGATCGGCCGGATCCGGGAGCTGACCGACAGGCACGGCGCGCTGCTGCTCGAAGACCTCGCACACGCGTGGTTCACCCACGCGCTCGGCGGGCCGGCCGGCCGCACCGGGGAGGTCTCGCTCTACTCCCTGCACAAGATGCTGCCGATGCCCGGCGCACGCGGCGGGATGATCACCTACCGCGACCCTGGCCGGCTCACCGGGCAGCGGGAGACCGAGCCGGACCTGTCCCGGCACGTGCTCGACCACGACACGCTGGGCATCGCCGCGCGGCGGCAGGAGAACTTCCGCGCCCTCACCGCGCTGCTGCGCGACCTGCCCGAACTCGGCGTCGCGTTCGAGCTGATGTGGCCCGAGCTGGCACCGGACGACGCCCCGCAGACGCTGCCGGTGCGGATCCTCGGGACCGGCCGGGAGAACCGCGACCATGTCTATGCCGAGATGAACCGCGAGGGCTTCGGCATGGTCAGCCTCTACCACACGCTCATCGCGCAGTTGCGGGACCATCCGTCGATGGCACGGCTGTCCCGGCAGATCATCAACTTCCCCGTACACCAGGACGTCGCACCGGCGGACTACCCGGCGCTGGTCGCGAGCTTCCAGCGGGCGCTGGGCACACTCCCCGAGCGCGGCGCGCTCGCGCCTGCCGGACGTCCGGCGGCGCCGGCCCAGAGCGGCGCCTCGGCGCCGCGACCGTCCGGGGTGCCCACCGGCTCGGCCTGAATACGTGTCGGTGCCCGCCCGGCGCGGGCGGGCACCGACGGGCTCAGCGGACGCCGGTGAGGCGCCGTTCCTGGTCGAGGTCGAGCATCTGCGCCGACGGGTCGACCGCCACGCCCGAGGCGCGCAGGACCTTGCCCGCCGTCCGCGCGAGGATGCGCAGGTCGAGCCAGAGGGACCAGTCGAGAACGTAGCGGACGTCGAGTTCCAGGCGCTCGGTCCAGGCCAGGTCGTTGCGGCCGTTGACCTGCGCGAGCCCGGTGATGCCCGGCCGGACCTCGAACCGCTTGCGCTCCCGGTCGGTGTACCAGGGGTCGTAGCGCAGCAGCAGCGGCCGGGGACCGACCAGGCTGAGGTCGCCCCGGAGCACGTTGACCATCTGCGGCAGCTCGTCGATGCTCAGCCGCCGCAGCGTCCGGCCGACGCCCCGGCAGCGGACCCCGTCGGGCAGCAGCCGGCCCTCCGCGTCGCGGTCGTCGGACATCGTCCTGAGCTTGAGGACCCGGATGCGGCGCTCGTACCGGCCGGTGCGTTCCTGCCGGAAGAAGACCGGGCTGCCGAACTGGGCCAGGACCAGCAGCGCCGCGACGGCCACGACCGGCGCGGCCACCACGAGGACGACGAGCGCCACTGTGATGTCGACGAGCCGCTTGAGCCGTAGCTCGACCGACCGCCGGGCGGGGCTCACCGGGAGTGCACCTTCCCGGCGGCCTGCGGGGCGTACTCCCCGGGTGGTCCGCCGACGCCCGCGGCGTGCTCGATGACCTCGGCCATCCGCACCGCGGAGATCCGGTTGTCGAAGTGCCGGTGCGACCGCTCGCGGGCGCGTACGCCGCGCTCGGCGAGACGCCCGGACCGGAACTCGGCGTACGCGTGCTCGATGGCCTGCGCCAGGGCGGCCGGGTCGTCCCGGGGGACCACCCACCCGCAGCTCTCATCCACCGTCTCCGGCAGCCCGCCGGCGTCGCTGACGATGCTGGGAACGTCCAGCAGCGCCGCCTCGGGCGGCGCGCCGTGGCCCTCGCTCAGTGACGGGCTGACGCTGAGGTCCGCCGCCCGGTAGTAGGGCCGCACGTCGTCGGCGGTGTCGATCCAGCGGACGGAGTGGTCGTCGGCGACACCGAACCGGCGGATCAGCTCCTGCCGGTGGTCCTCGCCGGCCTGGTCCGAGCCGCCACCGACGAGCATCAGCACCGCCTCGGGGTGCCGGGACCGGATCTCCTGCCACGCGGCGAGCAGGACGTCGTGGCCCTTGAACGCGCGGTCCCGGTGGGCGGCGAGCCTCCGTGGGGGATAGACGTACGCCACCATGATCACGACGAACTGGTCCGGGCTCAGCCCGAGATCCGCCCGGCACTTCGCCCGGGCCTCCGCCCGCGTCGCCGCCGTGTCGTCCGGCAGGTCCGCGGTCGCCCAGGCCAGGTTGAGTCCGCTGGTGACGGTCGGGCGGCGCGACGCCGGTACGCCCAGCTCGCCGTAGAGGCGGGAGGTGTAGCGGGTGCCGCAGATGATCGTGCGGTCCAGGCGCCAGAGCAGCCGCTCGACCATCCGGACCGCCCGTGACTCCAGGAAGGCGGGGCCGGCGACGAACTGCACCCGGGCCAGGGGCAGGCCGACGGTCGCGAGCCGCGCGCCCAGCGTGGCCGCGTACAGGTGGTGGTAGAGCACCTGGGGGCGTAGGCGGCGGACGAGGCGGCGCAGCCGCCACAGCTCGGACAGCGTGCTCAGGCTGGGCCGGAAGCGGAACGAGAACGGCGACGCCACCGTCCGGATCCCGGCCTCGGCCAGGCGGTCGTTCAGGCGCCCGCCGGGTGGGCAGATCACCACCACCTCGTGGCCGCGATCCCGCAGGGCGCACGCCTGCGGGATGGTCCAGAGCCCGCCGTAGTTCGTCTTGACGATGACGGCGACGCGCAATGACCGGCGCCCGGGCGGGTCGCCGGCGACGCCGGACCGGGGATCGTGCCTCACGTGTTCGCCTCCAACAGTCGGCGCGACGTCGTTCGCCGCTCCACCCAGGGCAACGAGCTTTGTGGTGTTTAGTAACCAACGTCGGATTCTCTCGTTGGCCCTGCGGAGAGAGCACCGGCGAGCGGTAGGAGCGCACGTGAGAGTCGTCGTCACGGGGGGCGCCGGTTTCATCGGTTCCAACCTGGTGCGGGCCCTGTCGGAAACGGGCCGGGTCGCCGAGATCGTCGTCGTCGACGACCTCTCCACCGGGTCGGTGGAGAACCTGCGCGGGCTTCCGGTGGAGTTGCTGATCGGGACCGTCCTGGACCCCGCGCTGCTCGACCGCGCGATGGTCGGCGCCTCCAGCGTGGTCCACCTCGGAGCCCTCGGCTCGGTGCCCCGCTCCATCGACGACCCGCTGCGCAGCCACCACGCGAACGCCACCGGCACCCTGACCGTCCTCGACGCCGCCCACCGCAACGGCGTCCCGCAGTGCGTGCTGGCCTCCTCGTCCTCGGTGTACGGCGCCAACCCGGTACTGCCACGCCAGGAGGGCCTGCGGCCCATGCCGGTCAGCCCGTACGCGGTGTCGAAGCTGGCCACCGAGGCGTACGGGATCGCGTTCGCCAACTGCTACGGCATGGCGGTCCTGCCGTTCCGCTTCTTCAACGTCTTCGGACCGAGGCAGGCGGCGAACCACGTGTACGCCGCAGTGGTCCCGCGGTTCGTCACCGCCGCCCTGGAGAACCGGCCGTTGCAGGTGCACGGCGACGGGCGGCAGTCCCGGGACTTCACCTACGTGGGCAGCGTGACCTCGGTGATCGTGGACGCCGTGCTGCGGCAGGTGGCGGCCCCGGACGTGGTGAACCTCGCGTTCGGCGCGCGCATCTCCCTGCTCGACCTCATCGCCGAACTGGAGACCGTGCTGGGGCGGCCGCTGGACGTCGTGCACGTGCCGGCGCGGCCCGGTGACGTCCGCGAGTCCCAGGCCGACCACACGCGACTGCGCGAGCTGTTCCCGGCCGCGTCGCCGACGCCCTTCGCCGAAGGGCTGCGGGCTACGGTCGAGTGGTTCCGGTCGCTTCGGGTCGACGAGCCCGTCGGGTCCGGCACGTCCGGCTGATCCCGACCCGATCGGAGCCTCATGGCCAGGATCCTGCTGTTCGGCGCGTCCGGCTTCCTCGGCCGGGCGGTCGAAGCGGTCCTCGCGGAGCACTTCACCGTCGTCGCGCCCAGTCGCCAGGAATGCGATCTCGTCGCCGCGGACCGGTCGCGGCTCGCCGCGTTCCTGCGCCGGGCACGACCCGACGGGGTGGTCAACTGCGCCGGCCGGATCGCCGGGACGAGCGCGCAGTTCGTCGAGTCGCACACTCTGATCACCGCCAAGCTGATCGACTGCGTGGCCGAGGTCTCGCCCGGCGTGCGGCTGGTCCGGATCGGCTCGGCGGCCGAGTACGGGGTCGTCCCGCACGGCGCCGTCGCGACCGAGACCGACCCGGCCCGGCCGGTGAGCGACTACGGGATCAGCCAACTGGCCGCGACCGACCTCGTGCGGCTGGCCGCCGCCAGTGGCCGGGTCGACGCGGTGGTGCTGCGGGTCTTCAACCCCGTCGGGCCCGGCTCGACCAGTGGCAACGTGCTGGGACGGGCCGCCGAGCTGCTCCAGGCGGCGTTGGCCCGGGGGGACCGGCGGATCGAACTGGGGCTCAACGACTCCTACCGCGACTTCGTCGACGTCCGGGACGTGGCCGAGGCGGTGCTGGCGGCGCTCAACGCCCGACGGCTGCCGGAGTCGATCTACAACGTGGGCAGCGGACAGGCGGTCGCCACCCGGGAGGCGGTCGAGATGCTGGCCCGCCATGCCGGGTTCACCGGACGCTTCGTCGACGGGCTCCGCTCGCCGACTGCGGACCGGTCCGCGGCGGTGCCGTGGATGTGCGCCGACATCAGCCGGATCACCGACGCTCTCGGCTGGGCGCCGAGATACCCGCTGAGCGAGTCCCTGGCCGCGCTGTGGGCAGCCCGCTCCCACGTCACGGCCGGCTCCGGCACCCGCCACGACGTGACGGTCAGCGCGCGTCCGGCACCAGTTCCGCCGTCGGCGCCGGTGCGGTGAGAGGTGCCGCCACGCGGGCCCGCCGGTTGAGCCGTACGCGCAGGACGACCAGGACGACGACGGAGAGCAGCGCATACAGCGCGATCGAGGCGGTCGCCGCGCCCATCGTTCCCCAGCGGGAGATGGCGAGGCCGTAGCAGGCGACCGACGCCACGGCGGCGAGCAGACCGACCCCGGCGGCCTGTTTCGTGCCCCCGGTGCCGAGCAGGGCTCGGCTTGCGATGCCGAAGGGCGCCAGGCACAACTCGGCGAGCAGGAGCGGCACGATCAACGGGCGGGCGGACCCGAACTCCGCGCCGAAGACCGGCACCACCAACAGCCAGCCGCCGGCCGCGACGACGGCGCCGCTGACGAGCGTTGCCAGCAGCGTGTAGCCGATCGCACGGACGGGCCAGGGATCGCCGTCGCGCTGCGCGGCCTGCCGCTGCGACAACTGTCCGATGGCGGCCGGAAGGAGGCCGACCACGCTGCTCAGCGTCGCGGCCAGGGCGTAGATGCCCACCGCGCCGGGACCGACGAGGACACCGAGCAGGTAGCGGTCGGCCCGCTGGAGGAAGCTCGTCCCGAGGGAGAACCCCAGAGACGGGGCGCCCATCCGGATCAGCCCGGTGACGTCCCGCCGTCGCGCCCGTGCGAACCGCGCCAGCCCTTGGCCGCGTACCAGCGTCCACTGCGTCACCGCCACCGCGAGCAGCGCGGTGGCCTGGCACATCAGGAGGAGCCACACCTGCGCCGAGACGACGACCGCGATGGCGATCCCGATCAGGCCGGCGGTGGTGGCGGCGATGTTCCACACCGCGCCCCGGCGAAAGTCCCCGTCCGCGAACCGGAGATCGGTGAGCTGGTCGAGCGCGATGTTGGCGGCGCCGCCGAGCGCGACCGCGGCGAGCAGCCGTACATCGGTCAGCGCGGGGCCGAGCAGCGGCGCGGAGAGACGGACCGCGGCGGCCGCGGCCGCCCCGGTGCAGACCGCGGCCACCACTGTCATCCAGCAGTACGCGGAGAGCAGTTCGTCGCGGCGGTGCCGGGAGGCGGCCTGCGGCAACTGCGCGCGCATGGCGGTGCCGCAGCCCAGGCGGCCGACCAGCATCACCACGCCGGCGACCGTGAGGACCAACACCATGACGCCCCGGTCGGCCGGCCCCAGCGCCAGGGTGGCGAGGACGGCGACGCCGCTGCTGCTCAGGGCGGCGATGCCGTTGGCGCCGGTCAGCAGGACGATAGTGCCCAGATGGCGGCGGCTCATCCGGTGGGCACCGCCGGCCGGTCCGCTCCGCCGCGCGGCGCCACGGTGTTCCGGCCGTAGATAGCCAGGTGCTGCTCGACCGACCGCTCCATCGTGAAGACGCTGTCCTGGAAGGCCGCCAGCGCCCGCCGGCCGCCCCTCGGCCGTCCCGGCACGAGGCCCAGGCGGTGCACGGCGTCAGCCCAGCTCTCGGCGTCGGCGTCGACCGGGACCAGGGCGACACCGGCGAGCTGGTCGTCGATGAACCGTGCGCCGGGCAGGTCGGACGCGACCACAGGGGTGCCGACGGCGCGGGCCTCCAGGACCGTGCCGGGCAGACCTTCGAGCGCGGAGGGTTGCAGCAGGAGGTCGGCCTGGGCCAGGAACTCCCCGACGTCAGCCCGCGGACCCACCAGGTGCATCCGGTCGAGTACGTCGTGCCGGGTGGCGGACTGCCGGACGGCGTCGTCGTCCCGGTCGTCGTGCGGACCCACGAACACGGCCCGGCAGCCGATCCCGCGTTCGCGCAACGCGGCGACGATCGACGGCACCATCGACCGCCGCTTGAGCGGGTGCGGGCGGCCGATCACCACGCAGACGAGGTCGTCCGGGGCGGCGCCGATCTCGTCGCGGAGCCGCAGCGTCGACCGGCGGTGCAGGCGGCCCAGGTCGAGACCGTTGGGCAGCACCCGGCACCGCGGGTCGTTCTCCCACGACGGCCGGTAGCACGAGGTGAGAGCGCCGGGGGCGACGCCGAGCACGTCCGTCGCGCAGAAGTGGATGAGGCGCACCATCACGCCCCGCTGCAACCGGCGGCGCAGGCTGTCCGGATGTCCGTCGCGGTCGGACCGGAAGTGCGCGATCCGGATCGGCACCCGCGCCAGTGCCGCGAGGAACAGCACGAAACCGGAGAACGTCGCGACGTCCGAGTGCACGGCGTGCGGACGGACCTGCCGAAGCAGGCGGTAGAAGCGGACCGGGAACCGACGGTCCAGCCGGATCGGGTGGATCCGTGAGCCCAACTGCTCCACCTCGTCGCCGCGCGCGCCCTTGACGCCGCTGAGCGTGACGAAGGACGTCCGCACCCCGGACGCCGCGAGCCGGGGCAGCAGTTCTATGGTGCGCTGCTCGGCGCCGCCGATGTCGAACGCGCCGAGGACCCGTACCACGCGGATCTCCGGAGGCCGGGGGGCCGGCGCGCCGGACGCGCTCGTCGTCGCCGGGTCGCTGTGGCTCGCGCTGGACATCGTCTCTCCCGTGTCGGGCCGGCCGGTCCTCATACCGGTCGGTTCTCCTGCTCGACGGACTCCACGGCGGGGGCGGCGGACTGCGGCAGCGGACGGCGGTTCGCCATCAGGTCCCGGGCCGCCCGGTAGAACTCGCTGCGCCGCGGCGTCAGCCGGTCCGCGGCGAACTCGTGGGCGACCGCGAGGTTGCGACGCGAGGCGGCAGCCATGGCGTCGGGGTCCGCGAGGGTACGGCGGATGGCGTTGGCCAGGCTGTCGGGGTCGTCCGGCGCAACCAGCATCTCCGGTGGCAGCAGTTCGGGTATGCCACCGACACGCGAGCCGATGGCCGGCAGCCCGCGGGCCATCGCCTCGATCAGGGCCCGGGGCAGGCCCTCGGTCCGGGACGGCATGACGAACAGGTCGGCGGCGTCGAGGTGCCGGCGCAGCGCCTCGACATCGGTGATCAGGCCGGCGAACGTGATCCGGTCGCGGACCCCGATGCGGGTGGCCAGATCCTCCAGCACCGGCTGGCAGCGCCCGGGGCCGATGTGCACGTGCCGTACCGGCGGGGCCGAGGACCGCAGCAACGAGATCGCCTCGATGAGCGTGTCGATGCCCTTGTAGAGCTGTTCCAGGGAACCGACCGACACGAGGGTCACCGGCCCGGCCGGCAGCCGGGGCGGGCGGGGCTCCCGCACGAACGCCGCCGGCGGCAGGTTCACCGAGCTGAGACCGATGGAGAGCGCCCCCGGGCGGGTGGGATACCGCTCCTGGAGCGAGCGCTTCGTCTCGTACGACACCGCGACGGCGGAACGGCACTGACGCCGGAGGTTGCGGGTGCTCCACACACGCAGGAAGGGCCGCAGCGGGTGCTCGATCACCCCGGGGGCGAAGACCGCGTACGGGTCGCCGATGACCTCCATGGCGTAGGCGAGACCGCGACGGGTGATGTGCCGGTGCATCAGCGTGGCGATCGACGACGGCGCCCGGAGCAGCACCGCCTCCGCGTCCGCGGCGATCCGGCGGACGGCCCGGTCGATGCGGGGCAGGCGTCGCAGGTACTCCTGCGGTCCGAGGTAGTGGGGGATGGGTGCCACGGTCACCCCGTCGCCGTCGACCCGGACCGCGTTCGGCGGGATCTCCGGTACGTCCCGCGCCCGGGCCACCACCCGTACCTCGTCGAAGGCCGCCAGGTATCGCGCCCAGAGCGCGTAGCCGGTGCCGAAGTCCACCCAGAATCGGTTGTCCGGAGTGCGGAGGTACCGGCACTCCTCGGTGATGGTGAGCCTCACGCGAGATGTCCTATCGGTTTACGGGAACCAGGTTGCCGTGCGGGACGCGCGCCTCGGGGCGCGCGGTCGGCTGGACGGAGCGGCCCTTCAACGAGCCGAGCCAGATGACGGTGTAGAAGGCGACGCCGTGCAGGAGAGTGGCGAGCAGGCTGGCGCTCTCCCCGCGGAACCCGTACATCCAGCTGATCGTGTAGAGGATGCTCGCGTAGGCGTAGACGTGGCCCTGCGCGGCGCGGAAGAAGAGCAGCCGGTGCCCGAGGGTCAGCGCGGCGAAGACGACGGGTACGCCGAGGTACCCGAAGTTGGCGTACGCCTCCGCGGTCAGCGAGAAGCCGAAACCCGACGACGAGCCCGGCAGCCAGGCGTCGACCAGCCAGGACATGAGCATCGGCCGTTCCGGGACCAGCGCCGACGGCATCGCGGTGAGGAAACCGTTGAGGTAGCTCTCGCCGGGCCACAGTCGCAGGCTGTCGGCCGCGTTGGTCAGGACGAAGGTGTCCACGAAGAGGGTCGAGCCCTCGTTGAGAACCTTGCTGAGGTTCAGCGCGTCCCCGCTGCGAACGGCGCTGAGATAGGTGGCGGCCAGGACGAACGCGACGCCGGCGATGCCGAACTTCGGCGAGATCCGTCGCCGTTGCAGCAACAGGACGTGCAGCACGACGGCGAAGAGGACGAAGAGGAAGTCCCGTTCGCTGGTGGCCAGGCAGTAGAGCACGTAGAGGCCGAGGTTCACCCAGTAGGCGATCCGGGCCGGGCGCACCGCCCGGGCCAGGAAGTAGATGGAGCAGGCGCACATCTGGACGACCAGGTAGCGGGTGTGCAGGGGACCAGCCAGTTCGATCCGTCCGAGCTTGTCGGCGGCCAGCATCGCCGGGCCACGGGTGACCAGGATGGCGAGGGTGTACGCGGCCAGTCCGTAGAGCACCACCGGAAGGACCGGATTCTCGCGCGGTGTCCGGCCGAGTGCGGTCAGGTCCGGCAGCCGGTCCCGGACCGGCATGAGCAGGCCGACCAGCGTCACACCGCCGAGCGCCAGCGCCAGCACGAGGCAGGCGGCCGGGATCTTGTCGGTGACGATGCCGATGTAGATCTCGTTGCCGAGGGCGTAGTTGATCGCCGGTCCCAGGCCGAAGAAGGCGAGGTAGGCGAAGACATAGGGCAGGAGATCGGTGCGACCGGACCGGAGGAACAGGGCCAGCAGCATCGCCAGACTGACCGCGAGGGTCAGCCATATCGCGGTGGTGGTGCTCAGCTCCACGGAGACTCCAAATCGGTGTACGGACACTCCGGACCGGGAGCGGCCGGGGGCGAGAGCGGATTCCGCTCCACATGCGTGCCGGCTGCATTCAAATGTCTAGCAGGAAAGGTCTCCCATAGGCGGCGATTGCGTTTATCGCATTGACTTGGACGGTGCCGTAACCCGTTCGCCCGTCACTCGTTCCTCGACGCATTCGAATCACTTTCGGATGCGATTCTCCGGATGGTCAGCGTGCGGCGAGGAATTCGTCGAGCGCGCCGAATAGCCGGTCCGCGTCGGCCCCGAGCAGGGTCGACCCGCTGGGCAGGGAGACGCCGGTGGCGAAGAGACGATCCGCCGCGCCGCTCAGGACCGCCTCGTGCCCGCGATGAGCGGGTTGCTGGTGCATGGGCTTGAACATGGGACGCGTCTCGATGTCGTGCCGGGCCAGGTGCACGGCCAACTCGTCGGCCCGCCACCCGGCCCGGGCGGGGTCGACGACGAGGGTGGTGAGCCAGCAGTTCGACCCGGGGTCGCCGTCGCCGAGGATCCGGGTGCCGGGAGCCGCGGCGAAGAACTTGGCGTACCGCTCCCGTATCGCCCGGCGACGCTCGATCATGCCGTTCAGCCGCCGTAGCTGTGCCCGCCCGAGCGCGGCGAGCAGATTGCTCAGCCGGTAGTTGTAGCCGACCTGCCGGTGTTCGTAGTGCGCGACCGGTTCCCTGGCCTGGGTCGCCAGGTGGCGTGCCCGGTCGATCAGGTCGCCGTCGTCGGAGACGAGCATCCCGCCGCTCGAGGTCGTCATGACCTTGTTGCCGTTGAACGAGAAGACACCCAGCCGGCCGAACGTGCCGGCGTTGCGGCCGCGCCAGGACGCGCCGAGCGCCTGTGCGGAGTCCTCGACCAGCGGGACGTCGAAGTCCGCGCAGACGGGCAGGATGCGGTCGTAGTCCGCGCAGCCGCCGTTCAGGTCGACCGTCATCACGGCTGCCACGCGGCGGCCCTGCTCCCGCAGCCGGCGCAGCAGCGGCGGCAGCAGCTCGGGGTCGAGGTGCCCGGTTGCGGCGTCACAGTCCACGAAGACCGGCTCGGCCCCGGTGTACCGCACCACGTTGGCGGTCGCCACGAACGTCATGGTGGGCACCACCACGACGGAGCCGGGCCCGGCTCCGATCACCGTCAGCGCCAGGTGCAGGGCGGCGGTCCCGGAGCTCACGCCGACGGCGTGGCCGCTGCCCACCCGGTCCGCCAGCTCGCGTTCGAACGCAGCCAGGTCGGGCCCGTCCGGCGCGACCCAGCCCGAACGGACCGCCGCCAGGATGGACGCCTCCTCGGCCGGACCGACGTCCGGCGGAGAGAGATAGATCCGTCTGCTGACACTCGTGCCGTCCTGCTGATGGGCGGGTCGAGCCATCAGTGAGTAGTCCTGTGCCACGGTGCTGGTCTCCGATGGAAGTGTGGGTGTCACCCGGCGACGCGCAGGGAAACGGGACGCACGCGCGGACCTGATCGTCGCGCCGCTGCGACCTGGCCCGTCGAGTCGGGACCGACTGGTTCAACGCGCCGACCGTGGCGGCCGTTACGGTGTGCCGGCCGACTGCGGCCGACGCCTCACGGCCCGGCGGGCTCGGGCAGCGGGCACCGGTATTCGGGGAAGTAGTCCGAGGACGCGGACCAGGCCGGATCCCGCCGGGATCCCTCCCGCCGGTGCGCCGTCGACAGCCGCCGGTACGCCGGCTCGTCGAGCACCCGCGTGCCCAGGTGGAACGGGACCAGACCGTTCGGTGCGAAGGCGCGCTTGTACCGGAAGATGCCGTCGTCGGGTGCGTACCCGCCGCCCAGGACGAACCGGATCCGCCCCTGAGCGCGTCCCCATCGGCAGATCTCGAACTTGAGGAGATCGTTGGGCCGCAGGTCGAACGCCGCCTCGTCGGTGCCGCCGAGGTACGAGTAGAGGTTGAGCGCGGAGACCAGCACCAGTTCGGTCGAGACGACGCGTCCCTCGTACACGGCGTGGAAGAAGGCGAATTGGCCGGGCAGTTCGTCGACGATCCGCTCGAAGAACTCGCGGGGGAAGTAGTAGCCGCTCGCCGCGGCGCGCCGGTCCATCGTGCGCTCGTAGATGCCCAGGAAGTCGTCGAGCCGCCCCCCGTCGAGATCGACCACGACGATGACGCCGTTGCGGCGGGCCTTGTTGACGTTCTTGCGGACCTTGTGGTCGAACTCGCGCCACATCTCCTCTTCGCCGGTGCGCAGGTCGCGGACCACGTTCACCAGCTTCTGCCGGACCGGTCCCGGCGGGGGCAGCCGGTCCTCGTCGAAGAGCGTGAGCCGGGTGACCTCGGAGACCACCTGACGCGACCCGCACCAGGCGTCGAACGCCTCCCAGAACTCCTTCGCGTCGAGTTCGGTCGCGCCCTCGGCGAAGGCGCCTCCGTAGCCGTACGCGTTGACGACGTCCCGGTACCGTCGCCCGGGCTCGGCGAGGTGCGGCGCGTCGACCGGGCGGAGCAGGAACGGATACAGCACGAAACCGTGCTCGGTCCGGGCGTACGCGGCCAGCGGCTCGTCCTGCGGCCCGGCGAACAGCCGGAGGTAGGCCGGGTGGGCGAAGACCTCACGCCGGTCCCAGTCCCGGTGCAGAGCGCGCCAGCGCTCGTCGTCCGCCGGCTTGCGGGCGTCCAGGATCTCCAGTCGCATCTGCGCTCCCCGTCGCCTGGCCACGGCCGCCCCGATGGCGGCCGGCCACGTGTCGTCCGTTCTGGGTAACGAGGATCGGCCGGGACGGTGTCGACAGGTGGCCGGGCCGGGTCAGGGCCAGTCGTCGCCCGCTTCGAGGCGCGCGCCGAGCAGCGCAGTCAGCGGAAGGGACTCCCCGTCGCGCCCGCCGCGGCCGATGACGAGTGACGGCGTGGACGGCTCCGGCCGGGCGCCGAGCAGCCGGGCGCGCAGCCCGGCCGGCACGGTCAGCAGGTAGTAGCGGCCCTCGGTGTCCACCGCCCGGCTCCGGGCCCGGTCCACGTACCACCCGACCAGCGGGGTGCGGTAGCGGCCGCGTCCGCTGTAGGGCGTGGCCACGAGCCGCTCGGTGCGCAGGCCGCGCCCGGCGGCCTCGGCCGCGAACCGGGCGACCAGCTCCGCGGCCTCGGCCTGCTCCGCGGCGCGCTGCCGGGCGTCGGCCTCGGCGTGCGCCCGCACCGCGTGGCGTCGCCGCTCCCGCCACCGCTCGTCGTCGTCGGCACCCACGACCGCGAGGGTACGCCCACAGCCGCGCCCGCCCGACCCGGCCGCTCCCGGGCCGGGCGGAGAAGGCGTGCCCGGTCGTCGCGCGACCACCCGCCGCCGCGTGGATCGTCTAGAGTGCTGACGTCCGTCGCGCCCATCGAGGAGCCTGGTTCGTGCTGCACATCCGGGTGATCGCACCAGCGGACCGCTCGTCCGACATCGCCGACATGCTTGCCGCGGACCCCGGTGTGACCCACCTGGTGGTGTTGCCGGGCGCGGCGCGTCAGCCGGCCGGCGACTACATCACCTGCGACGTGGTCCGGGAGAGCGCCGACGGTGTCCTGCGCCGGCTGCGGGAGATGGGGGTCGAGGCGCGCGGGGCGATCGCCGCCGACGACGTGGAGCTGACCCTCTCGGCCGCCGCGGACCGGGCCGCCGAGGCCGCTCCGGGCCACGGTGACGACGCGCTTATCTGGGACGAGGTCGCCGCGAAGACGGGTGAGCAGACGGTGCTCACCGGCATCTTCCTGGCGCTGATCGTCGTCGCCACCATGATCGCCGGCATCGGCGTGCTGCTCGACCAGCCCATCCTCATCGTCGGTGCGATGGTCGTCGGCCCGGAGTTCGGCCCGCTCGCGGCGCTCTGCGTGGCGCTGCTGCGCGGCAAGGGGGGTGTCGTCGTCCGGTCGGTGCAGGCGCTCGTCGTCGGCTTCGTGGCGGCGATGCTCGCCACCGTGGTCAGCACCTGGGCGCTGGACGCGGCCGGTCTGGTGAGCCGGGAGATGCTGCTGGCCGAGCGGCCGTTGACGGACTTCATCTGGCGCCCGGACGCCCTGTCGTGGGTGGTCGGCCTGCTCGCCGGCATCGCCGGGATGCTGTCGCTGACCTCGAAGAAGTCCGGCTCCCTGGTCGGCGTCCTGATCTCGGTGACCACCGTGCCGGCGGCCGCGAACGTGGCGGTCGCCGCCGCGTACGGCGTCTGGCACGAGGCGGCCGGTTCCGCGCTCCAGCTGGTCGTCAACCTGGCCGCCATCGTGCTGGCGGGTCTGCTCACGCTGCTGGTCCAGCGCTCCTGGTGGCGGCGTGTGGCGCGGCGGTCCCGGCAGCCGGTGCCCCGGCAGCGGGCCGACCGTGACCCCGCGTCCGCCCGGACCGATCCGTCGTCGGGCGGGCACCGGTCGAGCTGACTCGTTCGTGACGTCAGCCCGACCGGCGGCCGCAGACCGTCAGGCCAGACCGGCGCGGCGCAGGGCCTCCGCCATGGCGTCGTTCACCGGCGCCGCCGCTCCGCCACCTCGTCCCTGCCGCGGCGACTGACCACCGCGCGAGCCGCCCCGTTCGCCCTGGCCGCCACGCCGGGCGCCGGCGTCGCCGCGCTGCCCGCCACGGTCGCCGCGCTGCCCGCCACCGTCGCCGCGCTGCCCGCCACCGCGCCGGCCGCCGCGCTCCTCGCCGCCCGGACCCCCGGCCGCGGGACGGCCACCGGTCGGCGCCTCGTCGTCGAGCCGCAGCGTCAGCGAGATCCGCTTGCGCGGCACGTCCACGTCGAGCACCCGGACCTTGACCACGTCGCCGGACTTCACCACGTCGCGCGGGTCCTTGACGAAGGTGTGCGACATGGCCGAGACGTGCACCAGTCCGTCCTGGTGCACGCCGACGTCGACGAACGCGCCGAACGCGGCCACGTTGGTGACCACGCCCTCCAGGATCATCCCGGGCTGCAGGTCGCTGATCTTCTCCACGCCCTCGACGAACGTCGCGGTCCGGAACTCCGGACGCGGGTCGCGGCCGGGCTTCTCCAACTCGGCCAGGATGTCGGTGACGGTGGGCAGACCGAACGTGTCGTCGACGAAGTCGGTCGCGCGCAGGCCGCGCAGGATGGCCGACCTGCCGATCAGCGCCCGCAGGTCCTGCCCGGTGGAGGAGAGGATGCGGCGCACCACCGGGTACGACTCCGGGTGCACGCTGGAGGAGTCCAGCGGGTCGTCGCCGCCGGGGATGCGCAGGAAGCCGGCGCACTGCTCGAACGCCTTCGGCCCGAGCCGGGGCACCTTCTTCAGCTCCGCGCGGGTGCGGAACGGCCCGTTGGCGTCGCGGTGCAGCACGATGTTCTCGGCCAGCCCGGCGCCGATGCCGGACACCCGGGTGAGCAGCGGCGCGGAGGCGGTGTTGACGTCCACGCCGACGGCGTTGACGCAGTCCTCGACCACCGCGTCGAGCGAGCGGGACAGCTTCACCTCGGACAGGTCGTGCTGGTACTGCCCGACGCCGATCGACCGCGGGTCGATCTTCACCAGCTCGGCCAGCGGGTCCTGAAGACGGCGGGCGATCGACACCGCGCCGCGCAGCGAGACGTCCAGGCCGGGCAGCTCCTGCGAGGCGTACGCGGACGCGGAGTAGACCGACGCGCCGGCCTCGGAGACCACCACCTTGGTGAGCTTCAGCTCCGGGTGCTGCTTGATCAGATCGCCGGCCAGCTTGTCGGTCTCCCGGCTGGCGGTGCCGTTGCCGATCGCGACCAGCTCGACGCCGTGCGCGGCGGCCAGCGTGGCGAGCGTGTGCAGCGACGCGTCCCACTGCCGGCGCGGCTCGTGCGGGTAGATGGTGTCGGTGGCGACCACCTTGCCGGTGGCGTCGACCACCGCCACCTTCACGCCGGTACGCAGGCCCGGGTCGAGGCCCATCGTCACCCGTGCCCCGGCCGGCGCGGCCAGCAGCAGATCACGCAGGTTGGTGGCGAAGACCCGCACGGCCTCCTCCTCCGCCGCCTGCCACAGCCGCATCCGCAGGTCCGCGCCCAGGTGGATCAGGATCCGGGTACGCCAGGCCCAGCGCGCCGTGTCGGCCAGCCACCGGTCGGCGGGCCGCCCCTGGTCGCTGATGCCGAAGCGTCCGGCCACGGCGGCCTCGTAGCGGCTCGGCCCGGTGGCCGCGTCGGCGTCGCCCTCGGCCTCCGGGTCCATGGTCAGGTCCAGCACGCCCTCCTTCTCGCCCCGGAACACGGCGAGGATGCGGTGTGAGGGCAGCTTCGGGTACGGCTCGGCGAAGTCGAAGTAGTCGGCGAACTTCGCGCCGGCGGTCTCCTGGCCGTCGCGTACCCGGGAGACCAGCCGGCCCCGCGACCACATCTGCTCGCGCAGCGTGCCGATCAGGTCGGCGTCCTCGGCGAAGCGCTCGATCAGGATGGCCCGCGCCCCGTCCAGCGCGGCAGCGGCGTCCGCGACGCCCTTGTCCGGGTCGGCGAACCCGGCGGCGACCGTCTTCGGGTCCTGGGCCGGATCGGCCAGGAGCGTGTCCGCGAGCGGCTCCAGCCCGGCCTCGCGGGCGATCTGCGCGCGGGTGCGCCGCTTCGGCTTGTAGGGCAGGTAGATGTCCTCCAGGCGGGACTTGGAGTCGGCGGCGAGGATCTGCGCCTCCAGCGCCTCGTCGAGCTTGCCCTGGCTCCGGATCGACTCCAGTACCGCCGCGCGGCGCTCGTCCAGCTCGCGCAGGTAGCGCAGCCGCTCCTCCAGCGTGCGCAGCTGCGCGTCGTCGAGCAGGCCGGTGGCCTCCTTGCGGTAGCGGGCGATGAACGGCACTGTGGCGCCGCCGTCGAGCAGCTCGACTGCCGCCCGTACCTGCCGTTCGGCGACGCCGAGTTCCTCGGCGATCCGCTGGTGCACAGACTGGGTCACGATCTGATCCGCCTTCTCGGGTGGGTTCCGTCGTGCATTCTGCCGGTTGCTGCGGCACGTGCCGCACCGGCCGGACGGCGGGTCCGGGCCGATATCCCGAAAACGGACTTCCAGCCTCAGAAACCCCTCTAGCCTCCAATCAGGTGATTTCCTACGGTTGTCTGGAGCCCGGGTGAGCGCTGAGAAAGTGGTCGTCATCGGTCAGGGGTACGTCGGTCTCCCGCTGGCCATGCGGGCCGTCGAGGCCGGCTTCGACGTGGTCGGGCTGGACGTCGACGCCGACCGGGTCAAGCGGCTCGCCTCCGGCGAGTCCTTCGTGGAGGACATCCCCGCCGACCGGCTGGGGCGGGCGCTCGGCAGCGGCCGCTACCTGCCGAGCACCGAGTACGCAGACGCCGAGGGCTTTGACGTCTGCGTCATCACGGTTCCGACCCCGCTGCGCGACGGCACGCCGGACCTGAGCTACGTCGAGCAGGCCGGCCGGGGTATCGGCCCGCACGTGCGGCCGGGCAGCACAGTGGTGCTGGAGTCGACGACGTACCCAGGCACCACCGAGGAACTGCTGCGTCCGCTGCTCGAAACGGCCAGCGGGCTGCACGCGCCGGGCGACTTCCACCTCGGGTACAGCCCGGAACGCATCGACCCCGGCAACCCGACCTGGCGGTTGGAGAACACGCCCAAGGTGGTCTCCGGCGTTGACGCGCCCGCGCTGGAACGGGTGGACGGCTTCTACCGCCGCATCGTGGAGCGGACCGTTCCGGTGTCCTCCACCCGGGTCGCGGAGCTGACCAAGCTGATCGAGAACACCTTCCGTCAGGTGAACCTGGGCCTGATCAACGAGCTCACGGTGCTCTCCCACCACCTGGGCATCGACGTCTGGCAGGCGATCGATGCCGCGGAGACGAAGCCGTTCGGGTTCATGCCGTTCCGGCCCGGACCCGGTGTCGGCGGACACTGCCTGCCGATCGACCCCTGCTACCTGTCCTGGCAGGTCAAGCGGCGTCTCGGCCGTCAGTTCCGGTTCATCGAGCTGGCCAACGACGTCAACCACGAGATGCCCGAGCACGTGGCGCAGCGGGTGATGACCGGCCTGAACCGCACCGGCCGTGCCGTCAACGGCGCGCGCCTGCTGATGCTCGGCCTGGCGTACAAGAAGAACACCGGAGACATGCGGGACTCGCCGGCGGTGGACGTCGCCCGGCGGCTGTGCGACCTCGGCGCGGACGTCCGCGCCGTCGAGCCGTACGCCGAGGCGCACCAGATCCCGGGTGGGGTGCTCGTCGTGCCGCTGACCGAGCAGGAGGTCGACGCGGCCGATGCGGTGGTCGTCACGACCGACCACGACGTCTTCGACTACGAGATGGTCTCCCGCCGCGCCCGCTACGTGTTCGACGCCCGCAACCGGTGCTCCGGACCGGTGGTCGAGCGCCTCTAGGCACACCCTGCCCGCCCCGCCGTCGGCTGCGCTAGCGTGGCGATCATGGAGGCACCTGCGGATCCGCGGGCCCGGCGGCTGTTCGGCGGCAGCGCCCGGGCGCTCGGCGACCTGGCCGCCGGCCCGTTCCGGGCCGACCGGGACCGGATCGTCGGGTCGCCGTTCTTCGCCCGGCTGGGCGGCGTGACCCAGGTGATCAGCCCTGGTGGTTCCGGGCTGCTGGTGCACAACCGGCTCACCCACAGCCTGAAGGTGGCCCAGGTGGCCCGGGCGATCGCGGAGCGGCTGACGGCCGACCCGGCGCACCGGGACCTGCTGGACAAGCTCGGCGGCTGCGACCCGGAGGTGGTGGAGGCCGCCGCGCTCGCGCACGACCTCGGGCACCCGCCGTTCGGGCACCTGGGGGAGCGGGTGCTCGACCGGCTGGCCCGGCAGCGCCTCGGGCTGCCCGACGGCTTCGAGGGCAACGCCCAGTCGTACCGGATCGTCACCAGCACCGAGATCCGCGGCGCGGCGACCACCGGGCTGGACCTGACCGCCGCGGTCCGGGCGGCCATGCTGAAGTACCCGTGGACCCGCCTGGACCATCCCGATCCGCACCCGCGCCACCTGGACCCGGCGCCCCGGGGCGCGGCTGCGCCGCCGGAGGACCCGGAGAGCGGGTCGGTGAAGTTCGGCGCGTACCGCACCGAGCTGGACGACCTGCGCCAGGCGCGGGAGCCGTTCGCCGGGCATATCCCGGACTGGCAGCAGACGCCCGAGGCGTCGGTGATGGACACGGCCGACGACATCGCGTACGCGATCCACGACGTGGAGGACTTCTACCGCGTCGGGGTGCTCCAGCAGGGCGCCGTGGCGGCCGAGCTGATGGCCTGGCAGCGCGAGTGCGGGCACCTGCGGTCGATCACGGCGTCGGCGCTGGAGGGGGCGGGCCGGCGGCCGGGAGCCGCCATCGAGCGGCTGCGCCGGCAACTGCACCGCAAGGACGGCTGGATCGCCGACGACGAGGCGTTCGCCGCCGCCGTCGAGCACGTCCGCGAGGAGCTGGTGGAAGGGCTGCTGGCGCTGCCGTTCGACGGCTCGATCGAGGCGGAGCAGTACGTGGCCCGGTTCTCCGCCCGCTGGTCGACCCGCTTCGTGGACGCCATCACCGTGACGCCGGACCCGGGGGTCCGTTCCGGGTACGTGCTGCTGGCGAAGGCGCAGTGGCACGAGGTGCAGGTGCTCAAGTTCGTGCACCACCGGTTCGTGCTGGCCCGCCCGGACCTGGCCCTGCACCAGCGTGGCCAGGCCCGGCTGCTGGGCACGCTGGTCGAGGCGCTGTGGGAGTGGCTGCTGGACCCGGACGAGGAGTCCCGGCTGCCGCGCCGCCTGCACGACCTGGTGGAGCTGGCCGAGGCGGAGCTGCACCCGCGTACCCCGGACCGGATCGGCCGGGCCCGGGGCCGGGCGATCATCGACTTCGTCGCGCAGCTCACCGACGGTCAGGCGGTGGCGATGCTCGACGCGTTGTCGGGCCGCTCCGGGGCGCTGTGGACGGACGCCTTCGTGCTCTGAGCCGGCGCGGAGCACGAAGGCGTCAGCGCCACCCAGGGACCGCGCCGGGTCAGGCGACCGACTGCCACCACCCGTCCACCGCCGGCGGCTCGTCCACCACGACCCGCTCGCCGGGACGCGGCACGGCCAGCCGTACGTCGCGCGCCTTCGCCTCGGCCCAGAGCCGGTCCACCGGCTCGGACCAGTCGTGCAGGGCCAGGTTGAACGTGCCCCAGTGCACCGGCACCAGCAGTCCGCCGCGCACGTCGAGGTGGGCGGCGACCGCCTCCTCCGGGAACATGTGGATGTGCGGCCACGCCCTGTCGTACGCGCCGATCTGCATGAGCGTCACGTCGAACGGGCCGTGCTCGGCGCCGATCGCGGCGTACCCGTCGAAGTAGCCCGAGTCGCCGGTGTAGAAGACCTTCCGGTGCGCACCGGTGATCGTCCAGGAACTCCAGAGCGTGCCGTCGCGGCGCAGCCCGCGCCCGGAGAAGTGCTGCGCGGCGGTCGCGGTGAGTGTCAGCCCGCCGGCCCGGTGGCTCTCCGACCAGTCCAGCTCGACGATGCGGTGCTCGGGTAGGCCCCAGCGGGCCAGGTGCGCGCCGACGCCGAGCGGCACCACGAACGGCGCGGACTGGAGGTCGGCCAGCGTGCGGACGGTCTCCATGTCGAGGTGGTCGTAGTGGTCGTGCGAGATCAGCACCGCGTCGAGCGGGGGCAGGTCGGTCAGGCGGACCGGCGGCTCGTGGATGCGTCGCGGGCCGACCAGCCCGGACGGGGAGCACCTGTCGCTCCACACCGGGTCGAGCAGCACCCGGTGCCCCTCGATCTCGACGAGCGTGGAGGCGTGGCCGTACCAGACGACGTTCAGCTCGCGGGCCGGGTCGCCGGCCGGCGCGGCGCCGGGGTGCAGCAGCGGCACCGGGCTGCCCGGCCGCCGCTTCTGCTTGCCGAAGACCAGCTCCCGGAGCAGGTTGCGGCCCGGGTCGGCGACCATCGTGGCGCTGGCGCCGGCCGGGTTGTGGAACGTGCCGTCGCGGAAGCGCGGTGACCGGGCCGCCCGTTCCGCCCGGGCGCCGGTGAGCCGGCCGCCGAGCTGGGCCGGTACGTCCCGCGCCGCCCAGGCCATCCCGGCGACGGCGGCCAGCCCGGCGAGCTTCCACACCCGCCCGCCGCGCGTCCGGTCCGGTTCCCGCCCCGTTGGTTCCCGCATGCTCGTCCCTCCGCCGTGTCCCGTCGTACACGGTAACGACCCTCGTCCCGGTCCGCCCGCGCGACGGCCCGCCCACGGGGCGGCCCGCCCGCACGACAGCCGCCCACAGGACGTCAGGGCAGCCGGCGGCGTATCGCGGACGCCACGGTCGCCGCGCGTCCGCCCACGGCCCGGACCACCTGGGACACGTCGGGCAGCCATCCGCCCCGGACCGCCTCACCGGCCGGGTTGGGCGTGAACACGATGCCCTGGTGCGCGGCGACCGGCGTCCGGGTCAGTCCGGCCCGGCGCATCAGCGGCCCGACCAGCACGTCGTACACGCCGGGCAGGACTGTGAAGCCGAAGCGCATGACCACGTTGAGCCGGCCCACCGACACCTCCCGGCGGGGCCGGTCGAGGCAGTGGACGATGGCCCGCGCCACCCGTTCGGGCGAGGCGATCGGGGGCGGCGGCCGGCCGACGCGGCCCAGGTAGTTGGCCGCCTGCCGGTAGACGGGCGTGTCGACGCTGCCCGGGTTGACCAGGCAGATCGCGACGCCGGGTGTCTCCCGCGCCTCCTGCTGGAGCGTGCGGGCCAGCCCTTGCAGACCCCACTTGGCAGCGACGTAGCCGCTCATGTAGGGCGCGGTGATGTGCCCGAGCACCGAGCCGGTGAGCACGAGCGTGCCGCCGCCGGTGGTCCGGAAACGGCGCAGCGCCTCCCGGGCCACCGCCGCGGCGGCCAGCAGGTCGGTGCGGATCACCTGCTCGAACACCTCGGCCGGGGTCTCGTCGAAGCGGCCGTAGGACATCACCGCGGCGGTGTGCACCCAGGCGTCGACGCGGCCGAACTCGGCCCGCGCCGCGTCGGCGAGCGCGGCCACCGCGCCGGGCTCGGTCACGTCCATCGGTACGGCGATCGCCCGCGCGCCCGCCGCCCGGCACTCGTCGCGTACCTCGTCGAGCGTGGCGGGGGAGCGGGCCGCGAGGACCAGCCGGTCCCCGCGGCCCGCCAGCTCCCTGGCGGTCGCCCGGCCGATCCCGCTGGTCGCGCCGGTGACGACCACCGTCCGGGTCACGGCGCGAGCACGACCTTCACGCAGCCGTCCTCCTTCTTCTGGAACATCTCGTACGCGCGCGGCGCGTCGGTCAGCGGCAGCCGGTGGGTCCGCAGGTCCTCGACGCCCAGCGGGTCGTCGTCGCGCTCCAGCAGCGGGATGATCTCGTCGACCCAGCGCCGCACGTGGCACTGGCCCATGCGCAGCTGGATGCCCCTGTCGAACATCTCCATCAGCGGCATCGGGTCCTGCTCGCCGCCGTACACGCCGGAGATCGACACGGTGCCGCCACGCCGTACGGCCTTGAGCGCGGCGTGCAGCACCACGAGCCGGTCCACGCCGGCCTTGTCGGTCATCGCCTGGGCCAGCTTGTCCGGCAGCAGCCCGGCGGCGGTCTGGGCCATCTTGCCCAGCGGCGCGCCGTGCGCCTCCATGCCGACCGCGTCGATCACGGCGTCCGGGCCGCGTCCGTCGACCAGGTCGATGAGCGCGCCGGGTACGTCGTCGAGCTGGCTGACGTCGAGCACCTCGATGCCGTGGCGGCGGGCCATCTCCAGCCGCTCGGGGACCAGGTCCAGCCCGATCACCCGGCCGGCGCCGAGGTGGCGGCCGATCCGGGCGCTGAACTGCCCGACCGGGCCGAGCCCGAACACGGCGAGCGTGCCGCCGGGCGGGGTGTCCGCGTACTTCACCGCCTGCCAGGCGGTGGGCAGGATGTCGGAGAGGTAGAGCCAGCGCTCGTCCGGGCCGCTGTCCGGGATCGTGATCGGGCCGAACTGGGCCTGCGGCACGCGCAGGTACTCGGCCTGGCCGCCGGGGATCGAGCCGTACAGCGAGGTGTAGCCGAACAGGGACGCGCCCTTGCCCTGGCTGGTCACCTGCGTGGTCTCGCACTGCGCGTAGAGCTGCCGCTCGCACATCCAGCACGAGCCGCAGGAGATGTTGAACGGGACGACCACCCGGTCGCCCTTCTTGAGCCGGGTCACGCCGGGCCCGACCTCCTCGACGACGCCCATCGGCTCGTGCCCGAGGATGTCGCCGGGCTTCAGGTACGGCCCGAGCACCTCGTACAGGTGCAGGTCGGAGCCGCAGATGGCGGTCGAGGTGATCCGGACGATCGCGTCGGTCGGCTCCTCGATCCGGGGGTCCGGGACGTCCTCCACGCGGACGTCCCGCTTGCCGTGCCAGGTCAGTGCCTTCATGCCTGTCTGTCCCCTCTCCGGTGCCGTCCATCGGACTGCTACCCGGAAGAGGGCCGTTGAATCGGCGGCGCCGGTCACCGTGGCGTGAGGTCGACAGCCACGGCGATCGTGCTGGTGCTGGCGGCGGTGGCGGCCAGCGCGCCGATGTCGAGGCGGCGGCCGGCGCGGTCGGTGACGGCGCCGGCCGCGAGCTGCAGGCCGGCGACGGGCGTGCCGAGCGTCGCCGACGCGGCCTCCAGCAGCCGCCGTCGGGCCACCGCCACGGCGACCCGGAGCGGGGTACGGGTTCCGACGGCCGGATGGGGTGCGCCACGTGTCCGGCCGGCTGCCGGTCGTGGCGGTGGCACACGGACGCGCCGGCGCGGTACCGACAGCCCGTCGGCGATCAGTTCGGCGGCCGAGGTGTCGCCGTCGTACCGGTCCGGCGGCAGCGTGAACGACACGGTCCCGTCCGGGGCGACCTCGACGGAGATCAGGGCCGCCCCGGGCAGGGCCGTGGCCGTCATGATCTCGCCGAGTCCGAGCAGCCCGGCCACGTCCGGCGACGGCGTCCGGGCGGCGGCCGGGTACGCGGCGGTGAGTTCGGCAGCGGCCACGAGGACCGGCGCGGCCAGCACGTACCCCAGGAACGGAGGGAGGGACACGGTCATGGTGCTCACCCGGGCGCTCGTCGTCGCAGCCGGGGACGGGAGGTGCCCGGCTGCGACGCGGTGGTCAGAACTCGCGGTTGCCGAGCGGGATCTCGATGTTGATGGACTGCCCCTCGGACAGGAACAGCAGGGCGAGCTTGCGCAGGAACTCGTCGAACAGCCAGTAGCACTCCGGTGCGAGCGGGAACGGCAGCAGCGCCTCCCGGACCGCGATGAACGGGCCCCAGCTCGTCCGCAGCAGCGTGTCCCAGAGCAGGTCGCGCGGGATCTCCAGCCAGTTGGCGATCTGGTTGCCGAGCATGAACCGGGTGAACGAGCCGAGGATGGGCTTGCTGAGCAGCCCGGCGTCGATCTCCTTGCCGAGGCCGAGCAGGATGTCGGCGAGCGCGTTGCCCTCGCGGGTGGGCGCGAGGATCGGGTCGAGGACCTCGCCGGCCTGGGAGTTCGCCTCGCTCCAGGTGGCCGGGATGTACTCGTCCCTGATGCCGAGCATGTGCGCGGCCACCTGCCACAGGTGCAGGAAGGCCGTCGACTCGGCGGCGGGGATCGGCACCCGCCAGTCGGTCAGTTTCCGCATGACCGTGGTCGGCAGGCTGTGCCAGGTGACCATCATGTCCCGCTGGCTGATCGGGATGTCCTCGGGCGCGACGTCGGCCCACTCGGGCGACTGCGGCAGGAGGTGACGCACACCGGCGTGCGCGAGCCGGGTCTTGACGGCGGTCACGATCATCGAGCCGTCGGGCTGGTACGCGTTGGCGGTGCCGATGTCGTACCCGAGCTTGGCGGTCTTGGAGATGCGGTCCTTCATGTCCGCGCCGCCCTTGGAGTAGTAGACGGCGCGCGCCTCCTTGGGGATGACTGTGCTCATCATGCCGCTGGCCAGGCCGTAGAGCACGCCGAGGTAGAGCCCGCGCTTCTCGTTGAAGCGCACGGCGGTGGCCAGCTTGCCCTGGTCCACCCAGGACGGCAGCACCCGTGCGCGTTCGATGAACGCGCGGACGTCCGCCGGGAGGCCGGAGGGCAGCGGCTGGCCGTTCTTCGTCCACGTCCGCAGCAGTTGGTTGACCAGTGGCGCCTCGCCCCGGTCCAGGAGGGAGGCGACGAGCGGGTCGGCCTCCTCGTCCCACACCCAGCGGGGGTCCACGCCCGCGCCGGCGCCGGCCACCGATCCCTTCGGAGACCAGGTCCACGCCGACCGGGCCTGTGCCGGAGCGGCGACGCTGAGCGCGCCGAGCGCGCCCAGTGCCCCACCGGCCTTCAACATCTTGCGCCTGCTTACCGGTTCCACGTTCACTCCTCGGGGTCGAGGCCGCTGATACGGTGAAACGAATGTTGCGCCCGTGTATCACATGAGAGCACGTGGTAACGGTGTCCACAAGGCTCATGACGACAACTGTCGATGGTTTGCGATGAGGGGAGTCCACGGTGGCGCTGGTCGAGGGGATGCTGTCGGGCAAGGTGGCGTGGGTGACGGGCGCCAGTCAGGGCGTCGGCGCGGCGGTCGCCGAGGGGCTGGCCCGGGCCGGCGCGTCGGTGATCCTCCAGTCCCGGCGGCCGGACGCGCTGGACGAGGTGCGCGACCGGATCACGGCCGGCGGCGGCACGGCGGAGGTGGTCGCCGGTGACGTCGCCGACGAGTCGGCCGCGAACGCCGTGGTGGCCCTGGCGCGGCGGCGGTGGGGGCGGCTCGACGTCCTGGTCAACAACGCCGGCATCAGCCCGGCGCTGCACCGCAGCGAGCGGCTCAGCCTCGGTGACTGGCAGCAGGTGATCGACACCAACCTGTCCGGGGTGTTCGTCTGCGCCCGCGCGGCCGGCGCGCTCATGGTCGAGCAGGGCGCGGGCAGCATCGTCAACATGTCCTCCGTGCACGGTCAGGTCGGCTTCCCGCGCCTGGCCGCGTACAGCGCCAGCAAGGGCGGCGTCGAGCAGCTCACCCGCACGCTGGCGCTGGAGTGGGCGGCGGTCGGCGTGCGCGTCAACGCGGTGGCGCCCGGCTACCTGGAGACACCGATGACCGAAGGGTTGCGCGGCCACGAGCAGTGGTCGAAGCGGCTGCGCGACCGTATCCCGATGGGCCGGTTCGGCCGTCCCGAGGAGGTGGTCGGCGCGGTGCTGTTCCTGGCCTCGGACGCCGCGAGCTACGTCACCGGCAGCGTGTTGCACGTGGACGGTGGCTGGACCGCGCAGTGACCGGCGGGCCGTTTGGTTAGTCCGCGTTCGTCGCCAGGTTGCCGTCACGACGCGATACCGCGCCAGATCACGGCCACTCCTTCCCAGGAAGTTAACCCTCGTTTACAGTGCTGCCATCGGCTGCGGAACCCGCGCGGGCACCACGGCGAGGGGTGCGGCCAGCCCTGCCACCACCAGGCCCGGTTGCGTGTGAAGGAGTAGCCCATGGATCCCGCCCACGTCCTCGCCGAGGACTGCGCCAAGAAAGCCGCCGACCTGACCGTCCCGGCGCTGCTGCACCGCAACGCCACCGAGTACGCCGACCGGCCCGCGCTGACCACGCTCGGCCGGGACGACACCCGCACCTGGGCCGAGCTGCGCGACGAGGTCGCCGAGCTGTCCGCCGGCCTGGCCGAGATCGGCCTGGAGGCCGGGCGGCACATGCTGATCATGATGTCCAGCCGCACCGAGCACTGGCTCGTCGACCTCGCGGCGGTCCACCTGGGCGCGGTGCCGTCCACGATCTACCCGACGCTCAGCGCCGAGCAGATGCGCTACCTGGCCCGGCACAGCGCCGCCCAGGTGCTCGTGCTGGAAGGGCCGGCCGAACTGGAGCGCTGGCGGCCGATCCTGGCCGACCTGCCCGACCTGCTGCGGGTGGTGCTGGTGGACGAGCCCGCCGAACCGGCCGGCGACGCGGTGCCGCTGTCGCGCGTGCGTACCCTCGGCCGGGCCGCACGCGAGGCGGACCCGGACGCCTTCGAGCGGCGCTGGCGCACGATCCGGCCCGAGCAGCCGGTGACGCTGCTCTACACGTCCGGCACGACTGGCAACCCGAAGGGCGTCGTGCTCAGCCACCACAACGTGATCTACCAGGCGGTGGCGCTGGACGCGATGGTGTCCGTCCCCGACCACGCGCCGACGGTGGCCTACCTGCCGCTCGCGCACATCGCCGAACGGTTCCTCGGCATCTACAACCCGATCTACCGCGCCGGGCACGTGACGATCTGCCCCGACGCCACGCAGCTCGTCGCGGCGCTGCGCACCGTCGGCCCCGCCTCGTTCTTCGGGGTGCCGCGGGTCTGGGAGAAGATGGCCGCCGGCGTCCAGGCCCACCTGGCCACCGCCGAGCCCGCGGTCCGCGCCGCCGTCGCCGCCGCGAGCGCTGTGACACTGGAGGCGTACGAGCTGCGCGCGGCCGGAGAGCCGGTGCCGGATGAGTTGGCCGCCCGGGTGGCGCAGGCCCGAGACACCGTGCTGCGGCCGTTGCAGGCCACCCTCGGCCTGCAGAACATGACCTGGCCCGGCAGCGGCGCCGCCCCGATCCCGGTGGACGTGCTGCGGTTCCTCGCCGGGCTCGGCGTCGACGTGCTGGAGGTGTGGGGTCTGACCGAGACCACCGGCACCGCCACCCTCAACACCCCCGACCGCTTCCGCACCGGGACGGTCGGCCGCCCGAACGTGGGCATGGAGGTACGCCTCGCCGACGACGGTGAGATCCTCGTCCGGGGTCCGCTGGTGTGCTCCGGCTACCTGCGCGAGGACGGCGGCGTCGAGCCGGTCGTCGACGCGGACGGCTGGCTGGCCACCGGCGACGTCGGGACGCTCGACGACGACGGCTTCCTCACCATCACCGACCGCAAGAAGGAACTCATCATCACGTCCAGCGGGAAGAACATCTCGCCGGCGCAGATCGAGAACCTGCTGCGGGCGCACCCGCTCATCGGTCAGGCGGTCGCGATCGGCGACCGGCGGCCGTACGTCACGGCGCTGATCGTGCTGGACGAGGAGGTCGCGCCGCAGTGGGCGCGCACGCACGGCGTCAGCGACCCGCAGCTGCCCACGCTGGCCTCGGACCCGGTGCTGCTGGCCGAGATCCAGGCCGCGGTGGACGCGGCGAACGCGCGCCTCGCCCGGCCGGAGCAGGTCAAGACGTTCCAGGTGCTGCCGTCGGCGTGGACGCCGGAGTCGGGCGAGCTGACCCCGACGTTGAAGCTACGGCGCCGGGTCATCGTCGACAGGTACGGCGACCGGATCGACGCCCTCTACCGGCCGGGCGACGCGGTGGCGGAGCCCGTCACGGAGTAGCGCCGGGTCGATGCCGGGCGGGGGTGGCGGCGCGCCGAGGTCGGCGGGCCGGTACCCCCGCGGGTAGCCGGGATAGGTGCGGTTGCGTGGCGCGCGGGTCAGCCGGCTCACGGTCCGCGCGGGCAGCAGCCGCACCACGGCGGCCCGGGCGCGCAGCGCGCCGCCGACCAGCGCGGTCAGCGGTCGCGGCGCGGCCGGCAGCCCGAAGGCGGCCCGCATCTCGGGCGGCAGCAGCGCGCGCACCGCGAGCCGCGCGGCCGGGCGCAGTGGCGCCGGGTACCAGGACGCGAACAGGTCCAGCGTGTACGCCGCGACCCGCTCGTTGCTCGGCGTACGGCGGAACGTGTCCCGCTCGTACGCGTCCTTGAACGCCCGGAACGCGTCGAAGTCCGCCGGGACGTCGCGGATGCCCATACGCGCGCCGACCGCGCGGTAGTAGTGGAACGCGGCCAGCCGCTCGTGCTCGTGCAGCGGGCGCCAGCCGTACCGGTCCAGCCAGTCGATCGGCTCGTAGACGAACGTCGACAGCACGTACCGCATGTCGTCGTTCGAGATCGCGTACCGGCCGTGCGCCCGGTTGACCACCCGCAGCGCCTCCCGGCCGCGCGGCGAGTCGTACCCGTGCTCCAGCAGCTCGGCCATCAGCAGCGCGGTGTCGTCGTAGCGCTGCTGCGCCCGCAGCCGGAACTCGCCGGTCGCGTCGAGCAGCACGGAGATGCTCGGCACGCAGAACGTGCGCAGCAGCGCCAGCTCCAGTGCCCGCTGGTAGTCGAAGGGGAACTCATAGCCGGCGGAGAGCCGGTAGATCTCGTGGTGGTCGCGGACCGGATCGAGCGTCTTGATCCGGCGCAACCAGCGGTACCGCCCCTCACGAGCCATCGCCACCACCCCCACCGTCCACCCTTGCCGATGCAGTCAAGCTCCTCTATGTTAATAGAAAATCACATCCCCGGATAACTCGAAACCTGCTTGTGCGCACCTCACGGGCCGGTGTTCAGGGCGATGTCCGGTCGAACCGGGAAGTGGTGCTAATGGAGAATCTCAGTAGACGAAGCGTCCTGACGCTCGGCGCCGCGCTGGGACTGGTAGCGGTGGCGGACGCCCCGAAGGCGTGGGCGTGGTCGTCGTCCGGCTCGATCGCCGGGACCGACACGGTCACCGACCCGTGGGACGTCTGGGACGACGACACCGACCCGCTCGTCGCCTCGATGCTGGACGCCGGTCAGATCCCGGCGGTGAACACCGCGTTCGCGTCCTGGATCCGCAACGGCGACGCGCTGCCCGTCGGCCTGCCCCCGGCGCTCACCACCTACCTGCGGCGGGTCAACACGCTGCCGTCCTGGGCCGACCAGGCCAAGCTGGACCGCGCCGCCCAGTTCAACAAGCGCATGAGCATGTACCTGTTCCTGCTCTACGGCCTGGGCAGCGGGATCATGAGCACGGTGATCCCGCGCGAGGCCCGCAACGTCTACTGGTCCGAGGGCGGCGCGGACATGAAGTCGCGCGCCGCGAAGACCTTCACCTACGGGTACGACCTGAGCGCCCCCGACGCGTTCAAGGCCACCGGCAGCTTCGTGGTCACCTCGCACAAGACGCGCCTCACCCACGCTGCCGTGCGGCACCTGCTGCCGCAGTCCGCGCCGTGGCGCGGCGTCACCGACCACCCGATCCCGATCAGCAACGGCGACATCCTCATCACCTTCCACAGCCTCGGCACGTACGTGCACCGCAAGCTGCTCGACTGGCGTCGCTGGGGACTGCGGATGTCGGCCGCGGAGGAGGAGGCCTACCTGCACATGTGGCAGGTCGCGCTGCACCTGCTCGGCGTGCGCGACGAGTTCATCCCGAACAGCTGGGCCGCCGCCGAGGAGCAGTCCCGGTACGCGCTGTCCCCGCTGCTCGCGCCGACACCCGAGGGCATCGATCTGGCCGACATCCTGCTGAACCTGACGTCCTCGGTGGACCTGGGCGTCACCCGGGGGTTCCAGCGGGAGTTCGCGCGCTACGTGCTCACCGACCGGATCGGCGACTGGCTGCGGCTGCCCCGCGACTACATCTCCCGGGGCGTGATCGAGGCCGGCTGGCCGACGTACGTGATGTTCCGCGAAGGGCTCTCGCCGCTCATGCCGGAGACGTTCGGCCTGTTCGACAGGTTCATCCGCGGGCTGGCGATGCTGTTCCTCAACAACGGCTCGTCCGCGTCGCACACCCCGATCACGATTCCGGTCATGAACCGGCCGGGCACCTGAGTCCGTGCCGGTTCAGAGCGTCAGGGCGCCGGTGACCAGCGCGGTGACCGCGTCCCGGTGGCCGGGCGAGTCCTGCCAGCGCAGGGCGCGCCCGGCCTCCACCGCCACGCCGAACCCGGCGTGCACGAGCAGCCGGGCCTGCCGCCGGTCCAGGTCCGGCCGGACCGCGCGCAACTGCTGCTCCCAGACCGCGATGTGCTCCCGCTGGGCGAGGATGAGGGGACGCCGTACGTCGTCCGGCAGGCCGGCCACCTCCGCCTCGGCGACGCTGTTGAGGGTGTTGTGCTCGAAGCAGTAGGCCACGTACGCCGCCGCCAGCGCGACCACCGCCTGCCGTGGGTCGGCCGCCCGCTGGAGGCTGCGGTCCACCGCCTGGGCGAGCAGTTCCGCCGCCTGGAGGCAGGCGGCCACGAGGATGTCCACCTTGCCGGGATAGTGGCGGTAGATCGCGGACGGTGCGAGCCCCACCGCCTGGGCGATCTGCGCGTTGGTGACTGTGGCGAACCCGTCCCGGGCGAACAGCGGTACGGCCGCGGCCAGGATCTCCGCACGCCGCGTCCGGGGCACCGGCTGGGCGGGCAGCTCGACCAGCCGCGCCGTCCCGGCAGCGGTGGCCGGATCGGTGGCCACCACCCGCATCGCGGACCGCAGCACCAGATCCTCGATCCGGCGCTGGGCGATCGAGGTGTGGTGCATGGTGACCGAACCGATCACACCGAGCGCGGCCACCGCCCGCAGGCGCTCGTCGGGCAGCGGGTACTCCCGCCGTACCATCTCGGTCACCCGGCCCACGACGTGGCCGAACTTCGCGCGGAGCAGGTGGCGGTCCGCGCGGCCGAGGTAGCGGGCCTCCCACCGGTAGAGGCCGCCGGAGGCGCGGTGCGCGACGGTGACCCGGGTGAGGGCCAGCAGCACGTCGGCCAGCGCCGCGTCCGGCGGCCACTCGTCGATGGCCCCGACCAGGTTGTCCACCATGACGTTGGCGCACTCGGCGAACAACGCGTACTTGTTCGGGAAGTGGCGGTACAGCGCGGGCGCGCTGATCCCGACCGCCGCGGCGATCTCCTCCATGGACGCGCCGTGGTAGCCGCGCTCGCTGAACACCTGCCCGGCCGACTCGACGATGACCTGTCTGCGGTTGCGGGGCCGGGTGGCCGCGGCCGGCCCGGTGGTCACCGGATCGTCCGGGCGGACGCGGACGGGCACGGGACCATGGGTGTCAGTCAACCACAGCGCCTCACGCCGCCCGCGCGCTCGCGGTGACGCCGGTCAGGCGTGCAGGACGGCGAGCGTGAGCCGGGCGGTCTGATCGTCGTAGCCGGCGGTGCGGTCGAAGCGGCCGAGCCGCCCGACGTCGGTGACGACGTTCAGCGCGGCGTGGACGAGCACGCGGGCGTCGGCGGCCGGCAGGTCCGGTCGTACCGCCCGGACCAGGCCCACCCACTCCTCGACGTGCAGCCGCTGCGCGCCGCGCAACTGGTGGCGGTCCCGGTCCGGCAGGTTGTTGTTCTCCGCCAGGTACACCGCGACCAGGTCGCTCTGGCCGAACGCGAAGTCGACGTAGGCGCGCACCACCCGGTGCAGCGCGTCGGCCGGGTCGCTCGCCTCGGCGATCGCCGCGGTGGTGGCCCCGGTGAGCCGGTCGGTGGCCCGGTAGTAGGCGGCCGCGAGCAGGTCGGCCTTGCCGGGGAAGTAGCGGTACACGCTGGACGCCTGCATGCCCGCGGCGCGGCCGATGTCCTCGACCGCGACTGCGTGGTAGCCGTGCCTGTGGAACAGGCGCATCGCCTCGATGAGCAGCAGTTCGCGCCGCGACGCCGGACGCACCGGCCCGGTGGCGGGCATGTCCTGCGGCGCGGTACGCCGCCGGAGCGGCACCGTCGGCGCGTCGGTCCGCAGCAGCGTCCAGGCGACCCGGGTGAGCAGGTGCTCGGTGTCGGCGCCGGTGGCCGCGGCCCGGTACGTGGTCACGCTGCCGAACGCGCTCAGCGCCGCATTCACCAGCAGGTCGGCCTGCGCGGTGGTCAGCTCGGGACGCAACTCGCGCAGCGGCGCGGCGACGCGGCCGACGAGCGTGGCCATCGAGACGGCGAACTCCTGCCGGTGCTCGGGCGTCAGGTAGCGGCCCTCCCACTGGTACAGCCCGGCCACCCGCCGCCTGCTCACCGCGACCTCGGCGAGCGCGCGCAGCAGTTCGTCGAGCAGCTCGTCGGCGTTACTCGCCGCCGGCTGTCCGGTCGCGGCGAGCAGGGCGCCGACGACCTCCCGGGTGGCGTGCACCAGGATCGCGTACTTGTTCGGGAAGTGCCGGTAGACGGCCGGCCCGCTGATGCCGACGGCGGCGGCGATCTCGTCCACCGAGACGCCGTGGTAGCCCCGCTCGCAGAACAACTCGGCCCCGGCGAGCGCGATCCGGGCCTTGCGGTCCTTGGGCCGTCTGACCGGTGCCGGGGCGGTGTCGCTGGCTGCTTGTCGCACAGCTACACGTTAGCGCCCCCTCGCGTACATCCGGTGACGCCCCTCGGCCGTTTCCCCGGCGGGGTCGGAGCCGGACAGCGCGGAACGCGTCTTGACAAGCGGCGGCAGGCTCAAGAAAAGTTAGGCGAAATTCGCATGCGGGTGAGCAATGAGGAGCTTGGCATGACGACCGATGCGTTCATCTACGACGCGTTGCGCACGCCGCGCGGGCGGGGCAAGCCGACCGGATCGCTGTACGGGGTGAAGCCGGTTTCGCTGATCACCGGCCTGATCGAGGAGACCCTGCGGCGGATGCCCGGCCTCGATCCGGCGCTGATCGACGACATCGTGCTCGGGGTGGTGTCCCCGCTCGGCGACCAGGGCGCCGACATCGCCCGGACCGCCGCCGTCGCCGCCGGCCTGCCCGACACGGTGGCCGGCGTCCAGCTCAACCGCTTCTGCGCCTCCGGGCTGGAGGCGGTGAACATCGCCGCGCAGAAGGTGCGCTCCGGCTGGGAGGATCTCGTCCTGGCCGGTGGCGTCGAGTCGATGTCGAGGGTGCCGATGGGCTCCGACGGCGGGGCGTGGGCGCTCGACCCGGAGGTCAACTTCACCACCGGGTTCGTGCCGCAGGGCATCAGCGCCGACCTCATCGCCACCATCGCCGGCTTCGACCGGGAGACGGTCGACGCGTACGCGCTCCAGTCGCAGGCGCGGGCCGCGAAGGCGTGGGCCAACGGCTACTTCGCCCGGTCCGTGGTGCCGGTACGCGACCGTAACGGGCTGACCGTGCTGGACCGGGACGAGCACATCCGGGCCGACTCGACGGCGGAGAGCCTCGGCGCGCTGCGCCCCTCGTTCGCCGAGATCGGTGAGAAGGCGGGCTTCGACGCGGTCGCGTTGCAGAAGTACCACTGGGTCGAGCGCATCGAGCACGTCCACACGGCGGGCAACTCCTCCGGCATCGTCGACGGCGCCGCGCTCGTCGCGATCGGCAGCGAGGCGGCAGGCGCCGCCGCCGGTCTCACCCCGCGCGCCCGCGTCGTGGCCACAGCGCTCAGCGGCGCCGACCCCACCATCATGCTCACCGGCCCGGCCCCGGCCGCCCGCAAGGCGCTCGCGAAGGCCGGTCTCGGCGTCGACGACCTCGACCTGGTGGAGATCAACGAGGCGTTCGCCGCGGTGGTCCTACGGTTCGTCGCCGACCTCGGCCTGAACCCGGACATCGTCAACGCCAACGGCGGGGCGATCGCGATGGGCCACCCGCTCGGCGCGACCGGCGCCATGATCCTCGGCACGCTCGTCGACGAACTGGAACGACGCGGCGGCCGCTACGGCCTGGCCACGCTCTGCGCGGGCGGCGGCATGGGCATCGCGACCGTGATCGAACGAATCTGAGGAGCACGAATGGCAAACACCATCCGGTGGGAGCACGGCGACGACGGCATCGTGCTGCTCACCCTCGACCACCCCGGCCGTTCGGCGAACGTGATGAACGCGGAGTTCGGCGCGAGCCTGGCGGCGACCGTGGACCGGCTCGAAGCCGAGCGTGACCGGATCACCGGCGTGATCGTCACCTCGGCCAAGAAGACGTTCTTCGCCGGCGGCGACCTGGAGACCCTGGTGCGGCTCACGCCCGCCGACGCCGAGGCGTCAGCGGCCGACGCGGCCGCGCTCAAGCAGGCCGTACGCCGGCTGGAGACGCTCGGCCGGCCGGTCGTCGCCGCCGTCAACGGATCGGCCCTCGGCGGCGGACTGGAACTGGCCCTGGGCTGCCACCACCGCATCGTGCTCGACGACCCGGCCATCGAGATCGGCTTTCCCGAGGTCACGCTCGGCCTGCTGCCCGGCTGCGGCGGCGTGGTGCGTACCGTCCGGCTGCTCGGCGTCACCGCCGCGCTGACCGACTGGCTGCTGCGCGGCCAGCGCCGCCGGCCGCAGGACGCGCTCGCGCACGGGCTGGTCGACGAGTTGGCCGCCGACCGGGACGCCCTGATGGCCGCCGCCCGTGAGTGGATCGCCGCCCACCCGGACGCGACCCAGCCGTACGACCGCAAGGACTACCGGATGCCCGGCGGCACCCCGTCCAGCCCTGGCCTCGCGGTGCAGTTGCCGGCCATGCCCGCGCTGCTGCGCAAGCAGCTCAAGGGCGCGCCCTACCCGGCGCCCCGCAACATCCTCGCCGCCGCCGTCGAGGGCGCCCAGGTGGACCTGGACACAGCGTTCGTCATCGAGGGGCGGTACTTCACCGAGCTGGCGACCGGCCAGGTCGCCAAGAACATGATCAAGGCGCTCTTCTTCGACCTCCAGACCGCCCGGTCCCGCACCGCCGGTGGCGACCACGAGCCGGTACGCAGCGTCGCCGTCGTCGGCGCGGGCATGATGGGCGCCGCCATCGCGTACGTCTGCGCCCGCGCCGGGATGCGGGTGGTGCTCAAGGACGTCACCGCCGAGGGTGCGGCGCGAGGCAAGGCGTACTCGGCGGGCCTGCTCGACAAGGCGGTCGCGCGGGGCCGGTCCACGCCGGAGAAGCGCGACGAGATCCTGGGCCGCATCCACGCCACCGGCGACCTCGCCGACCTGGCCGGCGTCGACCTCGCCATCGAGGCGGTCTTCGAGGACCCGGCGCTCAAGCACAAGGTGTACGCCGAGATCGAGCAGGTCGCGCCGGACGCGCTCATCGCCTCCAACACCTCCACGCTGCCCATCACGTTGCTGGCCGAGGGCGTCAGCCGGCCGGAGGAGTTCGTCGGGCTGCACTTCTTCTCCCCGGTGGACAAGATGCCGCTGGTCGAGGTGATCCGCGGGGAGCGGACCGACGAGGCCACGCTGGGCCGCGCGCTGGGCGTCGTCCGCCAGTTGCGCAAGACGCCGATCGTGGTCAACGACAGCCGGGGCTTCTTCACCAGCCGGGTCATCGGCACGTTCACCAACGAGGGCGTGGCGATGCTGGCCGAGGGCATCCCGGCGGCGACCGTCGAGCAGGCCAGCAGCCAGGCCGGCTATCCCGCGCCGGTCCTCGCGCTGATGGACGAGCTGACCCTCACCCTGCCCCGGAAGATCCGCCAGGAGACGGCCGCCGCGACAGTGGCCGCCGGGGGCACCTGGCAGCCGCACGCCGCCGACGCGGTGATCGACCGGATGATCGACGAGTGCGGCCGGACCGGACGCTCCGGCGGTGCCGGCTTCTACGACTACCGCGACGGGAAACGGGCCGGGCTGTGGCCGGGGCTGCGGGAGCAGTTCGGCGGCACGAACCTGGACACGCCCTTCGAGGACCTCAAGGAGCGGATGCTCTTCATCGAGGCGATCGAGTCGGTGCGGTGCCTGGACGAGGGCGTGCTGACCTCGGTGGCCGACGCCAACGTCGGCTCGATCCTGGGCATCGGCTACCCGAGCTGGACCGGTGGCGTCCTGCAGTACGTCAACCAGTACGACGGCGGGCTGCCGGGCTTCGTGGCCCGCGCCCGGGTGCTCGCAGAGCGCTACGGCGAGCGGTTCGACCCGCCGCCGTTGCTGACGGCCATGGCCGAGCGGGGCGAACGGTTCGAGTAGCGGCGGTCAGAGCGCGGCGGCGAGTCGCTGGGCGTTCATGTACGCGATGGCCTCCACGGAGATCATCGGGTTGACGCCCAGCGACCCCGGGAAGGTCGACGCGTCGGCGAGGACCAGGTTGGGGACCTCCCACGTCGCGCCGTCCGGCCGGGCCACCGACGTCGCCGCGCTGCCGCCCATCCGGGCCGCGCCCATGATGTGCAGGGCGGCCATGGCGACCTGCCCGGGCGCGGTCCCCAGCGTCTCGACGTGCCGGACGAACTCGTCGATGGAACCCGTGCCGCGTTCCCAGACCGGGCCGCGCTGGTGTCCGGACCAGAGCCGCAGCGCTCCGGCCGCCTCGACGATCCGGGCCGCGCCGGCGATCCCTGCTCGCAGATGGGCCGCGTCGTAGGGGGAAAGGCGGTAGTGCACCACCGGCTCGCCGTCGCGGCCGACCCGGACCTCACCGCTGTCGCGGTCGCGGGTGATCACGCCGACCCCGCCGAGGTGCGGCAGCGCGCGCATCCGGTCCAGATGCGCCCGTCCGCCCGTCCAGCTCATGAACGACACAGCGGTGGCCGGGTTGGTGGCGGCGGTCTCGTAGATGACGCCGTAGCCGCGGCCGTCGAGATCGGCGTGTTCGGTGGAGTACCGGGTCTGCATCCCGCCCTCCCACGGCCGCACCTCCTCGGCGAACACGCCCCACACGCCGGTCGCGGGATGCAGGTGCAGGTGCCGGCCGATGTTCGGGTTGGTGAGCCCGGAGCGGCGGAGCAGGGCGGGTGTCTGCACGCTGCCGGCCGCGACCACCACGGCGCGGGCGCGTACGGCGACCGGGTGCCCGTCCGCGGTGTGGCCGGTCACGCCCGTCGCCCGGCCCGCTTCGACGGTGACGGTCCGCACGTCGACGCCGACGACGAGCCGCGTACCGGCGCGCTCCGCGTCGGCCAGCCAGGTCTTCGTCGCGGACCGTTTGGCGCCGATCCGGCAGCCCAGGCCGCAGCGCCCGCACTCGACACCGGTGTCGCAGCCGTCGACGTTGCGGGGCATCTCGTCGACGTGCCAGCCCAGGCGGTTCAGTCCGCGCTCCATCAGCGCGTCCCGGGAGGAGATCCGGCCGTGCTCGCGGTT
The DNA here is from genome assembly GCF_007827625.1 of Micromonospora sp. CNZ297. Lineage (NCBI taxonomy): Bacteria > Bacillati > Actinomycetota > Actinomycetes > Micromonosporales > Micromonosporaceae > Micromonospora > Micromonospora sp. CNZ297. The sequence goes on along the minus strand of NZ_VISU01000003.1, from coordinate 276,004 downwards.
GACGCCCAGCCTCGACCACACCGCGTCGAGGCAGCTGTCGTACTCGTCGGTGGCGAACTGCGGCACGCCGAGCGCGGCCCACTCCTCGCGTACCCGGGCCGGGGTGGGGAACGACGTGGTGTAGTTCACCACTGTGCCCCCGCCGAGGCACTGCCCCTGGAGGAGGCTGAGCTGGCCCTCGGCGGTGGCGGCGGGGCCCGGGGCGTAGAGCCGGGACAGTCCGGACAGCTCCCCGCCGTCGAAGTCCCGGTCGTCGTAGTAGCCGCCCTTCTCGACGACGACCACGTCCAGGCCGTGCCCGGCGAGGACCGCGGCGGCAGTGCCGCCGCCGGCGCCGGATCCGACGACGACGTCGCAGTCCAGCGTGGTCGGCGCGGACGGGTGGACCGGGGCCAGCGGCGGCGCGGGCGCGTCGGGCCGGACCCCGAGCGGTCCGGGGTAGCCGATGGCGTCCCACACGGGCGAGTGCCCGGCCGGCCCCGGCGTCAGGTAGTAGGAGAGGGTGGCGGCGCCCTTGAGCGCCTGGAACAGCGCCCGTTTGGCGGTGATCCGCGAGTGGGCCAGCGCGAGCAGCGTCTTCTCCCGGCGCTCCTGCGACTGCCGGGAGAACGGCCGCGCGGAACCGCCGAGGACGAACTGGGTGGCGGGGGAGTCCCACCGGTCCAGCAGCCGCAGGAACTGCCGGACCTCGGCGGCGCGCGGATTGTGCAGGACGAGTGCGGCCATCACCTCGGTCGCGCCGAGCCGGCTGGCCGACGGGATCCCGGCGCCGTCACCCGGCGCGAACGTGTCGCAGATGCTCGCCAGGGCGGCGCGCTGGCGGTCGGACAGGTGCACGGTGCCTCCGATCGACCGAAGGGCCGGGTGGGTCAGGACATCTGCTCGGACAGGCCGTACGTCTTGGCGATGATCTCGCGCTGGATCTCGCTGGCGCCGCCGTACACGGTGGACACGATCGCCGAGCGGACCAGGCGTTCCATGTCGAACTCGGTGGTGTAGCCGTAGCCGCCCATCATCTGCATCGCGTCCAGCGCGACGCGCCGGGCCGTCTCGGTGGCCTTGAGCTTCGCCATCGAACTCTCCCGGGGCAGCACCGTGTCCGGTGCCTTGTCGACCTTCGCGGCGGTGTCGTAGACGAGCAGCCGGGCGCACTCGATCTCGGTGGCCAGGTCGGCCAGGCGGTGCCGGATCACCTGAAACGATCCGATCGGCCGGCGGAACTGGCGGCGGTCCTTCACGTACGCCACCACGTCGTCGAACGCGCGCCGGGCGATGCCGAGCACCACGCTGGCGAGGATCAGCCGTTCCATGTTGAGCCCGGCCATCAGCTGCCGCCAGCCGTGGTCGACCCGGCCGACCACCGCGTCGGCGGGCAGCACGCAGTCGGTGAAGTAGAGGTCGTTGACCTCGCGGCCGCCCATGGTGTCGATGCCGGACACGGTCAGGCCGGGCGCGCCGGCCGGGACCAGGAACATGGTCAGGCCCTGGTGGTCGCCGGCCCGGCCCGAGGTGCGCGCGACGAGCAGGATGTGCTCGGCCAGGTGGGCGTTCGAGCACCACGTCTTCTGCCCGTTGACCACCCACCCGTCGCCGCGCCGCTCGGCCCGGCAGCTCAGGTTCGCCACGTCGGAGCCGGCCTCGGGCTCGGACATCGCGACCGCCTCGACCACGCCGCGGGCCACGCCGCTGAGGATCAGCTTCTTCTGCTCCGGCGTGCCGAACCGCTGGTACGTGGCGGCGACGATGATCGAGGTGGTGAACCCGCCGATGGGCGCCATCGCCCGGCTGGTCTCCTCCAGGAACAGGCACAGCTCCGTCATGCCGGCGCCGCCGCCGTCGAACTCCTCCGGCAGCGACAGGCCGAGCCAGCCGAGTTCGGCCATCTTCCGGTACAGCTCCGGGCTGTGCGGTTCCCGCCCGCCGTCGGTGAGACGGTGCCGTTGCTCGCGGCGGCAGAAGTCCCGCACCGCCTCGACAAGTGACAGTTGCTCGTCGCTCCACTCCACCGCGGTACCTCCAGCGCATCGTGAGGGATTGACAGCAAGGCTAAACTATCGAATATCAAATGTCAGGAGGCCGCCGATGACGTCCCTCGTTGAGCACCCCCGCCGGCTGCGCGTCGTCGACCCGGTGACAGGTGAGCACCGCGCCGACTACGACATCGCCGACGACGCCGCCGTACGCGCCGCCGTGACGCGGGCCCGCGAGGCGGCCGGCTGGTGGGCCGGGCTGGACGCCAGGCAGCGCCGCCGGCACCTGCTGGCGTACAAGGCGGCGGTCGCCGGTGGCATCGAGGAGCTGGCCGGGATCGTCCGGAGCGAGACCGGCAAGAGCCTCGCCGGGGCCCAGCTCGAGGTGATGCTCGCCGTCGAGCACCTGGACTGGGCGGCCCGGCACGCCGGGCGGGTGCTCAGGCGGCGGTCGGTCTCCTCCGGCCTGCTCGCGTTCAACCAGGCCGCCTCGGTCGAGTACGTGCCGTACGGCGTGGTCGGCGTGATCGGGCCGTGGAACTACCCCGTCTACACGCCGATGGGTGCGGTGTCGCACGCGCTCGCCGCCGGCAACGCGGTGGTGTTCAAGCCCAGCGAGTTCACCCCGGGCGTCGGGGTGTGGCTGGCCGAGCGCTGGCACGAGCTGCTTCCCGACCACCCGGTCCTCCAGGTGGTCACCGGCGACGGCACGACCGGCGCCGCGCTGTGCCGCGCCTCGGTCGACAAGATCGCGTTCACCGGGTCGGCAGCGACCGGGCGCGCCGTCATGGCCGCCTGCGCCGAGAGCCTGACACCGGTGGTGATCGAGGGCGGCGGCAAGGACGCGCTGATCGTCACCGCCGACGCCGACCTCGACGCGGCAGCGCAGGCGGCGGTCTTCGGCGGACTCGGCAACGCCGGGCAGACGTGTGCCGGCGTCGAGCGCGTCTACGTCGAACGGTCCGTCTACGAGCCGTTCCTGGCCACGCTCACCGAGTTGGCGCGGCAGGTCCGGCCGGGTGCCGAGCCGGACGCGCCGTACGGGCCGATGACCACGCCCACCCAACCCGAGGTCGTCCGGCGCCACGTCACCGACGCGCTCGACCGGGGCGGCCGGGCGGTGGTCGGTGACGCGGCTTCGGTCCGGCCCCCGTTCGTGGAGCCGGTCGTGCTGACCGACGTGCCCGAAGACAGCACCGCCGTCACCGAGGAGACGTTCGGCCCGGTGCTCGTCGTCAACCCGGTGGCCGACGCGGACGAGGCGGTACGCCGCACGAACGCGACCAGCTACGGGCTCTCCGGCTCGATCTTCACCCGCGACCGCCGTCGTGGCCTGGCGCTCGCCGGGCGGCTGCGGGCCGGCGCGGTGTCGGTCAACTCGGTGCTGGGGTACGCGGGCGTGCCGTCACTGCCCTTCGGCGGCGTGGGCGACTCGGGGTTCGGGCGGATCCACGGCGCGGACGGCCTGCGCGAGTTCGCCCGGGCGCGATCGGTGACGTGGCAGCGGTTCCGGCCGCTGATCGAGGTGATGACGCTTCAGCCGTCCGCCGCCGCGATGAAGCGCTCGCTGGCGATGTTCGCGTGGCGTCATGGCCGCCGGTGACTCACTCGTTCCACACGCCCAGGCCGTCCAGGTGCTTGACCAGCCGCTCCGCGCCGTCGGTGAAGTGCCGGGCCATGACCGGCCGGACCGCCTCCGGGTCGCCCGCCGCGAGCGCGTCGAGCAGCGCCTCGTGATCGGCGACCATGCCGGCCCGCCACTCCGCGTCCGCGGCGTAGAACCGCGACGGCGTGTAGCGGGTCACGGTGCGCAGCAGCCAGGACAGCTTGCGTGCGTCGGCGAGCCGGTTGATCCGGCGGTGGAACTCGTATTCGAGCTGCTCGACCCGGCTGACCTGCCGGGCCTGGGCGGCGCGGCGCAGCCGCTCGTGCTGCTGCCGCAGGTCGTCGAGCTGCTCCGGGGTGATGCTGACGGCTACCCGGGCGGCCAGCTCACCGGCGATGTGGCCCTGGAGGCTGAACACGTCGATGATGTCCTGCCGCGACAGCGGCGCCACCACGTGCCCGCGACGCGGTTGCAGCTCGACCATGTCCTCCGCGCGCAGCATCAGCAGCGCCTCGCGTACCGGTGTGATGCTCAGCCCGGTCTCCTGGGCGACCTCTTCGAGCCGGATGCGTTCGCCGGGGCGCAGCTGGCCGGACATGATCCGGTCGCGCAGCAGGCTCGCCACGGTCTCGGAGAGCTGGGGCTGAGAGACGTTCTGGATCCTGCCGCGGTCCGCCACCAGCCCAGAGTATCAAATGTCAAATGTCAGAACAGGAGCGCCGATGAGCTCGACCGTGCCGGAGTCCGAACCGGCCGGCGCCGGACTGCGGGCCGCCACCAGAGACGGCGTCCGCACCATCTGGTTCGACCGGCCCGACCGGCGCAACGCGATGTCGCTGGAGATGTTCCGCGACTACTACGCGGCCCTGGTGGCGGCGGACGCCGACCCGGAGGTCCGGGCGGTCGTGGTCACCGGCTCCGGTGACTGGTTCTGCTCCGGCGCCGACCCGGAGGCGCTCGCCGCGCTGCTCGACGAACGCAACCGCGACCTGCTCGCCGGCGAGTTCGGCTTCCCGCCGCACCTGCCGCTGACGCTCGGCACGCCGATCGTCGCCGCGATGAACGGCGGCGCGGCCGGCCTCGGCCTGGTCCACCCGCTCTACGCCGACGTGCGGTTCATGGCGGCGGAGGCGCGCCTGTCCACCTCGTTCAGCCGGCTCGGCCTCGTCGCCGAGTACGGCAGCGCCTGGCTGCTGCCCCGGCTCGTGGGCGTCGGCGCCGCGCTGGACCTGCTGTTGTCCGGCCGCAAGGTCGACGCGGCGGAGGCGTTCCGGATCGGGCTTGTGCAACGCGTGCTCCCGCGCGACGAGGTGCTGGCCGAGGCGCAAGCGTATGCCGCGGCCCTGGCCGAACACTGCTCACCGGCCTCCATGGCGGTGATCCGGCGGCAGGTGTGGTCGGGTGCGGAGACCGGCGCCGCCGAGGCCGCCGCCGACGCGATCCGCCTCATGGTCGAGTCGCTGGCCGGCGCCGACTTCGGCGAGGCCCTGCTCAGTCGGGCCCAGGGCCGCGCACCCCGCTTCGCCCCACGGGGCGGCGCGTGAGCGGCCCGCTCGCCGGCGTCCGGGTCGTGGAACTGGCCGGGATCGGACCCGGCCCGTTCGCCGCCATGCTGCTGGCCGACCTCGGCGCCGACGTGGTGCGCGTCGACCGGCCCGAGCCCGGCACGCTCCCGGCCGGCGACCCCGGGCGGAACCTGCTCAACCGGGGCAAGCGCTCGGTCGTGGTGGACCTGAAGCACCCCGACGGCGCCGAGGTGGTCCTCGCGCTGGCCGGCCGGGCCGCGATCCTGATCGAGGGCTGGCGCCCCGGCGTGGCCGAACGGCTCGGCGTCGGACCGCAGGCCGCGCTGGCCCGCAACCCGGGCCTGGTGTACGGGCGGATGACCGGGTGGGGACAGGACGGGCCGCTGGCCCGCGCCGCGGGCCACGACATCGGCTACATCGCGGTGGCCGGGGCGCTGCACCCGATCGGCCGCGCCGGCGGGCCGCCGCAGATCCCGCTCAACCTGGTCGGCGACTTCGGCGGCGGCGCGCTCTACCTGGTCGTCGGCATCCTGGCCGCGCTGCACGTGGCGGGTGCCACCGGCCGTGGGCAGGTCGTCGACGCCGCCATCGTGGACGGCGCGGCCCACCTCACCACCCCGTTCGCCGGGCTGCTCGCGCAGGGCGCCTGGCGGCCCGAGCGGGGCCGCAACCTGCTCGACGGCGGCGCGCCGTTCTACGACGTGTACGCCACCGCCGACGGCGGGCACATGGCTGTGGGCGCGCTGGAACCCCAGTTCTACGCCGAACTGCTGCGGCTGCTCGGGCTCGCAGGCGCGGACCTGCCGGCACAGCACGACGTGGCCGGATGGCCGGTGCTGCGCGCCCGCTTCGCCGAGGTGTTCGCCGGCCGTACCCGCGACGAGTGGACAGCGGTGTTCGACGGCACCGACGCGTGCGTCGCGCCGGTGCTGTCGCTCACCGAGGCGCCGGGCCACCCGCACCTGGCGGCGCGCGGCACGTACGAGGAGCACTTCGGCGTCCGGCAGCCGGCCGTGGCGCCCCGCCTGTCCGGGACACCCGGCCGGGTCGGCGGCCCGCCGCCCGCGCCCGGCGCCGACACCGAGCCCGTCCTCACCGACTGGGGACTGGGCGCACACCTACCGCGATGGCTGGACGACGGCGTCGTCGGCCGGAAGCAGGGAGCAGCGTACTGATGCGTATCGGGACGACACTGGCGTACGCCGCCGACCCCAGAAGCGGCGCCGACGACGTGGCCGCCTGGGAACAGGACGGCCTGGACGTGGTCTGGGTGTCCGAGGCGTACGGCTTCGACGCGCCCACCGTGATGGGTTACCTCGCCGCCCGGACGAGCCGGGTCCACATCGGCTCCGCGATCCTGCCGATCTTCTCGCGTACCCCGGCTCTGCTCGCGCAGACCGCCGCGGGCCTGGACGCGATGTCCGGTGGCCGGGCCATCCTCGGCCTCGGCGCGTCCGGACCGCAGGTGATCGAGGGATGGCACGGCGTCGCGTACGACCGGCCGCTGGCCCGCACCCGCGAGGTGATCGACATCTGCCGGCGGGTGTGGCGGCGCGAGACGCTGACGAACGACGGCCTCTACCGGCTGCCGCTGCCGCCCGGCGAGGGCACCGGACTGGGCAAGCCGCTGAAGATCCTCACCCACCCGGTCCGCGACCGGATCCCGATCCACGTGGCGAGCCTCGGTGACCGGAACGTCCGGATGACCGCCGAGATCGCCGACGGGTGGCTGCCGTTCCTCTACGATCCGCAGCGCGCGGGCGACGTCTGGGGTGCCGCGCTGGCGGCCGGCCGGGCGAAACGGCCGGCTGACCTCGGGCCGCTGGAGGTGGTGGCCGGCGGGCCGCTGGCGATCGGCCCGGACGTGACCGGGCTGCGCGACCTCGCCCGGCCGCTGATCGCCCTGTACGTGGGCGGGATGGGCGCCAAGGGCCGCAACTTCTACCACGACCTTCTGTGCCGCTACGGCTACGCCGCCGAGGCGGACCGCATCCAGGAGCTCTACCTGGACGGCCGCAAGGCCGAGGCCGCCGCCGCGGTGCCGGCGGAACTGCTGGAACGCACCAGCCTGATCGGACCGGAGAGCTACGTGCGTGACCGGGTCCAGGAGTACCGCGACGCGGGCGTGACGATCCTCAACGTCGCGCCGCTGGGCGAGGACCCCCGGCGTCTCGTCGCCGCCGTCGCGGACATGGCCCGGTAGCGCAGGGGAGGAGCCCACACACATGGACCGCGCGATCTTCACCGCCGACCACCTCGCGTTCGCCGAACTGGTGCGCGCCTTCATCGACAAGGAGATCACCCCGCACCACGAGCGCTGGGAGGCCGACAGCATCGTCGACCGCGGCGTGTGGCGGGCCGCCGGCGCCGCCGGACTGCTCGGCTTCTTCGTCGACGAACGGTACGGCGGCGCCGGGGTCACCGACCGGCGCTTCCACGCCGTCCTGACCGAGGAACTCGCCCGGGCCGGTGCGAGCGGGCCCGCGTTCGGCCTGCACAACGACATCATCGGCCCGTACCTGACCGACCTGACCACCGAGGAGCAGAAGCAGCGCTGGCTGCCGGGCTTCTGCTCCGGCGAGATCGTCACCGCCATCGCCATGTCCGAGCCGGGCGCGGGCAGCGACCTGGCGGGCATCACCACCACAGCGGTACGCGACGGCGACGACTGGGTCCTCAACGGGCAGAAGACGTTCATCAGCAACGGCATCCTGGCCGACCTGGTCGTCGTGGTGGCCCGTACCGATCCCGGCGCCGGGCGGCGGGGGATCAGCCTGCTCGTGGTCGAGCGCGGCATGCCGGGATTCGAGCGCGGCCGCAACCTCGACAAGCTCGGGCAGAAGGCGCAGGACACCGCCGAGCTGTTCTTCTCCGACGTCCGCGTACCAGCGGCCAACCTGCTCGGCGCGGAGGGCGAGGGCTTCGCCTACCTGATGCGCAACCTGCCGCTGGAGCGGCTGTCGATAGCCGTCGCGGCGCTCGCCGGGGCCGAGACGGTGTTCGCGCAGACGCTCGACTACTGCAGGCAACGCCAGGCGTTCGGCCGTCCCATCGGCAGTTTCCAGCACAACCGGTTCGTACTCGCCGAACTCGCCACCGAGCTGCGCCTGGGCCGGGTCTTCGTCGACAACTGCCTGGTAGCGCCGGACCTCACCGCGGAGACGGCGGCGATGGCGAAGTGGTGGTGCACCGAGTTGCAGCAGCGCGTCGTGGACCGGTGCCTCCAACTGCACGGCGGCTACGGCTACATGCGCGAGTACCCGGTGGCCCGCGCCTACCTGGACGCCCGCGTCCAGACCATCTACGGCGGCACCACGGAGATCATGAAGGAGGTGATCGGCCGGTCACTCGGCCTGTGAGCCGGGCTCCAGCATGGGTACGAGGAACCGGCGGGCCATGGTCCGCAGCTCGTCGGCGTCGTCCAGGTCGATGACGTGGCTCGGGGTGAGCAGGAAGGAACAGGACAGCCGGGTCATCAGCTCGGCGACCACCTCCACGTCGACTGTGGCGGCGATGGTGCCGGCGCGCTGCTCGCGGCGCAGCTGCCCGGCGACGAACCGCTGCACGGTGGCCAGGGTCCGCCCGCCGTCGCTGATCATCGAGGGGATGAGCACGTCCGGTTCGACGCTCATCAGCCCGCCGATCAGCGGGTTGCGGCGGATCGCGTCCAGCGCGCTGACGAAGCCCAGCACCACCCGGTCGCCGACGGTGGCCGCCTGCTGGATGTCGACCAGGAACCGGTCGAAGTAGCGCCGGAACTCGCGGCGGACCACCTGCTCGACCAGCCGGTCCTTGGTGGCGAACCGGCGGTACGCGGTGATCCGGGAGACGCCCGCCCGCCGGGCCACGTCCTCCATCGTGGAGCGGCGGATGCCCATCCGGCAGAACTGCTCGTAGGCCGCGTCGAGGATCCGGGTCGCCACCTCGTCGCTGTCGTCGGCGCTGTGCAACGCCTCGGTGAAGGCGCGTTCCAGCAGCGACTCGGGCCGGTCGGCCGGTTCGTCGTGACCCGCCTCGGGGGAGGACGCCTGCGCGGGAGCGGTCCGGGCCATGGGTGCCCTCCCGGGGGAGACGGTGACGCGGTTGGCGCTTCACCGTACCAATCGCCGGGGCGTACCCCCGGACAAGCGCGACCGCCGCGCCCCCGGAAGCGGGGCGCGGCGGTCGCGTGGGGTGGTGCGGTGTCCGGTCAGGAGCCGGAGCGCTTGGCCGTCGCCTTCAGGTAGTCCCGGTTGAGGCGGCCGATGGTGTTCAGCGGGATGCCCTTCGGGCAGGCCGCCGCGCACTCGCCGATGTTGGTGCAGCCGCCGAAGCCGGCCTCGTCGTGCGCGTCCACCATGCCGATCACCCGGGTGTAGCGCTCCGGCTGGCCCTGGGGCAGCAGCGAGAGCTGGGTGATCTTCGCGGCGGTGAACAGCATGCCGGAGCCGTTCGGGCAGGCCGCCACGCAGGCGCCGCAGCCGATGCAGGCAGCCGACTCGAACGCGGCGTCCGCGTCGGCCTTCGGCACCGGCACCGAGTGCGCCTCCGGGGCGCTGCCGGTCGGCGCGGTGACGTAGCCGCCGGCGGCGATGATCTGGTCGAACGCGTTGCGGTTGACCACCAGGTCCTTGACGACCGGGAACGCGCGGGCCCGCCAGGGCTCGATGTCGATCGTGTCGCCGTCGGAGAACTGCCGCATGTGCAGCTGGCAGGCGGTGGTGCCGCGCTGCGGGCCGTGCGCCTCACCGTTGATCATGAGGCTGCACATGCCGCAGATGCCCTCGCGGCAGTCGTGGTCGAACGCCACCGGCTCCTCGCCGTCGAGGATGAGCCGTTCGTTGAGCACGTCGAGCATCTCCAGGAAGGACATGTCCGGGGACACGTCCTGCACCGGGTAGGTCACCATCCGACCCTTGTCCTCGGGGCCGGTCTGGCGCCAGATGCGCAGGGTCAGGTTCACTTGTAGCTCCGCTGCGTGGGGTGGACGTATTCGAAGGTCAGGTCTTCCTTGTGCAGCACGGGCTCACCGGTGCCGGTGAACTCCCAGGCCGCCACGTAGGCGAACCGGTCGTCGTCGCGCTGCGCCTCGCCGTCGGGCGTCTGGTGCTCGGCCCGGAAGTGGCCGCCGCAGGACTCCTCGCGGTGCAGGGCGTCGATGCACATCAGCTCGGCCAGCTCGAAGAAGTCGGCCACCCGGCCGGCCTTCTCCAGCGACTGGTTGAGGCCCTCGCCGTCACCCGGCACGCGCACCCGCTGCCAGAACTGCTCACGCAGCGCGCGGATCTCGTCGATCGCCTTGCGTAGCCCGGCCTCGGAGCGCTCCATGCCGCAGTGCTCCCACATGATCTGGCCCAGCTCGCGGTGGAACGAGTCCACCGTACGGTCGCCGTTGATCGCCAGCAGCCGCTTGATCCGGTCCTCGACCTCGGTGCGCGCCGCGACCGCCTCGGGGTGGCTGGCGTCGACCTTGTCCAGCGAGTTGGAGGCCAGGTAGTTGGCGAGCGTGTTCGGCAGCACGAAGTAGCCGTCGGCCAGGCCCTGCATCAGCGCCGAGGCGCCGAGCCGGTTCGCGCCGTGGTCGGAGAAGTTGGCCTCACCGATCACGAACAGGCCGGGGATCGTCGACTGGAGGTCGTAGTCGACCCAGAGGCCACCCATCGTGTAGTGCACGGCGGGGTAGATCCGCATCGGCACCTCGTACGGGTCCTCGCCGGTGATCCGCTCGTACATCTCGAAGAGGTTGCCGTACTTGGCCTCGATGGCCTTACGGCCGAGCCGGTTGATGGCGTCGGCGAAGTCCAGGTAGACGCCGAGGCCGGTCGGGCCGACGCCGCGTCCCTCGTCGCACACGTTCTTCGCGGCGCGGGAGGCGATGTCGCGGGGGACCAGGTTGCCGAAGGACGGGTAGATCCGCTCCAGGTAGTAGTCCCGCTCGTCCTCGGGGATGTCCCGCGGGCTGCGCTGGTCGCCCTTGGCCTTGGGCACCCACACCCGGCCGTCGTTGCGCAGCGACTCGCTCATCAGGGTCAGCTTCGACTGGTGGTCGCCGGAGACCGGGATGCAGGTCGGGTGGATCTGCGTGTAGCAGGGGTTGGCGAAGTACGCGCCCTTGCGGTGCACCCGCCAGGAGGCGGTGACGTTGCAGCCCTTGGCGTTGGTGGAGAGATAGAAGACGTTGCCGTAGCCGCCGGAGGCGAGCACGACCGCGTCGGCCATCTCGGTGCTGATCTCGCCGGTGACCATGTCGCGGACCACGATGCCGCGCGCGCGGCCGTCGACGAGGACCAGTTCGAGCATCTCGTGGCGGGCGTTCATCTCCACGTTGCCCAGGCCGATCTGCCGCTCCAGCGCCTGGTACGCGCCGAGCAGCAGCTGCTGGCCCGTCTGGCCCCGGGCGTAGAAGGTGCGCTGCACCTGCGCGCCGCCGAAGGAGCGGGTGTCCAGCAGGCCGCCGTACTCGCGGGCGAACGGCACGCCTTGGGCCACGCACTGGTCGATGATGTTCACCGACATCTCGGCCAGCCGGTGCACGTTCGACTCGCGGGAGCGGAAGTCGCCGCCCTTGACCGTGTCGTAGAACAGGCGGTGCACCGAGTCGCCGTCGTTGCGGTAGTTCTTGGCGGCGTTGATACCGCCCTGCGCGGCGATCGAGTGGGCCCGGCGCGGGCTGTCCTGGTAGCAGTAGGACCGCACCTGGTAGCCCTGCTCGGCCAGGGTGGCGGCGGCGGAGCCGCCGGCCAGGCCGGTGCCGACCACGATCACCGTCATCTTCCGGCGGTTGGCCGGGTTGACCAGCTTCATCTCGAAGCGGTGGCGGTCCCACCGCGTCTCGATCGGGCCGTCCGGGGCCCGGGTGTCGGCGATCGGGTCGCCCTCGGTGTAGAGATCCATGTCAGGACACCAATCCGGTGATCACGGCGAACGGAACCAGCAGGTAGCCGCCGACGAGCGCGACGGCGAAGACGAGCGCGGCGATCCGGGCCCGGCGCTCGCCCTTCGGCGTCTGCTGGCCGAGGCTGCGGAACGCGCTGAACGCGCCGTGGCGCAGGTGGAAGCCGAGGGTCACCAGCGCGAGGGTGTAGAAGAGCGTGACGTACCAGCGCTCCGGCGCGAAGCCGGCGACCACGTTGCCGTACGGGTTGGCCGGGTCGCCCTGCGGGTTCAGGTGACCCGTGGTCAGGTCGAGGATGTGGTAGATCACGAAGAGCAGGATGATCACACCACCCCAGCGCATCGTGCGGGCCGCGTAGTTCACGTGGATCTTGCGGCGGTGCGCGTACCGGACCGGGCGGGCGGCCCGGGACCGCATCGCGAGCACGGTGGCCGCGCCGATGTGCCCGAGCACGGCGACGGTGAGCACGGTGCGCTGGATCCACAGGAACCACGTCGTCGGCAGCAGCGGCGTGCCGATGTCCCGCAGCCAGTGCGCGTAGTGGTCGAACGACGTCTCACCCGTGAAGATCTTCAGGTTGCCGAGCATGTGCGCGATCAGGAACAGCACGAGGATGATGCCCGTCACCGCCATGACGGCCTTGAGGCCGACGTTCGAGCGGATGGGCGACCGAGTTTTCGTGATTACCACGCGGTCGACGCTAGGAGCACTTCGATCAGGCGTCCAATGCATCGAAATCGCAGCGTTGATAGCCGTAGGCTATGTAGATGCAGCTCCATCAGCTTCGGTACTTCGTGGCGGTCGCCGAAGTACGACATTTCACCCAGGCGGCCGATCTTGTCGGCATAACCCAGCCCTCGTTGAGTAAGCAAATTCACGCGCTGGAGACCGACCTGGGGGCCCCGCTGTTCGAACGGGTAAGGGGCAACATCACACTGACCGCGGCAGGTGAGGTGCTGCTGCCGCTGGCCAAGCGGATCCTCGCCGACGTGGAGACCGCCACCCGCGAGGTGCAGGAACTGGTGGGGCTGCGCCGGGGCCGGGTCCGGCTCGGCGCCACCCCCAGCCTCGCCACCTCGCTCGCCCCGCCGGTGCTGCGCCGGTTCCGCGACGCGCACCCCACGATCGACCTGCGCGTGGAGGAGGGCGGCTCGCAGGACCTCGTCCGGGACCTGCTCCGCGGCGACCTCGACCTCGCCCTGATCATCATGCCGTCGGCCGGCACCGACCCGGGGCTGCGCGCCGACCCGATCCTGCGGGAGAGCCTGGTGGTCGCCTCGGTCGACCCGCTGCCGGGCGCCTCGGAGGCCGGGGAGTTACGCATCACCGACCTGCGCGACCAGCCGCTCGTCATGTTCCGCGAGGGCTACGACCTGCGCGACGCCACGCTCCAGGCGTGCCGGGCGGCCGGGTTCGAGCCGACCCTGTCCGTCGACGGCGGGGAGATGGACGCCGTGCTCAGCTTCGTCGAGGCCGGGCTCGGCGTCGCGCTGGTGCCCGGCATCGTGGTGGCCCGCCGCGCCGGCATCCGGGTCACCCGGCTCGTCCCGCCCGGCGTCCGCCGGACCATCGCGGTGGCCCGCCGCCGCGACGTGGTGCCCACCCACGCCGGGCGCGAGCTGCGCCGCATCCTCCTGGAGTACGTCCACGACGCCACCGCCACCGCCGAACTCCCCCCAGGCGTAGAGCCCCTCTGACCGCCCCTCTCCCGCCGCCCCTCTCCCGCGCGATCTTGCACTTTCGGCCCCGGCGAAAGGTGCGAATGCCACTGCGCGGGGGCACCAAGTGCAAGATCGACGAGGGCGAGGGCGAGGGCGAGGGCGAGGGCGAGGGCGGGGGCGGCGGGCGGGGTGGGTCAGCGGCCCTCGGCGTCGTCCATGGCTCGGTAGATTCGCTGCTCCGAGACGGGGTAGGGGGTTCCCAGGGCCTGGGCGAAGACGTTCACCCGCAGCTCCTCGATCATCCAGCGGATCTGGCGGACCGCCGCCGAGGCACGTCGCGGCGGGGGCAGCGCGGCCAGCATGTCCCGGTACTCCTTCTGCACCACGGCGACGCGGTCCTGCTGCTGCTTGTCCCGCTGCGGGTTGCCCGGCAACCGGTCCAGCCGCCGCTCGATCGCGGTCAGGTAGCGCAGCAGGTCGGGCAGGCGCGCGTACCCCGTCTCGGTGATGAAACCCTTGTGCACCAGGCCGGTGAGCTGGTTGCGGATGTCGGCCAGCGCGGCCACCACGGCGAGGTTGCGGGTGGCGCCGAGCCGCTGCTCCACCGCGTACGCGGAAGCGAGCACCCGGCGTACCCGCTCCATGATCTCGACCACGGTGTCCACCAGGTCGGCGCGGACCTTGTCGCGCAGCACGGCGAAGCCCTCGGCGTCCCAGGCCGGGCCGCCCGCGTCGCCGATCAGCTTGTCGATCGCCGCGCCGGCCGCGTCCTCGATCAGGTCCGGCACGCTGCCGTGCGGGTTGCGGGACAGCGCCAGCTTCGCCTCGTTGCTCAGCCGCCCCTGGAGGAACTTCGCCGGTGACGGCATCGTCAGCCGCAGCAGCCGCCGGGTGCCCGCCCAGTGCGCGGCCTCCTGCTCGGCGGCGGAGTCGAACACCTTCACCCCGACCGTCGCGCCCTCGTCCACCAGCGCCGGGTACGCGGTCACCGCGAAGCCTGCGCGTACCTGCTCGATGGTGCGCGGCAGCGCGCCGATCGACCACTCGGTCAGCCCGGTCCGGGCGACGTCGGGCGCGGCGGCGGCCACGACCTGGCGTACCTCCTGGCGCAGCTCGCGTTGCAGCGCCGGCAGGTCCTTGCCCTCGGCGACCGGCTTGTCGTCGTCGCCGAGCACCCGGAACGTGACCCGCAGGTGCGGCGGCAGCCTGCCGAGGTCCCACGCGTCGGCCGGGACCGTCACCCCGGTCATCCGGCGCAGCTGCCGGGTCAGCGCGGCCAACAGCGGCTCCTCGCCCGGTGTGATCGCGGCGAGCGCGGCGCGCGCGTAGTCGGGCACCGGCACGAAGTTGCGCCGTACCGGCTTGGGCAGCGACCGGATCAGCGCGATCACCAGCTCCTCGCGCAGCCCCGGCACCTGCCAGTCGAAGCTCTCCGCCGGCACCTGGTTGAGCAGCGGCAGCGGGATGTCCACAGTGACGCCGTCGGTGGGCGCGGTCGGGTCGAACGTGTACGTCAGCGGCAGCGTCACGCCGTCGGCCCGCCACTGGTCCGGGAAGTCCTCCTCGTCCACCCCGCCCCGGCCGTCGTTGACGAGCAGCTCGCGGGTGAACGTGAGCAGGTCGGGCCGCTCCCGGCGGGTCTTCTTCCACCACGAGTCGAAGTGCCGTCCGGAGACCACGTCGGCGGGGATCCGCTGGTCGTAGAAGGCGAAGATGGTCTCGTCGTCGACCAGGATGTCGCGACGCCGGGCCCGGTTCTCCAGCTCCTCGATCTCGGTCAGCAGCTTCTGGTTGTCCCGCCAGAACTGGTGGTGGGTCTGCCAGTCGCCCTCGACCAGGGCGTGCCTGATGAACAGCTCCCGGCTCAGACCTGCGTCGATCCGCCCGAAGTTCACCTTTCGGGAGGTGACGATCGGGATGCCGTACAGCGTGACCTTCTCGTAGGCCATCACCGCGGCCTGCTTCTTCTCCCAGTGCGGCTCGCTGTAGCTGCGCTTCACCAGGTGCTGGGCCAGCGGCTCGACCCACTCCGGCTCGACCCGCCCGGCCACCCGCCCCCACAGCCGGGACGTCTCCACCAGCTCGGCCGCCATCACCCAGCGCGGCGGCTTCCTGAACAGCGCCGACCCGGGGAAGATCGCGAACTTCGCGCCCCGAGCGCCCAGGTATTCGTGCTTCTGCGCGTCCTTGAGGCCGAGGTGCGACAGCAGGCCGGGCAGCAGCGACTGGTGCACCTTCGGGGTGTCGATCTCCTCCGGCAGGTCGGCGCCGGCGCCGCGTCGGCCCTCACCCTTGTCGGAGGTACGCAGTACCTGGCGCAACTGGCTGACGATGTCCTGCCACTCGCGTACCCGGAGGTAGTTGAGGTATTCGGCCTTGCACATCCGGCGGAACGCGCTGGACGACAGCTCCCGCTGCTTCTCCCGCAGGTAGCGCCACAGGTTCAGGTACGCGACGAAATCGGACTCCTTGTCGGCGAACCGGGCGTGCGCCTGGTCGGCCTGGGCCTGCTTGTCGGCCGGGCGTTCCCGGGGATCCTGGATGGACAGCGCGGCGGCGATCACCACGACCTCGGTGGCGCAGCCGTTGCGCTCGCCTTCGAGGACCATCCGGGCCAGCCGGGGGTCGACCGGGAGCTGGGCCAGCCGCCGGCCCAGCGCGGTGAGCCGCTTCGCCGGGTCGGTCTCGGCCGGGTCGAGCGCACCCAGCTCGTGCAGCAGGTTCACGCCGTCGGTGACGTTGCGCCGGTCCGGCGGGTCGATGAACGGGAACGCCGCGACGTCGCCGAGCCCGATCGAGGTCATCTGGAGGATGACCGAGGCCAGGTTGGTCCGCAGGATCTCCGGGTCGGTGAACTCGGGGCGGGAGTCGAAGTCCTGCTCGTCGTAGAGGCGGATGCAGATGCCGTCCGAGGTACGCCCGCAGCGGCCCTTGCGCTGGTTGGCGCTGGCCTGCGAGACCGGCTCGATCGGCAGCCGCTGCACCTTGAGCCGGCTGGAGTAGCGGGAGATCCGGGCGGTGCCCGGGTCCACCACGTACTTGATGCCGGGCACCGTCAGCGAGGTCTCCGCGACGTTCGTGGCCAGCACCACCCGGCGGTTGGAGTGCGCGGCGAAGACCCGGTGCTGCTCGGCGGTGGACAGCCGGGCGTACAGCGGCAGGATCTCGGTGCCGAGCAGCGACCGCTTGGACTGCACCAGCTTGCCCAGCGCGTCGGCGGTGTCCCGGATCTCCCGCTCGCCGCTGAGGAACACCAGGATGTCGCCGGGCCCCTCGGCGGCCAGCTCCTCGACCGCGTCGCCGATGGCCTGGATCTGGTCCCGGACGTTCTCCTCGTCGGCCTCGTCCTCCTCGTCGGCCTCCGTGACCTCGACCAGCGGCCGGTAGCGGACCTCCACCGGGTACGTGCGCCCGGACACCTCGACCACCGGCGCCGGGTTGCCCTCGGCGTCGGCGAAGTGCTTCGCGAACCGGTCGGTTTCGATGGTGGCCGAGGTGATGACGACCTTGAGGTCGGGCCGTCGGGGCAGGAGCTGCCTGAGATAGCCGAGGATGAAGTCGATGTTGAGGCTGCGCTCGTGCGCCTCGTCGATGATCAGCGTGTCGTACTGCCGCAGCATCCGGTCGGTCTGCAACTCGGCCAGCAGGATGCCGTCGGTCATCAGCTTGACCAGGCTGTTGTCGCCCACCTGATCGGTGAAGCGCACCTTGTAGCCGACCACGTCGCCCAGCTCGGTGCCGAGTTCGTCGGCGATCCGGTCGGCGACCGTGCGGGCCGCCAGCCGGCGGGGCTGGGTGTGCCCGATCAGGCCGGTGATCCCGCGCCCCAGCTCCAGGCAGATCTTGGGGAGCTGGGTCGTCTTCCCGGAGCCGGTCTCACCGGCCACGATCACCACCTGGTGGTCGCGGATCGCGGCGGCGATGTCGTCCTTGCGCTCGCTGACCGGCAACTGCGGCGGGTAGGTGATCGCCGGGACGGCCGCGCGGCGCGACTCCAGCCGCGCCTCGGCCCGGGTCACCTCGGCCCCGATCTCGGCCAGCGCCGCCTCCCGCCGCTGCGGGTCGCGCAGCCGGCGCACGCCGTCGAGCCGCCGCTGGATCCGGCGCTGATCGCGGAACATCAGGGGGGCGAGGCGGCGGTGCAGGTCGCGGGCGGTCTCAGGGGCGGCGGGTACGGCTGGATTCTGCATGTCGTCGCCAAGGATAGGCAGCCGCGCGGCGGACCGCCCCCGGGTTACCGGCGCTGGGCGTGCCCTCCCTGGTGCGGCCGTCCCCGCCGGATAAAGTTGCCGCCGACGAGGCCGACGGACGAGGCCGACGAGGGGCGGGGATGATCATGCGGGACACCGACCGGGCGCTCGTGCAGGCCGCCACCGCCGTCGCGAAGCTGCGCTGCCGCAGCGACAACCACACAGTCGCCGCCGCCGTACGCAGCACCGACGGCCGGGTGTTCAGCGGCGTGAACGTCTACCACTTCACCGGCGGCCCGTGCGCCGAGGTGGTCGCACTCGGTGCCGCCGCGACCCAGGGCGCGGGCGAGCTGGAGGCGATCGTCGCGGTGGGGGACCGCGGCCGGGGCGTCCTGCCGCCGTGCGGACGCTGCCGTCAGGTGCTGCTCGACTACTTCCCGTCGATCAAGGTGATCGTCGGCCCGCCCGACGGGCTGCGCGCGATCCCGATCACCGACCTGCTGCCCGAGACGTACGTCTGGGCCGACCAGCAGGTCGAGGTGCCGGTGGCCGCCCGCGCCGGGGTGTGGCCGACGCCTGTGGTGCCGGGCAGCCGGCAGGCCCCGGAGGACTGACCGCGCCCCGCTCCGGGCGCTGCCGGCCGCGACACTCAGTCGCCGGCCGCTGCCTCCAGCATCGAGCGGGGGACCGGCACCTGCTCGAAGCGGACCTGGCCCTCCGGCACCATCCAGCTACTGACCTGCGCGACGAGTCGTCCCGCGCGGACCGCCGGGTCGTTCGCGTACAGCTCACGGGCCATCTGCGGGTCCACCGACAGCACCACGAAACCGCGGACGCGCCCGTCGTCGCCGTCCAGGAACGGCCCCGCCGCCAGCACCGCGCCCTGCTCCACCAGCCCGGCCTGGTGCGCCAGGTGGGCGTCCTGGATCCGGTCGAGGGCGTCCTGCGGCAGGTCCGGCGCGTCGTCCGGGCGGACCAGGAGCACCACCGTGTGCCTGTCGAATCGCATGTCCTCAGGCTAGGTGCTGCCGGGCGCGCAGTGCCCGGATCGACCAGTCCAGCACCGGCGCCAGGCTCTCGGCCGGTGGCCACCCGTTGACCACGGAGAGCAGCTCCAGGTACCGCTCCCGGCGAGGGTCGCTCGCGGTCCGCAACCGGTCCAGCATCCGCCGGCGCAGGTCGGCGTCGTCCGAGCGGCCGCAGAGCCGCGCGTACCGGCCCGCCGCCCGGTCCAGGATCGGATCGGCGTCGGGCGAGGCCGGCTCGATGCCGTCGGCGAGCGCCGGGGCCACCTCCTCCCGGACCACGGCGACCACGTCCCGGCGTACGCCCTCGGCGCCTTCCCGGTCCGCCGCGTGCTGCTCGGCCAGCCGGCGCAGCCCGGCCCGGAATCCCGGGTCCAGGGCCAGCTCGGCCAGCTCCACCCACGCCTCGATCTGGCCGTCGTCCGGATCGTCGGGCAGTTCCGGCGTGAGCGACCGCCTGATCCCCGCGAACCCCGGATCGGTCAGGCCGCCGAACGCCGCGTCGAGGAACTCGTCGACCAGCCGCCGCCGCTCCCGCGCGGCCAGGCCGGCCAGCCGGTGCAGCAGGTCGGCCTCGGACGGGGAGGCCCCGCGCCGGGCGATCACCGTCAGCACCGCGCGGCGTGACCGCAGCAGGCGGATCTGCGCGGTCAACGCGTCCGCGTGCGCCGAGGCGACCTCGGCCAGGCTGACCTCCCGCGCCACCACCCGGCGCACGGTGGGCAGGTCCACGCCCAGCTCGCGCAACGTCCGTACCAGGTCGAGCCGGGCCACCGCCGCCGCGTCGTAGCGGCGGTGGCCGGCCGGTCCCCGGTCGGTGGGCGGCACGACGCCGCGGTCGGACCAGAACCGGATGGTCTTCACCGGCAGCCCGGTCCGCCGGGCCAGGTCACCGATCGAGTAGCGCTCCGCACCGTCCATGCGCCCACCATCGCGCCTCCCCCCGGTGGAGGCGCAACCCCATCGACAGTGCCCGCTTAGGTACGCCTTACCAGGTCAGCTAAGGTAAGGCGCACCTAATCGGAAGGCGAAGCCCCCTCGTGACCACCGTCGCCGTCCGGCCCGCGCGGGCCGGGACTCCCGTCCGCCGCGGCACCGTCCGCCGCGTCGCGGTCACCGTGGCGGCGGCGCTCCTGCTCCTGCTGGCGCTGCTGGCCAGCCTCGCGCTCGGCAGCCGCCATCTCCCCGTCGACCAGGTGTGGCACGCGCTCGTGTCCCCGGACGGCGGAGACGCCACCACAGTGGTCCGGGAACTGCGGCTGCCGCGTACCGCCCTCGGGCTCGTCGTCGGCCTGGCGCTGGCGCTGGCCGGGGTGCTGTTCCAGGCGGTGACCCGCAACCCGCTGGCCGAGCCGCGCATCCTCGGCATCAGCGCCGGGGCGTCGTTCGGTGTGGTGCTGGCCATCGCCGTGTTCGGGGTGGGCACGCTCGCCGGGTACGTCTGGTTCGGCATCGCCGGCGCACTGCTCGCCGGGCTGCTCGTGTTCGCCATCGCCAACCGCACCCGCGAGGGCGCCAGCCCGGTCACCCTCGCGCTCGTCGGCGCGGCCCTCGACGCCGGTCTCGGCGCCATCGTGTACGCGCTGCTCAGCATCGACGCCCGCACGTTCGAGGAGTACCGCTTCTGGGTGGTCGGTGGGCTGACCGGCCGGGGCGTCGGCGTGGCCGGGCAGGTGCTGCCGTTCGTGGTGGCCGGGGTGCTGCTGGCCGCGCTGGCCGCCCGCGGTCTGGACGCGCTCGCCCTCGGCGACGACGTGGCCCGGGGACTCGGGCACCGGGTCGCACTGGTCCGGCTCGCCGCCGGGGCCGGTGGCGTGCTGCTCACCGGTGCGGCGGTGGCCGCCGCCGGGCCGATCGCCTTCGTCGGGCTGGCCGTGCCGCACCTGGCCCGGGCGCTGGTGGGCGCGGACCAGCGGTGGACGCTCCTGGTCGCCGCGCTGCTCGGCCCCGCGCTGCTGCTCGCCGCCGACGTGGCCGGCCGCCTCGTCGCCCCGCCCGGCGAGATCCCGGCCGGCATCATCACCGCCCTGCTCGGCGCCCCGCTCCTGGCCTTCCTGGTCCACCGAGCCAAGACGGTGACGACATGACCACCCCCGCCCCCACCCCCACCCCCGGCTCCCGCGATCTTGCACTTGCTGCCCCGGCGGAAGGGGCATTCCGGTCACCCGAGGGGCCCGAAGTGCAAGATCAACGGGGTGGGGTGCGACGGCCACGGGGGCGTGGAGTGCTGCGGGTCGGGGCGGTGGTGGTGCCGTTCCGGTGGCGGCCCCTTGTGGTGGCGGCGGTGCTGTTCGTGCTGCTGTGCGTCGCGGTGGTGGTCAGCCTGTCGCTGGGTACGCCGTACGTCGCCCCGGTGGACGTGGTGCGGTCGCTCTCCGGCGCCGGCACCCCGTACGACCTCGTGGTACGCGACCTGCGACTGCCTCGCGCGGTCCTCGCGGCGGTGGCAGGGGCGGCCTTCGGCGTCGCCGGCACGCTGATCCAGAGCGTGGCCCGCAACCCGCTCGCCAGCCCCGACGTCATCGGTGTCACGCAGGGCGCCGGGCTGGCCGCGACGATCGCGCTGACCAGCGGCGCGGCGGCGGTGCTGGTGGCGCCGGCGGCGCTGCTCGGCGGCCTGGCCGCCGCGGTGGCGGTGTTCGCGCTCGGCGCCCGGCACGGCCTGGCGGCCCAGCGGTTCGTGCTCGCGGGTGTGGCGGTGGCGTTCGCGTTCCGGGCGCTGATCGAGGTGGTCATGCTCACCGCCGACCCGATCGACGGGCTGCGCGCGCAGATCTGGCTCATCGGCACGCTCGCCGGCAAGGGGTGGAGCGAGGCGGCCTGGATCGCCGGCATGCTCGCGGTCCTGCTGCCGGTGCTGCTCTGGGCCGGGTGGGCGCTGCGCAGCAGCGCGCTCGACGACGACACCGCGCGCGGGATCGGCCTGCGGCCGGTGGCCCGCCGCATGGGGCTGGCCGGTACCGGTGTGCTGGCCGCCGCCATGGTCACCGCCCAGGTCGGCGCCGTCGACTTCGTGGCGCTGGTGGCCCCGCAGGTGGCCCGCCGGCTGGTCCGCGCCGAGCGCCCGCCGCTGCTGTGCGCCGCGCTGCTCGGCGCGTTGCTGCTGGTCCTCGCCGACCTCGGTGCCCGCCGGCTGCTGGCGCCGACCCAACTGCCGGCCGGCGTGCTCACCGCGGCGATCGGCGGGCCGTACCTGATCTTCGTGCTGCTCCGCACCCGAGGGAGGCGGTCGTGACCGCGCTGCTGTCCACCCGCGACCTGGTCGTCGGCTACGAGGGCCGCACAGTGCTGGACGGACTGGACCTCGACCTGCCGGCCGACACGTTCACCGTGATCGTCGGCCCGAACGCCTGCGGCAAGTCGACGCTGCTGCGCACGATGGCCCGGCTGCTCACGCCCCGGCGCGGCGCGGTGCTGCTCGACGGCGCGGCGATCCGCGATCTGCCGACCCGGGACGTGGCCCGGCGGCTCGGCGTCCTGCCGCAGAGCCCGCTGGTGCCCGAGGGGATCACCGTGGCCGACCTGGTCGGGCGCGGCCGGCAGCCGTACCAGCGCTGGTGGCGGCAGTGGTCGGCCGAGGACGGACGGGCGGTCGAGGAGGCCATGCGGCTGGCCGACGTCAGCGCGCTCGCCGACCGCCCGGTGGACACGCTCTCCGGCGGGCAGCGCCAGCGGGTGTGGATCGCCATGACTCTGGCCCAGGACACCGACGCGCTGCTGCTGGACGAGCCGACCACGTTCCTCGACCTGGCCCACCAGGTCGAGGTGCTGGACCTGCTGCACCGGCTGCGCGCCGAACGCGGCCGGACAGTGGTGGCCGTGCTGCACGACCTCAACCAGGCGGCCAGGTACGCCGACCACCTGATCGCCATGCGCGACGGCGCGGTGGTGGCCGCTGGCAAGCCGCGCGAGATCCTCACCGCGGACCTGGTCCGCGACGTGTTCGGGCTGGACTGCGTGGTCGTGCCCTGCCCGGTCAGCGGCGCCCCGCTCGTGGTGCCCGCCCTCACCCAGGCCGGATCCGCCCAGACCGGATCCGCCCAGACCTCGGCCGTTCCGGCCGTCACGCCGGCTCCGGCCGGCGCCCCCGTCGGCGACGCCTGAGCGCGCCGACCCGCACCACCGAAAGGAACCTGATGCGTCGTCTCGCCGTCGCACTCACCGCCGCCCTCGCTCTCGGCGTCGGCCTCACCGCCTGCGGGGAGAGCGACCCCGTCGCCGGTACCGGCACCGGGGAGACCCGGGAGATCACCCACTCCATGGGCACCACGAAGGTGCCCGCCGAGCCGAAGCGCGTGGTCGTGCTCGACACCGACAAGATCGACACCGCGCTGTCGCTGGGCGTCACCCCGGTCGGCGCGGCGACCGCCGGTGAGGCGAAGAGCTGGCCCACCTACTTCGGCGCGGACAAGCTCGCCGGGATCACCGAGGTCGGCGTGCTCACCGAGCCGGACCTGGAGGCGATCAACGCGCTCAACCCGGATCTGATCCTGGGCAGCAAGTTCCGCCAGGAGAAGTTCTACGACGAGCTGTCCAAGATCGCCCCGACCGTGTTCACCGAGAAGGTGGGTGTCACCTGGAAGGAGAACTTCCTCCTCGACGGCGCGGCGCTGGGCAAGGAGCAGCAGGCCAAGGACCTGCTGGCCGAGTACGAGAAGCGGGCGAAGGACTTCGGCGCGAAGCTCGGCGACGCCTCGTCCCGCAAGGTCTCCATCGTGCGCTTCATGCCGACCGAGATCCGCCTGTACGGGCCGGACTCGTTCTCCGGCATCGTCGTCGGCGACACCGGCCTGGGCCGCCCCGAGCGGCAGATGCTCGCCGGCAAGGAGGACAAGCGGATGGACCGGGTCAGCCCGGAGCGCATCGCCGAGGCCGACGGCGACGTGGTGTTCGTGACCGCGTACGGCGAGAAGGCCGCCGCCGAGCAGGCCAAGGTCACCGGCGGCACGCTGTGGAAGGGCCTGTCCGCGGTCAAGGCCGGCAAGGCGCACGTGGTCTCCGACGAGATCTGGATGACTGGCATCGGCGTGGGCGCCGCCAACAAGATCCTGGACGACCTGGAGAAGTACCTGGCCGCCTGAGCCCCGATCACCCGCGCCCGTCCAGCCGTCGTCGGCCGGACGGGCGCGGGTGTGTTCAGGCCGCCAGTTGCCAGAGCAGGAACGCGTTGAGCGCCACCACGAACGCCGTGATCGCGACCGCGGCGGCGGTGGTGGCCCGGCGATTGACCAGGCTGCCCATCAGGTCCCGGCGGCGCGTGAACATCACCACCGGAATCAGCGCGAACGGGATGCCGAAGCTCAGCACCACCTGGGACAGCACCAGCGCGCGGGTCGGGTCGACGCCGATCGCGAGCACCGCGAGCGCGGGCAGCAGGGTGATCATCCGGCGGACCAGCAGCGGGATCCGGCGGCGCAGGAAGCCCTGCATGATGATCTCGCCGGCGTACGTGCCGACGCTCGTGGAGGCGAGCCCGGACAGGAGCAGGGCGACCGCGAAGCCGACCGCCGCCGCCGTGCCGAGCGTGGTGGCGAGCCCGGCGTGGACGCCTTCGAGGGTGTCGGTGCCGGGAATCGACGTGCCGTGGAAGCTACTAGCGGCGACCAGCAGCATGGCCAGGTTGACCGCGCCGGCGATGCCCAGCGCGATCAGCACGTCGACCCGCAGGCCCTTGGCGACGACGCGCCGCTGCGTCTCGCCCTCCGCCGGCAGCCGGTTCGGGGTCAGCGCCGAGTGCACGTAGATGACGTGCGGCATCACCGTCGCGCCGAGGATGCCGGCGGCGAGCAGCATGCTGTCGGTGCCTTGCATCCGGGGCAGCAGCCCGGCCGCGGCGTCGGACACGTCCGGTTGTGCGCTGACCAGGTTGACAGCGAACGCCAGCACGATCACGCCGAGCAGCACCGCGATGGCGATCTCGAACGTCCGGAAACCCCTGGCGCGCAGCGCCAGGATGGCGAACGAGGCGGCGCCGATGATCAGGCCGCCGGGCAGCAGCGGGACGCCGAACAGCAGGTACAGCGCGACCGCCCCGCCGATCACCTCGGCCAGGTCGGTGGCCATGGCGACCAGTTCGGCCTGCGCCCACATGACCCGGTTGAGCGGCCGGGGCAGATGTTCCCGGCACAGTTCCGGCAGGCTGCGCCCGGTGGCCAGGCCGAGCTTGGCGGTGAGCGTCTGCACCAGCATGGCGGCCAGGTTCGCCGCCACGACCACCCAGACCAGCAGGTAGCCGTACCGGGCACCGGCCGTGGAGTTGGTGGCGAAGTTGCCGGGGTCGACGTAGGCGACCGCCGCCACGAACGCGGGCCCGAGCAGGATGAGCCGGCCACGTACCGGGCGCGGGGTGCGAGCGGTCCGTAGCGGGGGTACGACGGACGAGTCGTTTGTTACCACTGTTGCTCCTCGACGACGGCGAACGACGGACGACTGATGGCGAACGGCGAACGGCGGGGGGTGTCAGGGAGGGCGGCCACGCGGGGGTGTTCCCGACGGATGCCCATATATGCCACCAACCTGAGCCCGGAGGAGGAAAGCAGACACGGGACGATGCCGTCCGCTGTACGCCCACCGGTTGGGCGCCGTGCGGCGCACCGCCCGGGACGACGAACGGCCGCCCCGGGTGGCGGGGCGGCCGTTCGGTAGGTGGGCGGTGCGGCGGTCGCCGCCGGGTACGCGGTCCGGCGGCGTGGTCGCGGTGCGCCGGATGGCGTGCCGCGGCGGCCGGTCAGGCGGCGGTGGACCAGATGGCCCGGAACGCGGCCGCCTCACCGGCCAGCCACTGCTCGATCTGCTCGGGCTTGACGTCGGCGGGCATCCGGTGCGCCTCGCCGCGCCGCACGTCGACCAGGACCGGCTCGGCGTGCGGCAGCACCGCGTCCATGTGCCGGGCCATCAGGTGCAGTGTGGCCAGCGTCGTCTCCTCGCTCGGCGGCGCCTCGTCGAAGTGCAGCCGGATCGCCTCGGCCCGGCCGTCGGCGTACCGGACGCCGAACTGCGGGTTGATCTTCACGGGCAGGTCGCCCAGCATGGCCAGCGCGTCGCGCGTCTGGGCCAGGTCGACGCCGGCCGGCTCGCCGAGCGAGTGCAGCCAGCGGGTCGCGCCCGGAACGAGCGCCTCGTAGAGCGGTCGCCAGCGCGGCTTGACCAGGTCGGCGACCTGCGCGAGGTGCGTACCGCCGGTGTGGAAGGCGACGTCGGCCTTGAGCGCCTTGACGAACTGGCCGTGCGGGTTGAAGCCGTGCCGGCTGGCCCGCTGCCGGCGCAGCCCGCCGACGAAGGTGGCCTTGGTGGGGCCGGTGCGGTCGACGTACCGGGTGAATCCGAGGAGGGTGGCGTAGGGGGTGACAGGGGTCGCGGAGGTGGGCGCAGTCACGAGCATCCTCCCAGGTCAGCAGCTCGATTAGTACATACATTCTAATCGACGGGTCTGACATCGCCCAGGGTGCGAAAGGGGCATTGTCGATCCGTTCGCCGACGGCCCGCCGATCCGGACGGGACACCGCGCGATCGATCCGTCCCCTAGAGTGCGGTTCTTCCACACCTCTCTCCCGGAGTACCCATGCGATCCCTCACGGCCCGATGGCCCCGCCTCGCCGCCGCCGCGGCGCTGCTGGCCACGACCGCGCTCTTCGCCCCGTCGACCCCGGCGCACGCCGCCGACGAACTGCCCGACCTGTTCGTGTCCTTCAGCAGCGACCCCGTCGCGGAGATCGACAACAGTGGCACCACGGTCGGGATGTACGTCTACAACTACGGCCAGGCCGACGCGACGGCGGTGACCGTCACGCTCGACCTGGGCAAGCTGTCGTCCGACGTGGTCGCCTCGGTGCCGGACTGGAACGACTCCTGCAAGCTCGCGGCGGGGAAGGTCACCTGCACCGTCGGTGGCCTGGTGGCCGGCCAGACCGATCTCATCTATCCGCTCTCGCTGGCCAGCCGCACCGGTGCGACCCCCGGTGACGCCGGTTCGGTCGGCGTGACCATCGCCGGCGCACAGGACGACGCCAACCCCGGCGACAACACGATCAGCTTCCCGGTCACGATCCGCGCCTCGGGCCCCGATCTGGTCGCCGCCGCCGACGACCTGAACGACAAGTCCAAGCCGGTCGGTGAGGGCGACCGGGTCCCGCTCTACAGCGGTGTGCTCAACGAGGGCGACAGCCCGGCGACCGACTTCACCGTCCGGGTCGACCTGCCCACCGGCGCCACCTTCGTCGAGCGGTACAGCGACTGCACCTACGTCGGCTACTACCCGAAGGCCAGCGGTCCGCCGTACGTATACGGGCCGAGCCAGGTCACCTGCACGGTGCCGCTGACGCTCAAGCCCGGCGAGGGGCTGCTGCTGTTCGACGACGAGACGGGCGAGTCGCTGTTCAACATCACGTTCGGCCGCAACCTGCCGGGCCCGGACGAGAACTACGCCCTCTTCAGCACCGCGCTGGCCGGTGAGGCGGAGACGGCGAAGAAGGCCGCGGCGACCAAGGGCAACGGCCCGTCGTTCGCCACCGCCGCCGAGAAGCTGCACGCCAAGGCGGTCAAGGCGGGTCAGGCCCGCAAGGCCGTCGTGGAGCGCGAGCTCGACGAGTCGGACAACTACGCCGACTTCCGGTTCTGGAGCAAGAAGAACAGCCTCGACGTCGCCGTCACCGCCGCGCCGGTGAAGGGGGCGGTCGGCCAGACCGTCGACCTCACCTACGAGGTCGTCAACCACGGCCCGTCCGACGGCGGCGGCCCCGGTGTCCTCATCACCGCGCCGAGCGGCACCGTCCTGCTGCCCAGCGAGTGGTGCTACACCGACGGCCAGCCGGGCACGACGTTGCCCGAGTCGGCGAAGCTGCGGTGCAGCTTCGAGAGCGAGTTCCCGAGCGTCGCCTCCGGCTACGGCCGGATCAAGCCCACCGTCCAGCTGAAGATCAAGTCGACGCCGGGTACCGACGGCACGATCGTGGTCGACGGCGCCACGTCCTCGACCGAGTCGAAGCCGGAGAACAACACCGCTCACATCGTCGTCGCGGTCGGCAACGGCGGCCCGGGCACCGGTGGCTCCGGAGACGGCAGCGGTGGCACCGGCGGCGGCCTGCCGATCACCGGTGCGCCGGCGGCCACGCTCGCCGGTGTCGGCGCCGCCGTGCTCGCGGCCGGCGCGGTCCTGTTCGTCGTGTTCCGTCGTCGTCGCGTGGCGTTCCAGGCCCCGCGCGACTGATCGGACACGATCGCGGGGGCGGAACCGGACCGGTTCCGCCCCCGCGGCGTACGTCAGCCGACGCCGCTACAACTGGCCGACGTCGGTGACGCGGACCACCGCCGCGCCTGTCTCGTCCGAGGCGGCCAGGTCGATCTCGGCGCTGATGCCCCAGTCGTGGTCGCCGTCCGGGTCGTCCAGGATCTGCCGGACGGTCCACCGCTCGCGGCCCTGCTCGATCATCAGCAGCGCCGGCCCGCGCGCGTCCGGCCCCACCCCGATCGAGTCGTACGCCTCGAAGTACGGCTCCAGCGCGTCCGCCCAGGCGTCGGCGTTCCAGCCGTCGCCCGCGTCCAGCTCGCCGAGCAGGTCCCAGCGGCGCAGCGCGGCCAGCTCGACGCGACGGAACATCGCGTTGCGCACCAGCACCCGGAACGCCCGCGCGTTGCGGGTCACCGCCGGCGGCCGGTCGTCCAGCGAGGCGGCGACCTCGGCCACGTCCGACGGGTTGCGCAGCCGCTCCCACTCGTCGATCAGGCTGGAGTCGACCTGGCGGACCAGCTCGCCCAGCCACTCGATGAGGTCGACCAGCTCCTCGGTCTTCGCGTCCTCGGGGACGGTCTGCCGCAGCGTCTTGTACGCGTCGGCGAGGTACCGCAGCACCAGCCCCTCGGACCGGGACAGCCCGTAGAACTGCACGTACTCGGGGAACGTCATGGCCCGCTCGTACATGTCCCGGACCACGGACTTGGGGGAGAGCTGGTGGTCGGCCACCCAGGGGTGTCCCTGCCGGTACATCTCGTACGCGGAGTCCAGCAGCTCCGCCAGCGGCTTGGGCCAGGTCACGTCGTCGAGCAGTTCCAGGCGTGCCTCGTACTCGATGCCTTCGGCCTTCATCGCGGCGACCGCCTCGCCGCGGGCCTTGAACTGCTGCGCGGACAGTACCTGGCGGGGGTCGTCCAGGATCGACTCGATCACGCTGAGCACGTCGAGCGCGTACGACGGCGACTCCCGGTCGAGCAGCTCGACGGTGGCCAGCGCCAGCGGTGACAGCGGCTGGTTCAGCGCGAAGTCGAGCTGGAGGTCGACGGTGAGGCGTACCCGGCGGCCGGTCTCGTCCGGCTCGGGCAGCTCCTCGACCACGCCGCCCGCGCGCAGCGCCCGGTAGATGGCGATGGCCCGGCGGATGTGCCGGCGCTGCGCGGCCGGGTCCTCGTGGTTGTCGGTGAGCAGGTGCCGCATCGAGGCGAACGCGTCGCCGGGGCGGCCGATCACGTTGAGCAGCATCGAGTGGCTGACCTGGAAGCTGGAGGTGAGCGGCTCCGGCTCGGCCTCGACCAGACGCTGGAACGTCGGCTCGCCCCAGCCGATCGAGCCCTCCGGCGGCTTCTTCTTCACCACCTTGCGGCGCTTCTTCGGGTCGTCACCGGCCTTCGCGAGCGCCTTCTCGTTCTCGATCACGTGCTCGGGGGCCTGCACCACGACCCGGCCCAGCGTGTCGAACCCGGCCCGCCCGGCCCGGCCGGCGATCTGGTGGAACTCGCGGGCCTTGAGCAGCCGGGTGCGGGTGCCGTCGTACTTGCTCAGGCCGGTGAACAGCACGGTACGGATCGGCACGTTGATGCCGACGCCGAGCGTGTCCGTACCGCAGATGACCTTGAGCAGGCCGGCCTGGGCGAGCGTCTCGACCAGGCGGCGGTACTTCGGGAGCATGCCGGCGTGGTGCACGCCGATGCCGTGGCGGACCAGCCGGGACAGCGTCTTGCCGAAGCCGGAGGTGAACCGGAAGTTGCCGATCGCGCTCGCGATCATGTCCTTCTCGGCGCGGGTGCAGACGTTCACGCTCATCAGCGCCTGGGCACGTTCCAGCGCGGCGGCCTGCGTGAAGTGCACGACGTACACCGGGGCCTGCTTGGTCTCCAGCAGCTCCTCCAGCGTCTCGTGCAGCGGCGTGGTCGCGTACGAGAAGAGGAGCGGGACCGGCCGCTCGGCCGAGCGGACGACGGCGGTCGGCCGCCCGGTGCGCCGGGTCAGGTCGTCGACGAAGCGGGTGGTGTCGCCGAGCGTGGCCGACATCAGCACGAACTGGGCCTGCGGCAGCTCGATCAGCGGCACCTGCCAGGCCCAGCCGCGGTCCGGCTCGGCGTAGAAGTGGAACTCGTCCATGACCACCTGGCCGACGTCGGCGCGGCGGCCCTCGCGCAGCGCCAGGTTGGCCAGGATCTCCGCGGTGCAGCAGATGATCGGCGCGTCCGCGTTGACGCTCGCGTCGCCGGTGAGCATGCCGACGTTCTCCGCGCCGAAGACCTCGCAGAGCGCGAAGAACTTCTCCGAGACCAGCGCCTTGATCGGCGCGGTGTAGAAGGTCGTCCGGTCGTCGGCCAGCGCCGCGAAGTGCGCCGCGATCGCCACCAGGCTCTTGCCCGAGCCGGTCGGCGTATTCATGATCACGTTCGCGCCGGAGACGATCTCGATGACCGCCTCCTCCTGATGGGGATAGAGGTCCAGGCCGCGCTCGGACGCCCAGGAGGCGAACGCGTCGTAGAGGGTGTCGGGATCGGCGGTCTTCGGCAGCGCGGCGGTGAGAGTCATGGCGGCTCCCATCGTGCCTGGATCACACCGCGCCGCGCCAACCGGGTTCAGCGCCGCCGGTGGATCAGGTCGAAGACCTCCCGGCCCGCGGTCAGCGCGCGCCGCTCGAACTTCGTCACCGGCCGGTGCGCCGGACGGGGCGCGTAGCCGCCGTACACGTCGACCAGCTCCGGGTCTGCGGTGAGCGTCTCGCGCATCGACTCGGCGTACTCGGCCCAGTCGGTCGCGCAGTGCAGCGTGCCGCCCGGAGCCAGCCGGGACCGCAGCAGCGCCACGTGCGCCGGCGCGATGATCCGCCGCTTGTGGTGCCGCGTCTTCGGCCACGGGTCGGGGAAGAAGACGTGCACCGCGTCCAGGCAGCCCTCCGGCATGGCCCGGACCAGGTCCAGCGCGTCGCCCTCGGCCACCCGCACGTTGTCCAGACCGTGGCGTTCCACCAGGTCGAGCAGGTTGGCGATTCCCGGCGTATGGACCTCGACCGCCAGATAGTGTCGGTCCCGGTCGGCCGCCGCCATCGCGGCGGTGGCGTCGCCCATGCCGGAGCCGATCTCCAGCACCAGCGGCGCCCGTCGTCCGAACAGCGCCGTCGGATCGCACGGCCCGTCGAGGGCGGCGATCTCGAGGCCGTACGCGGGCCAGAGCCGGGTGAGCGCGTCGCGCTGCCGCTCGCTCATCCGTCCGCGACGCGGATGGAAGGTACGGATGCGGCCGGCGGCGATGTCGGGGAGGGTCACAGCGACCCGAGCCTACGCGACCCGGATCGGATGTGATGTGCGGCCGGGGGTGAGAGGATTCATCCCGTACGCCGGGAGGGGTCATGGGGTCGTTCAGGGTACGTGAGGCGCTGCTCGTCGCGGTCGCCGCGTGCGCCGCCCCGCTGGTCGGCGCGCTGCCCGCCCAGGCCGCGCCGCGCGCCGCCGAGCCGGTGCCGGAACAGCCCCCGGCCGACGTGATCTTCGTGGAGGTCACCCCGGGCACCGTCTCGCCCGGCTACCTCGTCGGCATCCGGGCCAGCTGCCGGAACAACACCGTGCCGGCGATCGTGACCTCGGACGCGTTCGGCAGGATCCAGGTTCAGCCGCAGCGCGGCCTGCTCACCGCCTCGCCGATGGTCCACGAGCGCACCCGGCCCGGCAACTACCGGGTGAAGCTGGAGTGCCCGGGTGGGGAGACCGCCTCCACCATGCTCCAGGTGGTCAAGCAGGGGCAGCCCACCCGGCAGCCGACCCACCCGCCCAGTCACCTGCCCAGCCGTGGCCCGGCGACCGGATTCGGCGGCACCGCCGGCCCCGGGCTCGGCGGCCTGCTGGTGCCCGTCGGGCTGGCGGTGACAGTCGTCGGCGCCGGGCTCGGCGTGGCCGCGTCCCGCCGGCACGCCCGCGGCGCCGCCGGACGCTGAGGCCGGTCATGGCCGAGCACTTCGTTCCGCCGCCCGCCGGAGCACGGCGCTCCGGCCGGCCGTTCCTGGCCCTGCCCCCGCCCGCCGCGCCACCGACCGACGCCGCCCGCCCGTCCCGGGCCGGCCCGCCTGCCGAGGTCGCCCGGTTCTCCAGGGCTGACCCGGCCGCCGCGCCCCGGACCGGCCCGCGCTCGGGGGAGAGGCCGGCCGCCGGGACCGGGTCGTCGGCCGTGCCGGTCTCCGGGTCGCGGCCGTGGATGCCGCCGCCCGCCGCGTCGCGACCGTGGTACCCGCCGTCGGCCGATCCGCCGGCCCTGCGTCCCCGGCCCGCCGGGCCGCCGCCCGTCGAACCGCCACCGGCGTCGCCGGGCGGGCGGGACCGGGGCCGGGGTTCCTGGTCGAAGCCGCTGGCAGTGGTGCTGGTGCTGGTCGGTGTGTTCGCCACCGGGGCCGGGCTCGGGCGCACGGCGGGGCCGTTCGACTTCGCCGACGCGTCCACCGGGTCGAGCCGGTCGAACGGGTCGGGCGCGGTGGCCCCGGCGAGTGCCGCCGCCCCGGTCCGGAAGCCGGCGAGCCGGCCGGTACGCCTGGCGGTGCCGGCCATCAAGGTCAACGCGCCGGTCACCCCGGTCGGGCAGGCGAAGGACGGCTCGGTGGACGTGCCGCCGCTGACCGAGCACGACCAGACCGGCTGGTACGACAGGGGAGCGGTGCCCGGCGACCCGGGCCGGGCGATCATCGTGGGTCACGTCGACACCAAGAGCGGGCCGGCCGTCTTCTACCGGCTGCGCTCGCTCAAGCCCGGCGCCCGGATCCAGGTGACGCGCGCCGACCGCAGCGTGGTGACCTTCAAGGTGGACAGCGTCGAGTACTTCGACAAGGCGAACCTGCCCGCCGCCCGGGTCTACGGCGACTCGGGCCCGGCCGAGCTGCGCCTGATCACGTGCGGCGGCGAGTGGGTCGGCGGCCGTACCGGCTACCAGGACAACGTGATCGTCTTCGCGTCCCTGGCGAGCTGACCGCTGCCCGACGCTCTCGCTCCCGCCCTCACTCCGACGATCATGAGGTTGGCGGCGACAATTCGGACCGCGAACGCCGTCAACTTCATGATCGACGGGGAGAGTGGGGGCGGGACGGGGGAGGGCGGGTCAGGGTTTGGCGGGGACCTGCTGGACGACCTCGAACTCCAGCAGGGTGGCGCCGGTGGCGACGGGCTTGCGGGGTTCGCCGCCCTCGGCGTGCGCGGCCCGCGACGGGCCCTGCGCCCACGCCTGGTACGCCTCCTCGGTCTCCCAGCGCGTGTACACGAAGTAGCGGGTGTCCCCGGCGACCGGGCGCAGCAGCTCGAAGCCGAGGAAACCGGGGGAGTTCTCCACCGCGCCGGCCCGGGCCGCGAACCGCTTCTCCAGCTCCTCGCCGGCGCCGGACGGGACGTCGATCGCGTTGATCTTCACGACAGCCATGTGTCCACCCTAACGAGCGCTGCCCTCAGAACGTCTCGACGGCCGGTGTCAGGTCCGCGTCGACCACGATCGGGGCGTGGTCGGACGGCCCCTTGCCCTTGCGGGCCTCCCGGTCCACGTACGCGGAGCGGACCGCGCGGGCGAACGACGCGCTCGCGTACACCAGGTCGATCCGCATGCCCTTGTTCTGGTGGAACATCCCGGCCCGGTAGTCCCAGTACGTGAACGGGTGCGGCCCCTTCATCGGCGTCGGCACCACGTCCTCCAGTCCCAGGTCACGCAACGCGGCCAGCGCGGCCCGCTCGGCCGGGGTGACATGGGTGGAGGTGACGAACAGCGCGGGATCCCAGACGTCGGCGTCGGTGGGCGCCACGTTGAAGTCACCGCAGACGGCCACCGGCAGCGCGCCGGCCACCTCCGATTCGAGGGCGTCGCGCAGCGCCGCGAACCAGGCCAGCTTGTACGCGTAGTGCGGGTCGTCCGGCGCGCGGCCGTTCGGCACGTACACCGACCAGACCCGCAGCTCGTCGCAGGTGGCCGAGATGGCGCGGGCCTCGGGCTCGGGGAACCCGGGTTCGCCCGGGAAGCCGACAGTCACGTCGGCCAGCCCGACCCGGGACAGCACGGCGACGCCGTTCCACCGCCCGTCGCTGTGGCTGGCCACCTCGTAGCCCAGCTCGCCCACCTCGGCGACCGGGAACGCCCCGTCGGGGCACTTGGTCTCCTGCAGGCACACGACGTCGGGCTTCGTGGTGGCCAGCCAGTCGAGCAGCCGGGGCAGGCGGGCCTTCACCGAGTTGACGTTCCAGGTCGCCAGGCGCATGCCCCCAGCCTGCCGCATCCCCGCCTGCCCCGCCCGGTCAGCGCTCCGGGGTGTCGCCGGGTCGGGTCTGCTCGGCGAGGAAGCGTTCCAGCTCGGCGCCGAGTTCGTCGGCGGTGGGCAGCGGCCCGGTCTCGCCTGCGAGCAGGCTCTTCTCGCCCCGGCCGCGGGCGAACGTGTCGTACTGCTCCTCCAGCGCCTGAACCAGCGTCGCCGCCTCCTCGGTCTGGGTGACCTGGCGGTCGATCTCCACCCGGACCGCCTCGGCGGCGGTCCGCAGCGCCTCGACGGGCAGCAGCAGGCCGGTGCTGCGGGACACGGCGGACAGCAGCGCCTCGGCGGCGGCCGGGTACTCGGCCTGGGCCACGTAGTGCGGCACGTGCGCGGCGAAGCCGAGGGCGTCGCGCCCCTGCTCGCCGAGGCGGTACTCCAGCAGGTGACCGACGCCGGCCGGTACCTGCACCTTCTGCAGCCACGGCTCGTGCCCGGCGATCAGTTCCTTGCGGGTGGCGTGCGCGGTGACGCCGCTGGGCCGGGTGTGCGGCACCGCCATCGGGATCGAGTTGAGCCCGACTGTGAGCCGGACGTCGAGGCGGGCGCTGAGCCCGGCGACGGCGGCCACGAAACGCTCCCACTGAAGATCCGGCTCGGGGCCGGTGAGCAGCAGGAACGGGGTCTCGTCGTCGTCGTGCAGCAGGTGCAGCTCCAGCGCCGGGGCGTCGTAGGACTCCCAGTGGTCCTCGACGAAGGTCATCACCGGGCGGCGGGAGCGGTAGTCGAAGATCTGGTCCACGTCGAAGCGGGCGATGACCCGTGCGTCGAGCGAGGTGAGCAGCTGTTCCCGGGCCAGCCGGGTGGCGTTGCCGGCGTCGACGAAGCCGGTGAGCGCCTGGATCAGCACCGGCTGGCCGAGCTCGGGCAGCTCGTCGGTGAGTTCGTAGAGCTCGTGTGGATCGAGCACCGGTGGGGTCCTCCCTGTCGACGCGTACGGGGGAGCGCCGAGCGTGCGGCGTCCCCGGTTCGGCCAACGTACCGGGGCGGGTGGTCCATTCCGTTACGGCCACGTCCGATGCCCGGATGATGATCACGATTCGGCTACGCACCGGTCCGGCGACCCATATCCGGATCGCCCGAACGGACGAGTTAGTCGATCATCGGGCGGGACCGGGAGGTCTGCGGCGTTCCTGCCCGGGCCGCTGCGCGGGTTGCAGGCCGGGTGATTGGTCCGGTTCCCGAGGTCCGTGGTCCGCCGGGTCGCACTGGGATGGGCCGTCCGCTTCGGAACGGCCAAAGTGTGGCGAGGGCCACCCTTTGGGCCTGGGTGATCCCGGTTTGCCCTGCCTAGCCTCGTCGGATGCGTAACGACGGCAACCTCGACGACCCGTTCGGCTCCGGCCGCCCGGCTGACCGTTCGGACGATACCCCCTCCACCAATCGGTTGGCCACACTCCGGGGACTGGTCCGGCGTACCCGCTTCTGGGCACCCACGAACCCCCGGCCCGGCCGGACGAAGCTGGCGGTCGCCACCGGCGCGGCCTGCTGCCTGGGCCTGGTCGGCGTCAGCCAGGCCGGCTTCGGTGCCCCGGACCGCGCCGCCGACCCGGCGCCCTCGGCGGAGGTCGCCGAGCGTGCCGCGGTCGACCCGGCGTCCCGGGCCATGGCCCGGCCGAGCACCGCCCCCGCCACCCCCAGCGCCAGCGCCAGCCCGTCCGCGACGGCGAGCCCGAAGGCGACCGCCAAGCCCAAGCCGAAGAAGACCGTCCGGCAGATCGTCCCGGTCGCCGGCCTGGACCGCACCCAGATGAACAACGCGAAGAAGATCGTGCAGGCCGGCAAGGAGATGGGCATGCCGCGCCGCGCCCTCGTCATCGCGGTGGCGACCGCCATGCAGGAGAGCACCCTGCTCAACTACGCCAGCGGCGTGCTGCCCGAGTCGCAGAACTACCCGCACCAGGCGATCGGCTGGGACCACGACTCGGTCGGGCTGTTCCAGCAGCGCCCGAGCAGCGGCTGGGGCACCGTCGAGCAGCTGATGGACCCGGAGTACGCGACGAAGGCGTTCCTGTCCGCGCTGGCGGAGATCCCCGGCTGGCAGAGCCTGCCGCTCTCCGTGGCCGCCCAGGCCGTGCAGATCTCGGCGTTCCCGGACGCGTACGCCCAGCACGAGTGGCGGGCCGGCGAAGTGGTGGCCGAGATCCTGGGCTGACCCGGACGGGTGGTTGCCGAAGGGCCGATTCGGGTATCAAGGGCTTGCCGGTCCCAGGTACACATGAAGGGGACCGCGGGACGGGAGGACCCTCATGTCGCTGATGCAACGGATCACCGCCTTCCTGCGGTCGCCGCGGGGCCAGCAGCTGGTCGACCGCGGCCGGCGTGAGATGTCGAAGCCGGAGAACCAGGCCCGGCTGCGGCAGATCGCGAACCGGCTGCAGTCGCGCCGGCGCTGACCCGCGTCACCCCCGCCGCACGAGCCTCCGGAGCCCTTCGTGACCGACCCCGCCCCCGTCGACGGGGAGCCCAACGCCGTCCCCACCGCCCCCGTCCCGCCGGTGGAGGCGCCCGAGGCGCCACCGGCCAAGCTGTGGGACCGGATGCGGGACGACCCGCAGTACGCGCCGGAGCACCTGGCCCTGGAGGCGGTACGCCGGCTCGGCCCGGAGGCCGCCCAGTGGGCCGCCCGGGAGCGGGCGCTGCGACCGGACGCCCCGCCGGAGCACTTGGCCGACCAGGCGGTACGCAAGTTCGTCAACCACGCCCGGCTCTCCGGTGCGGTGTCCGGCGCGGCCGGGCTGCCCGGTGCGGTGATCGACGTGGGCGTGCTGGCCTGGACTCAGGCCCGGCTGGTGCTGCACGTCGCGGCCGCCTACGGCGTCGACCCGGCGCACCCGGACCGGGCCACCGACCTGCTGGTGCTCCAGCGGGTGCACAAGGTCGCCGAGACGGCCCGTCTCGCGCTGGGCGTGGCCGCCGGCCGGGAGCGGGCCGGTGCGCTGTTCGGCTCCGCCGGTGACCGGGCGCTGGGCCGGGTGATGCTCCAGCTCGGGGTCCGGCTGGCCCGGATGGCCGGGGTGCGTGCCGCCAAGCGGATGTTCGCCAAGGTCGTGCCGGGCGCGGCGATCGTGCTCGGCACCTGGGCCAACTCGTCGGCCACCAAGGAACTGGCCGACCGTACGCGTGCTCTCTACCGGGCCGCCGGCCCCCGGCAGCTACCGGGCCCGCGTCAGCCCTGACCAGCGGGAGGCGTTCCAGGCCACCTCGGCCAGCCGGCCCTGCCCGGTCGCGTTCGGGTGGAACCAGTCGAGCGCGTTGACCTGGTCCAGGTCGAAGCGGTGGCGGTGTACCGCGCCGCCGTCCCACCGGCAGCGTGACCCGTACGCCCGGCAGGCGGCGCGCAGTTGCCCGTCGTACGCCTCGATCCGGTCCCTGACGCGGGCCCGGCGGGCGGCAGCGGCGGGCGCTGTCGACGTGGCGTCGGCCAGCAGCGACGGGCAGACGCCCCGCGACCAGGCCCGCACGGCGCGGGGCTCGGTGTGCCCGATCTGCCAGAGCCGGTACAGGTCCGGGATGCTGACCACCAGCACCCGGGCCTTCGGCCGGCCCTCGCGCAGCACGCCCAGCGCCGCGTCGACCTGGTCGCGGAAGGTGGCGACCGACGTCATGTCGTCGATGTCGCCGCGGCAGGCGTCGTTCGCGCCGATCAGCACGGTGACCAGGTCGGCCCTGTCGCGTACCGCCGACCGGGCCTGGCCGGTCAGCGCGGCCGCGCGGGCCCCGGGCACGGCCCGGTTGTACGCCCGCAGCCCCGGCGCGTCGGCGCGCAGCCGCCGGTAGAGGCTCTCCACCCGCAGGCCGTCCCCGGTCGACCAGGAGTTGCGTTCGCAGCTCACCAGCACCAGGCAGGAGCCGTAGCCGGTGCTGACCGAGTCGCCGAGCGCGACCAGCACCCGGGGCTCGCCGGGGGCGGGTGTGCCGGAGGGCCGGGGTGACGCCTCGCCGGAGCCGTCACAGGCGAGCGCGACGAGCGCCGCCAGGCAGGCCAGCGCGGCGATCCAGCGTCTCATCGGTCCCCCGTCCGGCGGCGGCAACGGGCGCGTCGACCCTATGCCCCGGCGGAGAGCCGGTGGCGGTTCTGTCGGCTATCGGGCATCGACCACTGTCGTTCACATCTGTCGTGTCGGCGCAGGCCGGCCGTGCAGCCACCGGTGCAGCGCCCGGGTGATCCGGGGCAGCACCAGGTAGGTCATCAGCGGGGTGAGCACGAGCGTCATCAGCAGCGTCCGCCCGGCCAGTGGCACGCCGGCGAGGAACCGGGTGGTCAGCAGCGTGGCGGCCAGGCTGAGCGGGAAGAACGCCAGCCAGATCGTGACCGCCTGCTTCCAGCGCGGCGGCGCGGCCGGTTCCGGCTCGCCGAACGTCTCGACCACGTGGTCCACCGGCGGGGCGAACCAGCCCTCGATGCCGGTGCGCCGCTCCACCCGGGTGTGCTCGACGATGCCCTGCGCCGAGCTGAGCCACCAGCGCCGCTGCGACGAGTCCTCCCAGTCGCGCAGGGTGTCCGCGTCGGCGAAGCGGTACATCACGTGCCACTCGCCGGAACCGGGGGCGCTGCGGACGAAACCGGCGCCGAGGAAGCCCGGGAAGCTCTCCGCCAGCGCCGTCCCGGCCCGCATCCACGCCACCACCTCGTCGGTACGCGCCGGGTCGGCGCGCCGGGACACGGCGACGGTCACGGGTACGGCCTGAGTCGTGGTCATGCCATCCTCTCCACCGTCCGCGGGATCTCCGCCGGAAACCGGCACCCGAAGTAACGCACCAGCCTGCCGGGCGCATCCGGCGACCGCCCGCCGGGTGTCCCGGATCACCGGTGTTCCCGCACCGGCCGGTTATCCCCGCCCGTGCCGGGGTAGGCCCCAGGAATGACCCGATCACAGCCCCGCCGCGCCCGTGGCACGGTCGGCCACGCGAACAGCGCCCTGAACCTGCGGCTCGCGCTCGCCACGTTCGGTCTGGTCGTGATGACCGTCTTCGCGGTGCTCGCGTTCGCCGCGGACATCGCCTGGCTGGGTGTCGTCTGCGCGCTGCTCGCCGTGGTGGCGGTGGTCGACCTGGTCGTGATCCAGCGCCGCCGCGCCGCGCGCCGCCGGGAGGAGCCGGGCGTGCGGCACTCGCTGTTCGAGTGACAGGAGTACGACATGCCCATCGCCACCACCAATCCCGCCACCGGACAGGTGCTCAAGACGTACGAGGCGATGTCGGACGAGCAGATCGACGCCGCGATCGAGCGGGCCGACCTCGCCTTCCGGCAGTTGCGCGACACCACGATCGCGCAGCGGGCCCGGTGGCTCCTCGCCGCCGCCGACCTGCTCGACGCCGAGCGCGACGAGACGGCCCGGCTGATGACCACCGAGATGGGCAAGACGTACGCCGCCGCGAAGGCGGAAGTCACCAAGTGCGGCACCGCCTGCCGCTTCTACGCCGGGAACGCGCCCCGGATGCTCGCGGACGAGCCGGCCGACGCCGCCGCGGTCAAGGCGAAGCGGGCGTACGTGCGTTACCAGCCGATCGGTCCGGTGCTCGCGGTGATGCCGTGGAACTTCCCGCTGTGGCAGGTGATGCGGTTCGCCGCCCCGGCCCTGATGGCGGGCAACACCGGCCTGCTCAAGCACGCCTCGAACGTGCCGCAGACCGCGCTCTACCTGGAGGACCTGTTCCGCCGGGCCGGTTTCCCCGAGGGCGCGTTCACCACGCTGCTGGTCGGCTCCGACGCGGTCGACCGGATCCTCAGCGACCCCCGCGTGCGCGCGGCCACGCTCACCGGCAGCGAGCCGGCCGGCCGGTCCATCGCCCAGATCGCCGGCCGGGAGATCAAGAAGACGGTGCTGGAGCTGGGCGGCAGCGACCCGTTCGTGGTGATGCCCTCGGCCGACCTGGACATCGCAGCCGAGGTCGCCACCACCGCCCGCTGCCAGAACAACGGGCAGTCCTGCATCGCCGCGAAGCGGTTCATCGTGCACACCGACGTGTTCGACGCGTTCGCCGAGAAGTTCGCCGCCCGGATGGCGGCGCTGCGCGTCGGCGACCCGATGGACGACGGCACCGACGTCGGCCCGCTGGCCAGCGAGCGCGGTCGCGACGAGGTGCACGCGCAGGTCACCGACGCGGTGGACCACGGCGCGACCGTGCTCTGCGGCGGTGAGAAGCCGGCCGGGGACGGCTGGTACTACCCGCCGACCGTGGTCACCGACCTGCGCCCGGAGATGCGGATGTGGTCCGAGGAGGTGTTCGGGCCGGTCGCCGGGCTCTACCGGGTCGGCTCGTACGACGAGGCGATCGAGGTCGCCAACGGCACCAGCTTCGGCCTCGGCTCCAACGCCTGGACGAACGACCCGGCCGAGCAGGAGCGCTTCGCCGTCGACCTGGACGCCGGCAACGTGTTCGTCAACGGCATGACCACGTCCTATCCGGAGCTGCCGTTCGGTGGTGTGAAGAACTCCGGGTACGGCCGCGAGCTGTCCGCCGCCGGCATGCGCGAGTTCTGCAACACCAAGACCGTGTGGATCGGCGAGGGCGAGGCCGGCGCGGGCGCCGGGGCGCACTCCGAGTAGACGCGATTGGCCGGACGCCGTCACGGGTAGGAGTGGCGACCATGACGGCGTTCGGCTTCCACGCATCCCACGAGCAGATCCACCCGGCCCGGCTGCTGGAGGCGGTGATCCACGCCGAACGCGCCGGCTTCGACGCGGCCATGTGCTCCGACCACTTCTCGCCGTGGAGCGAGCGACAGGGCCAGTCCGGGTTCGCCTGGTCCTGGCTCGGCGCCGCGCTCCAGGCCACGAACCTGTCCTTCGGCGTGGTGAACGCCCCCGGCCAGCGCTACCACCCGGCGATCATCGCGCAGGCCATCGGCACGCTCGGCGCCATGTACCCGGGCCGGTTCTGGGCCGC
This sequence comes from Micromonospora sp. CNZ297, assembly GCF_007827625.1. NCBI lineage: Bacteria > Bacillati > Actinomycetota > Actinomycetes > Micromonosporales > Micromonosporaceae > Micromonospora > Micromonospora sp. CNZ297. The sequence continues at coordinate 234,749 of NZ_VISU01000003.1, read as the reverse complement.
GCTGGGCACCGGCGAGGCGGCGAACGAGCACATCACCGGCGAGGTCTGGCCGCGCAAGGACATCCGCAGCGCGCGGCTGCGCGAGTGCGTCGACGTGATCCGGGCGCTGCTCGCAGGCGAGGAGGTCAGCCACGACGGCCTCGTCACGGTGGACCGGGCGAAGCTGTGGACCCGGCCGGAGGAGCCGCCCGCACTGGTCGGCGCCGCCGTGAGCATCGCCACCGCGCGCTGGTGCGCCGAGTGGGCCGACGGGCTGATCACCGTCAACGCGCCGGTCGAGCACCTGCGGCAGATGATCGACGCCTACCGGGACGCGGGCGGACGCGGCCCGCTGCACCTCCAGGTGCACGTGAGCTGGGCGCCCGAGCAGGAGCAGGCCGAGGCGATCGCGTACGAGCAGTGGCGCAGCAACGTGTTCGCGCCGCCGGTCTGCTGGGACCTGGAGACCCCCGAGCACTTCGACGTGGCGAGCGCCGACGTGCCGATGTCCAAGGTCGCCGAGACCGTGAACGTCTCCGCCGACCTGGGCCGGCACATCGGCTGGCTGGAGGAGTACGTGGCGCTGGGCTTCGACCAGATCGCGCTGCACCACGTCGGGCAGGAGCAGCGCGCGTTCATCGACACGTTCGGCGCCGAGGTGCTGCCGAAGCTGCGCTCCGCCGCCTGATCACACATCACCCCGTCGGCGCTTAGGCTCGTCGTTCGTGGATGCTCTGTTCGAGGTCGTGGTCTTCCTGGCCATCGCGACCTTCGGTGCGGCGCTGGCCCGCCGGCTCGGCCTGCTGGCGCCGATCCTGCTGGTCGTGCTCGGCCTCGCGTTGTCCTTCCTGCCGTTCTTCCCGCACGTGCGGCTGGACCCGGACCTGGTGCTGGTGGGCATCCTGCCGCCGCTGCTCTACGTGGCGGCGCTGGAGACGTCGGTGCCGGCGTTCCGGCTCAACCTGCGGCCGATCCTGCTGCTCGCCGTCGGGCTGGTCGTCTTCACCGCGTTCGTGGTGGGCACCGTCGTGCACTGGTTCCTGCCCGAGCTGCCGTACGCGATCTGCCTGGCGCTCGGCGCGGTGGTGGCGCCGCCGGACGCGGTCGCCGCCACCGCGGTGGCCCGGCGGGTCGGCCTGCCCCGGCGGGTCGTCACCATCCTGGAGGGCGAGAGCCTGGTCAACGACGCCACCGCGCTGGTGCTGCTGCGGGTGGCGATCGTCGCCGCGACCGCCACCACCGGCGGCGTCGGCGTCGGCGACGTGGCCCGCGAGGTGGTCGTCGCGGCCGGCGGCGGCATCCTGGTCGGCCTGCTGGGCGTGGTGGTCTTCGGGTACCTGCACAAGCGCATCACCGACCCGGTGCTGGACAACGCGCTGTCGCTGATCGTGCCGTTCGCCGTGGTCTTCGCCGCCGAGGAGATCCACGCCTCCGGCGTCGTCGCGGTGGTGGTGACCGGCCTCGGCATCGGGCACAAGCTGCCCACGCTGCTGTCGGCCGCCTCCCGGCTCCAGGTGACCGCGTTCTGGCGGCTGATCCGGTTCCTCCTCGAAGGACTGGTGTTCCTGCTGGTCGGCCTGCAACTGCCGGAGGTGGTCCGCGACCTCGACGAGCCGTTCGGCTCGCTGGCCGCGATCACCGCCGCGGTGCTGGCCGCCGTCTTCCTGTCCCGGTTCGTCTGGGTGTTCCCGGCCACCTACCTGGCCCGGCTGGTGCCCCGGATCCGGCAGCGCGACCCGGCGCCGCCGGTGCAGTTCCCCGTCGTCATCGGCTGGGCCGGCATGCGGGGCGTGGTGACGCTCGCCGCCGCGCTGGGCCTGCCGCTCACGCTGGCCGACGACGCGCCGTACCCGCGTGCGCTGCTCATCTGGCTGGCCTTCGCGGTGATCGTCGCGACGTTGGTCGGGCAGGGCGCCACGCTGCCCTGGGTGGCCCGGCGGCTGCGGCTGCCCCCGGACGACCCGGTGCAGGACGCGCTGTCCGCCGCCGGGGTGCAGCAGCGGGCCAGCCGGGCGGCCCGGGAACGGCTCGACGAACTGGCCGCCGGCGCGCCGGAGGCGGTGGTGGAACGCCTTCGCGGGCTGACCACCTCCCGGGCCAACCTGGCCTGGGAACGGCTCGGCGGCACCGAACGGGAAACCCCCTCCCAGGCGTACGCGCGCCTGCGGCAGGAGATGATCGACGCGGAGCGGGAGGTGTTCCGGGCCGCCCGCGACTCCGGCCAGATCCCGGAGGAGGTGCTCACCCGCGCCTATCGTGATCTGGATCTGGAGGAGTCCATGCTGCGACAGGAGGTCGTCGAATGAGCTGCCGGCACCTGGCCGAGGCGGGCACGGCCGAGCCCGACACCACCACCGAGTGCCCGGACTGCGTGGCGATCGGCAACCCGGACTGGGTGCACCTACGCGCCTGCCTGACCTGCGGGCACGTGGGCTGCTGCGACTCCTCGCCGTACCAGCACGCCACGAAGCACTTCGAGTCGAGCGGTCACCCGGTGATGCGGTCGGTCCAGCCGGGGGAGTCGTGGCGCTGGTGCTTCGTGGACGAGGAGATCGGCTGACTCAGCCGACCCGGCGCTCCAGCACCTGCCCGGTCCACGTCGGGCGGCCCGGCCGCTCCACCGTGAACGGCTCGGTGGCGGTGAACCCGCAGCTCTCGTAGAACCGCACGAGCGCCCGGTCGGGGCTGCGGAAGCAGTCCACCCGCAGCAGGCCGACGCCGCGTTCGCGGGCCAGCTCCGCCGCGTACGCCAGCAACCGCGCCCCGACCCCGCGCCCGGCGTACGCCCGGTCGGTGACCAGCAGGTTCACGTACAGCTCCGGCTCGGTGGCGGGCGGCACGTACTCGGTCGCCGCGCCCACCACCAGCGCGCCCGCCACCGTCGCGTCGATCTCGGCGAGGTACAGGCCGTCGCCGGTGGCCCACGCCTCGGCCTGGGCGATGCGGCGCGGGTCGATCGACGCCGGCTCGGTGCCCCACTGGTCGGTACGCCCGAGTTCGGTCAGCCATGCGGTGGCGCTGTCGAGCAGCCGCAGCAGCGTGGGCGCGTCGCCGGGCCCACCCGGACGGATGGTGATGCTCTGCTGGTCGGTCATCCCGCCATGCTGCTACACGCGGCTCACCCGGGCACACCGGCGGCCCGTGCCTCCGGCGCCGGCCGGTTCGCGATCGCCCGGCGGGCCAGAGCCGGGGCGGCCAGCCCGGCGGCGGCGAGGATCCCGCCGAGCACCAGCCAGCCGACCGGACCGCCACCGAGCACCAGCAGCGTGAGCAGCCCTCGGCCGAGCGCCTGGGCCAGCCCGGCGAGCAGGCCGTCCGCACCCTGGTAGGCGCCGATCGCGCCGGGCGGTGCCAGGTCGTAGGCGAGGCCCGCGCCGGCCGCGCCGTGCCACAGGTCGCCGACCGTCCACACCGCAGTGGCGACGAGCAGCAGGACGACCGCGGGGAGCACCGGCAGGGCGGCCGTCGCCGCGTACAACGGTGTGGCCGCCGCGAGCACCAGCCCGGCCCGGCGCAGCTTCCGGGCGGCCGGCGCGGCCCGCTCGGCGCCCCGGCTCAGCCGGACCGCGAGCAGCACGGTGAGGACCGTGTTCGCGAGCAGAACTGCCGACACCACGGGTGGCGGCGCGCCGGCCCGGTCCACAGTCCACAGCGGCACGACGAGCACGAGCACCGTCACGTGCGTGCTGAGCACCGCCGACGCGCCGCTCACCGCGAGGAACCGTCCGTCCCGCAGCGGCCCCCGTCGCGTACCGGTTGGCCCGTGCGGGCCGGCTGACCTGTGCGCCGCGCCGGCCGGCCACGCGGCGGCGACGGGCTGCGGCGGGAGGCGCAGCAGCAGCGCCGCCGAGAGCAGGTACGTGGCCGCGTTGCCGACGATCAGCACCTGGTAGGCCCGGTGCGTGTCCACGGCGAGCGCGATCCCGGCCAGCGCGGTACCGACGGTGATGCCCAGGTTCGCCACCGCCCTTAGCGTCGCGAACGCGTGCACCCGGCCGTCCGGGCCGCCCACCGCCGCGACGAGCGCCGCCCGTACCGCCAGGTTGCCGGCCGCGAGCAGCGCCTCCGGCACCGCCACCGCCAGGAACGCCGGAAACGAACCGACCAGCAGGTACGCCAGCGCGGCGACCGCCTGACCCACCTGGAGGACGGCCCGGAGCGTACGCGGATCCCATCTGTCGGCCAGCGCGCCCAGCGGCACGCTGGCGCTCAGCCCGACCAGCCCCGCGACTGTGAGCCCGGCGCCCACCGAGGTGGCGGAGAGGCCCACGTCCCGGGTCAGGTAGAGCGCACCGCCCGCCAGCCACAGCCCCGCGCCGACGGTGTTCACCAGCGTGGCGTACGCGAGGGTGCGCAGCGGCCCGGGCGGCGGGAGCGGCGAGACGCGTCCCATCAGCGGCGTCCGGCGAGGGCCATGCGATCGACGCTAAGCGTGGGCCAGCTGTCGCGGCGTCCCGGAACCGGCGACCCCTGTCACACCCGAGGGCTCGGGAGGCATGTTGCGTCGCCGAGCAGCCGTCCGGTCCAGTCGGTGAAACCGCCGTCGCCGAGCATCGGACGGACCGTGTCGGCGAGCGCGTGGCGGCTACCGGCTGGCATTGCCGCTCACACCCGATTCTCGGCCGGCCGGTGACGTGGCGGCACCGAAACGGCGCTCGGCCCGGCGTGGCTGTGTCAATCGCGGCCGGCAGCTCCCCGCGGAAAGGATGAGCTTCCGAGCGTTATGCCTCTCAGTCATAAATATGACCGAGAGGCATAATGCCGGAGGGACAACCCTTCTGTTCCGGCGCGACACGCCGCTTCCGGGCGGGCGCGTTAACCGGTCGACCGGGGGCGCGGACCGTGCCACGATCGCGCGGTGCCCGCCTCCGTGACCGCCTCCGTGCCCGCCCTGCTGCGCCGGCAGTTCGACCTGACCTGGGCGCTCGCCGAGTACCACCTCGACCGGCTGGAGCCGGGTGATTTCCTCTGGGAACCGGCCGCGCTGTGCTGGACCATGCGCCAGGACCCGGCCGGCGGGTGGCGTGCCGACTGGGCCGACACCGAGCCGGACCCGGTCCCGGTGCCCACGATCGCGTGGCTGACCTGGCACATCGGCTGGTGGTGGTCGGTGGCGGCCGACCACGTGCGGCAGCGGCCGGCGCGGGAGCGCGACGACATCCGCTGGCCCGGACCGGGCGCGGAGACTGTGGCGTGGCTGCGGGAGCTGCGGTCGGAGTGGACGGACACGCTGGACGGGCTGACCGAGGCCGGCCTGGACCGGCCGTCCGCGTACCCCTGGCCCGCCGACGCCGGGCTCACCGTCGCGGACCTGGCCGCGTGGGTGAACGCCGAGCTGATGAAGAACGTGGCCGAGATCGGGCAGCTCCGGCTTATGCGGGCGGCAGGGCGGGCGGCCTGAGCCGGGCCGCGCTCAGTGCGCGCCGCCGAGGTTGAGCACCACCACCCCGGCGATGACGAGTCCCGCCCCGACCACCTTCGTCACGCTCAGCGGCTCACCGAGGAACGCCGCGCCGATCGCCATGATGGCGGCGGTGCCGAGGCCGGACCAGACTGCGTACGCGACGCCGACCGGGATGTCCTTCACTGCGAGCGAGAGCAGGCCGAACGCGGACAGGTACGCCACGGCGAGGCCGACAGTGGGCCAGAGCCGGGTGAAGCCGTCGGTGGCCTTGAGCAGGCTGGTGCCGATCACCTCGGCGGTGATCGCGCCGAGCAGGAACAGGTACGCCATCGCAGGACCGTACCCGGTCCTGCGATGGCGCCTGAGTGGAGCTCGAATCCCGGTCAGGAGACCGTGCAGGCCTTTCCGTTCAGCGTGACAAGCCCCGGATCCGGGTTGGGAGACCGGGAGGCGGTCCCGTTGAAGCCGAACGTGGTGGACGCGCCCGGTGCCAGCTTCGCGTTCCAGGACAGGTTCTTCGCGGTGACCGTGGCGCCGCTCTGGCCGAGCTGCGCCGACCACGCGTGGCCCACCTTCTGGTCGCCGAGGAAGGCCCAGCGCAGGCTCCACCCGTTCACCGCCGTCGTGCCGGTGTTGCGCACCGTCACCTGGGTGGTGAAGCCGGACGGCCAGCTCCCGTGCGTGGTGTAGGTGACCGCGCAGGACGGCGCCGGCACCGCGCCCGCGTCACCCTGGTCGGCCAGGAACGACGCGAGCCACGCCAGCGCCGAGTTCCAGTTGATCGCCACCTCGTTCGTCGCGTACGAGTTGATGTCGTCGACGTAGCAGAACATCGGCGCGCACCCGGCGAGCAGGTTCGCCGCGAACGGGTCCTGGAGCGCGGCGTTCGGACCACCGGCGAGCGAACCGGCCGGCGGGCGCGGCAGGTCCGGGTTCAGCTGGTGGCCGAAGATCCGGCTGTGCTGGTTGCGGGCGTGCTGCTCACCCCACCCGGTCACGTACGACATGTTCAGCGCGTTGCGGCCGAACAGGTAGTCCGCGGCCTGCACCGCGCCGTCCCGGTACTTCGCGTCCCGGCTCAGGTCGAACGCGGTGGCGAGCACGATGGCGTTGTTCACCAGGTTGCTGTTGCTGCCCCAGACGTACGCGTCGGCGCTGCCCGGGAACGGCAGCCCGTACGCCTGGCCGGCGATCGTGGCCAGGTAGCTGTCGGCGGCGGCGGTGATCGACTCGCGGATGCGGGTCTTCTCCGCGGCGGGCAGCGTGTTCGGCACGGTGGCCAGGTCGAGGCGGCCCAGCGCGGCGACGCTCTGCCAGCCGAACGCGCCGTTCGGGGCGAAGACGTCGGCGCTGTGCAGCGGCGAGCCGGTGACGTCGGCCAGGTACGCCTTGTCGCCGGTGGCCAGCCACAGCTCGACGGCGGCCCAGTAGAACTCGTCGGTGACGTTGGTGTCGTCGTACGCGCCGCCGCCGGTGCCGTCGCTGGCCGAGGCGTAGATCGCCGGGTGCGCCTTGGCCGCCGCGTACGCGGTCTTCGCGGCGGTGCCGCAGCGCGCGGCGAACGCGGCGTCGTACGGGGCGTACAGCCGCTGGCACTGCGCCGCGACGGCGGCCAGGTTCAGCGTGGCGGCTGTGGACGGCGCGTGCAGCTCACGCGGCTGCGGGTCGTCCTGGGGCTGCAGCGGCAGGCCGGTCCAGTTCCGGTCGTGGATCTTGTGGTGGACCATCCCGGCCAGCGGCTCGCCCGCCGGCACCTGCATGCGCAGCAGGAACTCCAGCTCCCAGCGGGCCTCGTCGAGCACGTCCGGCACGTCGTTGCCGCGCTCGGGCAGCCGCAGCGTGGAGTCGCCCAGGGTGGCGCCGCCGCCGGCGGTCTCGGCCGTCCTGGTCCGCTCGAACGTGCTCAGGAGCTGGTAGGTGGCGATGCCGCCGTTGACGACGTACTTGCCGTGGTCACCCGCGTCGTACCAGCCGCCGCGCACGTCCAGCGAGTAGTCGCAGACGCCGGCCTGGCACGGCACGTTGGTGTCGCCCTGGTTGGGCGCGACGCCGAGGTGGCCGGCCGGGCGGGCGTACTCCTCGCCGATCAGGTCGCCGTCGATCTCGATGCCGCTGCGCTGGGCGTAGAAGAACTGGAGCGAGTCGGCGCGCAGCCGGTCGTAGAGCGCGCCGGAGATGTCGAACGGGTGGCTGGTCTCGCCGTCGACGGTCAACGTGTAGCCGGTGCCCGGCGTGCGGTACGCGGAGAAGTCGGCCGTCTGCACGTTCTGCGCGGAGGCCGCGTCGGTGCCGCGCGGCGTGGTCTGCCCGCTGGCGACCACCGCGCCGCCGGCGGACTTGAGCTGCCAGGGCAGCGCCTCGGTGGCCTCGGTGACCACAGTCGCGTGCTTCGGCCCGCCAGGCAGGTAGCCGACCTGGTTGACCCGGACCCGGGGGCCGGTGTCCGGCTCGTACGGCGGCGCCGGCTCCCCGCCGCGCAGCGACACGTTGTCCAGGCAGAACGTCTGCGCCTGGGCGCTGCCGCCGACCTGGAAGATCAGCTGGGCGGTGGGGTTGTCGGCCGGCGAGGTGAACGTGGTGGTGACGCGCTTCGCGGTGCCGGTTGCGGTCGCGTCGACGCTCGCGTACGTGGTGTAGGGGGCGCTGCCGAGCTGGAGCACCGCCTTGACGGCCGCGCCGGGGGTCGCGGAGACGTCGAAGGACAGCTCGTACTCGGCGCCCTGGGTCAGCGGCACCGCGTCCTGGCCGATGCCGGCGTCCCACGGGTTGGCGGTGCCCGCCGCGACGGAGGTGCAGAGACGGCCGTCGACGACCGCGAGGTCGCCGGTGCCGTATGAGAACCAGGGTGAGACACCGGCGCTGAAGTCGCCGTTGCGGAGTTGTTCGGGGGCGTCCGGCGGCACCTCGGCGCTCGCCGGGCCGGCGGTGAGGCCGGTGAGCGCCAGCGTGGTGGCCGCGAGTGCGGCGAGCCGACGACGGGATCGGGTCACGGAGGTTCCTTCCGTGCTCGGGGGTGGTGGGGGAGGCCAGGAGCTGGGAGCGCTCCCAGTATCAGCCCGATGTTTCCATCGCGTTCCGCCGCTGTCAATCGATCCGGCCCGATGAGCGCCGCGCGCCCGCGCGCGGTGGGATTCGGCGCGCCACGTACGATGTCAGTGATCTCCTAGAGACATCCGAGCCCTCGACCTGGCAGGCTGCGACCCATGACCCTGAAGCTTCGTTCCGTCGGAGCGAGCGACCGTGGGCTGATCCGCAGCGGTAACCAGGACGCGCAGCACGCGGGCGCCTGGCTGGTCGCGGTCGCCGACGGCATGGGCGGCATGGCGGCCGGCGACCTGGCCAGCCGCATCGCCATCGACGCGATCGCCCCGCTGGACGTGGAGACGCCGGAGGACGCGCTCGTCGCCGCGCTCCAGGGCGGGATCGAGCTGGCCACCGCGCAGATCCGCCAGGCCGTCGAGGAGGACCCGGAACGCCAGGGCATGGGCACCACGCTCACCGCGCTGCTGTTCGCCCGCACCGGCAGCTGCCTCGCGCTGGCGCACGTCGGCGACTCCCGGGCCTACCTGTACCGCGAGGGCGTGCTCAAGCAGGTCACCCGGGACGACACGTTCGTGCAGATGCTCGTCGACCAGGGCGTCATCACCGCCGAGCAGGCCAGCAGCCACCCCCGCCGCGCGGTGGTGACCCAGGCGTTGCAGGGCGACGAGGTCTCCCCGTCGTACGCCACGATGGTGCCCCGGGCCGGTGACCGCTGGCTGCTGTGCAGCGACGGCCTCTCCAACGTGGTCCGCGCGGACACGCTCACCGAGGTGCTCAGCGAGCAGCCGGAACGCGACGCCTGCGCGGCCCGGCTGATCGACCTGGCGCTGCGGGCCGGCGGCCCGGACAACATCACCGTCGTGATCGCCGACGTCGTCGAGGAGTAGCCCTCACCGCCGTCGCGGAGCGGCACGGCGGGTCGGCTCGGCTGTGGTCGGGTCCTCCGGCCACGGATGGCGCGGGTAGCGTCCACGCAGCTCTGCTCGTACCTGCGGGTATCCGGTGCGCCAGAACGAGGCCAGGTCCGCGGTGACCGCCACCGGCCGCCCGGCGGGGGAGAGCAGGTGCAGCAGCACCGGCACCCGCCCGTCGGCGATGCGCGGCACGTCCCGCCAGCCGAACGTCTCCTGGAGCTTGACCGCCAGCACCGGCGCGGCCGGGTCGGCGTAGTCGATCCGGATCCGCGAGCCGCTCGGCACCTCCAGACGCTCCGGAGCCAGCTCGTCCAGCCGCGCGGCCTGCCGCCAGTCGAGCAGCCGCCGCAGCGCCGCCGCCACGTCCATCCGGCCGAGGTCGGCCCGGCGCCGGGCGCGGGCCAGCTCCGGGCCCAGCCAGACGGGCGCGCCGGCGGTCAGCGCCGCGTCGGAGACGTCCGGCCAGCCGTCGCCGAGCGCCTGGCGGCAGAACGCCAGCCGGAGGCGCAGCCCGGTCGCCTCCGGCGTCCACCGCAGCAGGCCCGGCCCCTCCTGCCGCAGCCCGTCCAGCAGCGCCGCCGAGACCAGCTCCGGGTCCGGCGCGGTCAGCGGGCGGTCGACCAGCTCGACGGCGCCGAGCCGGACCACCTCGCGGGCCACCACGTCCCCGCCGGACCAGGCCACGTCCCGTCCGGTGTCCAGCAGCGCCGCCCCGGCCTCCCGGGCGGTCGCCTCGTCGATCGGTGCGGCCAGCCGCACCCGGGCGGCAGGCGCGCCGGGGGAGCGGTCGGCCACCGCGACGGCCAGCCACGCCGCTCCGGTCAGCCCCGACCCGGGCGCCAGCTCCGCGGCGGTCCCGCCGGCCATCAGGTACGCCGACCCGCCCGGCCGCCGTGAGCGGGCCAGCCGTTCCGGGTACGCCAGTCCGGCGAGCAGCCCCGCGGCCAGATCGTCCGGCAGTCGCTCCCGCTCGTTCCCCGCCGACCGTCCGCCGCTCACGCTGCGGTGCGGCGTCGAGTCGGCGCGCGTGCCGGCGGAATGCCGGTCGGCGGGCAGGGCGGCGCGCAGGCGGCGTACCTCGGTGCGCCAGCGCGCGGTGGCGGCCGGGTCGGCGCCGTCGCGCAGCCGGCGCCAGCGGGCGGGCAGGTCGTCTCCCGTCCCGCCCAGCGTGTCCTCGCCGAGGATCGCCACCACCTGGGCGGCCCGGTCGGCACCCACCCGGGGCGCGCCGTCCAGCAGCGCCCGCGCCAGCCGGGGATGCGTGCCCGCCGCCGCGACCGCCCGTCCCCGCGCGGTGATCCGGCCGTCGTGGTCCACCGCGCCGAGCGTGGTCAGCGTCTCCCGCGCCACAGTGAGCGCGGCCGGCGGCGGTGGGTCGGGCAGCGCCAGCCCGGTGCCGTCCGGTGTGCCCCAGGCCGCCAGCTCCAGCGCGAACCCGGTCAGGTCGGCGGTGGCGATCTCCGGTTCGGGCTGCGGGGCGAGCCGCTCGTGCGCCGCCTCCGACCAGCAGCGGTAGACCGCCCCGGGCGTCTCCCGTCCGGCCCGGCCGGCGCGCTGGGTGGCCCCGGCCCGCGACACCGGCACGGTCACCAGCGCGCCCAGCCCTCGGGCCAGGTCGGTGCGGGGCACCCGGCTCAGTCCGGCGTCCACCACCACCCGGACGCCGGGGACGGTGAGGCTGCTCTCCGCCACCGCCGTCGCGAGCACCACGCGCCGTCCGGCAGCAGGGGTGAGCGCCGCGTCCTGGGCGGCCCCGGGCAGCCGTCCGTGCAACGGCAGCACCGCGATGTCGCGGAGGTCGGCCAGGCGGCGCGCGACGGCGCCGATCTCACCCGCGCCGGGCAGGAAGACGAGCACGTCACCGTCGCGTTCGCGCAGCGCCCGGCGGACCGTGGCTGCCACGTGGTCGAGCAGCGCCGGGTCGACCCGGCCGGCACCGGGCGGCGTCACCGGGCGCGGCGGCGGCGCCCACACCCGCTCGACCGGGTGCAGCGCGGCCTCGGCGCGTACCACGGGGGCGGGGTCGCCGGCGCCGAGCAGCGCGGCGAACCGGTCCGTCTGCGGGGTGGCCGACATCGCCAGCAGCCAGAGGTCCGGGCGCAGTGTGGCGCGGGCCTCGACGCTGAACGCCAGCGCCAGGTCGGCGTCGAGGTGCCGTTCGTGGCACTCGTCGAGCACCACCGCGTCCACGCCCGGCAGCTCGGGGTCGTGGTGCAGGCGGCGGACCAGCAGGCCGGTGGTCACCACCTCGACCCGGGTACGCGGCCCGGTCCGGCGCTCGCCGCGCACCGCGTACCCGATCCGGTCGCCGACCCGCTCGCCGAGCAGGGCGGCCATCCGGTGCGCGGCGGCGCGGGCGGCCACCCGCCGGGGCTGGGCGATCACCACGCGGCCGGTGACCGCGTCGGCGACCGCGAGCGGCGCGGTGGTGGTCTTGCCGGTGCCGGGCGGCGCCACCAGGACGGCGGCGCCGCGCTCGCGCAGCGCGCCGACGAGCGCCGGCAGGACCGGGCGGACCGGCAGGTCGAGCGGGATGTCGGCGAGCACGGCCCCACTCTCGCACCGCTCCGTCGGTCGGTCCGCGCTGCCCCCGGAACGCGGAACGGCCCGGCCGGCGCACCGCCGACCGGGCCGGGTGGGCCGCCGCGCCGGGTCCGCCGACCCGGCCGCCGCCCCCCTTGCTAGTACGTTCCGTCGAGCTGACCGCGCAGCTTGGTGAGCGCCCGGGCCAGTAGCCGGGACACGTGCATCTGCGAGACGCCGATCTGCTCGGCGATCTGCGACTGGGTCAGGTTGCCGTAGAAGCGCAGTGTGAGGATCTTCTGCTCGCGCTGGTCGAGCGTGGCGAGCGCCGGGCCGAGGGCGACACGCATCTCGGCCAGCTCGAACTCGCCGTCCTCGCCGCCGAGCAGATCGCCCAGCTCGGTGGCCCGCTCGCCGTCGCCGGTGGGGGTGGACAGCGACACCGCGTTGTACGCGCGGGCGCCCTCCAGGCCCTCCAGCACCTCTTCCTCGGTGAGCTTGAGGTGGGCGGCGATGTCGGCGACCGTCGGCGAGCGGCCGAGCGTCTGGAGCAGCGTGCTGTTGGCGTCGGAGATCGCCAGGCGCAGCTCCTGGAGCCGGCGGGGCACCCGGATGTCCCAGGTGCGGTCGCGGAAGTGGCGCTTCAGCTCGCCGATGATGGTGGGGATGGCGTAGCCGGCGAAGTCGACGCCGCGCGACGGGTCGAACTTGTCGATCGCCTTGATCAGGCCGATCGCTGCGGTCTGCGCCAGGTCGTCGTTGGGCTCGCCCCGGCCGCTGTAGCGGTGGGCCAGGTGGTTCGCCAGCGGCAGCCACGCCTCGATGGCGCGGTCGCGCAGCGCCGGCCGGGACGGGTGGTCGGCGGGCAGCGCGGCCATCGCGGCGAGCAGGTCGGCGGCGCTGTCGGTGAGCGAGCGGGGGTCGAGCTTCGCGGAGGCGGCCGGCGTGGTCGCCCGGGCGCTGATCGTGGGAGCGGTCATGGGTGGTCCTCCCTGCACCTCGTCCACGGAAGAAAAAAGACGTGACGCTTAGGTTTAGGTTTCGGTCGTACGTTCGGAAGTCACCATAGCCCGATCGTGCTGCGGAAATCTAGCCGAAAGTACGATGTACTTAAGGTGTAAGCAGCCACGAAAGACGTGAGCCGGTCGATATCGCGCTCGGCAGGCTGGTGGGGTGGCGCTGACCGGTCGGCCCCGGTCGTGCCCCGACCGGTCAACGTGGAATCCGACAGGTGGGCGAAGTGTCGCCTTTCTGTCGTTGTCCCGCCGACGGGACCGCCCGTAGCGTCCGTAGCGACACGTCAACGGAGGCACCGTGCTGGATCCCGCCGCGCCGCAACTCGTCATCAACGCCCGGACGCTGCTGTTCAGCTGGCTCCCGGCGGATCCCGGCGCGGTCGAGACGCTGGTGCCCGCCGGTCTGCGCCCGCACCCGCAGCGTCAGGTGTTCGTCTGCCAGTACGTCGTCGACGACGAGACGCAGACCTCCGGCTTCGGGGCGTACTCGCTCACCTACGTGGGTGTCTCACTGGCGGACATGGACCCGCCCGACGGCGAGACGCCCGGCGGCTTGTGGACGCACTACCTCGCCTCCAGCGAGCGGGTCCGGCGGTACGCGGCCGCGCGGGGCGCTCCCGCCGCCGCCGGGGAGACCCGCCTCGACCTGCGCGGCGATCAGCTCACCGCCGAGACCCGGGCCGCCGACGGCACGCTGCTGATCCGGGTCACCGCCCGGATCGGGCACACGGGCACCGAGGCGCACAACGGCCACCACCGCTACCTCACCCGCCGCGACGGCGAGCTGATCGTCACCGACTACCCGTACGTGGCCGAGCCGGTGTCACCGTTCGAGGTCGAGTCGGTGGAGTTCCCGGCGCCGGAGCACCCGGTCCACGCGCTGCGGCCGGCCAACCCGCTGCACGTCTGCTGGGGCTTCTACTCGCCGCGCGTGTCGTTCGCGTACCCGGCCCGCCCGAACGTGCCGGACGAGGTGGCGGACCTTCACCAGGTGCCCGCCCGCCGGGCCCGCAGCGGCCTGCCGTCCGGGTCGTAGACCAGCCGGTACGCGGGCAGCGCCCAGAGCCGCGTACGCCAGGGCAACCGCTCCGGGCGGTGGGGCCGCAACCGGCCCGGCGGACGGGGACCGGCCCGGCCCCCGGCGTGCCAGCGATCCAGTTCCTCCGCCGCCGCGGTGATCGCCGCGACCGCGTCCGCCGGGTCCAGCAGGTCGTCGTCCTGCGCGCCGCCGGGATCACGGTCCAGATGCTCGCGCCACAGCCTCAGCCGCAGGTCGCGGGCGAACACCCGGGCGCCGTCGCCCAGTCCGGCAGGGTCGGCCGGCGTCCGCTCGTCGCGGGTGTCGTCGAGCACCGCGCAGGACAGCTCGCTGTCGTGCGTCCAGGACCGGCGGTTGAAGTTGTCGCTGCCCACGCTGGCCCAGACGTCGTCCACCACGCAGACCTTGGCGTGCACGTACACCGGCGTCCCGTCGTGGTTCTCCACGTCGAACACGTGCACCCGTTCCGGCGCGGCCCGGTGGCACAGCGACAGCGCCTGCTCCCGGCCGACCATGTTGGGCGGCAGCGCGAGCCGGCCGTCCACGTCCGGGTGCCGGGGCACGACCGCCACCAGGTGCAGGTCCGGGTGCTCGTGCAGCGCCTGCGCGAACAGTTCGGCCACCTCGGTCGACCAGAGGTACTGGTCCTCCAGGTAGATCAGCCGCCGGGCCCGGCGTACCGCCTTGGTGTAGCCGCGGGCCACCGTGCGCTCGCCGTCGGGGGCGAAGGAGTAGCGGGGCCGCACCGCCGGGTAGGTGCGCAGCACCTGCACGTGGTGCGGCCCGCAGGGCGGCGGGTCGGCGGGCTGCTCGGGCAGCGGGTCCGGGCGCAGGTCGGAGCCGCGCAGCCGGTCCCGCAGGTACGCCATCGGGTTCTCCGAGTCCAGCGGCATCGGGTCGGTCCACCGCTCCCGGAACGTGGTGTCCAGCGCGCCGACCACCGGCCCGCGCACCGCGAGCTGCACGTCGTGCCAGGGCGGCGTGGGGCCGTACCGGGGGGACATGCCGATCGGCTGCGGGTCGCCGGCGTGGCCGGCGTCGTCGCGGCGGCTGTGGCACAGGTCGATGCCGCCGGCGAAGGCGATGTCGCGGCGCGGTTCGCCGGGGCGGCGCAGCACCACGAGCTTCTGGTGGTGCGAGCCGCCGCGCCGGACCCGCTGGTCGAGCAGCACCTCGCCGTCGGCCGCGCGGATCGCCTCGCTGAGGTCGCGGTTCTCCTCCTCGCTGTAGGAGAGCGTGTCGAGGTGGGAGCGCCAGATCAGGCCCTTGACGATGACCCCGCGCTGGGCGGCCTGGGCGAACAACTGCGCCACAGTGGGACCGTCCGGGCGCATCCGCTCGTCCGGGTCACCACGCCAGTCGGTGAAGAACAGGTGGTCGCCCGCTGTGAGCGACTCCACCTCGCTGACCAGGCGGTCGAAGTACGCGGCACCGTGAATGAGGGGCTCGGCGAGGTTTCCATCGGTCCAGACGGGTAACTCTGACCTCGGGTTGGCGCGTTCCTGTGCGGTGAGGAACCAGTCCCGCAGAGTCACGTTCCACCCCCCGAGGTCGACGACGTCCTCACACGGTAGGACCCCCGGCAGGGCCCCGCACGTCGAGCAGCAGGTCGGCGTCGGTGCCGCGCGTCAGGGGTGCGCCGGACCCCTGGATCGCGATACCGAGGAGGCACCGACATGCCCGCCGAGACGACGAACACCGTGACCGACCGCGACCAGGCGGTGGAGGGGGAGCGGGGTGCGCTGGTGGCGGTCCTGTTGATGGTGATCCTCGGGGTGGCCGGGATCTTCGCCGTCTCCTGAGACCGCGGCCGGGCGCCCCGGCGAACCGGGGCGCCCGTAGGAGGTCAGGGCCGGTCGCCCTGGCCGTCGCTGTGCGGCACCCGCCCGGTCGGGATCACCCCGAGCCGGCCGGCCTGGAAGTCCTCGACCGCCTGGATCAGCTCGGCGCGGGTGTTCATCACGAACGGGCCGTAGTGCGCCACCGGCTCGCGGATCGGCTGGCCGCCCATCAGGTAGAGCTCCAGCGCCGGGGCGTTGGAGTCCTGCGTCCGGTCGGCGGTGATCCGCAACGCCTCACCGGGACCGTGCACGGCGAGCTGGCCGAGGTGGATCGGCCGCCGGTCGGTGCCGACCGTGCCGCGGCCGGCCAGCACGTACACGAGCGCGTTGAAGTCCGACCGCCACGGCAGGCTCAGCTCGGCGCCGGGCTGCAACGTGACGTGCGCGATGGTGATCGGCGTGTGCGTCGAGCCCGGACCCCGGTGCCCGGCGACCTCACCGGCGATGACCCGGATCAGGCCGCCGCCGTCGGGCGTGGTCAGCAGCGCCGACTCCCGGCCGCGGATGTCCTGGTAGCGCGGCGCGCTCATCTTGGCGACCCGGGGCAGGTTGACCCAGAGCTGGAGGCCGTGGAACAGCCCGCCGCTCATCACCAGGTGCTCCGGCGGCGCCTCGATGTGAAGCAGGCCACTGCCTGCAGTCATCCACTGCGTGTCGCCGTCGGTGATGGTGCCGCCGCCACCCGTCGAGTCCTGGTGGTCCATGATCCCGTCGATCATGTAGGTCACCGTCTCGAAGCCGCGGTGCGGGTGCCAGGAGGTGCCCTTCGGCTCGCCCGGCGCGTAGTCGACCTCGCCCATCTGGTCGAGGTGGATGAACGGGTCCAGCTCGGTCATCGGCACGCCGGCGAAGGCCCGGCGGACCGGGAAGCCTTCGCCCTCGTACCCGCTGGGGGCGGTGGTGACCCGGCGGACCTGGCGGTATTCGGTGGCCTCGCCGAGCTCGGGCAGGCGGGGCAGGACGAGGACGTCGTCGACGGTGATCGCGGGCATCGCGGGACTCCTTACTTGTCGGCCGGGGTGGACGACGCGGTGCGGTCGGCGCGCAGGCGCCGGCCGAGCCGCTCGAAGACCCGGGTGAGGCAGGCGACCTCGGCGTCGTCGAGGTCGTCGATCAGGTGGGCGCGTACGGAGCGCAGGTGGTGCGGCGCGGCCTCGCGCAGGGCGAGCAGGCCGGCCGCGGTGAGCACTGCCTCGCTGCCGCGCCGGTCCGCCGGACACGCCTCCTTCGCGACGAGGCCGCGCTTGCGCATCGTGGTGATCTGGTAGGTCAGCCGGCTCGGTGAGAACACCAGCCGGTCGGCCAGCTCACCCATGCGCAGCCGCTGGCCGGGCGCCTCGGAGAGCAGCACCAGCACGTGGTAGTCGGCGAAGCTCAGGTCGCTGTCGGCGCGCAGGTCGTCCTCGAGCCGGGTGAACAGCCGCTGGCTCGACTCGATGTACGCGCGCCAGCAGGCCATCCGCTCCGCGTCCAGGCTCTCCGTCATGCCTCCGAGACTAGCACTATTTAAAATTTAAAGAAGTGCCCTGTCGTGCTCGGCCGGCCAGGCTGGGATGACTCTTCAAAACTTGAACGGGTGACCCCGGCTAGGGTCGGGGGATGGACGATCTCGACCTGCTCGACTGGCGGGAGCGGGTGGCCCGGCTCTACCTGTCCGACCTCGACCTGACCGGGTTCCGGGCCGCGCGCGACGAGCTGTTCCGCACCCATCCGAGCAGCCCGGTGCCGCCCGCCGACCGGCCCGGCTTCACCGGCCTGCGCTGGTACCCGCCCGACCCGTCGGCGGTGGTCGAGGCACCGCTGCGACCGGCCTCCGGTGAGCTGCGCATCGACACCGGCGGCCCGGACGGGGTGGTCGCGTACCGGCGGGTCGCGGTCGCCGGGACGCCGTGGGGACCGCTCACGCTGTGGTGGATCGAGGCGTACGGGGGCGGGCTGTTCCTGCCGCTGCGCGACGGCACCTGCGGCGACGGCTCGTACGGCGGGGGCCGGTACCTCACCGACACGGTCAAGGGCACCTTCGGGCGGGGCCTGACAGTGCTCCCCGGTGACCGGGTCCGCCTGGACGCCAACTACCTCTACAACCCCAGTTGCGCCTACGACGACAGGTGGGCCTGCCCGCTGGCACCGCCGGAGAACCGGGTGGACGTGCCGCTGCGTGCAGGGGAGCGGGCGTACCACTGACGCGGCGAGGGAGGACCCCGGCGGGGCCCTCCCTCGATGTCGCGTACCGCCGGTCAGCGGGCGGTGGCGCCGGTCGGTGTCAGGTGCATCCGGCTCAGCAGCTGCTGGGCCTGACCGGCCATCTCCGCGTCCACAGTCACCGCGTACTGCGCGGCCCGCAGTGAACTGGCCGACGTGAAGTCACGCTGCCCACCGCTCATGGCGTGCGCGACAGCGCCGAACACGGCACCCCAGATCGCGCCGATCACCAGCCCGACCAGGATCACCGCCAGCCAGTTGCCGGCGGTGAAGATGCCGAACAACAAGCCGATGAACAAACCGAACCAGGCGCCGGTGCCGGCCCCGAGCAGGGCCGCCCGGCCCGTGGTGAGCCGTCCCATCACGGTCTCCACGAGCGTGAGGTCCGTACCGACGATCGAGGTACGTTCCACCGGGAACCGGTTGTCGGCCAGATAGTCCACCACGCGCTGGGCGGACGGATAGTCCGGGTACGAGCCGATCGTGACGGTCGGCGCCCCGGCATGCGGGCCGTGCCCGTCCCCGCTCGGCGGCGTCGGGCGACCGCCCGGTCCGGACGGGAGGTTGTCGCTGCCCGGCATTCCGGGTTGCCAGGCCGCGGTCGGAGTCGAGGGTCTGGTCATGAGCATCCTCCTTCGTCAACCCGCCGCGTTCCCGGCGCCGGGCAGCGGTAACGCGCCGGGCCGGACCGATGTGGCGAGGCATGCCGGTGCCCCGGGCCGGGTAGCCACACCCGTGCCGACCCGACACATCAGCGAGCACGGCTTCCTCGCCGACGGGCGCAGCGCGGCGCTGGTCGACCGCGACGGCTCGGTCAACTGGTGGTGCCCGCCCCGGTTCGACGCGCCGTCGGTGTTCGGGCGCCTGCTCGACGAGGGCGCCGGGCACTGGAGCATCCGCCCCGAGGGCGCGGCCACCAGCAGCCGGTCCTACCTGGACGACACGCTGGTGCTGCGTACCGTCTTCACCACGGCGACCGGCACGGTCGCCGTCACCGACGCGCTGGCGCTGGAGCCCGGCGCGCGCGGTCACGACATCGGGATGCACTCGCCCCGGGTGCTCGCCCGGCTGGTCGAGGGGCTCACCGGCGAGGTGCCGATGCGCGTCGAGTACGCGCCGCGGTTCGAGTACGGCCGGGTCGGCGCCTACCTGACCGAACGCGACGGGGTGGTGGCCGCCACCGCCGGAGCCTGCCGGCTGGAGCTGCGCGCCGACGTTCCGCTGACAGTCGCCGAGGGGGCCGCCGCCGGGCGGTTCACCGCCCGCGCCGGCAGCACCCACCGCTTCACCCTCGGGTACGCCCCGACGTACGCCGGCGCCGCACCCGCGCTGCCCGACGCCGCCGAGGTGGTGGCCGGGACGGTAGCCGGCTGGCGGTCCTGGTCGGCGCTGCACGACTACCGGGGCGAGTACCGCGACGAGGTGCGGCGCAGCGCGCTCGCGGTGCAGGGCATGACGTACGCGCCCAGCGGCGCGGTCGTCGCGGCGGCCACCACCTCGGTGCCGGAGCGGCTCGGCGGCGACCGCAACTACGACTACCGCTACGTCTGGCTGCGCGACTTCAGCCTCACCCTCCAGGCGCTCTGGCGGGCGGCCTGCCCGGACGAGGCGGACCGGCAGTTCACCTGGGTGGCGCGGGCGATGGGCCGGATCGGCGACGAGCCGGTGCCGATCATGTACGGCGTCGAGGGGGAGCGGGACCTGACCGAGCACGACCTCGACCACCTGGCCGGGTACGAGCACAGCCGGCCGGTGCTCGTCGGCAACGACGCCTGGCGGCAGCGGCAGAACGACGTGCTGGGCGAGGTGCTCGACGCCGCCTGGCTGATGCGGTACTACCTCGACCCGATGTCACCCGAGGTCCGCGACCTGCTGCGTACGCTCGCCGACCAGGCCGAGCGCGGCTGGCACCGGCCCGACGCGGGGATGTGGGAGGGGCGCGGCCCGGAGCGGCACTACGTGTCGTCGAAGGTGGAGTGCTGGACCGGGCGGTCCGGTTCGGCTCCCGCATCGGCGAGCCCGCCGACGTGGCGCGCTGGGTCGCCGCGCGCGACGAGATACGGGCGGCCGTGCTCACCCACGGCTGGAACGAGCGGGTCGGCGCGTACACCGGGGCGTTCGGGTCCGACGATCTGGACGCCTCGGTGCTGGTCATGCCGCTCGTCGGTTTCCTGCCGGCGCACGATCCGCGGATGCGCGCCACGATGGACGTGCTGGAGCGGCGGTTGTCCCGCGACGGGCTGCTGCGCCGCTGGGACGGCGACCCGGCCGGGTTCGTGATCTGCTCGTTCTGGCTGGCCGCCTGCCTGGCCGAGGCGGGGGAGCTGGACCGGGCCCGGCGGCTGTTCGAACGGCTCGCCGCCCGCACGAACGACCTCGGCCTGTACGCCGAGCAGATCGACCAGGACACCGGCGAGCAGGTCGGCAACTTTCCGCAGGCGTACTCACACATCGGCCTGATCATCGCCGCCGGCCGCATCACCGACGCCGCCGCCCGCGCCCCCGCCCCCACCCCCACCTCCCACCGCCACCCCGCGCCCGCTTCGCGTCGATCATGAGGTTGACGCCGAAGTCGATCTCCCTGAGTGCCGCCAACTTCATGATCGACCCCGGGAACGGGGGGTGGGGGAGGATGAGGGGGTGGAACTCGTGATCATGGCGGACACGCATGTGCCCAAGCGGGCGCGGGATCTTCCGGCGGTGCTGTGGGGGGCCGTGGAGGCCGCGGATGTCGTGGTGCACGCGGGGGACTGGGTGGACGTGGCGCTGCTGGACGCGCTGGAGGAGCGGTCGCGCCGCCTGGTCGGCGTGTACGGCAACAACGACGGGCCGGAGCTGCGCGCCCGGCTGCCCGAGGTGGCCCGCGTCGAGCTGGACGGCCTGCGGGTCGCCGTGGTGCACGAGACCGGCCCGAAGGCCCGCCGCGAGGAGCGCTGCGCCGCCGCGTACGGCGACTGCGACCTGCTCGTCTTCGGGCACTCGCACATCCCCTGGGACACCGTCGCCCTGGGCGGTCTGCGCCTGCTCAACCCCGGCTCACCCACCGACCGGCGGGCGCAGCCGTACGCCACCTACCTGACCGCCCGGGTGGTGGCGGGGCGGCTCGACCGCGTCGAGCTGCACCGCCTGCCCCCGCGCTGACCTCAGCGGCCCCGGCCGGTCTCCGCCTGGAGCTCGTCGATCCGCCGGGACGCCTCGGCCTTGGTCAGGCCCTCCGGCACCGGCTCGCCCGCCTCCTGGGCCAGGGTGTGCAGGTACGACTCCTGGGCGGCGGTGGGCGGCTCGTCGCCGGTGACCCAGTCGTCCGGGTCCTTGACGGCGGCGTCCGGGTTCACGTTCCTGTCGTTGGTGTTGGCGCGGTCGGCCATGCTGATCACCTCTCCTCGAACAGGTGTACCACTACCCCCGGCCCGGCGGGTTCATGCCGCCCGCTGCCTACGATCAGCTGGTGACGGCGGAGCGGGCGGGCGTGGTGGTGGTCGGCGCGGGCATCGCCGGGGTGGCGTGCGCGACCGAGTTGGCGCGGGCCGGTGTCCCGGTGCGGGTACGCGAACGGGCCCGGGTCACCGGCGGGCGGATGGCCAGCAAGCGCTTCGACGGCCGCCCGGCCGACCTGGGCGCCGCGTACTTCACAGTGGACGACCCGGACTTCGCCGCCGTGGTGGACCGGTGGCGGGCCGCCGGGCTGGCGCGGGAGTGGACCGACACGCTCGTCGCGTACGGGCCGGGCGGGCGCGAGCAGGTCACCGGCCCGATGCGCTGGGCCGCCCCGCGCGGGCTGCGCTCACTCGTCGAGCAGCTCGCAGGCGACCTGCCGGTGACGCACGACCGGCTGGTGATGAGCGTCGAGCCCGGCCTCCGGGTGGACGGCGCCGAGGCCGAGGCGGTCGTGCTCGCCATGCCCGGCCCGCAGGCGGCGCTGCTGCTGGACCCGGCGCTGGCCGAGGCGACCCGGGCGGTGGCCGCGCAACGCTGGTCGCCGGCGCTGAGCGGGGTGCTGCACTTCCCGGCCCGCCGCTGGACGGACTTCCGCGGGGCGTTCGTCAACGGCCACCCCGTACTCAGCCTGGTCTGCGACGACGGCGACCGCCGTGGTGACGGCGCGCCGGTGCTCGTCGCGCACACCACAGCCGAGTTCGCCGCCGGGCACCTGCTCCAGCCCACAGCCGCCCGCCCGGCGATCGAGCAGGCGGTCCGCGACCTGCTCGGACTGCCCGAGCCGGCGGTGTCGGCCCACGTGCACCGCTGGACGTACGCGTCCCCGGCCGCGCACGCCGGGAGCGCCACGTTCCACCTGGACGACGACGGCATCGGCCTGGCCGGTGACGCGTTCGGCCGCCCGCGCGTGCAGACCGCCTGGCGCTCCGGACGGGACCTGGGCCGCGCGCTCGCCGCCCGGCTGGGCTGACAGCCCTCGGCCCGGGCCGGTCAGCCGGTGGCGCCCACCGGTTGCGCCGCCGACCCGGCCCGCGTGTCCTCGCCGGTGCGTTCGCCCTCCCGGTCCAGCAACTGCATGACCGGTGTCGCGGCGATCCCGTGCGCCACCACCGACACCACCACCACGAGACCGACTGTGGCCCAGACCAGATCCGCCTGCGGGAAGTCGGTCTTGCTGGTGGCGTACGCCAGGTAGTAGAACGAGCCGACGCCGCGGATGCCGAACAGCGAGATCACCCAGTGCTCGGCCGGTCTGCCCGGCGCCCCGCGCAGCGACAGCCACGCGGCCAGCGGCCGGATCACCAGCACCAGCGCCAGCCCGGCCAGTGCCGCCGGCCAGGTCAGCGGCGCGAGCAGCCCGCCGATCACCGCGCCGCCGAACAGCAGCAGCAACAGCACCGTGAGCAGCCGCTCCACCTGCTCGGCGAAGTCGTGCAGCACTGAGTGGAACTCGTGCGTACGCTCGGCGGCCCGGATCGCGCGGGCGGCCACGAACACGGCCAGGAAGCCGTACCCGCCGATCACCTCGACCAGCCCGTACGCGAGGAACGTCGCGGCCAGCGCGAGGAAGCCCTCGGAGTGCCGGGCCAGCCGCAGCTTGCTCGGGGCACGGAAGAACAGCTTGCCGAGCAGCCAGCCGACGAGCAGCCCGCCACCCACCCCGGCGGCGAGCTTGTAGAACACGTCCACCGCGAACCACTCGGCGAGCCAGCCGGACGGCGCGAGCCCGGTGGTGGCGATCGCGATGGCCGCGTACACGAACGGGAAGGCGAGCCCGTCGTTCAGGCCCGCCTCCGAGGTGAGCGCGAAGCGCACCTCGTCCTCCGAGTCCTCCACATCGGTCGGTTCGCCCACCTGCACGTCGGAGGCGAGCACCGGGTCGGTGGGCGCGAGCGCCGCGCCGAGCAGCAGCGCCGCGGCCGGCACCAGACCGGCCCACCACCAGCCGAGCAGCGCCACCGCGGCGATGCACAGCGGCATGGCGATCGCGAGCAGCCGCCACGTCGACGACCAGCGGGCCCAGCTCAGCGGACGGTCGATCTTCAGGCCGGCGCCCATCAGCGCGACGATCACCCCGACCTCGGTGAGGTGGGTGGTCAGTTCCGGCCAGCGCAGCGGGTCCGGTGTGGGCAGACCGGTGGGCAGCACGAACACGAGCATGCCGAGCCCGAGGAACGCGATCGGCATCGACAGCGGCCGCCGCTCCAGCACCCGGGGCAGCACCCCGGCCAGCAGCGCACCGACGCCCAGCAGAGCGAACGCGACATCGACCGGTTCCACGACACCACCCTTCCGACGCCCGGCGGCCGGGCGGTGGAGTCCAGCAGTGCCCCGAAGCGGGTCCGGTTAAGCGTGCGCGTGCCCGCCGGTCGACCGCCGGTCAGCCGAGCGTGCCGATGGCGCTGTCCGGCAGGGCGTGCAGCAGCGCCGCCGGGTCGTCGTAGACCGCCACCGCGCCCGCGCCGGCCAGCTCCGCCCGGCCGGTGCCGCCGCAGGTCAGGCCGATGCACGGGATGTCCAGCTTGCCGGCGGCTGCCACGTCCCAGACCGAGTCGCCGACGAACACCACCCGCTCGGCGGTCAGCCCCGACTGGTCCAGCGCGGCGACCAGGATGTCCGGCGCCGGCTTGCTCTCCTGCGCGTCGGCCGACGAGGTGACCGAGTCGATCACGTCGTCCGCGTCCAGCGCGGCCCGCAGCGCTGTCACCTCGTGCTCGGCGGCCGAGGTCGCCAGCACCACCCGCAGCCCGCGCTCGGCGCAGGCGCGCAGCAGTTCCCGGGCACCGGGCAGCGGCGCCAGCCGCTCCCAGTACTCCGCGTACAGCGCGTCGTGCGCGTCGCGCAGCCGGCCGTCGGCGTCCCGGTCCCGCTCGGCGCCGAGCAGGTGGTCGAGCAGCTTGTCCGAGCCCATGCCGATGGACCTGTGGATCCGCGCCATCGGCACCCGGTGGTCGGCCTGGCGCAGCGCCTCCCACCAGCTCACCGTGTGCAGGTACGTCGTGTCGACCAGGGTGCCGTCCACGTCGAACAGGACACCGCGTCGCTTGTCGTCGGCCATGTCCGGCTCCTACCCGGCCGGGGCGTCGCCGACGCGCGGCTCACCCGCCGGAATGAGGATCTCGAACCAGACCGTCGAGCCGCGTACGGTCGGGTCGGTGCCCCAGGCGTCGCTCAGCTCCTCGATCAGGCCGAGCCCGCGGCCGCGGCTGCTGAGCGTGTCGGTCTGCGCCCGGGTGACCTGACCCCGGGTGCCCGAGTCGGCAACCGACACCAGCAACCGCTCGGCGGACAGGTCGACCTCGACCCGGGCGGCGGTGCCGGCGTGCAGCAGCGCGTTGGTGGTCAGCTCGCTCGTGCACAGCACCGCCGCGCCGATCACCGCCTCCGGCACCCGCCACTCGCCGAGCTGCGCGGTCATCCAGTGCCGGACCCGGCTCGGCGCGGTCGGCTCGGCCGGCACCTCCATGCTCGCCGACCGGCTGGGGCGCACCGCGTACTCGACGGCGAGCACCGCCACGTCGTCCTCGGTGGCGCCCGGCACCGACGCGGTCGCCACCGCGCACAGCGCGCGCGGGTCGCCGCCGGCCGCCCCGGTCACCGCCGCGCCCAGCCCGGCCATCCCGGCGGCCAGGTCCTGCCAGCGCCGCTCCACCACGCCGTCGCTGTAGAGCAGCAGCGTGTCGCCGGGCCGGAACGGCACGGTGGCGGTACGCGCCCGCCCACCCAGGCCCAGCGGAGGAGCGGGCGGCACGTCGACGAACTCGGCCACCGCCGCGCCGGGTCCGGCGCGCCGGATCAGCGGCGCGGGATGACCGGCGCTGGCCAGCGTGACCAGCTCCCGGTCCGCCTCGACCACGCCGAAGACCACTGTCACGAACAGCTCCTGGGTGCCGCCCTCGACGCCGAGGCTGGCGACCAGCCGGTCCAGCCCGTCGAGCACCGCGTCCGGCCGGGAGTCGACCAGGGCGAGCGCGCGCAGCGCGGCGCGTACCTGGCCCATCCGGGCGGCGGCCTGCACGTCGTGCCCGGCCACGTCGCCCAGCACCACGCCCAGCGCGCCGGTCGGCAGCAGGAACGCGTCGTAGAAGTCGCCGCCGGCCGCGTTGCCGTCCACGCCCGGGTCGTAGCGGGCGGCGATGCGCAGCCGGGGCAGGTCCGGGAGCCGTTCCGGCAGCATGCTGCGTTGCAGCATCTGGGCGGTGCCGTGCTGGGTCTCGAAGCGGCGGGCCCGCTCGGCGGCCTGGCCGACCAGCTCCGAGGAGGCGGTCAGCAGCGCCCGTTCGGCGGGGGACCAGGAGCGCGGCGTCCGGTAGCCCACTGTCAGCGAGCCCCGGACCACCGTGGTACGCAGCGGCAGCGCCGCCAGCGCGCGGATCTTCTCGTCGTGCCGGTCCGCCGCGACGCCGCGCAGCGGCTGCCCGTCGGCGGTGAACGAGGCCACGCCGCTGCGCGCGGTCACCACCGCGGGCAGCGGTGACTCGGCGGACATCCGGCGCCACAGCGGGGGCAGCCGCTCGTCGGCCTCGTCGAGCAGTTCGCCGCGGATGCGGCGGACCAGCCGCCACGCGCTGCCCTCGTCCACCGCGAACGACACCCGGTCGGCGTCGAAGGAGTGCAGGCAGTAGCGCAGCGTCACCCGGGCCACGTCGTCGAGCGTGAGCGTGCCGGCCAGTGCCGCCGCGAAGTCGCTCAGGCTCTGCAACTGCTGGGTCAGCTGGGTGGTCTGCGCCGAGACGGTCAGCACGCCGACGATGCGGCCGGTGGAGTCGCGTACCGGGCAGTGGCCCCTGGTGAACACGGCCGGCTCGGCCGGGCCCTGCCGGTCGGCCGGCAGCACCGCCTCCCGTTGCAGGAACGGCTCGCCGTGCCGGTAGACCCGTTCCAGCGCCTCGCCGGCGCTCGGGTCGCGCCACACCTCGGCGAACGCCTCGGCCGCCGGCCGGCCCAGCGCGTCCGGGTGCCGGTCGCCGATCAGCTCGGCGTACCCGTCGTTGTAGAAGACCACCAGGTCGTCGCCGAGGAGCAGGGCCATCGGTACGGGGGAAGCGAGCACCACGTCCGTCACGGCGCGTACCGCGGGATCCCAGGTGTGCGGAGCGCCCAGCGACGTGCCGGCCCACGGGTGGGCGGTCCCGGCCGCCTGCCCGCCGACGACGGGATCGGTGGGCGCTCCCGGTGCGGGGGCGGACGGTGTGGGAACCCGACCGACGGTGCCTGGCATGACCGCAGCCTAACCGGAGCGTGGCCGGGTGGTTCCGATCATGCGTCCGTGGCGGGTGCGGGTGCCGGGCGGCGCGGATGTTCGGGCAGGTCAGACCGGTTCGGCAGGGCATGTCGGGAAATTGCCCCGGTCCGGCTCGGCGTGCTGCCCAGGTCACCGGGTATGCGGGCGGCGCAGTTCACGCGACAGGAGGGACATCATGCCGAAAACCCTCGCGGTCGGACAGGTCGACATCAGTGCGGCCTGGACCGACTTCTGGAGGTCGGTGCTGCTCTTCGTACCGCGGGCGATCGCGTTCATCGCGATCCTCGTCGTGGGTTGGCTCATCGCCCGAGCCGTCCTCAAAATCGTGGACGCGGCACTGGAACGGGTGGGATTCGACCGCGCCGTCGAACGCGGCGGCGTCAAACGGGCCCTGGAACGCACCAAGTACGACGCCAGCGACATCCTGGCCAAACTGGCCTACTACGCGGTCCTGCTGTTCACCCTGCAGTTCGCCTTCGGGGTGTGGGGACCGAACGCGATCAGCGACCTGATCCGCGGGGTGGTGTCCTGGCTGCCGCGGGCCTTCGTGGCGATCGTGATCGTGGTGATCGCCGCCGCCATCGCCAACGCCGTCCGGGACCTGGTCTCCGGCGCGCTGGGTGGGCTCTCGTACGGCCGGGTGCTGGCCGACGTGACGGCGATCTTCATCCTGGCGCTCGGCATCATCGCCGCGCTGAACCAGGTGGGCATCGCCACCACGGTGACCACGCCGGTGCTCGTGGCGTTCCTCGCCACCGTGGCCGGCATCCTGATCGTCGGTGTCGGTGGTGGTCTGGTCAAGCCGATGCAGGACCGCTGGGACGGCTGGCTGCACCGGGCCGCCGAGGAGTCCCGGGCGATCCGGCAGCAGCGGCAGGCGCAGCAGGCCGGCCGCGGCGACTACGAGCGGCGGATGGCCGACCGGGGCGGGCAACCGGCACCGGCGGCGCCGCAGTCGTCCATGTCGGGCGCGGGCACGTACCGCTCCGGCGAGGCAGGGGACGAGACACAGCAGTTCCGCCGGCCGAACGGCTGACGGCAACGGGTGACGGGGTGTCCGCGGGGCGATCGCGGGCGCCCCGTAGCCGTGTCCGGGTCAGGCCAGGTGGCGCGGGTCCAGCCCGCGGGCCAGCAGGCAGACCGCGAGCAGGCGGGTGAGCGTCCAGTCCGGCGCGGACCAGTCCACCGGCTCGGCCGGCGGCGTCCAGCCGTACTCGGCCGCCGCGTCGCGCAGCCCTTCGACGTACCCGGCGAGCGCCGCCACCGTCAGTGGCCGGCGGTCG
Organism: Micromonospora sp. CNZ297; assembly: GCF_007827625.1. Taxonomy (NCBI): domain Bacteria; kingdom Bacillati; phylum Actinomycetota; class Actinomycetes; order Micromonosporales; family Micromonosporaceae; genus Micromonospora; species Micromonospora sp. CNZ297. The sequence continues at coordinate 206,823 of NZ_VISU01000003.1, read as the reverse complement.
CCGTCGAGGCTGTCGCGTACCCCGGCGGCGTGCTGGTCGACCTCGGCGAGCAGCCCGGGGTTCGCGTGGGCCGCGGCGAGGCCGGCGGTGCCGACGGTGGCGGTCAGCGAGGTGAGGGTCGTCCGCGCGGCCACGGCCGCGGAGCGGCGGGTCGCGACCCGGTTGTTCGGCACGCGCATGGTGTCCGAGGCTAACGCCGCCCGCCGCGGGCCGGCCTCGGCCGAGCGGGGGATGCCCGGGTCGTCCGGGGGAGCGGTCTCGTCGTCCGGCGGGATTGAGTCGCCCGTGCGGGGGCAGAAGTCCGGTACGCAGACCACGCGACCGGGGTCACGGAGGGACACGATGGGACAGCGGGCCGACGGACCGGACCGGGCACACCGGCGCCCGGAGGGAGTGAGTGACGCCACGGTCGAGGCGCTGGGCAAGCTCAGCGAGGCCCTGGAGTGCGTCGAGCGGGCCCGCGGCCACCTGTACGAGCTGCACCAGCTCATCGGCCACGCCGACCTGATGCTCGACGACGCGGTGGAGATGTTCCGCGCCGCCGGTCACCCGGCGCTCGCCGAGCGGATCGACAGGGAACTGCTCGGCCGCAACGTCATCGCCGGGCGGTGGACGTTCCAGATCGTCGAGGACTTCGACGACGGGTACTACGCGCTCTTCCGGGAGCTGGACCGGCAGGCCCGCGACGAGCTGGTCGAGGGCCGGCGGCACCTCTACGAGGCGGAGATGAAGGAGCGCCGCCGCAGCCGGGGGATGCCGGGGCACGAGGCGCGCCCCGGCACGCGCTGACTCAGTCGGAGGAGCGGGCGTCGGCCGGGCGGCGGCGGGCGCCGTCGTCGGCGATGATCACGGTCGCGACCATCAGCGCCACCACCAGGCTGAACAGCCAGGAGCTGTCCTCGGTGAACCGGGCGGAGACCGGAGCCTGGAGCGCGGCGAGCAGGAAGCCCAGCCACGCGAGCTTGCGCTGACGGTTGGAGAGGAAACCGGAGCCCTGTTGCATCCCGAAAGTCTTGCGCGCATCAGGGGGAGTGCCGTCAGCCGTTCGGCCGATTCTAGATGGGCTGTCCGTTTTCCCGGCCGTCCGTACCGCACTTTTTGTCGTTTCGGCCGAGCATGAATCCGGCGGCTGCGGGCATCGGCACGGGTGCCGCAGCCGCCGGCGGATCACATGCTGTCGGGGCCGGTCCGCCCGATCGTCGACGGCCGGTAGGCCCGGTCCGCATCGGTCATCTCCCGCCGCTCGGCCTCCGGGCCGGCGCCCCGGTCCACCGCCTCCGGGCCGTGCCCGAACGCGGCCTCCTCGCCGGCGTCGTTGGCGGTGACGTCGTCGCCCTGGCCGTCCGTGGCCGACCGGGCGATGGCCTGGTCCAGCTCGTGCAGGGGAGTGCGGTCCTCGTCGCGCCACACGTGGCGGTCGTTGTCGGTCATTCCCCTGCGGTACCCGGACCGGATGATCGCAAACGGCCGGACACGGCGATGGCCGCCGGCACCGCCGGCGGCCATCGAAACTCGGGTACGGGGGAGGTGGCTCAGGGGGTGGGGCGGTCGACAGCGCCGCGCCAGGCGCCGGTCTCCTGACCGCGCCGCTCGATGAACTGCTTGAACCGCTCCAGGTCGCCCTTGGCGCGCCGGTCGACCACGCCCAGCTTGTCGCCGGCCTGCTCGACCACGCCGTGCGGCTCGAACTCCATCTGGAGCGTGACCCGGGTGTGCCCCTCGTCGAGGCGGTGGAAGGTCACCACGCCCGCCTGCTGGGTGCCCCCGGTGGAGCGCCAGGCCACCCGCTCGTCCGGCAGCTGCTCGGTGATCTCGGCGTCGAACTCGCGCTTCACGCCCGCGATCTCGACGGTCCAGTGGGTCATCGTGTCGGAGAGCTGCCGCACCTCCTGCACGCCGTCCATGAAGTGCGGGAACTCCTCGAACTGGGTCCACTGGTCGTACGCGGTCCGGATCGGGACGTCCACGTCCACGTGCTCGGTAACGCCACTCATGTCGGGGTTCCTCCTCTTCCGCCGGTGTGTGTCTCGTACGGGCCGTGGGCCGGCCCGCTCACCAGCGCGTCGTCTCGTTCCTGTGCCCGAGTGCGGCCCACACCTCGGAGATCGTCTGGTAGTGGGCCCCCGCGGGCAGGGTCTCCAGGGCGGCGACGATGTCCGTCGGCGCCTCGTTCTCCCGCGCGTTTGCCAGCAGCGCCTCCCGGTCACCGGGCAGGGCGGTCATGGTGATGAACCGTCCCAGCCGGCTGCGCGCCTCGACGTCCTCGGAGCTCATGCCCTGCGGCGTGCCGCTGCGCAGCTCCCCGGCGGGCGCCGTGGTGGCCTCCGGCTGGTCCTCGCCGGCCGGCTCGGGGATCCGGAACTCCTCGGCCCGCGAACCGCCGGTCCCGGTGCTCTGGACGAGACCGCTGACCTCGCTGCTCATCTGGTCGTCGACCCTGGGCGAGTGCTTGCTGCTGCCACGTTCCATGCCTTGGGAGATGCCCCGGGGGATCGCCGGTAAACCGGCGCGGGCCGGGAGAGCCGGTCATCCGGGCGGCAACCGGTCGGCCGTCTTCTCCCCGTCCGCCTTCTCTGCCTTGTCCTCGTCGGCCGGGGAGCGCGGCGGCAGCACCGGGTCGTCCGGCTCCTCGACCCCCGCCTGCATCGCCCGCCCGCGTTGCAGCTCGGCGTTCACCTGCACGCCGAGCATCAGCGCGCAGTTGGACAGGTAGAGCCACACCAGGAACGCGATGACCGCGCCGAGACTGCCGTACGTGACGTCGTACGAGCCGAAGTTCGCCACGTACAGGCCGAAGCCGAAGGAGGCGAGCACCCAGGCCACGAGCGCCAGCGCGCCGCCCGGGGTGAGCCAGCGGAACCGCGGCTGGCGGACGTTCGGCGCGATCCAGAACAGCAGCGACAGCAGCGTCATCGCGACCACGGCGAGCAGCGGCCACTTCGCCACCGACCATGTCGTGCGGGCCACCGCCCCGGCGTGCAGCAGGTCACCCACCGCGTCGGTGACCGGGCCGCTGACGATCAGCCCGGTGGCCACCACCGCCAGCAGCACGATCGTCACCGCGGCCATGCCGATCTGCAACGGGCGCAGCCGGTAGAACGGCCGTCCCTCCCGTACCCCGTAGATCGCGTTGGAGGCGCGGGTGAACGCGCCGATGAACCCGGACGCGGACCAGAGGGCGCCGAGCAGACCGAAGCTGAGCAGCACCTTCGCCGAGCCCTGCTGCTCGACCACGTTGCGCACCACGCCCACGAACGCGTCGTTGCCGACCACCGAGCCGGCGCCGATCTCCCAGGCCAGGTCGATCACGGTGTCGACGGTGCGCGGGCCGTCGGAGACCAGGCCGACCAGCGCGACCACCACGATCGTGGACGGGAACAGGGCCAGCACGCCGTAGTAGGTGAGCGCCGCGGCCCAGTCCGCGCAGTTGTCAGTGACGAAGCCCTTGCCGCTGCGTACCAGCACGCCGCGCCAGGTGCGCCAGTTGAGCTGGCGGATCCGGCGGGGGAGACGGGACCGCGTCCGGCCGTCGACCGTCTGTGGTGTCGTCACGGTCATGTCCGCCTCCTCCAGGCCCCGCCACCGGGCGTGGCCGGGCGGTACCCCCGGGGGGAAATCGACAAACCGGGTGCCGGTTTGCCCGCCGGGCGGGAGGGAACCACACCAGACACCCGATCGAGACTCCAGAAGGAGGACGAGATGCCCGGGCGCGAGGTACTGCCCAGCACGCTGCGGCGCTCCCCGGCGAAGGCGCAGCGGACCTGGGAGAAGACGCACGACTCGGCGGTCGAGACGTACGGCGAGGGGGAGCGGGCGCACCGCACCGCCTTCGCCGCGGTCAAGCACGAGTTCGAGAAGGTGGGCGACCACTGGGAGCCCAAGGGCCGCAAGGGGCCCAGCGACAAGCAGGCCGAAGGCGGCGGCCCGGCCCGGCGCGCGCCGACGGCCGGCGGGGTGGACGCCAACGCCACCAAGGACCACCTCATGGAGGTGGCGAAGAAACTGGACGTGCGTGGCCGGTCCCGGATGACCAAGCCGGAACTGGTCACGGCGATCGAGAAGGCCAACAACAACGCGACCCGCAAGGCCCGCGGGGGTCGCTGACCCCTGGGGGTACGCGTCGAGCCCGGGACCGAGGCGGTCCCGGGCTCGCTCTGTGCCGTCTCACCAGTGGCCGCCGCCCGGCGCCTCCAGGTGCACCGCCTTGACGGTGCTGAACTCGTCCAGCAGCTCCGGGCCGTACCCGAAGCCCTGGCCACTGCCCCGGCGCGGCTGGGCCGCGCCACCCGGCGCCCCGCCGAACACCGAATTGATCTTCACGGTGCCGACCGGCAGTTCCCGCCAGGCGCGCTGGGCGTGGCTCATCGAGCCGGTCAGCACGGTGGCGGCCAGCCCGTACGGGGAGTCGGCCGCGCACCGCAGCCCTTCGCTGAACGAGTCGACCACCACCACCGGGGCTACCGGCCCGAACGTCTCCTCCCGGACCAGCGCCATGTCGTGGCGGCAGCCCTCGACCACGGTGGCCGGGTAGAACGCGCCCGGTCCGTCCGGCAGCACACCGCCGGCGCGTACCCGGGCACCGTCGGCGAGCGCGGCGGTCACCTGCCCGTGCACGTGGTCCCGGTGCCGCCGGTCCACGAGTGGCGCGAGCTGTGTGCCCGGGTCACGGCCGGGGCCCACTGTGAGCGCCTCGGCGCGCGCCACGAGCGCGTCCAGGAAGCCCTCGGCGACGTCGCGGTGCACGTAGATCCGCTCCACCGCCACGCAGATCTGACCGGCGTTGGCGAAGCAGCCGAGCGCCGCCTGTTCGGCCGCCCAGATCGGGTCGACGTCCGCGTCCACCACGAGCGGATCGCTGCCGCCGTTCTCCAGCAGCACCTTCGCCCCGGTACGCGCGCCCGCGGCGGCGATCACCCGGCCGGTCGCAGTGGAACCGACGTGCGCGATGACGTCCAGCTCCTGCCCGGCCAGCGCGGCGCCCACCTCGCCGCCGCCGGTGATCAGCGACAGCACCCCGGCCGGCAACGCCGAGTCCAGCGCGCGGGCGAGCAGCCAGCCGGTGGCAGGGGTCCGCTCGCTCGGCTTGTAGACCACCACGTTGCCGGTGACCAGCGCCGCGCCGAGCAGGCCGCAGGACACCGCCACCGGGTCGTTCCACGGGGTGATCGCGGCGACCACGCCGCGCGGCTCGGGAGCCATGAAGTCCAGCGCGCCGTGCGCGCCGTGCAGCGTCCGGCCGCCCCGTAGCGGGGCCAGCTCGGCGTACTGTCGCAGCGTGCCGACGCCCGCCGCCACCCCGCCCCGCGCGTCGTCGAGCGGCTTGCCCATCTCCGCCGTGGTCGCCTCGGCCAACTCGTCGGCCGCCGCCTCGACGGCATCCGCCGCCCGGTGCAGCGCCGCGGCCCGGTCCGCGGGCGCGGTCGCGGCCCACTCCGCCGCCACGCCCCGGGCCGCCTCCACCGCCTTGGCCACCTCGTCGGCCGTCGCGACCGGCGTCCGCGTCACCGGCGACCCGTCCGCCGGATCGTGGACGACCAGCTCGCCGCCCTCGCCGCCGGCGCCCCACACTCCACCAATGAGCTGCGCAACCGTGTACATGCGGCCGTGCTTGCCCCGGCATGGGCTGGGCAAACGCGTTTCGCCCGGTGACCGGCCGGGTAGGCGGATCGGATGACCTCCACCGCAGACGCCGTCGTCATCGGGGCCGGGCACAACGGGCTGGTGGCCGCGAACCTGCTGGTGGACGCCGGCTGGGACGTCGAGGTCCTGGAGGCCACCGAGGCGCCCGGCGGGGCCGTCCGCTCCGCGTACGTGACCGCGCCCGGTTACCTCAGCGACCTCTACAGCTCCTTCTACCCGCTCGGCTACGCCTCCCCGGTGCTCGACGGGCTGGGCCTGGAACGGCACGGCCTGTCCTGGACGCACGCGCCGGACGTGCTGGCGCACCTGCTACCGGACGGCCGGGCCGCAGTGGTCAACCGCGACCTGGACGCCACCGCCGCCTCGCTGGAGGCGTTCGCGCCCGGCGACGGGGAGCGCTGGCGGCACGCGTACGCCGACTGGTGCCAGGTCTCCGAGCCGATGTTGCAGACGATCACCACCCCGTTCCCGCCGGTACGCGGCGGACTGGGCCTGCTGCGGCAGCTCCGGGTCGGCGGCGCGCTCCGGCTCGCCCGCCGCCTCGTGCTCCCGGTCCGCAAGCTCGGCGCGGAGCTGTTCGAGGGCGAGGGCGGCACTGTGCTGCTGGCCGGATGCGCCCTGCACACCGACCTGTCCCCGGAGGAGGCCGGCTCCGGCGTGTACGGCTGGCTGCTCGCCATGCTCGGCCAGCAGGTGGGCTGGCCGGTGCCGGTGGGCGGCGCCCAGAAGATCACCGACGCGCTGGTGGCGCGGCTGGTCGAGCGGGGCGGGCGGATCACGTACGGCGCCCGGGTCGAGCGGGTGCTCACCGCCCGGGGCCGGGCGATGGGCGTACGCACCGCAGGCGGCACCGACTGGCGGGCCCGCCGCGCCGTGCTCGCCGACGTACCAGCGCCTGCGCTCTTCCTCGACCTGGTCGGCGCGGCGGCGCTGCCGCCCCGGATGGTCGAGGACCTGGCGCACTTCAAGTGGGACGGCTCCACGCTCAAGGTCGACTGGGCGCTGTCCGCGCCGGTGCCGTGGAAGAACCGCGACCTGGCCGGCGCCGGCACCGTGCACCTGGGCGCCGACCTCGACGGCCTCACCACGTACGCGGCCGAGCTGGCCCGCGGCGAGCTGCCACGGGATCCGTTCCTGCTGGTGGGGCAGATGTCGGTAGCCGACCCGAGTCACTCACCGCCCGGCACCGAGTCGCTCTGGTCCTACACCCACCTGCCGTTCCGCCGGAACTGGCGGGCCGAGGAGGTGGCGGGGCACGTGGAGCGGATGGAGGAGGTGCTGGAGGCGGCGGCGCCGGGTTTCCGGGCGTCGATCGTCGGGCGCCACGTGGCCGGCCCGGCCGACCTGGAGGCCGCCGAGCCGAGCCTGGTCGGGGGAGCGCTGGGCGGCGGCACTGCCGCGGCGTACCAGCAGTTGTTCCTGCGGCCGATCCCCGGCCTGGGCCGGGCCGACACCCCGGTCGACCGGCTCTACCTGGCCAGCGCCTCCGCCCACCCGGGCGGCGGCGTCCACGGCGCGCCGGGGGCGAACGCGGCGCGGGCCGCGCTGGCCCGCGACCGGGCCGTCACCGGCGCGGTGTACGCCCGGACGATCGCCGCCGCCCACCGCACCGTCTACCGCTGACCCGACCGCGCCTCCACCCGGAAGCAGCCGTAGATCTTGGTACGAAAGTGCCCCTGTGGGGGCCGTTTCCTACCAAGATCTGCGAGCTGTTCGCGACGAGGCGCTCAAGCGGTGTCGGCTGACCGCCGGCTGCGCCGACGGCTGATCGCCGCCGCGCAATCGACGGCTGACGGCCGTGCACGGCGCGTCACGCTGAGTATTCGGCGCTGCCCCGGCGGTATCAACGCACCACCGCCTTTGCTCTGCACCCGCATACGCATCGGTCACCCACCGTGTCCGCAGCGGGCGCCCGGCGAAACGGTGTCCCGGACAGCGTCCCTGCTCAGGACGGTGCTGCGCCGATGGCTGCAGAGCAAAGGGGCCGACGAGGAATGTGGCGGGACGACCGCGCCCTCACGCACGGTGACAATGACGCAGCGTGAGGGCGCGGTGGACGTGCGGGAGAGCGGGTCAGGAGTCGAGGTTGCGGTGCCGGCTGCGCAGCTTGAACGGCATCAGCGCGCTCTCGATCTTCGTGGCGGTGGTCATCTTCGAGTCGCCGTCGCGGCGCTCCTCGAAGCGGATCGGCACCTCCAGGATCGTGTGGCCCAGCTTGGTGGCGAGGTAGTGCATCTCCACCTGGAAGCTGTAGCCGTTGGACTGCACCCGGTCCAGCCCGATCGCGCGCAGCGCATCCGCCCGCCAGATCTTGAAGCCGGCGGTCAGGTCGCGGATGCGTACCCGCAGCAGCGTGTGCACGTACAGGTTCGCCCAGCCGCTGAGCGCGCGCCGGTACAGCGGCCAGTTCTCGTCCAGCTCACCGCCGGGCACGTAGCGCGAGCCGATGACCACCGAAGCCTGGGTGGACAGCAGCGCGCCGAGCATGCCGGGCAGCGCCTCCGGCGGGTGCGACAGGTCGGCGTCCATCTGCGCGACGAAGTCCGCGCCGTCGTCGAGCGCCCGGCCGATGCCGTCCACGTACGCCCGGCCGAGACCCTCCTTGCCCGGGCGGTGCAGCACCGTCACCCGGTCCGGGTGCTCGATGGCCAGCTTGTCGGCGACCTCGCCGGTACCGTCCGGGGAGTTGTCGTCGGCGACCAGCACCTTCAGCCCCGGCAGCGGCAGCGCGAGGAGGCGCTCGACCAGCACCGGGAGGTTGCCCGCCTCGTTGTAGGTCGGAACGACGACGGTCAGGCGCGCATCCCCCCACGGGGAGGGTAACTGCACGGGTTCGATCATCACGGACATCCTCGGTCAGCCGACAGGTTCACCTGAGAGGGTAGCCAGTCCCTCGCGCGGCAGCCGCACAGACGCCCCGCCACCGATCGATCACCGCTCCGGCTTCTGCCTCGTCGCGATGTCGGACAGCCGGGCCAGCGTCTCCCGGTTGCGAAGATGCAGCACCAGGTCGTTGAGCTTGGTCCGGACCCACCGCAGCGGTCCGGCGGCGAAGTCCTCGCCGATCGTCACCCGGGTCCTGCCGTCGTCCAGCGGCTCCAGGGCGAACGCCACGATCGCCTCCCCGGCCGGCCACAGCCCGGCGCGCAGCACCAGCCGGTGCGGCGACTGGCACTCCAGCACCGTCGACTTGTCCTGGAGCGAGAACGGCCACGGCCCGGCCCGGTGGTGCAGCCGGCTGCCGACGCGCGGCCACGTGTCGTCCACGTCCCGTACGTGCGCGGTGCCCACCACCCAGTCGCTGTACGTCCACCCGTCCGCGAGCACCTCGAAGACCTGCTCCGGGGGCGCGTCGATCACCTTCTCCACAACCGCCATCACCGAGCGGTACCCCGGCACGGGCCGTCGCTAACGGCGATCCGGGTTAGCTTCTCCGGGGCGGCGGGTATCGCCGGACCGGGCCGGTCGTGGCAGGCGTGCACCCGGCTGTGCGGCACCGGCGGGGCGGCCTGGCGCCGACGTCGACGTTTACTCCTCGGGGCCTCGGGAACCCGCCGCCCGTGCGACGGGACCACGAGCGGGATCAGTGCAGGTCAGCCCGGGTTGACCCGGGTGCTGACCGGTTCCCGTCCGGCCTGTACGACGCGGTCCTGCTGGACCGGGACGGCACGCTGGTGGAGGATGTGCCGTACAACGGCGACCCGGAGAAGGTCCGGCCGGTGCCGGGCGCCCGGGAGGCGCTGGACCGGTTGCGGGCGGCCGGGTTGCGGCTGGCGGTGGTCACCAACCAGTCCGGCCTGGCCCGGGGCTGCTTCACGGCGCACGACCTGCGTCTGGTCAACGCCCGGGTGGAGGAACTGCTCGGGCCCTTCGACCACTGGGCGATCTGCCCGCACGCCGAGGCCGACGGGTGCGTCTGCCGCAAGCCCGCGCCCGGCCTCGTGCACGAGGCCGCGGCCGCGCTCGGGACCACGCCGACCCGCTGCGTGGTGATCGGGGACATCGGCGCGGACACGGCAGCCGCCGCCGCGGCCGGCGCCGCGGCGATCATGGTGCCCACGCCCGCCACCCGGGCCGCCGAGGTGGCTGCCGCGCCCACTGTCGCGGCCGACCTGCCGGACGCGGTGGGCATCGTGCTGGCCCGGATGCGCCTGACGGCCGCGCCGCAGCCCGCGCGCCGGTCACGCCGGGACACGGTGCTGGTGGTGCGCAGCGACGCGGCGGGCGACGTGCTGGTGACCGGTCCGGGCATCCGGGCGGTCGCGGCCGGCGCGCAGCGGGTGGTGCTGCTGTGCGGGCCACGCGGCCGGGCCGCCGCCGAACTGCTCCCAGGCGTGGACGAGATCATCGAGGCGCCGCTGCCGTGGATCGACGCGCCCGCCCCACCCGTCGACCCCGGCGCCGTGCGCGCGCTGACCGACCGGCTGTCGGAGGTACGCGCCGACGAGGCTGTCGTGTTCACCTCCTTCCACCAGTCCGCCCTGCCCCTGGCCCTGCTTCTGCGCCTGGCCGGGGTACCCCGGATCAGCGCCATCAGCGACGACTACCCCGGCAGCCTGCTCGACGTCCGCCACCGCGTCCCGGCAGGCGTGCCCGAACCCGAACGCGCCCTGTCCCTCGCCGCCGCAGCCGGCTTCGCGCTGCCCGGCCACGACGAACCGGCGCTGCGCATCCGCACCGACCGGCTTCCGCCGCGCGCGGCCGACGCCGGCGAGCCCGGCTACGTGGTCCTGCACCCCGGATCGTCGGTGGAGACCCGCGCCTGCCCGGAGGAACTGGCCACCCGCGTGGTCCGCGTGCTCGGCGCCGCAGGCTACCGGGTCGTGGTCACCGGCGGACCGGACGAGCGGGAGCTGACCGCGCGCGTCGCTGCGGCGGGCGGCGTCGACCTGGGCGGGCGGACCGGGCTGGACGACCTGGCGGCGGTCATCGCCGGCGCCGGGGCGCTGGTGGTGGGCAACACCGGCCCGGCGCACCTGGCCGCCGCGCTCGGCGTGCCGGTGGTGAGCCTGTTCGCGCCGACGGTGCCGTTCGGGCAGTGGGGGCCCTACCGGGTGCCGACGGTGCGGCTCGGTGACGCGGGGGCGGCGTGCCGGGACACCCGCGCCACCGTCTGCCCGGTCCCCGGCCACCCGTGCCTGTCGGCTGTCGAGCCGGGACGGGTCCTGGAGGCGTTGCGGCTGCTCGGCGTGCCGGCGCCGGTGGCGGGCGGGGTGGCCGGATGAACATCCTGCTGTGGCACGTCCACGGGTCGTGGACGACCTCCTTCGTGCACGGCAAACACCGCTACCTGGTGCCGGTCACGCCGGACCGGGGTCCGTACGGGCTGGGCCGGGCGCGCACCTACCCGTGGCCGGACAGCGCCGTCGAGGTCACTCCCGAAGACCTGCGCGACACCGACGTGGACCTGGTGATCCTGCAACGCCCGGAGGAACTCGACCTGGCGGCGGAGTGGCTCGGCCGCCGGCCGGGCCGGGACGTGCCGGCCATCTACGTCGAGCACAACACCCCGAAAGGCGACGTGCCGAACACCCGGCACCCGATGGCCGACCGCGACGACCTGCTGCTCACGCACGTCACCGCGTTCAACGAGCTGTTCTGGGACAACGGCGCGACCAGGACCACAGTCGTCGACCACGGCGTCGTACCGCCGAACGTCGAGTGGACCGGGGAACTCGACCGCCTCGCCGTGGTCATCAACGAGCCGGTACGCCGCTGGCGGGTCACCGGCACCGACCTGCTCGCCCGGTTCGCCGCGCTGGCGCCGCTGGACGTCTACGGCATGAAGGTGGACGGTCTCGCCGCCCACCTCGGCCTGCCCGAGGACCGGCTGACCAGCCACGACGACGTACCCCAGCACGCCATGCACGCCGAACTCGCCAAACGGCGCGCGTACCTGCACCTGTGCCGCTGGACCTCACTCGGCCTCAGCCTCGTCGAGGCCATGACCATGGGCATGCCCGTGGTGGCACTGGCCACGACCGAGGCGGTGGAGGCGGTGCCGCCTGCCGCGGGCGCGCTGTCCACCCGCGTCGACACGCTCGTCGACGCCGCCCGTGGCCTGCTGGACGACCCGGAGTCCGCCCGCCGGGCGGGCGCCGTGGCCCGGGCCGCCGCCCGGGACCGCTACGGCCTGGATCGATTCCTCGCCGACTGGGACCGGCTGCTGGAGGAGGAAGTATGCGCATCGCGATGATCTCGGAGCATGCCAGCCCGCTCGCCGTCCTCGGCGGGGAGGACGCCGGTGGCCAGAACACGCATGTCGCGGAGCTCTCCGCCGCGCTCGCGGCCGCCGGTCACGACGTGCGCGTCTACACCCGCCTCGACGCGGTGGATCTGCCGGTGAGCGTCCGCACCCCGGACGGGTACGAGGTGGTGCACGTACCGGCCGGGCCGGCCGAACCGGTGGCCAAGGACGACCTGCTGCCGTACATGCCGTCGTTCGGGCAGTGGCTGGCCGACCGGTGGCGCACCGGCGACTGGCAGCCCGAGGTGGTGCACGCGCACTTCTGGATGAGCGGGCTGGCGGGTCTCGCCGCGGCCCGCCGCGCGGGCGTGCCGATGGTACAGACGTACCACGCGCTCGGCACCGTCAAGCGCCGCCACCAGGGCGTGCAGGACACCAGCCCGCCGGGCCGGGTCGAGCACGAGCGGAAGCTGGGCCGCTCGGTGGACCGGGTGGTCGCCCAGTGCCAGGACGAGGTCGCCGAACTGGTCCGGATGGGCGTGCCCCGGTCCCGGATGACTGTCGTGCCGTCGGGGGTGAACCTCACGACGTTCTCCCCGCTCGGCCCGGTCGCCGACCGTGACGGCGGCCGGGCCCGCGTCCTCACCGTCGGCCGGCTGGTCGAACGCAAGGGCTTCCAGGACGTCATCCGGGCCGTCGCCGAGGTGCCGGATGCCGAGTGCGTCGTCGTCGGCGGGCCGCCGGCCGGGCTGCTGGAGACCGACCCGTACGCGTTGCGCCTGCGCGCGCTGTCCCACTCGCTCGGCGTCGCCGACCGGGTACGGCTGGTCGGCGCGGTTCCCCGGGAGGAGATGGGCCGCTGGTACCGGTCGGCCGACGTGCTCGTGGCCGCCCCCTGGTACGAGCCGTTCGGGCTCACCCCGCTGGAGGCGATGGCCTGCGGCGTACCGGTGGTCGCGACGGCTGTCGGCGGGCTGATCGACACGGTGGTGGCCGGACGCACAGGCGACCTGGTGCCACCCCGGGAGCCGGCGGCGCTCGGCGCGGCGATCCGGGGTCTGCTCGGCGACCGGATCCGCCGCTTCGCCTACGCCACCGCCGCGCTGGAGCGGGCACGCACCCGCTACTCCTGGGCCACCACCGCGGACCGCCTCACCGAGCTGTACGGCGAGGTGGCCACCGTGCGCCGCCCGACCCGGGTGGTCGCCTGATGACGGCCGGGACGCCGGCCGCCGGCGCGACGGTGCTGGAGGACCACCTGAGCCTGCTGGCCGCCGCGTTGCTGCCGCTGCGGGAGGCGGAGCAGATGCTGGCCCGATGGGGCGAGGAGCTGGCGCAGCGGCTCGCCGCCGGTGGCCGGTTGCTGGTGGCGGGCAACGGCGGCAGCGCCGCCGAAGCCCAGCACCTCACCGCCGAACTCGTCGGCAAACTCCGCCACGACCGCCAACCCCTCTCCGCCATCGCCCTGCACGCCGAGACCAGCGCCGTCACCGCCATCGCCAACGACTACGGATACGACGAAACCTTCGCCCGGCAGGTCCGCGCCCACGGCCGGCCCCACGACCACCTCCTGCTCATGACCACCAGCGGCGCCAGCACCAACCTCCTCACCGCCGCCCACGCCGCACACCAGGCCGGCCTGCGCTGCTGGGCCTTCACCGGACCCGCACCCAACCCCCTCGCCGACCTCTGCCACGAGCATCTGGCGATCGACTCGCCGGACGGTCAGGTGGTGCAGGAACTGCACCTGGTGGCCTCGCACGTGCTCTGCGAGTACGTCGAGCTGGCGCTGCCCGCCGCGCTCGCCGCTCAGCCGGCGGCCGGGCCGGTACGCGCGGGTGTCGAGGTCGTCGTCGGCGAGCCGGACCCGACGGCGCCGGCCGGCCGGGGAGGCCCGGCATGAGGGGACCGGTGGTGGTGCTCGGTGACACGCTGCTGGACCGCGACGTCGAAGGTCTGGTGAACCGGCTCTGCCCGGACTCCCCGGTGCCGGTGCTGGACGAGACCGCATCCGTCGACCGGCCCGGTGGCGCCGGGCTGGCCGCCGTCTTCGCCGCCGCGCAGGGCGCCGAGGTCGCGCTGGTCACCGCCGTCGCCGACGACGCGGGCGGGGCCCGGCTGGGCACGTTGCTCGCCGCCGCCGGGGTCCGGTTGTACGCGCTTCCGCTGGCCGGCGCCACCCCGGAGAAGATCCGGCTGCGGGCGCGCGGACGGGTGCTGCTGCGCCACGACCGGGGCGGGAGCGCCGGTGCGCCCGGTCAGCCCAGCGACGCCGTGCTGCGGCTGATCGCCGACGCGTCCGCCGTGCTGGTGAGCGACTACGGCCGGGGCGTGGCCGGGCATCCGGCGCTGCGGGCGGCGCTGGCCGCAACCCGGGCGCCTGTGGTCTGGGATCCGCATCCGCGCGGGCCGGCCGCCGTACCCGGGGTGCACCTGGCCACCCCGAACGAGCCGGAGGCCCGCGAGCTGGCCAAGACGCCGCCGGGCGGCTCCCGCCTGGCCGTCGCGTCGCGTAGCGCGCACGCCTTGCGCCGCCGCTGGCAGGCGCGCGCGGTGGCGGTGACGCTCGGCGGCGACGGCGCGCTGCTCAGCCACGCCGGGTCCACGCCCCTGGTGGTGCCGGCGCCGCCCGCCGAGGGGGACACCTGCGGGGCCGGCGACCGGTTCGCGTCCACCGCGACGCTGGCCCTGGCCCGGGGCGCGCTCGTGTCCGAGGCGGTGCAGGAGGCGGTCACCGAGGCGTCGGCGTACGTGGCCGGCGGCGGTGTCGCCGCCGCGCTGCCCGCGCCGGTGCGGGCGGTCGCCCCGGCGGTGGTCACCGGCGGCGGGGACCGGATCGGCGCCGGGGCGGCCGGCGAGGTGGTGGCGCGGGTACGTGCGGCCGGCGGAACGGTGGTCGCCACCGGCGGCTGCTTCGACCTGCTGCACGCCGGGCACGTGGCGACGCTCCAGGCGGCCCGGCAGCTCGGCGACTGCCTGGTGGTCTGCCTCAACTCCGACGCCAGCGTGGCGGGGCTCAAGGGTCCGGAGCGCCCGGTCGTGCCGCAGGGCGACAGGGGGCGGCTGCTCGCCGCGCTCGGCTGCGTCGACGCGGTGCTGATCTTCGACGAGCCGACACCGGAGGCGGCGCTGTCCTGGCTGCGCCCGGACATCTGGGTCAAGGGCGGCGACTACGCCAGCGGCGGCGGCCCGGAGACCTTGCCCGAGACGGAGATCCTGGCCCGCTGGGGCGGTCACACGGTGGTCGTGCCGTACCTCGACGGGCGCTCGACCACCGACATGATCGCGGCGGCGCGGGCCGGGCGGGGCAGCGGCGGCTGGCCGGCCGCGTCGGGCGACCCGGCCGAGGCCGTCGCGCAGGTCCGGTCCACGGCGAAGGGAGCACGATGAACGAGCGACGCATCCGACCCGGCGCGGTCGCGCCCGCCGGTCCGACGGTGGCGGCGTGAGCGCCGGCGCGCCCGGAGCCGGGCCGACCGTCCTGGTCACCGGCGGCTCCAGCGGGCTCGGCGCGGCGGTGGTCGCCGCGGTGGCCCGCGCCGGCGGGCGCCCGCTGGTGCTGGACCGGCAGCGCCCCGCCGACGGGGTGCCCTGGGTCGAGTGCGACCTGGCCGACACCCGCGCCGCCGAGGCCGCCACCCGCGACCTCGCGGAACGCTCCGGCGGGCTGGACGCCGTGGTCACCGCCGCCGGGATGGACGTGCCCGGGAAGCTGGCCGACATCCCGGCCGAGACCTGGGAGCGGATCGTCACAGTGGACCTGCTCGCCACCGCCGCGGTGATCCGGGCCGCGCTGCCCTGGCTGGAGGCGTCCCGGGGCAGCATCGTCACTGTGGCCTCCACGCTCGGGGTGAAGGCGGTCAGCGACGCGACAGCGTACTGCGCGGCGAAGTTCGGGGTGGTGGGCTTCACCCGGGCGCTCGCCGCGGAACTCGCCGGCGCTGTCGGCGTGACGCTGCTGATCCCGGGCGGGATGCGGACCGCGTTCTTCGACGAGCGGGACGCGCAGTACCGCCCCGGCCCGGACGCGGTGCTCAACGAGCCGGCCGACACCGCCGCCGCCGTCATGTTCGCGCTGTCCCAGCCGGCCGGCTGCGCGGTACGCGAGATGGTGGTCTGCGCCGCGCAGGAGTCCTCGTACCCGTGATCCTGGTGCTGCGGGCGCTCGGGGTCGGCGACCTGGCCACCGCCGTGCCGGCGCTGCGTGGCCTGCGCGCCGGCCTGCCGGGCCGGGAGCTGGTGCTCGCCGCGCCGGGCTGGCTGGCGCCGCTGGCGGAGCTGACCGGGGCGGTCGACCGGGTGCTGCCCACCGCCGGGCCGGACCGGATCGCGTGGACCGGCCCGCCCCCCGAGGTGGCGGTCAACCTGCACGGCCGCGGGCCGCAGTCGCACCGGGCGCTGGCCGCCGTACGCCCCGGCCGGCTGCTCGCCCACAGCAACCCGGGCGCCGGGCACCCGGACGGCCCGGCCTGGGACGACGACGAGCACGAGGTCCGCCGCTGGTGCCGCCTGCTGCACGCGTACGGGCTGCCGGCCGACCCGGGGGACCTGGCGCTGCGGCGTCCGGCGCTGACCGGCGTACCGGCCGGGGTGACGCTGCTGCACCCGGGCGGCAAGATCCCGGCGAAGCGCTGGCCGGCGGACCGGTTCGCCGGGCTGGCCCGGGAGCTGGCCGCGCGCGGGCACCGGGTGGCGGTCACCGGCTCGCCGGACGAGCGGGCGCTGGCCGAGCGGGTCGCCCGCGACGCCGGGCTGCCGCCGGAGGCGGTGCTGGCCGGCCGGACCGGACTGGCCGAGATGGCCGCGCTCGTCGCGGGCGCGCGGCTGGTGGTCAGCGGGGACACCGGCGTGGCGCACCTCGCCACCGGCTACGGCACCGCGTCGGTGGTGCTGTTCGGCCCGGTGCCGGCGGCGCACTGGGGCCCGCCGCCGGACCGGCCCCGGCACCGGGCGCTGGGTGCGATCGAGCCCACGCCCGTCAACCCGGATTCGACCGGGTCGGGCGGGGTAGGAACCCACCCGACATTGGATGCCATCGGGATCGACGAGGTGGTGGCTGCGGTGGCAGACGTGGAACGGGTCTCCGGTGCGGTTGCGGCGTAGCGATCCGGGCCGGCCGGGGTACGCCCGCCGGCGGCGCGGCAAGGGCTGGCTGTTCCTCGACCCGGCCGGCGAACCGGTTCGCGAGGGCGAGGAACTGGCCCGGCTGCGCGAGCTGGTGATCCCGCCCGCCTGGCGGGACGTGTGGATCTCGCCGTACCCGAACGGCCACATCCAGGCCACCGGCATCGACGCGGCGGGCCGCAAGCAGTACCTCTACCACCCGGGCTGGCGGCGCAAGCGCGACGAGGCCAAGTTCGACCACGTGCTGGAGGTGGCGCACCGGCTGCCCGTGCTGCGCGACCGGGTCACGCACGACCTGGCGCTGCGCGGCCTGCGCCGCGAACGGGTGCTGGCCACCGTCGCCCGGCTGCTCGACATGGGCGCGTTCCGGGTCGGCAGCGACCAGTACGCCACCGGCGACGACCCGACGTTCGGCGTGTCCACGCTGCGCCCCGAGCACGCCCGCTCCCGGGGCGGGTGCGTGGTGTTCGAGTTCCCGGCCAAGGGCGGCATCGACCAGGTCCGCCGGATCGAGGACGCCGAACTGTGCCGGGTGCTGCTCAACCTGCGCCGTCGCCGGCGCGCCCAGGAACGGCTGTTCGGCTACTGGGACGGCCGCTCCTGGCGCGACGTGCGCAGCGACGAGGTGAACGACTACCTGCGCGACGCCAGCGGCGGCGAGATGACCGCGAAGGACTTCCGTACCTGGCACGCGACGGTGCTGGCCGCAGCCGAACTGGCCACTGTGGGTCCGCAGCGCTCCGCCACCGCCCGCAGGCGCGCCGTGGCGGGGGTGATGCGTTCGGTGGCCGAACTGCTCGGCAACACCCCGACTGTGGCCCGGACCTCGTACGTGGACCCGCGCGTGGTCGACCTCTACCACGACGGGGTGCTGGCGCCGGTGCAGCCGGAGATGCCGCGCGAGGCGGTGGAGAAGTCGGTGCTGGCGTTGCTGGAGGAGGAGGCCGGCTGACCGCCGACCGGCCCCGTCGGTCCTGGGGGGAAGCGCGACGGGGCCGGAAATCTCGGCCGCCGGTGCGGTCCCGGGAAACATCACCGGGCGGGGCCGCCCGCGGCCGGGACCGCCGCGGACGCCGCGCCCGGCCCCCCGATATCCGCGGGCCCACCGCGAGCGGTACAGGCCCGGGTTTCAGTATGTACGGGACAGGTTGACGGCGGATGCCGTGCTGTTGACGATCCGTGCCGATTCCAGGTGACGGGCCCGGTACTCCTGCGGCGTCTCGCCCTGCGTGGTCCGGAAGACCCGGCTGAAGTGCGCCTTGTCCCGGAAGCCCCAGCGGGCGGCGATGACCTGGATCGAGCGGTCGCTCAGCGCCGGGTCGGCGAGGTCGCGGCGGCACCGGGCCAGCCGCTCGTCCCTGATGTACGCGGCAACTGTGGTCTCCTCGTCCTCGAAGAGCCGGTGCAGCGAGCGCACCGAGATGTGGTGCGCGTCGGCGATCGCGCCCGGGTCGAGCGTGGCGTCGCCGAGGTGCTGGCGCACGTACGCGCGTACCTGGGCCTGGAGGGCCCGGCGCCGGACCTCGGTGGGCATCTCGTCCTCGGAGACGAGGTTGCGGCCCAGCAGCGTGGCGACCAGGTCGAGACCGACGGCGCCGAGCCGCTCCGCGTCGGCCGCGTGGTACTGCTCGGGGTTCGCGGTGATCCGGATGAGGAAGTCGGCGACCAGCCCGCCGACGCCCTCGGAGCCGGACATCCGGCCGGCGAACAGGGGAGCGAGCCGGCGGGGCGGCAACGGCAGCGCGTCGTACGGCATCAGGGCCACGATCGAGTGGGCGTACGCGGACCCCGCGGGGTCGGCGTGGTGACTGACCTCGTGCGGGCGGGAGCAGTCGTAGAAGGTGAGGTCGCCGGGGCGGCACCGGGCGCGCTGCCCCTCCTGGTCGGCCTGGCTGGTGCCGCTGAGCGTCAGCGCCAGCAGGTAGTAGTCGGGGTCGGAGCGCTGGATCAGTTTCGAGGTGCGCACGCAGTCCACCGACGGGTAGCGGTAGCGGATGAGCTGCATCCGGCCCAGGTCGACGAACTCGGCCCGGGCGACGAAGTCGTCGGCGTGCGCGGTGCGCACCCGCAGCGGCGTCGGGGTGCTCGCCATCATGTCCAGCCACATGCCGAACCGCTCCCGCGGCGGCAGCGCCTGCGTGTCGAGGACCTGCCGGTGCAGCTTCCCGTCCATAGAAACGACTCCCCGTGTTCGTCACGCCCTGCACAAACAGGACGCCCCACGGGGCCGAAAAGCGACACCCGTGGGGCCGTGACGTCCGTCATTGACGGACCGGGGAAACCTCTGTTAGGAGTCCGTTCAGTCGTTCAGCACCTGGGACAGCCGGTCGCGGAAACGGCGCTCGGAGTCAGTCACCGCGTCGCCGCCGAGGCCCAGGATGCCGCCGGTGGAGGCCGCGCCCACCACCTGCTCGGCGATGTCCACCAGCCAGTGCCGGTACGCCCCGGCCTGCCCCTCGTCCACCCGCGCGGCGAGCAGCGCGGACGCCTGCCCGGCCCGGGCCAGCACGTCCTCGATCATCGCCTTCGGGTCCTGCGGCGTGATCACCGGCAGCTCCGCGCCGGTCTCCGGGTCGCCCACCCGGTCGACGACCTCACCGGCCACCGCGGCGACCAGCGGGCTGGCCGACTCCCGGCCGGCGGCGATGGTCTCCAGCCCGGCGGCGTTCTCGGCCATGGTGCGACGGGTGCCGTCGGACTCGGCGGCGGCCGCCGCGGTGAGCACCGACTGCGGCAGCCCCACAAGCAGTCCCCACTCCTCGTCGGAGACGCCGAACCGGGTGTACGCCGGCTGCTCGATCACGATCAGGCCCCTTTCGCCGTGGTCGTCGTTGTCGACGGGCGCCCCCGCGGCGCCCGGGTCAGGCTAGTCCAGCTCCAGCAGGCCCTGTTCGGACACCACGCGCACGGACAGCGTCTTGTAGCCCACCTCGTCGAAGAGCACCGTCATCCGGTCCTCCTCGTAGCTGAGCACCAGACCGGCGCCCCACTCCGGGTGGCGTACCTGGCTGTGCACCGGGAACGGGCCGACCGCGCCGTCACCCGCCACACTGGTGCCCGCGTGGCAGTTGTCGCAGTGCCCGCAGACCTCGTGCATCTGCTCACCGAAGTACGCCAGCAGGGCCTGCCCCCGGCAGCCGGTGGTCTCGGCGAAGGCGCGCATCATGTCGGTACGCGACCGGGTCACCGTCTGCTGCCGTTCCGCCTCGGCCAGCGCGGCGCGGCCGGAGTCGGCGGCCGCCGGGGCGTACCGGGGTGCGCCGATGCGCTGCTTGGCCCGTGGCTCGGCGGCGCCGACCTGCTCCAGCAGGGAGAGGTACTGCCCCAGCTTGCGCGGACCGAGACCGGTCAGCTCGCGCAGCTCCTTGCGGTTGCGGGCCTTGCCGCGCAGCACCGCGGCGAGTTCGGTCAGTTCCTTCTCGTCCGGCAGACCGCCGCTGAAGTAACGCTGGAGGCCGACGTCCTCGGCGCGCCACAGCAGCAGCACCCGGGCCGGCGAGCCGTCGCGCCCGGCCCGGCCGATCTCCTGGAAGTAGCTGTCCGGCGAGTCGGGCAGCGCCATGTGCACCACCCAGGCGATGTTCGGCTTGTCGATGCCCATGCCGAACGCCGACGTGGCCACCATGATCGGCACCCGGTCGGCGAGGAACGCCTCGTGCAGCTCGTGCCGGGCCGCGGTGGGCATGCCGCCGTGGTAGAACTCGGCCGGGAAACCGGCGCCGGTGAGCCGCTCGGCCAGTTCCTCGGCCGCCCGCCGGGTCGGCACGTAGATGATTCCGGGCCGCTCGTCGTCGCGCAGCAGCGCGATCAGCCGCCGCCACCGGTAGTCGTCGGTCGGGCAGTGGGCCACCTCCAGGAAGAGGTTGGGCCGGTCCAGCCCGGAGACCACCACCTCCGGCTCGCGCAGCCGCAGCCGGGCGATGATGTCGTCGCGTACCGGCGGGGAGGCGGTCGCGGTGAGCGCCACCACCGGCGGGCGGCCCAGGCCGTCGATCAGGTGACCGAGCGCCAGGTAGTCCGGCCGGAAGTCGTGGCCCCACGCGGAGATGCAGTGCGCCTCGTCGATCGCCACCAGCGCCGGCTTCAGCTCGCGGACCTCGGCGAGCCGGTCCGGGTTGCTCAGCGCCTCCGGCGTGATGAACAGGAACTCCGCGCGCCCGGCGCGGATGTCCTCGATCGCCTCGGCCTGCTGGGCGGCGCTCTCGTCCGAGCTGATCCGCACCGCGCGCAGCTCCGGGCGCTGCCGTTCGTTGAGCGCGGCGATCTGGTCCTGCTGCAACGCCAGCAGGGGGGAGATCACCACAGTCGGGCCGGGGATCAGGCTGGCCGGGATCTGGTAGATCGCCGACTTGCCGGCGCCGGTGGGCAGCACCACCAGGGCGTCACGGCGCTTCATCACGGCGCGCATGGCGGCGAGCTGGTTGGGCCGCAGCGCGGTCCAGCCGAACAGGTTCCGCGCCGCCCGGCGCAGGCTGGAGGAGTGCGTGGTCAGTTTCATCAAGCGCCTCAGCTACCCCCGGCGATCCCGCGCGAAACCGGCACCGCCGCTCACCGCCCGGCGCGGATCAGCGGCGGAACATGGCCCGGATCGCGATCAGCAGGAACAGGCCGCCGACCACCAGGCCGAGCAGGCGTACGCCGGGGATGTCGGCGGCGCTGGTGGCGTCGGCGAGCGGCAGAGCGGACATGTGGGAACTCTCCCACGCGAGGTCCGGGGGCGCCAGCGGCTAACAGTAAGGATTGTTGACTATTTAGCTGCGCGGTGTGACCATGTCAGCACCCGCCGGCCCCGGCGGGTCCGTGGGGGAGACGGGGGTACGACAGCACATGAGCGAGCGGACCGAGGGATCGACCGGAGACCTGGCGGCGCTCGCCGCCGCCGTCCTGCAACCGGGGTTCGTCGGCACCACACCGCCGCCGTGGGTGTGCCGCTGGCTCGGCGAGGGCCTCGGCTCGGTGGTCCTGTTCGCCCGCAACGTCGTCGACCACGAGCAGGTCGCCACGCTCACCGCGAACCTGCGCGCCGAGCGGCCCGACGTCATTGTGGCGATCGACGAGGAGGCCGGCGACGTCACCCGGATCGAGTCCGCCCGGGGCAGTTCCCGTCCCGGCAACTACGCGCTCGGCGCTGTCGACGACCCGGCGCTGACCGAGGAGGTCGCCCGCGACCTGGGCGCCGAACTCGCGGCCGTCGGCGTCACGCTGGACTACGCCCCGGACGCCGACGTCAACTCCAACCCGGCCAACCCGGTCATCGGGGTGCGCTCCTTCGGCGCCGACCCGGACCTGGTCGCCCGGCACACCGCCGCCTGGGTACGCGGCCTCCAGGCCGGCGGCGTCGCCGCCTGCGCCAAGCACTTCCCCGGGCACGGCGACACCCGTGTCGACTCGCACCACGACCTGCCCCGCATCGGCGGCGACCGGGCCCGTCTCGACGCGGTCGAGCTGGCCCCGTTCCGCGCCGCCGTGGCCGCCGGGGTGCAGGCGGTGATGACCGGTCACCTGCTGGTGCCGGCGCTGGACCCGGAGCTGCCCGCCACGCTCAGCCCGCGCGTGCTCGGCGGCCTGCTGCGCGAGGAGATGGGCTTCGGCGGCGTGGTGGTCACCGACGCGGTGGAGATGCGCGCGGTGGCCGACCGGTACGGCTTCACCGGTGCCGCCGTGCGCGCGCTCGTGGCCGGCGCGGACGCGATCTGCGTCGGCGGGGAACGGGCCACCGAGGCCGACGCCCGCGAGCTGCGCGACGCGATCGTCGCGGCGGTGATCAGCGGGGAGCTGCCCGAGGAGCGGCTCGCCGAGGCGGCCAAGCGCGTCGGTCAGCTCGCCGCGTGGAGCGTCGCCGCACGCGCCCGCCGGGCCACCGGCACGCCGCCCGCCGACGGCTCACCGATCGGGCTCGCCGCCGCCCGCCGCGCGGTCCGGGTCACCGGCGACGCCGGGCTGCTGCCGCTGACCGGTCCGGCCCACGTCGTGGAGTTCGCGCCCCCGCGCAACATCGCCATCGGCGAGGAGACGCCGTGGGGCATCGCCGCACCGCTGGCCCACCTGGCGCCCGGCACCACCACCGCCCGCTACGCCGCCGACGCCGTACCGGCCGACCCGGGCGCGACGCCCGCCGGCCGGCCGCTGGTGCTCGTGGTGCGCGACCTGCACCGCCACGACTGGATGCGGGACGCGGTACGCCGCGCGCTCACCGCCCGCCCGGACGCGGTGGTGGTCGAGCTGGGCGTGCCCGAGCTGGTCACCGGTGCGGTGCACCTGGCCACCCACGGCGCCACCGCCGCGGCGGCACGGGCCGCCGCCGAGGTGCTGACCGGGGCGCGCTGACTCCCGGTCCGGCCGGGTGGGGAGGTCCCCCGGCCGGGCCGGGCCTCACGGCTTGTCTGCCACCAGGTCGGCGTACTCCGGGTGGCGCTCGATGAACGAGGCCACGAACGGGCACTGCGGCACGATCCGGCCGCCCCGGGCGCGGACCTGGTCCAGCGCGCCCCGGACCAGCGCGGCCCCGACGCCCTGACCCTGGAACCGGTCGTCGACCTCGGTGTGCGTGAACACGAGCGTCTCGCCCCGGAGCGTGTACGCGGTGAACCCGGCCAGCGCGTCGTCCACCAGGATCTCGAAGCGGCGCTTGGCGGTGTTCTCCTCGACCAGAAAGCTCACCGGATCATTCTCCCCTCGGGCCCGGCCAGCCGGTCCAGTTCGGCCAGCAACCGGTCCACCTCGTCGACGGTGTTGTAGTGGTAGACGCTGGCCCGCACGGCCCCGCCGCTGCCCCGCAGGCCCATGCCCTCGAAGTACTCGTAGGCGTAGTAGTCGCCGTGCGACAGGCACAGGCCCGCCTCGCCCAGCGCCGCAGCCGTCTGCGCCGGGGCCAGGCCGGCCACCCGGAACGACACGGTCGGGCAGCGCCGCGCCGGTGCGCCGTACACGGTCACGAACGGGCGGTCGGCCAGCCCGGCGAGCAGCCGGTCGAAGACCGCCTCCTCGTGCGCCTGCGCGGCTGCCAGCCCGGCGCGTACCCGCTCCCGCCGGTCGCCGGTCGCCTCCGGGTCCAGGCCGGCCAGGTGGTCCACCGCGGCCGTCACCCCGGCCAGCAGCGGGAAGCTCGGCGTGCCGTACTCGAACCGGTCCGGCACCGCGTCGGCGGAGGGCACGAGCTTCGCCGGGCGCAGCGCCTCCCAGCGCGCCGGGTCGGCGACCATCGCCGCCAGGTGCGGCCCGGACCACTTGTAGGCGCTGGTCACCAGGAAGTCCGCGCCGAGCGACGCCAGGTCGGTCGGGCCGTGCGGCACCGAGTGCACGCCGTCCACGCACACCAGCGCGCCGGCGGCGTGCGCGGTCTTGGCGATCGCCGCCACCTCCGGCACGGTGCCGATCGCGTTGCTGCCGGCGGTCACCGCGACCAGCCGGGTGCGCTCGGTGACCAGGTCGGCGTACTGGCCGGCGGGCAGCTCACCGGTCGCCGGGTCGAACTCGGCCCAGCGCACCGTGGCGCCGGACGCCTGCGCGGCCTGCACCCACGGGCGGACGTTCGCGTCGTGGTCCAGGCGGGAGACGACCACCTCGTCGCCCGGACGCCAGCCGGCGCCGAGCGTCCGGGCCAGCGTGTACGTCAGCGCTGTCGCGCTCGGCCCGAGCACCACACCCGACGGCTGCGCGCCGAGCAGGTCGGCGACCGCGGCCCGCGCCCCGGCGACCAGATCCAGCGCCCGCCGCCCGGGCAGGAAGGCGGTGCTGCGGTTGCCCGTCGCGGCGCGCATCGCCCCGGCCACCGCCTCGACGACGGCGGCTGCGGTCTGGGTGCCCCCGGCGCCGTCGAAGTGGACGAATCCCTCGCTCAGGGCAGGGTAGGCGGCCCGGACCCGGGCGACGTCGAAAGCCATTCCGGCACCCTAGCGCGCACCCCGGACGCCCTGCCCGGCGTGGCCGTCCCGCGCTCGCCCGCGAGGCCGCTGTGGCGTTCGCCGCCTATCCTTGGACGGGTGACGATCCGACGCGCCACCTCCGCCCCCGCCCGTCGCGCCGCCGGTCTGCTCGCCGGTCTCGCCCTCGGCGCCGCACTGCTCGCCGGATGCAGCTCCGAAGGCGCCGAGACCGACTGCGGTCTGGACGCCTGCACGATCACCTTCGACCGCGGCGTGGAGGCCAGCGCCCGGATCCTCGGCGTCGAGGCGAAGCTGATCGGCGCCGAAGGCGACCAGGTCACCGTCGAGGTCGCCGGGGAACAGCTCTCGCTCACAGTGGGCCAGCAGGCCACCGAGGTCGCCGGCTTCCAGGTCAGCCTGGACAGCGTCAACGATCAGCAGGTGGTGGTGCGGGTCGCCCGCGACCTCAGCGCCTGATCCGTTTCGGCCGTCCCGGCGGGCGGCGACGTTTGGAAAATCGCCCGTCGGGAGATTGAGGGCTCATGTCTCTCACCCGGAACGCCGGAGCCACCGCCGCCCAGGCTCGAAACAGCCGGTGGCTCGAACTGTTGACCCGTGCCGGCTTCATCGGATACGGAATCGTGCACCTGCTCCTCGCCTGGCTGGCGCTGCAGATCGCCTTCGGGAACTCGGGCGAGGAGGGAAACCAGAACGGCGCGCTGCGCACTCTCGGTGAACAGCCGCTCGGGAAGTTCCTCCTGATCGCGATGGCGGTCGGCCTGTTCGCCATGGCGATCTGGCAGGCCTTCGAGGCGATCTCCGGCCACGTGTCCAGGACGGGCAAGGAACGACTGTTCGAACGGATCGCCTCGGTGGTCCGGGTCGTCGTGTTCGTCTGGCTGGGCTGGACCGCGATCAAGGTCTTCCAGGACGCCAGCTCCAACGCCTCCGACCAGCAGCAGCAGCTCTCCGAGAAGCTGATGGCCTCCGACGGCGGCCGGTGGCTGGTCGGCCTGGCCGGGCTCGCGCTCGCCGCGCTCGGCATCGGCATGGTCGTCTACGGCCTGAAGAAGAAGTTCGAGCGCAACCTCAAGACCGGCGAGATGAGCCCGAAGACCCGCCAGCTCACCCGTCGGCTCGGTATGGCCGGGTACGCCTCCCGGGGCGCCGTGTTCGCCATCGCCGGCCTGCTGATCGTGGTCGCCGCTGTGAACTACGACCCGGAGAAGGCGCGTGGCCTCGACGCCGCGCTGCGGACGCTGCGCGACCAGTCGTACGGGCCGTGGCTGCTGGCGCTCATGGCGCTCGGCATCGCCGCGTTCGGTGTCTACTGCTTCTTCCAGTCCCGGTACCGCAAGGTCTGATCCTGGTCGATACCCGGGCCGCCGGGCACCATTGGGCCTTTGCCCGATTCCCGCCCGGTCGGAGGGAGAGAGAGTTCGTGCAGAGTTACGTCGTGACAGTCGCCGCCGCGCTCGCCGCGGCGGCGATCGCGTTGGTGCTGGCCCAGGTGGTGCACCGCGTCATCCGCCGCCTCGGCCGCCGCTCGCTGCTGATGACCGAGCTGACCGAGCACGCGCACCGCGCGTTCCAGCTCGCCCTCACCGTGGCGGCGGTGCAGTTTGCGGTCCGGTTCACCACCGCGTACGCGGTCGGCAGCCCGTGGCGGCAGTTCGTCCTGCACACGCTGGTGCTGGCGACGATCGCCGCCACCGCATGGCTGGTGGCCTCGCTGCTGGTGGTGGCGGAGGACACCGCGCTGGCCCGGTTCCGGGTCGACGTGCCGAACAACAGGCACGCCCGCCGGGTGCGCACGCAGGTGGTGCTGCTGCGCCGGCTCACCATCGCGGTGATCGTGATCCTCACGGTCGGCGTGATGCTGATGACGTTCCCGGCCGTACGCGGGGTCGGCGCCGGTGTGCTGACCTCCGCCGGTGTCATCGCCGCGGTCGCCGCGCTGGCCGCACAGAGCCTGCTCGCCAACGTCTTCGCCGGTCTCCAACTCGCGTTCAGCGACGCGGTACGCCTGGACGACGTGGTGGTGGTCGAGGGGGAGTGGGGCCGGATCGAGGAGCTGACGCTCAGCTACGTGGTGGTGCAGATCTGGGACGACCGCCGGCTGATCCTGCCCACCTCGTACTTCACCAGCCGGCCGTTCCAGAACTGGACCCGGACCGAGGCGGCGGTGCTCGGCACCGCCGAGTTCGAGCTGGACTGGGCGATTCCGGTGCAGGCGATGCGGGAGGAGTTGCGCCGCCTGTGCGAGGGCACGGAGCTGTGGGACGGCCGGGTCTGCGTGCTCCAGGTGACCGACGCGACCGGCGGCATGGTCAAGGTCCGCGCGCTGGTCAGCGCCGCCGACGCGGGCAGCCTGTGGGACCTGCGGTGCCTGGTCCGCGAGCACCTGGTGACCTGGGTACGCGACCAGCGCCCGACCGCCCTGCCCCGGCTGCGCGCCGAGGTCGGCGAGGCCACCGGCCCGCTGCCCTGGCAGGCGGTGCAGCCGCGCCGCCCGGTACGCCGCCCGACCGGCACCGAGGCGCCCGACGATGCGCGTGTCTTCGGCGGCAGCGACGACGGCGAGGCCCGCAGCGAGGTGTTCGTGGGCCGGGAGGAGCACGCCGAGGCGCGTCGCTGACCCCGTACCCCCGATCGGAGCCCCCGGCCGCCCACGGCGCCGGGGGTTCGGCGCGTACGAGCGGCTTTCCGGCCGGGCGGGTTTGGCCGGGCCGTTGCGGGGGACGTGGTGCGCACGCCCCGGCACCGGGTTCCGGCGGCGCGCGGCCGGGCGGACCGGCTGCTCCGCGCAGGATTGACGGGCGGCGACTCCGGGCATACAGCGCGGTGATGACGAAAGGAGGACAGCATGGCTGACGTCGCGAGTCGCAGCACGTCGCGGACCGGGAGCGAGCCGTCCACCGCCGAACTGGTACAGCGCGCCACCGAGCAGGTCACCCGCCTGGTGCGGGACGAGCTGGCCCTGGCCCGTGCGGAGCTGACCCAGAAGGGCAAGCACGCCGGGATCGGGATCGGTCTGTTCGGCGGCGGCGGGGTGATGGCGCTCTACGGCGCCGGCGCCCTGGTCGCCACCGTGATCCTGCTGCTGGCGCTTGTCATGCCGGCGTGGCTGGCCGCCCTGATCGTGGCGGTGGCGCTGTTCCTGCTCGCCGGGATCCTGGCGCTGGTGGGCAAGAAGCAGGTCAGCCGTGCCGTCCCGCCGGTGCCCCAGGCGGCGGTCCGCAGCGTTCGGGCGGACGTCGACACGGTCACCGCCGCGGTGAAGGACGGGAGGCGGGCATGACCGGTAACGGGACCGGGGACGTGGCGGCGCTCCGGGAGGAGATCCGCCGGACCCGGGTGGAGCTCGGTGAGACGATGGAGCTGCTCGCGGCCAGGGCCGATCCGAAGGCGCTGGTGCGGCACTCCGCCGAGGCGGCGAAGGCGCGGATGCGGGAGCAGGCGTCGCTGACCGCGGCCCGGGTGCGCGGGCGGGCGGCGGAGCGGGCCCGGCTGGTCCGGGCGCAGGCGTACGAGAAGGGTGAGGCGGTCGGGCGCAACCCGTTGCCGTGGGCGGCCATCGCGGCCGGCGCGCTGGTGACCGCGGTGGTGCTGGTGATCGTCCGAGGGAGGCGCAGGTGAGTGGCAGGGTCGGCAAGGCGGCGTACAAGCCGGTGGGGGTGCTGCTCGGCCTGGCCGCCGGTGCCGTCGCCGGGGCGATCTTCCGTCAGGTCTGGAAGGTGACGGCGGGCGACGGCGAGGCGCCGAGCGCCACCGACGAGGACCGCCGCTGGGGCGAGGTGCTGGCCGCCGCGGCCCTGCAGGGGGCCATCTTCTCGGTGGTGCGGGCCGCCGTCGACAGGGGCGGGGCGGTGGGCGTACGCCGTCTGACCGGTCGCTGGCCGGACTGACGAAAAGGCCGGAAAGGCCCCTTTCCCGAGCGCGGGAAAGGGGCCTTTCGCATGGCTCCGGCGGGCCGCGCAGCGCCGTCCGCACGACCTTCAGGTCACATGTCGGAGAATTTCGTCCGCTAGGCTGTGCGAAGTTTTTGCGTACGTGGTTTGCTGTCTCACGCTGTTGAGAGACGCGTGGGTTGAGAGAAGTCTCCTGCATTGGGGGCCGCCTCAGGCGCCGCTGCTCGAAAACGGCCAATCGGCCGCACGGCGTGCTCGGCCGCCAGTTTTAGAAGGAGATACACATGGCGCAGGGAACCGTGAAGTGGTTCAACGCTGACAAGGGCTTCGGCTTCATCACCGTCGACGGCGGGGGTGCTGACGTGTTCGTCCACTTCTCGGCCATCCAGACCAGCGGCTACCGCACGCTGGAGGAGAACCAGCGGGTGGAGTTCGAGATCGCCCAGGGTCAGAAGGGTCCGCAGGCCGAGCAGGTCCGCCCCATCTGAGCTGACCGCACCGGCCGCGCCGGCCGGTGCCGGAAGCCCCGCATCCCGCACGGGAGGCGGGGCTTCGCCTTACCCGGTGCCTCAGCGGCGTCGCGCCCGCATGCCCCACCAGAGCCCGGCCAGTCCGAACAGGACCAGCACCGGGCCGACCAGCGCCCAGATCCGCTGGTCGCTCATGATGCTGCCCTCGACGTACCCGAGGCCCAGCACCGTCCACAGCGCACCGAGCACCACGGCGAGCAGCCCCAGGGTGAGCCGGAACCAACCCCTCATCGTTCCCCCTCCGACGACGACAGTCCCGCTCCAGCATGCCCGCCGCCGCGCGTGCCCGGCGGCGCCGCGCCGGACGGCCGGCTCACCACCGGTCGTGCACCTGCGGGCGGATCAGCTCGTCGTAGGTGGCCCGCACCGCGGCCAGCTCCACCTCGGTCAGTGCCGGCTGCCCGGCCGCCTCGGCGTTGCGCCGCGCCTGCTCGGGGGAGCGGGCGCCGGGGATCACCACAGTCACGCCGGGCTGGTCGAGAACCCACCGCAGCGCGAACTGCGCCATCGTGCGGTCGTCGCCGACCAGCGGCGCGAGCCGGCGTACCGCCGCCAGGCCGCTGTCGTAGTCCACGCCGGAGAACGTCTCGCCCACGTCGAACGACTCGCCGTGCCGGTTGAACGTGCGGTGGTCGTTCGCCGGGAACGTGGTGTTCTCGTCGTACCGGCCGGAGAGCAGGCCGCTCGCCAGCGGCACCCGGGCGATGATCCCGACCCCGGCGGCAGCGGCGGCGGGCAGCACCCGCTCCAGCGGCTTGTGCCGGACCGCGTTGAGGATGATCTGCACGCTCGCCACACCGGGCCGGGCGATGGCGGTGAGCGCCTGGTCGCAGGTCTCCACGCTGACGCCGTACCCGGCCACGCGTCCCTCGGCGACGAGCGTGTCGAGCGCGTCGAAGACCCGGTCGTCGGCGAAGACGGCGGTGGGCGGGCAGTGCAGCTGCACCAGGTCGAGCGTGTCGACGCCGAGGTTGGCCCGGGACCTGTCGGTCCAGGCCCGGAAGTTGTCGAGGGTGTACGCCTCCGGCGTCTGCTCGACCCGGCGGCCCATCTTGGTGGCCACGGTGAGCCCGTGTCCGGGGCGGGAGCGCAGGAACCGGCCGATCAGGGCCTCGCTGCGGCCGTCGCCGTACACGTCGGCGGTGTCCAGGAAGGTGACGCCCGCGTCGACGGCGGCGGCCAGGACGGCGAGCGCCGCGTCCTCGCTGACCTCGCCCCAGTCCGCGCCGAGCTGCCACGCGCCGAGTCCGATGATGCCGACGTGCCGGCCGAGCCGGTCGAAGCTGCGCTGTTCCACCCGGTCGAGCCTAGTGAGCGGCTTGCCGTGGCGCGCGCCGGGCCGTACGGTCTAACAAGACGTACGTACGGTTTGGAGGCTGTCATGTGGGATCCGCGCACCTACCTGCGCTACGGCGACGAGCGCTCCCGGCCGTTCCACGACCTGCTGGCCCGCGTCGGCGACGAGCACCCGCGCGCCGTGGTCGACCTCGGCTGCGGCCCCGGCACCCTCACCGCCACGCTCGCCGCCCGCTGGCCCGGCAGCCGGGTCACCGGCCTGGACTCCTCCCCGGAGATGATCGAGCGCGCGACCGCCGAGGGCGGACCGGTCACGTACGCCGTCGCCGACGTCCGCGACTGGCGGCCGGAGCCCGACGTGGACGTGCTGGTCGGCAACGCCGTGCTCCAGTGGGTGCCGGAACACCGCGACCTGCTCCGCCGCTGGGCGGCCGCGCTGCCGGCCGGCGCCTGGATGGCGTTCCAGGTCCCCGGCAACTTCGACGCGCCGTCGCACCGGCTGCTGCGCTCCGTCGCCGCCCGGGACCGGTGGCGGGACGCGCTCGCCGGGAAGCTGCGCGAGGCCCCCGTCGACGAGCCCGTCGGCTACGCCACGCTGCTGACCGGCGCGGGCTGCGCGGTCGACGCCTGGGAGACTACGTACGTGCATCTGCTGCCCGCCGCCGGCGCCGACCACCCGGTGCTGGCCTGGATGGAGGGCACCGCGCTGCGCCCGGTCCGCGCCGCGCTGGACGCCGCCGGCTGGGCCGCCTTCCGCGCCGAGCTGGGGGTACGGCTCGCGCAGGCGTACCCGGTGCGGCAGGGTCAGGTGTACTTCCCGTTCCGCCGGATCTTCATGGTGGCCCGCACCGGCGCCCGCGCAGAGGAGAACTCGTGACCGACCTGCCCACCTTCATCGCCGGACTGCCCAAGGTGGAGCTGCACGTGCACCACGTCGGCTCGGCCTCGCCCCGGATCGTCGCCGAGCTGGCCGCCCGGCACGAGGGGCGCAGCCCGGTCCCGGCCGACCCGGAGGCGCTCGCCGACTACTTCGCGTTCCGCGACTTCGCCCACTTCATCGAGGTCTACCTCAGCGTCGTGGACCTGATCCGCGACGCCGACGACGTCTGGCTGCTCACCCACGAGGTCGCCCGGGAACTGGCCCGCCAGCAGGTCCGCTACGCCGAGCTGACCGTGACGCCGTACTCGCACGTCAACCGCGGCATCCCGGCGCCGGCGTTCTGCGAGGCGATCGAGGACGCCCGCAAGCGCGCCGAGGCCGACTTCGGCATCGCGCTGCGCTGGTGCTTCGACATCCCCGGCGAGGCCGGCCTGCCCGCCGCCGAGCAGACGCTGCGGATCGCACTCGACGAACGACCGGACGGGCTGATCAGCTTCGGCCTCGGCGGCCCCGAGATCGGGGTGCCCCGGCCGCAGTTCAAGCCGTGGTTCGACCAGGCGCGGGCGGCCGGGCTGCGTTCGGTGCCGCACGCCGGCGAGACCACCGGCCCGGAGACGATCTGGGACGCGCTGCGCGAACTGGGCGCCGAGCGGATCGGCCACGGCATCTCCGCCGCGCAGGACCCGGCGCTGCTGACCCACCTCGCCGAGCGGCGGATCCCGCTGGAGATCTCGCCGACGTCCAACGTGCGTACGCGGGCCGTGCCCAGCCTGGACGCGCACCCGCTGCCGCTGCTGGTCGAGGCCGGCGTGCCGGTCAGCATCAACTCCGACGACCCGCCGATGTTCGGCACCACGCTCAACGACGAGTACGCGGTGGCCGCCCGGCTGCTGCGGCTCGGCCCGGACGGGGTGGCCGCGCTGGCTCGGGAGGCGGTGGCCGCGGCGTTCCTGACGCCGGCCGAGCAGGCCCGGATCACCGCCGAGATCGACGCGTACCTGGCGAGCGCGGCACGCTGAGCGGCCGTACCGGTGCCGGTCGTCGCGATCCCCGAGGCGGCCGGCGCCGCGCGGTCAGCATCAGCCCGGACAGCGCCAGCGCGGCGAGCGCGGCGGTGGGACCGGGAGCGACGGGTACGGGCCGGACGGGACCGTGCGCGAGGACCGGGTCCTGCCAGACCGCGAGCGTGAGTGCGATGCCCAGGCCGATGACGGCGGCCCAGCGGAGCAGACGACTGACGGCCGGTGGCATGACGGTCACCTCGCGCCCGGGATCGACGGGAGAGCGCGCGCGACGGGAGCGAGGTGTGGGGGGACCGGACTCCCGCCGCGCGCATGATCCGTCGGCCGGAAGGTCTTACGGGGCGTCCCGGCCGACGGAACTGATGGGTTCTGTCAGCGATCCTGGCAGTTCACGCCGGTTTTCCGGCCGTCGTTAAACCACCTTTAAGGAGAACTTGCGCCCGTACACAGTCAGCGGTCAGCGCGGGCGCGGCCAGCGCCGCCCGGGACGCGGCTCGCGTGCCTCCCGGGCCATCCGCCCGACCAGCCCGAACCGGTTCACCGGCCGGGGCGCCGCGTCGGGGTCGGCCAGCAGCATCACCACACTCGCGCCGCCGAGCCGGGCCCGGTCGATGCTCACCGAACCGTTCGCCTGCAACGCGACCCGCTTGGCGATGTCCAGCCCGAGCCCGGTGGAGCCCTTGTCGCTCTCGCCCCGGCGCAACGCCCGGTCCGGGTCGGCGATGCCGGCCCCGGCGTCGTCGATGCGGATCGCCACCCAGCCGTCCCGGCGGCTCACCGCCACCTCGAACGCGGTGCCCTGCGGCGTGTACCGGAACACGTTGCCGATCACCGCGTCCAGCGCGGCGGCCAGCTCGGCGCGGGGCACCGGCGCCGGGATCCGCAACTGGGCACCGACCACCCGGTGCGGCCGGTTCTGGTCACCCGCCAGTGCCGACCAGAAGACCATCCGGTCCCGGACCACCTCGCTCACGTCGCACGACGCCGGCGCCGACTCCTGGGCGACCGCCTTGCGGGTCGTCTTGATGAGCTGGTCGACCTCGCCCTCCAGCGTGACGATCGCCTGCCGGATACGCCGGATGCCGCGCCGCCGGTCCAGCTCCGCCTCGCTGAACGTGCCGATGCTCGTGTCGTCGGACTCCAGCGCCTCGGCGTCCAGCCGCAGCGCGGTCAGCGGCGTACGCAGCCGGTGCGACAGGTCGGCGACCAGTTCGTGCTCGTCGGCGCGCAGCGCCACCAGTCGTTCCGTCATCCGGTTGAACGCGTGCCCGGCCTCGGCCAGCTCACGCGGGCCGGTCGGCTCGACCCGTACCCCCAGCTCGCCGTCACCCACCGCGAGCGCCGCCTTGACCAGGTCGCCGGTGGCGTCCACGGCCCGGGCCGCCACCCGGTCGACCACGGCGACCGCCGCGCCGACCAGCGCCAGGCCGATCGCGAGCAGCAGCAGCCACCGCCCGCCGCCGCCGGAGTCGAGCACCTCGTCGGGGACGAAGACCTCCACCACGGCGACCCGGTCACCCAGCACCACCGGGTCCAGCCGCAGCACCCCGCCGTCCACCTCGGTCACCACCGACCGCCGCTGCGCGGCGGCGTCGGCGAGCACCTGCGGGTTCGCGCGGCCGGCCGACTCGTCAGCGCCGATGCCGTGCACGACCGGCCGCATGGCCGGATCGTCGCCGGCCGCGGCGGCCACCGCCCGTTCGATCGTCGCGGTGTCCGTGCTGACCGCCAGCGCGCCGGTCACCAGCGCGGCCCGGCGGGCGGCGTCGGCCAGCTCCGCCTCGCGGGTGCGGTCGGCGAGGGTGAACCCGAGCGGGACGAGGAAGGCGAGCGCGATCAGGCCGCACAGCCCCGCGGTGAGCCCGGCGAGGCTGAACCTCAGTCCGGCGCCACCAGCCGGAAGCCGACCCCCCGCACGGTGCGCAGGTAGCGCGGCTTCGCCGCGGACTCGCCCATTTTGCGGCGGAGCCAGTACAGGTGAACGTCGATGGTCTGGTCCTCGCCGACCGATGGCTGCCGCCATACCTCCTCCAAGAGTTCCCGCCGGGACACTACCCGGCCGGGACGCGCGGCGAGATACGCCAGCAGGTCGAATTCCTTGCGGGTCAGGGCCAGCGCCTCCCCGTCCAGCACCGCGCTGCGCTCGCCCACGTCCACCCGCAGGCCGCCGACCGTGTGCACGGCCGGCGCGACGGTACGGCTGGCCCGGCCGGCCCGCCGCAGCACAGTGGTGATCCGGGCGTCCAGGTGCGCCCCGGTGAACGGCTTGACCATGTAGTCGTCCGCCCCGGCGCGCAGCAGCCGTACCACCGACTGCTCGTCGTCGCGGGCGGTGGCGATGATGATCGGCACATCGGTGATGCCGCGCAGCATGCGCAGCGCGTCCGAGCCGTCCAGGTCGGGCAGGCCGAGGTCGAGCACCACCAGGTCCGGCGTCTCCGCGGCGACCCGGCGCAGTGCGTCCAGCGCGGTGCCGACGGCGTGCACCGCGTGCCCCCGGTCGGTCAGCGACCGCAGCATGGCGCCGCGCACGACGTGGTCGTCTTCGACCAGCAGGACGGTTGCCACGTCAGCACCGTACTCGGCGTGGCAAGCCGGTCGCGTTGCGGCGGTCCGGCCAACCGGGCAAGCTGGGACGGCGATGACGTTCACGCTCTTCCCCGACACCCGCCTCACGCTCGCCCGCGACGCGCTGGCCGGCCTGTCGGTGGGCGACGCCCTCGGCTCCCAGTTCTTCGTTCCCGGCCGGCACCCGGACGACCTCGCCGCCGGGCGGCTGCCCGCGCCGCCGTGGGAGTGGACCGACGACACCGAGATGGCGTGCTCGGTGGTGGCCGAGCTGGCCGCCGACGGCCGCATCGACCGGGACCGGCTGGCGCTGGCGTTCGCGCAGCGCTGCGAGCCGTACCGGGGGTACGGGCCGGGCGCGGTGACGGTGCTGCGGCTGATCCGCACCGGCACGCCCTGGCCGGTGGCCGCCGCGTCCGCGTTCGACGGGCAGGGCTCCTGCGGCAACGGCGCCGCCATGCGTGTCGCGCCGCTCGGCGCCTGGCACGCCGATTCCACCCGCCGCGCCGCCGAGCAGGCCCGCGCCTCCGCCGAGGTGACACACGCCCACCCGGAGGGCGTCGCCGGTGCGGTGGCGGTCGCGGTCGCCGCCTCGCTCGCCGCCCGCGCCCGCCTCGACGGCGGCCGCCCCGACCCGGCCCGGCTGCTCACCGCCGTCGCCGGGGCGCTCGACCCGGCCGGTGAGGTGCACCGGGGCGTACGCCGGGCCGCCGCGCTGCTCGGTCACTCCGCCGCCGAGGCGGCCGACGCGCTCGGCAACGGCTCCCGGGTCACCGCGCAGGACACCGTGCCGTTCACGCTCTGGGTCGCCGCCACGCTGCTGCACGACTACCCCGCCGCGATCCGCGCCTGCGTCGAGGCGGGCGGCGACGTGGACACCACAGCCGCGATCGTGGGCGGGATCGTTGCCGCGTACACCGGGGTGGGCGCGCCGGGCGGCGTGCCGGAGGGCTGGCTGACCGCCCGCGAGCCGCTCCCCACCTGGCTCCCCACTCCCGCCTGACCGCCCGCCCTCCCTCGCCGGCCGTGGTGGTCGTGGGTGCGCGCGCCGGTTCGGGGAAGTGGCGGGGTCGACGGCGGAGGGATGCAGCCACCTCGGCGAGGTGGAGTCGATCATGCGTTCCGGCGCGCACCACCAGCGGGGACGGGCTCGACGGTCGCGGGGACGTCGGCGGCGGGGGCGGGGGCCGGCTCGGGGGAGCCGGAGCGGGGGTCCGTGTCCGGGCGTCCGGTGGCGGCGGGCTCGTCGGGGGAAGGGCTGTCGTCGGGCGGGAGGGTCATGGTGTCGCGCCGGCGGCGGCTGAGCAGCCAGCCGATCGCCGCGCCACCGGCCAGCCCGGCGAGCAGGCCGCCGCCGAGCAGCAGGTCCGCGCTCGGCCCGTCGTCCGCCGCACCGGCCGCCGGTGCCGTGCCGCCCGGTGCGCCGCCCTGCGCCCCACCGGCATCGCCGGGGGCACCCGCGGCGCCGTGACCGCCGTGCGCGCCGCCGTTCGTACCGGCGCCGCCGTCGTGCGTCACGGTGCCCGGCAGCGGCGGCAGCAGGTCGAGCGTCGGCGCGGGGTGCGCGCCACCCGCCGGGTCCGCCCATCGGACCACAGTGCCGTCGTCGTACGTCTGCGTCACGGTGAACGTGAGCCGGTCGGTGGCGGGCATCGGTCCCATGCCCAGCGGCAGCCGGGCCGCCCCGGTGCCGGTGCCGGGCATCCGCAGCCAGCTCACCGAGTGGGTCACCTGGTTCAGTTCGGCCGCGTGCATGCCGGGGACCGGCTGGTCGAGCGTGCGGGTCGTGATGGTCGGCGCCCAGTCCGGCACCGACAGCGGGTACACCTCGCCGATCGGGGCGTCCGCGGGCATGGTCAGCTCGATCCGGGTGGTCCGGGTGCCGGGCTTGTCCGCCGGGACCAGCACCGACAGTTCGATCGCTTCGCCCTGGCGTACCTGGGCGGGCGAGGTCGTGACGGTCACCCCGGCCGCGTTCGCCGCGCCCGGCCAGCCCACCGTCCCGGCGAGTACGGCCGCCAGCAGCGCAGCCGCCCACCGGCCCTGACGGATCATCCTCATGGTCGTCCCCATCCTTCTCGGCTGGGGTCGGCACCGGCTCCGGCCCCACCTGGTAGTTCGGGCGGCGGGGCGAAAAGGTTCAACACGGCACGGAACTCGCCGAGGACGGGCACCGGCGTCGGCGGCGGTCCGGGTCCGGGCGACCGATAGCATCGCAGGGGCCGGTCACCGGCCCACCAGTACCGTCGACGACAGGAGTCACCGTGTCCGCACCCCGTACCCCCGTCGTGGCCGACCCCGTCGTCGTCGCCGCCGGGACCACGGCGGCCGACGCGGTGGCCGCGGCCGGCCTGCCGATGAGCGGGCCGAAGGCGATCGTGGTGGTCCGCGATCCGCAGGGCCAGCTGCGTGACCTGGACTGGCGCCCGGCCGAGGACGTCGCGGTCGAGCCGGTCACGCTGGACAGCCCGGACGGGCTGAACGTGCTGCGCCACTCCACCGCCCACGTGCTGGCCCAGGCCGTGCAGGACGTCTTCCCGGACGCGAAGCTCGGCATCGGCCCGCCGATCGAGAACGGCTTCTACTACGACTTCGGCGTCGACAAGCCGTTCCAGCCGGACGACCTGACCAAGCTCGAGAAGCGCATGCAGGAGATCGTCAAGTCCGGCCAGCGGTTCCGCCGCCGCCGGTTCGCCGACCTGGACGAGGCGCGGTCCGAGCTGGCCGCCGAGCCGTACAAGCTGGAGCTGATCGAGGTCAAGGGGGAGGGGCTGGACTCCTCCGAGGTGATGGAGGTGGGTGGCGGCGAGCTGACCATCTACGACAACCTCGCCGCGAACGAGGACAAGGTCTGCTGGTCGGACCTGTGCCGGGGCCCGCACCTGCCGAACACCCGGCTGATCGGCGCGTTCAAGCTGATGCGCTCGGCCGCCGCGTACTGGCGCGGGTCGGAGAAGAACCCGCAGCTCCAGCGCGTGTACGGCACCGCGTGGCCGACCCGGGACGAGCTCAAGGCGTACCTGAAGCTTCTGGAGGAGGCCGCCCGCCGCGACCACCGCAAGCTCGGCGCGGACCTCGACCTGTTCAGCTTCCCCGACGAGATCGGGTCCGGCCTGCCGGTCTTCCACCCCAAGGGCGGCGTGCTCAAGCGGGTGATGGAGGACTACGTCCGGGCGCGGCACGTCGAGGAGGGCTTCGACTACGTCGGCACGCCGCACATCTCCAAGGAAGGTCTCTTCCACACCTCGGGACACCTGCCCTACTACAAGGACACGATGTTCCCGCCCATGGAGATGGAGGGCAGCGACTACTACCTCAAGGCCATGAACTGCCCGATGCACAACCTGATCTACCGGTCGCGCGGGCGGTCCTACCGGCAGCTGCCGATCCGCCTGTTCGAGTTCGGGACGGTCTACCGGTACGAGAAGTCGGGCGTGATCCACGGCCTGACCCGGGTACGCGGCTTCACCCAGGACGACTCACACTCCTACTGCACCCGCGAGCAGGCGCCGTCCGAGATCAAGCACCTGCTCGGCTTCGTGCTCAGCCTGCTGCGCGACTTCGGCATCGACGACTTCTACCTGGAGCTGTCGACCCGCGACGAGTCGAAGCCGGACAAGTTCGTCGGCTCCGACGAGGACTGGGCGACCGCGACCGCCGTACTGGAGCAGTGCGCGCTGGAGACCGGCCTGGAACTGGTGCCGGACCCGGGCGGCGCGGCGTTCTACGGCCCGAAGATCTCCGTGCAGGCCAAGGACGCGATCGGCCGGACCTGGCAGATGTCGACCATCCAGTACGACTTCAACCAGCCCAAGGGCTTCGGGCTGGAATACCAGGCCGCCGACGGCACCCGGCAGCAGCCGGTGATGATCCACTGCGCCAAGTTCGGGTCGATCGAGCGGTTCATCGGCGTGCTCACCGAGCACTACGCGGGCGCGTTCCCGGCCTGGCTGGCGCCGGTGCAGGTGGTCGGCATCCCGATCCGCGACGAGCACGGCGACTACCTGGTCGACTTCGCCGCGACGCTGCGCCGGCACGGCATCCGGGCCGAGGTCGACCTGGGCGACGACCGGATGCAGAAGAAGATCCGCAACGCGCAGCAGCAGAAGATCCCGTTCATGGTGATCGCCGGTGACGACGACGTGGCCGCCGGCACCGTCTCGTTCCGCTACCGGGACGGCTCGCAGCGCAACGGCGTGCCGGTCGACGAGGCGGTGGCGCACGTCCGCGAGGTGGTGGAGTCGCGCACCAACGCCGGCCCCACCGCCACCGCCGCCGAGTAGACGCTCCGCCGACCGCGCCGACCGCGCCGACCGCGCCGACCGCGCCGACCGCGCCGACCGCGCCGCCCGGGCGGCGGCGCGGTTCGGCGGCGGCCCGGCCCGGATCGTAGGATCGCCTGTGTGACAGGGGCGGAGCGGCACACCGGGTACGGCGGCGACGACGGTCTGGCGGACGGGCTGGACCGGCTCTGGACGCCGCACCGGATGACCTACATCTCCGGCGAGGACCGTCCCGAGGGCGGCTACGAGAAGCCGGCCGGCTGCCCGTTCTGCCTCGCGCCCGGCCTGCCGGCCGAGGAGAGCCTGGTGGTCGCCCGCGGCGAGCACGTCTTCGCTGTGCTCAACCTCTACCCGTACAACCCGGGGCACCTGCTGGTCTGCCCCTACCGGCACGTGGCCGACTACACCGAGCTGGACGAGCCGGAGACGGTCGAGCTGGCCGCGTTCACCAAGGCCGCCATGCGGGTGGTCCGGCACGTCTCCAGCGCGCACGGCTTCAACCTTGGCATGAACCAGGGTGGCGTGGCGGGCGCGGGCATCGCCGCGCACCTGCACCAGCACGTGGTGCCGCGCTGGGGCGGCGACGCCAACTTCATGCCGGTGATCGGCCGGACGAAGGTGCTGCCGCAACTGCTCGCCGACACCCGGGAGCTGCTCGCCAAGGCGTGGGCGGCGGCCTGACGGGGGCCCGCCCCGACAGTACGATCTCGCGCATGGCTCTCCTGCACCGCGCGGAACTGCGCCCCTCGAAACTGGAGCTGCTCGCCGGCTGGCTGCCCGGCCGGCAGTGGTTCGCCGGCGAGGCCGGCGCGCCGGTCACCCGCGTCGCGGCGTACCGGTTCGACGACCCGGCCGGCGAGGTCGGCATCGAGACGCTGCTCGTGCGCGCCGGTGACGGCCCGGTGCTCCAGGTGCCGCTGACCTACCGGGGCGCGCCGCTGGCCGGGGCGGACGAGCACCTGGTGGGCGTCATCGAGCACTCGGTCCTCGGCCGCCGCTGGGCGTACGACGCCTGCGGCGACCCGGTGTACGCGCCGCTGCTGGCCGCCGCCGTGCTCGCCGACGCCGGTCAGGCCGAGGAGTACTTCGAGGTCGACGGGAAGCGCGAGGTGCGCCCGGTGAGCATGACGCTGACCGGCAGCCGTACCGCCCGTCCGGTGCCGACGGGTCCGGTTTCGGCAGGTCCGGGTGACGGCGGCGTGACGGTGGTCCGGGTGGGGGACGTCGAGCTGGCGGTGGTCCGGCGGCCCGTACCGGCCGACGTGCCGGAGGCGGGCGGCCTCGCCGGCGCCTGGCCGGGTCAGGACGAGCCGGTGCTGCTGGCGTACGCGCGCTGACGGCTCGCCGGGCGGCGGCGTTCCTCATCGGAGCCGGATCGAAGGGACGACAGCGGACCGATATGCCTCAGAGGCATATTCATGACTCTGAGGCATATCGCGTTCACCACGACCGTGCACCGCCGGGCGTCACGCGGCGTGACCGCGACCTTGCTCAGGGGTCAGGAATCGGCCCGTGTACGCCGGGAAGGTGACAGGATGCGGCGGTGGCAGTCGACACGCGACAGTTGGGGCGCAGCGGCATCGAGGTGAGCGCCCTCGGCATGGGGTGCTGGGCGATCGGCGGCCCGTGGGCCGAGGGTGCCCGGCCGCTGGGCTGGGGCCGGGTCGACGACGACGAGTCGGTACGCGCCGTCCGCCGCGCGCTCGACCTCGGCGTCACCCTGTTCGACACCGCCGACACGTACGGCGCCGGGCACGGCGAGCGGGTGCTCGGCCGGGCGCTCGCCGGCCGGCGTGACGAGGCGGTGATCGCCACGAAGTTCGGTTACACGTTCGACGAGCGGACCCGGCAGGCCACCGGCGAGAACGCCTCGCCGCACTACCTGCGCCGGGCGGTCACCGGCTCGCTGCGCCGGCTGGGCACCGACCGCATCGACCTCTACCAACTGCACCTGGGCGACCTGCCGCTGCCCCGGGCCGAGGCGCTCATCGGCACGCTCGACGACCTGGTCGACGCCGGCCTGATCCGGGCGTACGGGTGGAGCACCGACCGGGCCGACCGGGCCGCCGCCTTCGCGCAGGTCGCCCGCGGCGCCGCCGCCGTGCAGCACGCGCTGTCGGTGCTCCGGGACGCCCCGGCCATGCTCGACGCCTGCGACAAGCACGACCTCGCCGGCCTCGCCCGGGGGCCGCTCGGGATGGGTCTGCTCACCGGCAAGTACACGCCGGAGTCCACGCTGCCCCGCGACGACGTACGCGGACTCGGGCCGACCTGGCTGGAGTGGTTCCGCAGCGGCCGGCCCGCCCCGGAGTGGCTGCGCCGGGTCGCCGCCGTGCGCGACGCGCTGACCGCCGACGGACGCACCCTGGCCCAGGGGGCGATCGGGTGGATCTGGGCGCGCAGCGACCGGGCCGTGCCGATCCCCGGTGCCCGTACCGTCGCGCAGGTCGAGGAGAACGCGGCCGCGCTGGCCCGGGGCCCGCTCGCCCCGGACCAGTTCGCCGAGGTGGAGCGGCAACTGGCGGCGGTACGCTCGGCCGCGCTCCGGGACGCCGATCGCCCCCACTGGCCGATGCCCCCGGTCCCCGCCGTCCGCCCCTGACCGAGCCTCCCGCGCCACCCGCTCCGCCACCCCGCCCTCGTCGGCGGCGATCTTGCAGTTGTGGCCCGCATGTTGTCGGGAATGCCCCCTTTGCGGGGGCCGCAAGTGCAAGATCGCGGGGGAGGGCGAGGGAGGGCGGGCGCGGGTGGGGGAGGGCGGCGGGGTCAGCGAGTGGTGGACTCCTTGCGGGCCTGGTCGGCGAGGTGGGCGGGCATGGGGTCGTGGCGGGCGAACTCGCGGCGGAACGTGCCGGTGCCGGCCGTCATCGAGCGCAGCTCGACCGCGTACCGCAGCAGTTCGGTCGCGGGCACCTCGGCGCGGACGAGCGTGCGGCCCTCGGCATCCGGGTCCGGCTCGGTGCCGAGCACCCGGCCACGCCGCCCGGACAGGTCGCCCATCACCGCGCCGACCGACGAGTCGGGCACCCGTACGGTGATCTCGTCGACCGGCTCCAGCAGCGCCGGCTGGCCCTTCTCGGCGGCGTCGCGCAGCGCCAGCGCGCCCGCGGTCTGGAACGCCGCGTCGGAGGAGTCGACGCTGTGCGCCTTGCCATCGACGAGCGTCACCCGCAGGTCCACCACCGGGCAGCCGGCGATCAGGCCGCGTTCCATCTGCGCCCGTACCCCCTTCTCCACCGAGGGGATGTAGTTGTGCGGGACCGCGCCGCCGACCACCCGGTCGACGAACTCGAAGCCTGAGCCCCGGGGCAGCGGCTCCACCTCGATGTCGCAGACCGCGTACTGGCCGTGGCCGCCGGACTGCTTGACGTGCCGGCCGTGCCCGCGCGCGGCGGCGGTGAACGTCTCGCGCAGCGGCACCCGGACCGGTTCGGTGTCCAGCTCGACGCCGCCGCCGCGCAGCCGGTCGAGCACCACGTCGGCGTGCGCCTCGCCCATGCACCAGAGCACAAGCTGGTGGGTCTCCGGGTTGCGTTCGAGCCGCAGCGTCGGGTCGCCGGCGACCAGCCGGGACAGGTTGCGGGCCAGCGCGTCCTCGTCGGCCCGGCTGCGCGCCACGATCGCCACCGGCAGCAGCGGCTCCGGCATCTCCCAGGGCGCGATCAGCAGCGGGTCGTCCTTGGCCGA
Source organism: Micromonospora sp. CNZ297 (assembly GCF_007827625.1). Taxonomy (NCBI): domain Bacteria; kingdom Bacillati; phylum Actinomycetota; class Actinomycetes; order Micromonosporales; family Micromonosporaceae; genus Micromonospora; species Micromonospora sp. CNZ297. Next base: position 163,830 of record NZ_VISU01000003.1, on the reverse strand, counting down.
GATGGTGTCGCCGGTCTCCGCGCTGCCCGACTTGGTGATCGCGCACAGATCACCGGCGACGCAGGCGGGCACCTCGCGCAGCGTCGCCCCCAGCGGGCTGTAGACGTGGCCGACCCGCTCGTCGGCGTCGTGGTCCGGGTGGCCGCGCTCGGCCATGCCGTGGCCCGACACGTGGATCACCTGGTCGGGGCGGAGCGTGCCGGAGAAGACGCGCACCAGCGAGACCCGCCCGACGTGCCGGTCGACAGTCGTCTTGACCACCTCGGCGACGAGCGGGCCGTCCGGGTCGCAGGTCAGCGGCGGGCGGGGCGAGCCGTCCACACCGGTGACGGCGGGCAGGTCGTGCTCCAGCGGCGACGGGAACGCCGCGACCAGGCCGTCGAGCAGCGCGTCCAGGCCGACGCCGGTCTCCGCGCACACCGGCACCACCGGGTAGAAGTGGCCGCGGGCGACAGCCGTCTCCAGGTCGGTGATCAGCACCTCGGGGTCGATCTCCTCACCGCCGAGGTAGCGGTCCATCAGGGTCTCGTCCTCGCTCTCCGCGATGATCCCCTCGATCAGCTCGTCGCGGGACTCCTGGATGGCCGGCAGGTGCTGCGGGTCCGGCTCGCGTACCGCCGCGGGCAGCCCGCCGGAGTAGTCGAACACCCGGCGGGTGATCAGCCCCATCAGCCCGGCCACCGACTCGCCGTCGTCGCCGAGCATGGGCAGGTAGAGCGGGAGCACGTTGTCGCCGAAGACCCGCTGGCACAGCGCCACGGCCTCGTCGAAGTCGGCGCGCGGGTGGTCCAGCCGGGAGACGGCCACCGCCCGGGGCATGTCGACGGCGGCGCACTCCTCCCAGAGGGCGGCGGTGGCGGCGTCCATGCCGTCGACGGCGGAGACCACGAACAGGGCCGCGTCGGCGGCGCGCAGCCCGGCGCGCAGCTCGCCGACGAAGTCGCCGTATCCCGGGGTGTCCAGCAGGTTGACCTTGACGTCGCGGTGCACCAGCGGGGCGCACGCCAGGCTCACCGAACGCTGCTGGCGTACGGCGGCGGGGTCGTGGTCGCAGACGGTGGTGCCCTCGGTGACGGCGCCGGCCCGGCCGATCGTGCCACTGGCGGCCAGCAGCGCCTCGACGAGCGTCGTCTTGCCGGCACCGGAGTGCCCGACGAGCACCACGTTGCGAACCCTGCCGGGCTCGGTCACCACCGGCGCGCCGCCGGTGACACCCTTCTCGTTCTTCTGCGCCATCGCGGCGCACCTCCCTCAACCGGTGGTGGTGGCGACCGCCGCGGGCGACGGGGGAGCGGACCCGGGACGGGCGCCGCGGCGATATCTTCCGGTGATCTCCTGCTGGACGGGAACGCGGACCGGTGATCCGGTGAACTGGCTCACCTCCTGGCTCGATCTCACACCCGCAGGGGTGCCCGCACAAGGGCCGCCGGGCGGGTCGTACGCCCGGCTGTGTCCCTGGCGGTTGCGGGCCGTTATCGTGGGACCGCCATGGCGAAGATCTTCCAAGTGACGGCCCGCGCGGGCATGACCCGCGTCGTGGAGCCGGTCGCCCGCGCGCTGCTGCGTGCGGGCGTGTCCCCCAATGCGGTCACCGTGACCGGCACCGTCGGCGTGCTCGTGGGCGCGCTCGGCTTCGGCGCGCGCGGCCATCTGGTCGCCGGCGCGCTGATCGTCACGGTCTTCGCCCTCACCGATCTGCTCGACGGCACGATGGCGCGGATGAGCGGCGGGTCCACCCGGTTCGGGGCGTTCCTCGACTCGAGCATGGACCGGGTCGCCGACAGCGCGGTGTTCGGCGCGGTCGCGTACTGGCTGGCCACCGAGCACGACTACTCGGGCGTGGCGGCGGCGCTGATCTGCCTGGCCGCGGGCGGTCTGGTCTCCTACGTCAAGGCCCGCGCCGAGGGCCTCGGGATGACCTGCAACGTGGGCATCGCCGAGCGCACCGAGCGGCTGCTCATCGTCGGCGTCGGCGGCCTGCTCACCGGCGTCGGGGTCCGTCCGGCGCTGGAGATCGCGCTCTGGCTGCTCGCCGCCGTCTCGATCTTCACGGTGGGCCAGCGGATGGCCCACGTGTACCGCCAGGCCCAGCGGGTCGGCGCCGAGTGAACCTCACCGAGGCGGGCTTCGTCGCGGGCTGGCGCCTGGTCCGGGCGCTGCCCCGGCCCGTCGCGGCGGCGGCCTTCCGGATGGGCGCCGACCGCGCCCACCGCAAGGACGGCGGGGGTACGCGTCGACTGCGCGCCAGCCTGCGCCGGGTGGTCGGACCGGAGATGCCCGACGCGGAGCTGGACGTGCTGGTGCGTGCCGGGCTGCGCTCGTACGCCCGGTACTGGATGGAGGCGTTCCGGCTGCCCGGCCTGAGCCGCGCCGAGATCCTCGCCGGGTTCCGCCTCGACGGGCAGGAGCTGCTCGCCGCCGACGTGGCGGCCGGGCGCGGTGCCGTGGTGGCGCTGCCGCACGCCGGGAACTGGGACGCGGCGGGTGCCTGGGTGGCTGCCACCGGCTGGCCGATGACCACGGTGGCCGAGCGGCTTCCGGACGGCGTCTACGAGCGATTCGTCGGGTTCCGGGAAGGGCTGGGAATGGAGATCCTGCCCAACCACGGCGGCCCGCGTCCCGCGTTCGACGTGCTGGTGGACCGCCTGCGCGCCGGCTACGTGGTGCCCCTGCTCGCCGACCGGGACCTGTCCGCCCGGGGCGTGGAGGTCGACTTCTTCGGCGGCCGGACCCGGATGCCGGCCGGGCCGGCGCTGCTGGCCATCCGCACCGGCGCCCCGCTCTACGTGGCCTCGATGTGGTACGAACCGGACGCGGCGTGCGCCTCGATCGAGGGCCCGCTGCCGCTGCCGGACCCGGACAGCGCGCCGCTCGACGAGCGGGTCCGCACGGTGACGCAGCGGATTGCCGACGGTCTGGCGGCGGGCATCGCCCGGCATCCGCAAGACTGGCACATGTTGCAGCGGATGTGGCTGGACCAGGGCCGGGACGGTACGCCCACGTCGGCGCAGCCACCGGCCACCACCGGGACGGTCTAGGGGGGCGCAGTGCGTATCGGCATCGTGTGCCCGTACTCGTTCGACGTGCCGGGCGGCGTGCAGAACCACGTCATGGACCTGGCCGAGGCGCTGCTCGGGCTCGGTCACGAGGTGAGCGTCCTGGCACCCGCCGACGAGGATTCGGCGCTGCCGCCGTACGTGGTGTCGGCCGGCCGGGCGGTGCCGCTGCCGTACAACGGGTCGGTGGCCCGGATCGCGTTCGGCCCGGTCTCCACCGCCCGGGTGCGCCGCTGGATCACCCGTGGCGAGTTCGACGTGCTGCACGTGCACGAGCCGCTCACGCCGAGCCTGTCGATGCTGGCGGTGCTCTGCGCCCGCGGCCCGGTGGTGGCCACCTTCCACACCGCGATGACCCGCTCCCGGGTGATGTCGGCCGCGCAGGGCGTGCTCCAGATCGTGCTGGAGCGGATCACCGCCCGGATCGCGGTCAGTGCGCTGGCCCGCAAGGTACAGGTCGAGCACATGGACGGCGGCGCGGTGGAGATCCCCAACGGGGTGGCGGTGGCGAAGTTCGCCGGGGTGCCGCCACTGCCGGGCTGGCCGGGGGAGTGCGCCCCGGGCACCGGCGGCACGCTGGGGTTCCTGGGCCGCTTCACCGAGCCGCGCAAGGGCTTCCCGATCCTGCGGGACGCGTTCGTCGCGCTGGCTCCGCACCGCCCCGGCCTGCGCCTGCTGGTCGCCGGCCCGGGTGACGCCGACGAGCTGTACGGGCGGTTCCCGGCCGGGCTGCGCGACCGGGTCACGTTCCTCGGCCTGGTCTCCGAGGCGGACAAGGCACGCATGCTGCGCAGCGTGCACCTCTACGTCGCACCGAACACCGGAGGGGAGTCCTTCGGGATGATCCTCACCGAGGCGCTCGCCGCCGGCACCACGGTGGTCGCCAGCGACCTGGACGCGTTCCGCCGGGTGCTCGACGGCGGGCGGGCCGGCCGGCTGTTCCCGACCGGCGACGCGGCCGCGCTGGGCGCCGCGCTGTCCGAGCTGCTCGACGACGACGGCCGCCGGGCCGGGCTGACCGCCTGCGGCGACCAGGTGGTGGCGAATTTCGACTGGCCCGTGGTTGCCCGCCGCGTTCTGGAGGTATACGCAGCCGCGATCGAGGCCACCGACGGCCGGGTCATGGACCAGGAGTGGGCGGGTCTGGGCTGACCGCTGTGGCCGCTGCGGCCGCTGTGACGAGCGCGTCGACCGGTGCACCGCGCCGGCCGGCCGGGATGAGGAGCAGCACTACGATGCCGGGCATGTGGTGGGTGGTGGGCGCGGTCGCGGTGCTCGGGCTGCTCTCGGCGTACCTGATCTGGACCTCCGGCCGGGTGCAGCGGCTCCAGGTCCGCGCGGACTCGGCGGCCCGCGCGCTCGACGCGCACCTGCTGCGCCGCGCGGCCGCCGCCGCGGTCCTGGCCGAGCAGCGGTACGGCGTGGAGCTGTACGCCGCCGCCCGGATCGCGCTGGACGCCGCCCCGGAGGAGCGCGAGGCGGCCGAGAACGACCTGACCCGGCAGTTGCGCGCGGTGCGGCTGGACCCGGACGACCCGGCCTGCGCGGCGGTGATCGCGGCCAGCAGGCGGCTGGGGCTGGCCCGGCAGGTGCACACCGACCTGGTCCGGGACGCCCGCTCGGCGCGGGGGCGTCCGGTGGTGCGGCTGTTCCGGATGGGACGCGGGCGGGAGTGGCCGCGCTACTTCGACATCGACGACCCCACGCTGGCCTCGCACGCGGATGTGACCACCGGCTGACGCACCGGCCGTGACGGGGGCCACACGGCAGGCCACCGGGGGTTCGATTGGCGCTCGGATCGGCGCCGTGCCGGTCGTAGCATTCCTGCGCAGTCACCTCCCGAGCACGCCGAGGAGCGATGTCCCGTGTCTGAATCCGCAGCCCCGACCACCGCCACCGCCGTCGGCACCGCCCGCGTCAAGCGCGGCATGGCCGAGATGCTCAAGGGCGGTGTGATCATGGATGTGGTCACCCCCGAGCAGGCGAAGATCGCCGAGGACGCCGGCGCGGTCGCCGTGATGGCCCTGGAACGCGTGCCGGCCGACATCCGCGCGCAGGGCGGCGTGTCCCGGATGAGCGACCCGGACATGATCGACGGCATCATCCAGGCCGTCTCGATCCCGGTGATGGCCAAGGCCCGCATCGGCCACTTCGTCGAGGCGCAGGTCCTCCAGGCCCTCGGCGTCGACTACGTCGACGAGTCCGAGGTGCTGACCCCGGCCGACTACGCCAACCACATCGACAAGTGGGCGTTCACCGTCCCGTTCGTGTGCGGTGCGACGAACCTGGGCGAAGCGCTGCGCCGGATCACCGAGGGCGCCGCGATGATCCGCTCGAAGGGCGAGGCGGGCACCGGTGACGTCTCCAACGCCACCACCCACATGCGCAAGATCCGGCAGGAGATCCGCCGGCTCCAGTCGCTGCCCTCCGACGAGCTGTACGTGGCGGCCAAGGAGCTGCAGGCCCCGTACGAGCTGGTCAAGGAGGTCGCCGAGCAGGGCAAGCTGCCGGTCGTGCTGTTCACCGCGGGCGGCATCGCGACCCCCGCGGACGCGGCCATGATGATGCAGCTCGGCGCCGAGGGCGTCTTCGTCGGCTCGGGCATCTTCAAGTCCGGCAACCCGGCTCAGCGGGCCGCCGCGATCGTCAAGGCGACCACGTTCCACGACGACCCGGACGTGCTCGCGAAGGTCTCCCGGGGGCTGGGCGAGGCGATGGTCGGCATCAACGTCGACGAGATCCCCCAGCCGCACCGCCTGGCCGAGCGCGGCTGGTGAGTGCAAGGAAGGGCCCCCTGTTAACGCCTGCGGTAGAGGCGGGGCCCCCTTTTAACACCCCGGAGGGAGCATCGTGGCCGTACCGGTGATCGGCGTGCTCGCCCTGCAGGGCGACGTACGCGAGCACGTCGCCGCGCTGGCCGGGGTGGGCGCGGACGCCCGGCCGGTGCGGCGGCCGGGCGAGCTGGACGCGGTCGACGGCCTGGTGGTGCCCGGCGGCGAGTCGACCACGATCAGCAAGCTGGTGGACATCTTCGAGATGCGCGAGCCGATCGACAAGCGGATCGCCGCCGGCATGCCGGTCTACGGCTCCTGCGCCGGCATGATCATGCTGGCGGCGGAGGTGCTGGACGGCCGCCCCGACCAGCGCGGATTCGCCGGCGTCGACATGACGGTGCGGCGCAACGCGTTCGGCCGCCAGGTCGACTCGTTCGAGGCGCCGGTGGCGCTCACCGGCGTCGACGGCGGGCCGTTCCACGCGGTGTTCATCAGGGCGCCCTGGGTGGAGCGCGTCGGCCCGGACGTCGAGGTGCTCGGCCGGGTGACCGAGGGGCCGGCGGCGGGCCGGATCGTCGCGGTACGGCAGGGCAACCTGCTGGCCACGTCGTTCCACCCCGAGCTGACCGGCGACCTGCGCCTGCACCGGTCCTTCGTGGAACTCGTCCGGGCCGCCTCCTGAGCATCCGGTCCGTCCCTGGTTGTGCCGGTTCGGGCGGCCTCGGGCGGGCCGGTGCCGTGCGGCGCGTGACAGTCACCCGGCCCTCGCCGGTAGGATTGCCGAGATTCGGCAGGGCCATCAGCCCGCCGCGGCTCCCAGCGAAGATCACGGCACCTCGACGTGCGCCGGCGGGGGAGCGGGGCGTGTGCGGTGCGGTCGATGCAGACGGCGGGTAGCAACGGAGGTAACAGATGTCCGGCCACTCAAAGTGGGCGACGACCAAGCACAAGAAGGCGGTCATCGACGCCAAGCGCGGCAAGATGTTCGCCAAGCTGATCAAGAACGTCGAGGTGGCGGCCCGTACCGGCGGTGGTGACCCGGCCGGCAACCCGACTCTCTACGACGCCATCCAGAAGGCGAAGAAGAACTCGGTCCCGAACGACAACATCGATCGCGCGGTCAAGCGCGGCTCCGGCCTGGAGGCCGGCGGCGCCGACTGGCAGACGATCATGTACGAGGGCTACGGGCCGAACGGCGTGGCGATGCTGATCGAGTGCCTCACCGACAACCGCAACCGCGCCGCGACCGAGGTGCGCACCGCCCTTACCCGCAACGGCGGCTCGCTGGCCGACGCCGGCTCGGTGTCGTACATGTTCTCCCGCAAGGGCGTGGTGATCGTCCCCAAGGCCGGCACCAGCGAGGACGACGTGATGATGGCCGTGCTCGACGCGGGCGCGGAGGAGGTCAACGACCTCGGCGAGGCGTACGAGGTGGTCTCCGAGCCGGGTGACCTGGTCGCGGTCCGCACCGCGCTGCAGGACGCCGGCATCGAGTACGAGTCGGCCGAGTCCTCCCTCATCCCCAGCGTGAACGTGCCGCTGGACGAGGAGGGCGCGCGCAAGATCTTCAAGCTGATCGACGTGCTGGAGGACTGCGACGACGTGCAGAACGTCTACGCCAACTTCGACGTCTCCGACGAGGTCATGGCCGCCGTCGGCTGACCCCGCCCGACGTGCCGAGCGCCGGCCCCCGGATCCCCGGGTGGCCGGCGCTCGGCGTCTCGCACGGTCAGCCGATCGGTTCGCGCTGCCGCCACGCCGCCCGCACCGAGGTCCGCCCGTTGGTGCGCAGCAGCGAACCCTCGTAGATCCGCGCCCCGGCGAGCAGGAACCCGGCGGCCGCGAGCAGCAGCAGCGCCAGCGACACGATCGGCTCCCACGGCGCCGCGTCGCCGGTGAACAGCCGTACCGGCATCGCGGTCGGCGAGGAGATCGGCAGGTACGACAGGATCCGCATCGCGGCGGCGTTGTCGTTCAGGAAGATCACCGCGAAGAACGGCGCCATCACCGCGAGCTGCACCGGCGTGGACGCCCCGGCGATGTCCTCCTGCCGGTTCACCAGCGCACCGGCGGCCGCCCACATCGCCGCGAGCAGCAGGAAGCCGCACAGGAAGAACGGCACGAACCAGCCGATCGCGGGCGCGATCAGGCCCAGCAGGTCGCCGCCGTCGGTCAGGCGCATGCCGATCAGCGCGACTGCCGCGATCAGGGTGATCTGTCCCAGCGCCAGCGCGCCCGCGGCGAGGATCTTGCCGGCCAGCAGCGCCCGGGCCGGCACGGCGGCCACCAGGATCTCCACGATCCGGGTCTGCTTCTCCTCGGTGACGCTCTGCGCGATCTGCAACCCGAACGTCTGGGACATGAAGAAGAAGACGAACGCGAAGGCGAACGGCACCAGGTACGCGACGAGCGGATCCACCGCGTCCGGGTCCAGCAGCTTCACCTGCGGGGCCGCGCTGATCGCGGAGACCACGTCGTCCGGGGCCCGCTCGTCGGCGACCACGAGCGGACCGGCCACCACCGCGGCGTCCGCGTCGCCGTCGCGTACCGCCTGCTCGGCGGCGCCGTCGTCGGCGACCACGAGGACGTCCAGCCCCGCCGCGCGCAGCGGTTCGGCACCGGCGGCGGTCACCGCCACAGTGGACGGACCGCTGCTCATCATCGCCGGCACCACTGTGGCGACGACGGCGAGCAGCAGGAAGATCAGCGTGCTGTAGAGGAACGTCTTGTCGCGGACCTTGACCTTGATCTCGCGGGCCGCGACCAGCCGGGTGGCCTGGAACGTGTTCACTGGTTGACCTCTCGGAAGATCTCGGCGAGGGACGGGGTGACCGGGCCGAACGCGCGCACCGGGCCGCGGGCCAGGGCCGCGCGCAGCACCGCCTGGTCGTCGGCGGGCGGGTCCACCTCGAACACGGCGCGGGCGCCGTCGAGGTCGACCAGTCGCACGCCGGGCTGGTCGCGCAGCCAGCCGGCGTCGCCGTCCACCACGAGCGAGAACCGGGGCAGCGTGTACGCGGCGCGCAGCTCCTCGCGGGCGCCGGCGGCCCGGATCGTCCCGCCCGCGATGAGCACCAGGTCGTCGCAGAGCCGTTCCACCACGTCGAGCTGGTGGCTGGAGAACAGCACCGGCGCTCCGGCGGCGGCGCGTTCCCGCAGCACCGCCACCACCATGTCGACTGCGAGCGGGTCGAGCCCGGAGAACGGCTCGTCCAGGATCAGCACCTCCGGGTCGTGCACCAGCGCGGCGGCGATCTGCGCCCGCTGCTGGTTACCCAGCGACAGCGTCTCCAGCAGGTCGTCGGCCCGCTCGCCGAGACCGACCCGCTCCAGCAGCGCGTCGGTACGCCGGCGCGCCCCGGCGGCGTCCAGCCCGTACAGGCGGCCGAGGTGAACCACCTGCTCGCGGGGGGTCATCTTCGGGTAGAGGCCGCGTTCCTCCGGCATGTAGCCGAACCGGGCCCGGGCCTCGCGCGCGAGCGGCCGCCCCCGCCACGTCACCTGCCCGGCGTCCGGGGCGAGCACGCCGAGGATGATCCGCATGGTGGTGGTCTTGCCGGCGCCGTTGGCGCCGACGAATCCGGTCATGCGCCCTGCGGTCACGTCGAAGGAGACGTCCTTGAGCACCTGACGGCCGCCGAAGGTGCGGTCGACGCCGTCGAGGCGGAGCACGCTTGTCATGATCCCGACGCTACGGCCGGCCCCCGCTCCCGTCGTCCCACCACGGGGCGATCACGGGGTCCGTCGCGCGGCGGACGGGCGTCACCCGCCGGGCCGCACCACCCCGTGCTCGTACGCGAACACCACCGCCTGCACCCGGTCGCGCAGCCCGAGTTTGGCCAGGACGCGGCTGACGTGGGTCTTCACAGTCGCCTCGCCGACGTGCAGCACGTCCGCGATCTCGGCGTTGCTGGCCCCGCGCGCCACCAGTTCCAGCACCTCCCGCTCGCGCGGGGTCAGGTCCGCGGTGGCCGCGTCGTGCCGGGGGTCCGGCGGCGCCGCCCCGGGCCGGGCGAATGTGGAGATCACCCGCCGGGTGAGCGCCGGTGCGATCAGTCCCTCGCCGCGCGCCACCACCCGGACCGCCTCGATCAGGTCCTCCGGGGTGCCGTTCTTGAGCAGGAAACCGCTCGCCCCGGCGCGCAACGCGGCGAAGAGGTAGTCGTCCCTGTCGAACGTGGTGAGGATGAGCACCGCCGGCCCGCCCGGCGTCGCGTCGGCGGTGATCCGGCGGGTGGCCTCCAGCCCGTCGAGCACCGGCATCTCCACATCCATCAGCACCACGTCCGGCCGAAGCGCGGTCGCCATCGACACGGCGCGCTGCCCGTCGGCGGCCTCGCCGACCACCTCGATGTCGTCCTCGACCTCCAGGATCACCCGGAATCCGGTCCGGACCAGGTGCTGGTCGTCGACGAGCAGCACCCGCACCGGGGCGCTCACGCCGCCCGCCCGGCGGCCTCGACGGGCAGCGGCATGCGGGCCCGGACCCGGAACCCGCCGCCGGGACGCGGCCCGGCCTCCACCTCACCGCCGTGCGCGGCGACCCGCTCCCGCATGCCGATCAGGCCCAGCCCGGCCCCGGCCTCGGGTACGCCCCCGTGTCCGTCGTCGCTCACGTCGATCTCCAGTTCCCTCGCCAGATAGCGGATGCGCACGTCCAGCGTGGTGGCGTGAGCGTGCTTGACCACGTTCGTCACCGCCTCCTGCACGATCCGGTACGCCGCCTGCGACACCGAGCGGGGCAGCGGCGCCGGTTCCCCGTACACACCGAGTTCGGCCCGCAGCCCGGTGTCCCGGGCCCGGTCGACGAGCGCGGCGACCTGATCGATGCCGGCGGTGTCCTCCGGCGTGGTCGCGCCGGCCGCGGCGTCCGGGTCGCGCAGCACGCCGAGCATCCGGCGCAGCTCGTCGACCGAGGTGCGGGCCGTCTCCTCGATCGCGGCCAGGGCGGTCCGCGCCTTGTCGCGGTCACGGTCGAACACGCGCCGGCACGCGGCGGCCTGCACGCCCATCACCGACACGTGGTGGGCGACCACGTCGTGCAGCTCGCGGGCGATGCGGACCCGCTCGCCCATCACCGCGCGCTCGCGCGCCTCGACCTGTGAGCGGCGCAGTTGCTCGGCCTGCTCCCGCAGTTCGTGCCGGCGACGCGCGGCCACCCAGGCGGTCTGCCCGGAGTAGTAGGCGAACCCGAAGAACAGCACGTTGTAGAAGACGCCGTTCACCACGGCGGCGAGCACCGGCGGGACCGGACCGGCGGCGTCGGCGAAGGAGGCCGCCGAGATCTGGTCGGCCCGCAGCGCGAGGGACAGCGCGAGCCAGCCGAACATCGCCACGATGACGCCGGCCCGCAGCCGCCCGGCCAGCCGCCGGTCGGCACCCCACGCGCCGAGCGTGAAGAGGGCCGCGAACAGCGCGCCCGACGGGAGCTGGGCGAGCGGGACCGCCCGCGCCTGCCCGGCGATGAACGCGATCGAGACGACCACCGCGACGGCGGCGGGCCACCGCCGCCGTACGGCCAGCGGGGCGGTCACCGCCACGGTCCACCAGACCTGCTCGGCGAGGCTCGGCGGCGGGCCGAGCAGGAAGGCCCCGGTGCTGCGCGCCAGGGTCAGCTCGAACAGGGCCAGCACGGTGACCGCGAGTCCGACCCAGAGGTCGGCGCGCAACTGCGCGGCCGTGGGAGCCGGCCGGCGCCAGGCGGTGGTTGGTGCGGTGCTCACCGTACGACCATGCCACCGCCGCGCCCGGTGCGGTGCCCGGGGCGTAATCGGGTGGGCCGGACGACAGCCGCGACGTAGCCTGCCGGGGTGTTCGTGCCCGATCTGCCGATACGCACCGAGCGCCTGCTGCTGCGCGCCTTCACCACCGACGACCTCGCCGTGGTCCGGGACTACCGGGGCCGCCCGGAGGTGACCCGCTACCTCTACCACCAGCCGTACGACGACGCCGCCGCCCGGGCCGCGATCGACCGGCTGGTCCGGCGGACCGCGCTGCGCGCCCCCGGCGACGTGCTCAACCTGGCGGTGACGCTGGCGGACACCGGCGAGTTCCTCGGCGACGTGCTGCTGAGCTGGACGAGCGGGGAGCACCGGCAGGGCGAGATCGGGTACGTGGCGCACCCCGCGCACACCGGCCGGGGGTACACCACCGAGGCGGCCCGGGAGCTGCTGCGGATCGGCTTCGACGGGCTGGGGCTGCACCGGATCGTGGGTCGGCTGGACGCCCGCAACACCGCCTCGGCCCGGGTGCTGGAGCGGCTGGGCATGCGCCGGGAGGCGCACCTGCGGGAGAACGAGTTCGTCAAGGGGGAGTGGACCGACGAGGTGGTCTACGCGCTGCTGGCCCGCCAGTGGCGGGCGGCGGACTAAGCGCGGGCCCGGCGCGACGGCGGGGCCCGCGTCCGGCGGGCCCCGGCGTCGCTCAGCAGCAGCCCTGCCGGAACGACCGCTCGACGTACGACGCCACACCGGCCGCGGCCGTCCTGCGGGATGGTGACCACCACCGTGCCGGTGCGCACGAACCGGATGTCCACCACACCGGCCTCGTAGCTGCGCGAGACCAGGTCCTCCCGGTCCACGGTGACCTCACCCGGCCCGATCCCCCGGATGCGCAGGATCCCGCCGGCGGCGAAGCAGAGGGACTTCAGCAGTGCCAGCTCGGTCTCGGCGAGCACCAGGTCGTAGCGGACCGGCCCGAAGCACGCGGCCGGCGCCGTGGTGCGTACCGACGGGGTGGGCCGGGTGTCCGGGGCGTGACCGGCGGCCGTGACCGCGTACGCGTGCTCGTCGGCGTGGCCCCCGACGGCTCCGGGGCCGGCGTGCCCGTGCCCAGCGGCGCCGGGGTGGGGCCGGGTGAGGTCGCGGCGGTGGGCGGCGCGGCGGCGACGGCGCTGGTCACCGCCGGCTGTACCGGCAGCGGCGAGACCGGGCGGTCGGCGCAGGCGGGCGTCCCGGCGAGGGCGACGAGTGCGACGACCGCGACGCCGCGCCGCCGGCGGGCCGGGTCACGCATCGGACAGCCGCGCCCGGAGCTGCCGGCGGGCCTCGTGGATGCGGGACTTCACGGTCCCCTCCGGCACGTCGAGCAGGCCGGCGATCTCCCGGTAGCTCAGTCCAAGCACATCGCGCAGGGTCACCGCCTCGGCGAGGTCCGGCGGGACCGCGTCGAGGGCGTCGAGCAGGTCGAGCCGGGTGCCGGCGACCACGCTGGTCCGGCGCGGGTCGGGCCGGTCCGGTAGCGGGACGCCGCCGGCCTCCCGCTGCCACCGTCGCCGCAACGTCCGGTAGGTGGAGCGGGCCCGGTTGGCGGTGATCCGGTACAGCCAGGTGTCGAACGACGAGCGGCCCTCGAACCCGGTGATCCCGTGGGCGAGCGCGAGCAGAGCGTCCTGGCAGGCCTCCTCGGCGTCCTGCCGGTGGGGCAGCAGCCGGGCGCACTGCCGCAGCACCTCCGGCCGTACGGTGGCCAGCAGGGCGTCGAGGGCCTCGCGGTCGCCGCGTGCCGCCGACCGGGCCAGCTCGTCCGTGCCGTCGGGGAGGGGCATCAGGGGCGTCCCAGTGCTCGCCGGTGGTCCGGACCCCAGGCTATGCCCCGGGAGGCCGTGCCGCCCCGGCTGAGTCGGGCAGCCGACGGCGTCCCGCCCCGGCGCCGACGGCACCGGGGCGGGACGGGGAGCGTGGTGGCGGGCTGCGCCGGTCCGGCTGGCCGGGAGGCCGCCGCCCCGGCGCCGGGCGTCAGCGCGCGGCGCGGGCGGCCTTGACCGCGCTGTCGACCACGTCCCAGATCGCGACGAGCACGACCACCGCGCCCGCCACCCGGGCGAACTCGACGGTCCCGCCGTCGCGCAGCCAGGCGAACCGCTCGACCAGTTCCGGGTTGAGCAGCCGGTCGGTGGCGAGCAGCCAGAGCACCGGGGCGGCGAAGGCCGCGTTGAGCACCGCGTTGACCACGACCAGCGGCCAGGTCCACCGCCCGGCCCGGTACTTGGCGATCTCCAGGCCGACGGTGGCCAGCAGCACCACGATCAGGGCCGGCAGCCAGAAGCCCCAGAGCGCCGGGTCGAGCACCGCCATCCGGGAACCGTCGTCGGTGGTCCAGCGCTGGAAGTGCTGACCGATCAGGAAGCCGACGGTGACGAGCAGGAACACCACCGAGGCGATGCTGTCGGAGTGGCTGATCTGCCGTTCCCGGCTCTCCTCGGGGAGCTGGTCGACGGTCCACTCGGGCAGGCCGAGCGGCGTGCGGGTGCGCTCCAGCACGGCGAACACCAGCGTGACCCAGAACGCGATCTGGACCGCGGTCTGCATCGCGGCCACGATCGCCGCGCCGATCGCCGCGCCCGGCTCGCCGTCGATGAGCGCCTTGGCGAGGCCGGCGAGCACGCCCACGATCGCCGGGATGTACGTGAGCAGCAGCCGCAGCAGCCGCCACCACGTCAGGTAGTACCGCGGGCCGATCAGTTGCAGGGTGCGGTCGCTGTAGCGGGCCGCGAGCTTCTCCGGGTGGCCCAGCTCGGTGAGCACCTCGCGCTCGGCCGAGGCGTGGTCCTGCCCGCCCGAGGTCCGGTCGTCGATCATGTCGGCGATGGAGCCGCGCAGTTCCTCGGCCAGTTCCAGGCGGCGCTGCGCGGGCACGGCCCGCATGGTGGCGGCGACGTAACGGTCGGTCAGGGAACTCATCGTTCCGCTCCTTCGATCAGGTCGGTGACGGACGTCCGCACCGCGGTCATGTCGTCGAGCAGGCGGTTCAGGACGGCCTCGCCGTCGTCGCTGGTCCGGTAGAACTTGCGCGGCCGGCTCTCCTCGGTGTTCCACTCGCTGGTCAGCAGGCCCTGGTCCTCGAGCCGGCGCAGCAGCGGGTAGAGCGTGTTGGCGTCGACCGCGAAGCCGTGCGCGGCCAGCCGTTGCAGCAGGGCGTATCCGTAGTCGGGGCGGTGCAGGGCGACCAGGCTGGCCACCACGACAGTGCCGCGCCGTAGCTCCTGGAGGTGGGTCCGGAGGACCTCTTCGCTGACCATGTGCAACACGATACTGTGTGCCACACACCATTGCAACAGAGAAGAACATCGCGTGCCGTACACCGGTCGGCCGGAGAGACCCGGGCCACCCTCGGCGCGGACGGTGGAGCCCGCACGATCACCTCGGTAGGGTGGGTCGGTCGACTCCGACGCAGCTTGATCCACAACCCGGGGGGCGCCACGCATGGGCGATTCGTTCGCGCATCTGCACGTACACACCGAGTACTCGATGCTCGACGGGGCGGCCCGGCTCAAGGACCTCTTCGCCGAGGCGGCGCGGCTCGGCATGCCGGCGGTGGCGATCACCGACCACGGCAACATGCACGGCGCGAACGACTTCTACAAGCAGGCCATGGACGCCGGGGTCAAGCCCATCCTCGGCGTCGAGGCGTACGTCGCGCCGGAGTCGCGCTTCCACAAGGCCCGGGTCAAGTGGGGGCGCCCCGAGCAGAAGAGCGACGACGTCTCCGGTAACGGCGCGATCACCCACATGACCATGTGGGCGGCCAACCGCGACGGCCTGCACAACCTGTTCAAGCTCAACTCCCGCGCCTCCATGGAGGGCCACTACGTGAAGTGGCCCCGGATGGACATGGAGCTGATCGCCGAGCACGCCGAGGGCATCATGGCCACCACCGGCTGCCCGTCCGGCGCGGTGCAGACCCGGCTGCGGCTGGGCCAGTTCGACGAGGCGCTCAAGGTCGCGGCCGCGTACCAGGACATCTTCGGCAAGGACAACTACTTCCTGGAGATCATGGACCACGGCCTCGACATCGAGCGCCGGGTCCGCGACGGGCTCACCGAGATCGCCCGCAAGCTCGACATCCCGCCGGTGGTCACCAACGACTCGCACTACACGCACGAGGCGCAGGCCGAGGCGCACGACGTGCTGCTCTGCGTCCAGACCGGCAGCAACGTGGCCGACCCGAACCGGTTCCGGTTCGAGGGCGGCGGCTACTTCGTCAAGTCCGCCGACCAGATGCGCGCCGTCGACTCCTCCGAGCTGTGGCAGCAGGGCTGCCGCAACACGCTGCTGGTCGCCGAGAAGGTCGACCCGGCCGGCATGTTCACGTTCCACAACCTGATGCCGCGGTTCCCGATCCCCGAGGGCGAGACCGAGGAATCCTGGTTCCGCAAGGAGACCTTCGCCGGCCTGGCGCGCCGCTTCCCCGGCGGCATCCCCGAGGGCCACGTCGTCCAGGCCGAGTACGAGCTGGGCGTCATCATCCAGATGGGCTTCCCGTCGTACTTCCTCGTGGTCGCCGACTTCATCCAGTGGGCCAAGAGCCAGGGCATCGCGGTCGGCCCGGGGCGCGGCTCGGCGGCCGGCTCGCTCGTGGCGTACGCGCTGGGCATCACCGACCTCGACCCGATCCCGCACGGCCTGATCTTCGAGCGGTTCCTCAACCCCGAACGCGTCTCCATGCCCGATGTCGACATCGACTTCGACGAGCGCCGGCGCGGTGAGGTCATCAAGTACGTGACCGACAAGTGGGGCGAGGACAAGGTCGCGCAGATCGCCACGTTCGGCACGATCAAGGCGAAGGCCGCGATCAAGGACTCGGCCCGCGTGCTCGGCTTCCCGTACGCGGTCGGCGACCGGATCACCAAGGCCATGCCCCCGGCGGTGATGGGCAAGGACATCCCGCTGTCCGGCATCTTCGACCCGAAGCACCCGCGCTACGCCGAGGCGGGCGAGATCCGGGGCCTCTACGAGTCCGACCCGGACGTCAAGAAGGTCATCGAGACCGCCAAGGGCATCGAGGGCCTGATCCGGCAGACCGGTGTGCACGCCGCCGGCGTCATCATGTCCGCCGAGCCGATCATCGAGCACATCCCGCTGATGCGGCGCGACTCCGACGGCGTCATCATCACGCAGTTCGACTACCCGACCTGCGAGTCGCTCGGGCTGCTGAAGATGGACTTCCTCGGCCTGCGCAACCTGACGATCATCGACGACGCGGTGAAGAACATCCAGCTCAACCACGGCCGGGAGCTGGACCTGCTCGGCCTGCCGCTTGACGACAGGCAGGCGTACGAGCTGCTGGCCCGCGGTGACACGCTCGGCGTGTTCCAGCTCGACGGCGGGCCGATGCGCTCGCTGCTGCGGCTGATGAAGCCGGACAACTTCGAGGACATCTCCGCCGTCCTGGCGCTCTACCGGCCCGGCCCGATGGGCGTGGACTCGCACACCAACTACGCGCTGCGCAAGAACGGGCTCCAGGAGATCACCCCGATCCACCCGGAGCTGGAGGAGCCGCTGCGCGAGATCCTCGCGCCCACGTACGGCCTGATCGTCTACCAGGAGCAGGTGCAGCGCGCCGCGCAGATCCTCGCCGGCTACACGCTCGGCCAGGCCGACCTGCTGCGCCGGGCGATGGGCAAGAAGAAGAAGGAGATCCTCGACAAGGAGTTCATCCCGTTCCGGGACGGCTGCCGCGAGCGCGGCTACTCCGACGAGGCCATCCAGGCCGTGTGGGACGTGCTGGTCCCGTTCGCCGGTTACGCGTTCAACAAGGCCCACTCCGCCGCGTACGGCCTGGTCTCCTACTGGACCGCGTACCTCAAGGCGCACTACCCGGCCGAGTACATGGCCGCGCTGCTCACCTCCGTCGGTGACGACAAGGACAAGATGGCCCTGTACCTGTCCGAGTGCCGCCGGATGCGCATCCAGGTGCTCCCGCCGGACGTGAACACCTCGGCCGGGCCGTTCACCCCGGTCGGCAAGGAGATCCGCTTCGGTCTCGGCGCGGTACGCAACGTCGGTGCGAACGTGGTCGCCTCGATCATGCGGTGCCGCGAGGAGAAGGGCGACTACACCGACTTCTACGACTTCCTGTCCAAGGTCGACGCCGTCGTCTGCAACAAGAAGACCATCGAATCGCTGATCAAGGCCGGGGCGTTCGACTCGCTCCAGCATCCGCGCAAGGGCCTGCTGGCGGTGCACGCCGACGCCATCGACGCGTACGCCGACGTCAAGCGCAAGGAGGCGGTCGGCCAGTACGACCTGTTCGGCGCCGGATTCGGCGAGGCTGACACCGGTGGCAGCACCACTGTCATGCCGGTCATCGGCGAGGGGGAGTGGGACAAGCGCGACAAGCTCGCGTTCGAGCGCGAGATGCTCGGTCTGTACGTCTCCGACCACCCGCTCTTCGGTCTGGAGCACGTGCTCGGTGCCGCCGCGGACACCACGATCGCCGCGCTGTCGGAGGAGGGCACGGTGCCCGACGGCGCGGTGGTCACGCTGGCCGGCATCCTCTCCGGCGTGCAGCGCCGGGTCACCAAGCAGGGCCGGGCCTGGGCGTCGGCCACCCTCGAAGACCTCGCCGGCGGCGTGGAGACGCTGTTCTTCCCGAACACGTACGAGGTGATCGGGCAGTACATCGCCGAGGACGCGATCGTGGTGGTGAAGGGCCGGGTGGACCGGCGCGACGACACCCCGCGCATCATGGCGATGGACATGTCCATGCCGGACGTCAGCAGCACCCCGGGGAGCAAGCCGATCACGCTCACCATCCCGGTGCACCGCTGCACGCCGCCGCTCGTGGAACGGCTCAAGGAGACGCTCGTGCTGCACCCCGGCGACACCGAGGTGCACGTCAAGCTGCTCAACGGCGGCAAGGTCACCACACTGCGCCTCGGCCCGTTCCGGGTCGCGCCGACCACAGCGCTGATGGGTGACCTGAAGAGCGTGCTCGGCCCGGCCAACGTGAGCTGACCGGGCCGAGCGCCTGCGGGACGTACCGGGCTAGACGCGGGTGACGCGGATGGCGTCGGCGATCACGTACCCGGTGCTGCCGGACCACCGGCTGACACCCACCTTGTTGGCGTCCCCGGCGGCCAGGGTGAAGGTGCCCAGCGAACGCCACGCACCGCCGTTGGCTGTCTGGTTCACCGAGACCGTCTGGTTGCCGCTGGTGGTCGCGACGATGTACGGCGTGGAGGTGTTGTAGCCGGCGACGGCCGGATACCAGACCTCCACCCGGTAGGTGGCGGTCGCCGGGATGTTCACCTTGTACCAGGCGGCGTCGCTGGCCGCGACGGGGTTGGCGTACCGGTAGTCGGCGCCGTAGCGCTGCGCCGAGTACGTCGAGGTGCTCCAGTTGGCGCTCGCGGTGAACCGGCCGGCGGTGGTGTTGTCCACGACCGTCGACCAAGTGGTCGGCGGGGGCGTGGTGCCGCCGGTGACGAGCTGCATGTAGTAGGTCCAGTTCCAGTTCGGACCCGGGTCGGTGTGCGTGGCGCCCGGCACCTGGTTGTGCCCGATGATGTTGTTGCGGGTCTTCGGGATGCCGTACTTGTCGCACAGGAACCGGGTCAGCGCCGCCGACGACCGGTACATCGCGTCGGTGTACCAGGAGGCGTTGTCGACGTACCCCTCGTGCTCGATGCCGATCGACTGGGTGTTGTAGGTCCAGTTGCCGGCGTGCCAGGCGATGTCCTTGTCCCGCACCATCTGGGTCACCGCGCCGTCGGAGGAACGGAGCAGGTAGTGCGCGCTGGTGCCGGCTGCGGCGTTCTGGAACCAGCTGATCGAGCCGGCGTAGCTGCCCTGCATGGTGTGGATGACGATGTAGTTGATCGGGTACGCCGACTCGCGGCTGGAGACCGTGTAGTTCGACGAGTTGGCCGGCACCCAGGCCGCCGGGCCGTAGTCGGTGCTCAGGGTGCCGAAGTCGCCGGTGCCCAGCGGCGCGACGTCGGCGTACCGGCCCCGCTGGGGTGCGACCGGACGGCCGTCCACGCTGACCTCGCCGCCGGCCGTGGTCGCGATGAAGCCCCTGGCGAGCAGGTCGAACACGGAGTCCGCGTACAGCCGGGCGGTGGCCGCGTCCGTCGAGCCCCCGTAGCGGGCGATGGGCCCGTACCACTGGTTGACGTCGTCGCGCTGCGCCGCGGTGAGTCCGGCCTCATCGGCGTAGGAGCGCAGCACCGCCGCCGCGCCGGCCACGTTCGCCGCGTCCCGGGTACGCAGTTCGGCGCGGTCCAGCCGGGTCCGGCGCGCGGCCTCGTCGAGGGTCCGCACCTTCGGGTTGCTGGTCAGGTGCATCACGCCGTATCCGCCGGAGACGCTGGGCTCGCCGCCGTGGCCGTCCAGGCGGGTCTCGGCGTACCCGAGCGCGGCGAGCAGGTCGCGCGGCACGTCGGAGGCGGTGGCGGCCCGGTCGAAGGCGGCGGCGAGCGGCTGCGCGCCGTGCTGTGGCGCGGCCTGGGCCGGCTGGCCGGTCAGGCCGATCATGAGGATCATGGCGCCGCCGAGCAGGTGGCTCACCCGACGCGAGGGTCTCCGAATCGTCACAGGCACTCCTCGTCCACTACAGGGGGCGACTGGCTCACGTCGCCGGTTCGCCGCACCCTATAGCGTGACGTTCGTCTATGTCGATACCTTGCATCAACGGACCCTTTGCTGAAGCCTTCCTTCAGGCGTGCGGCATCTCCGGCAGTCGCGCCGCCGGCTGCGGGCCGCCCGCCGCCGCGCCCCGGCCCGTTCCGGAGGCGGTGTCCACCGCGCTCGGGGATCACCCCTCGGCCCGGTCGGCGTGAGCTGCCCCCGTACCGTCGCGGTGTTGCCCGGCGCGCCACGGCCGGGCAGCATCGGGCGGATGCCGCCCGCCGACCTGCTGCGCGTCCGCGACCTGGTGCCCGACTTCCTCGCCTGCGCCGAGGGGCGCCGGTCCGCGTCGCCGGAGCCGTGGAGCGCGCACTACCTGGCCGCGCATCCGGACGTGGTCCGGGTGCTGCGCCGCGACGGCGACTGGCCCGACGCCGCCGGCGTGGCATCCGTCCTGGACGGGCTCCGCGGCCACGCCGCCGACCTGGCGGCACGAGCCGAGAGGGTACGCGCGCTGCTGCCCGACGGCGTCACGGCGGTGGCCGGTGCGCTGGGCTGGTCCGGCGACGGCGGGCCGGTCGAGTGCGTGGTGCTGGTCGGGCTGAACCAGGCCAACGGCTGGGCCGGAGAGCTGAACGGCAGGTACGCGCTCTTCCTCGCCGTGGAACAGCTCGGGCCGCCGGAGGATCTCGACCTGCTGGTGCGGCACGAGGCCGCGCACGTGGTGCACGACCGCGGCGCCGCGATCCGCGACTGGCCCGAGTGCGGGGTGGCGAACGCGTTGTTCACCGAAGGGCTCGCCACACAGGTCACGGCGGAACTGGACGCCGGCCGGCCGGACGAGGAGTACCTCTGGTTCGGCCGTCCCGGTCACCGGCGGTGGCTCGACGAGTGCCGCCGCCGGTGGCCGGAGATCCTGCGCCGGGTACGCGCCGACCTCGACGCCACCGACGCGGAGCACCACGCCCCGTACTTCCTGATGCGGGACTCGCCGCTGGCCGGCGGCCTGCCGAAGCGTTGCGGCTACCTGGTCGGCCTGACCGCGGTACGACACCTGCGCCGCCACCACTCCCTACGGGACCTGGCCGGGTGGCCCCTGCCCCGCGTCCGCGCAGAGATAGCCGCCGCACTGGCCGACCTCCCTCCACCAACCTGACCCCCACCCTCCGCCCCCTCCACCGCCCCCACCTCGCGCCGCCCCCTCTCACCGCGACGATCATGAGGTTGGCGGCGACAATTCGGACAGCCGGCACCGCCAACTTCATGATCGTCCGGGCGGGTGTGCTGGTGCGTCGCGTCCCCGCCCGCCCTCGCGCCCCTGCTCGTGCCGCGCGATCTTGCGGTTTCGGCCCTGCGGATCGCTGGTCTGCCACGATTTGCCGGGGCCGAAAGTGCAAGATCGCGGGCGGGTTCGGGCGGGCTCGGGCGGGGTGGGGCCACGGGGGTGGGATTGGCGGTGCCGGGGTGGGGGCGGGGGTGGCTAGCGTCGGTGGCATGGAGCTGGAGCAGGCGCAGAAGTTGTGGCAGCCGGAGCCGGGCTGGTTGAACACGGCCACCTACGGACTGCCGCCGGAGCCGGTGTGGGATGCCGTGCAGCGGGTGCTCGCCGACTGGCGGACCGGGCGGGTGTCGTTCGAGGTGTGGGAGGAGTCGGTGGACCGGTCCCGGGCCGCGTTCGCCCGGCTGACCGGTGTGGACGTCGCCGACGTGAGCATCGGCGCCAGCGCGTCACAACTCGTCGCGCCGATCGCGGCCGGGCTGCCGGCGGGCGCGACGGTGGTGGTCCCCGAGACCGAGTTCACCTCGATCCTGTTCCCGTGGCTGGTGCAGCAGGACCGCGGCGTGCGGGTACGCACCGTGCCGCTGGCCGGCCTGGTCGACGCGATCGACGCCGACACCGATCTGGTGGCGTTCAGCGTGGTGCAGTCCGCCGACGGCACAGTGCTCCCGTACGACGAGATCGTCGCGGCGGCCCGGGCGCACGGCGCGTTCGTGGTGGCCGACGCGACGCAGGCGTGCGGGTGGCTGCCGTTCGCGGCGGACCGGGCGGACGCGGTGGTGGTCGGGGCGTACAAGTGGTTGATGTCGCCGCGTGGATCGGCCTTCGCCTACCTGGCCCCGGCGCTGCGCGAGCGGATGCGCCCGGACGCGGCCGGGTGGTACGCGGGCCGCGAGCCGCACGCCTCCTACTACGGGCTGCCGCTGCGCCTGGCCGACGACGCGCGCCGGTTCGACATCGCGCCGCCGTGGCTCAGCTACGCGGGCACCGCCCCGGCGCTGGAACTGCTCGCCGACCTCGACCCGGAGGCGGTGCGCGCGTACGACGTGGGGCTGGCCAACCGGTTCCTGGCCGGGCTGGGCCGGCCGCCGGGCGACAGCGCGATCGTCAGCGTGGACGTGCCGGACGCGCAGGAGCGGCTGGCCCGCGCCGGGGTGCGCGCGGCGGTACGGGCGGGCCGGGTGCGCGCCTCGTTCCACCTCTACACGACCGAGGCGGACGTGGACCGGGCGGTCGAGGCGCTGACCGGCTGACTGCTCAGGCCAGGTGGCCGCCGATCTTCGTGTAGCCGCGCAGCAGGTCGCGGGAGATGATCAGCCGCTGCATCTCGTCGGTGCCCTCGAAGATCCGGTACAGCCGGACCTGCCGGTACCAGCGTTCGATCGGCAGCTCCCGGGTGTAGCCCATGCCGCCGTGGATCTGGAGCACCCGGTCCACCACCCGGTTGACCATGCCGGCGCCGTAGAGCTTGCCCATGGAGGAGGCGTGCCGCGGGTCGAGGCCCTGGTCGACGGTCCAGGCCGAGCGCAGGATCAGCCAGCGGGCCGCCTCCAGCTCGGTCTCCGAGTCGGCGATCATCCACTGGATGGCCTGGTTGGTGGCGATCGGCGCGCCGAACGTCTCCCGCGTGTTGGCGTGGTCGATGGCCATCTGGAGGGCGCGCTCGGCGATGCCGATGGCGTGCGACGGGATGGTGTAGCGGCCCTTGCCGATCCACTCCATGCCGAGCGTGAAGCCCTGCCCGATCTCGCCGAGGATGTTGCGGTGCGGCACCCGTACGCCGTCGAAGATCAGCGAGGCCGGGCCGCCCTCGCCCATGGTCTGGATGAACTCGGAGCGCCAGCCCATCGTGCGGTCCACCAGGAACGCGGTGGCGCCGCCGCGGCGGGCGCCCTTCTCCGGGTCGGTCACCGCGACCACGATGGCGAAGTCGGCGTCGTTGCCGTTGGTGATGAACGTCTTCTCGCCGTCGAGGACCCAGTCGTCGCCGTCGCGGCGGGCGCGCAGCTTGATGTTCGCCGCGTCGGAGCCCGCGCCGGGCTCGGTGATGGCGAAGCAGGAGATCCGTTCGCCCTCGATGGTGGGGATCAGGAACTCGCGTTTCTGCTCCTCGGTGGCGTGGAACAGGATGTTGTCGGCCTCGCCGCCGAAGCGGAACGGCACGAAGCTGCGGCCCAGTTCGGTCCAGATCAGCGACTGCATGACCGCCGGCAGGTCCATCCCGCCGTACTCCTCCGGCGTGGCCAGCCCCCAGAAGCCGAACTTCTTCGCCTTGAGCTGGAGTTCGCGCAGCTCGGAGCGGTCCAGGCCGGGCTGGTGGGCGCGCTCGCGGCGCAGCACCTCCGCCTCCAGCGGCATCACCTCGCGGGTGACGAACGTGCGAACGGTGTCCCGGATCGCGCGTTCCTCGTCGGACAGTGCGAAGTCCACGGTGCCCCCTCAGGTCGACTGGCTCTAAACTAGCGCTGGAAGTTTTACCGCGTCCAGACCCGATGTCGAAGGGAGGATGATGACCAGGTGCCCCGACCCCGACAGGCCCTGCTCACCCGCGACCGGATCGTCGAGACCGCGCTGGCGCTGATCGACGCCGACGGGCTGGACGCGCTCTCGACCCGGCGGCTCGCCGCCGCGCTCGGTGTCCGCGGCCCCTCGCTCTACAACCACTTCGCCACCAAGGAGGAGATCCTCGACGCGGTGGCCGACGGCGTCGCGGCGACAGTCGACATCGGCGTCTTCGACGAGTGCGAGTGGCTCGACGCGCTTCGCCGCTGGGCGCGCTCGTACCGGGCCGCGCTGGCCGCCCACCCGAACATCGTGCCGTACCTGGCGCAGGGGCCGGGCCGCCGTCCGGCCGCGCTCGCCATGGCCGACGCGGTGTACGGCGCGCTGGTCCGGGCCGGCTGGCCGCCCGCGCGGGCCACCCACATCGGCGCCGCGATGCGCTACTTCGTGGCCGGGTCCGCGCTCGGCTCGTTCGCCCGCGGCTTCGTCGAGGACCCCTCGCTCTACGCCGCGCACCCGCACCTCAACCAGGCGCACCGGCTCGCCGGACACCAGCGCAGCGTGGACGAGGGCGCGTTCACGCTCGGCCTGGACGCGCTGCTGCACGGGCTCGCCGCCGAGTACGCCGCCACCGTCGCCCCGCTGGAACGGGTCGGCGGTCCGGAGTAGCGTCGAAACTCCCACCGCTAGTTTCCGCCGCCCCCGAAGGACGCCATGGATCTCGCCGCCGCCCCTCCCGCCCTGCTGACGCGCCGCCACCTGCACGTCGCCGGTGACTGGGTCGACCCGTCGTCGGGCGACACCATCCCGGTGGAGAACCCGGCTACCGGGAGCATCGTCGGTGAGGTGCCCGCCGGCACACCGGCCGACGTGGACCGCGCGGTCGCCGCCGCCCGTGCCGCGTTCCCCGGCTGGGCCGCCACCGCCCCCGAGCAGCGGGCCGCGCACCTGGACCGGCTGCACAGCGCGCTCGCCGCCCGCGCCGACGAGATCGCCCGCACCGTGGCGACCGAGCTGGGCACCCCGCTCAAGCTCGCCACCCGGGTCCAGGCCGGCCTGCCGCTGACGGTGCTGCGGAGCATCGTCGACCTGGCCGCCCGCCCGGCGGCCGAGCACACGGTCGGCAACTCGCTCGTCGTCCGGGAGCCGGTCGGCGTGGTCGGCGCGATCACCCCGTGGAACTACCCGCTGCACCAGGTGGTCGCCAAGGTCGCGCCCGCGCTCGCCGCCGGCTGCACAGTGGTGCTCAAGCCCAGCGAGCTGACGCCGCTGACCGCGTACCTGCTGTTCGACGCGATCACCGACGCCGGGCTGCCGCCCGGCGTGGTGAACCTGGTGCCCGGCACCGGCCCGGTGGTCGGCGAGGCGCTCGCCGCGCACCCCGACGTCGACCTGGTCTCGTTCACCGGCTCCACCGCCACCGGCCGGCGCATCGCCCACCTGGCCGCCGAGCGGATCGCCCGGGTGTCGCTGGAACTCGGTGGCAAGTCGGCGAACGTCATCCTGGCCGACGCCGACCTGCCCACCGCGGTCAAGGTCGGGGTCGGCAACGCGCTGCTCAACTCCGGGCAGACCTGCACCGCCTGGACCCGGATGCTCGTACACCGCGACCGCTACGCCGAGGCCCTGGACCTGGTCGCGGCGGCGGTGGCCGGCTACCGGCTCGGCGACCCGTTCGACCCGGCCACCCGGCTCGGCCCGCTCGCCTCCGCCGCGCAGGCCCGGCGGGTACGCGACCACGTCGACCGGGCGCTCGCCGACGGCGCCCGGCTCGTCGCCGGTGGCCCGGACGCGCCACTGCCGCCGCAGGGGCACTTCGTCGCGCCCACCGTCTTCGCCGACGTGCACCCGGACAGCGCGCTCGCCCAGGAGGAGGTGTTCGGCCCGGTGCTCGCGGTGATCCCGTTCGCCGACACCGACGAGGCGGTCGCCGTCGCCAACAACTCCCGGTACGGGCTGGCCGGCGCGGTCTGGTCCGCCGACTCCGACGCGGCGCTGGCAGTGGCCCGGCGGATGCGTACCGGCCAGGTGGACGTCAACGGCGGCGCGTTCAACCCGCTCGCCCCGTTCGGCGGCTACAAGCAGTCCGGCCTCGGCCGTGAGCTGGGCGCGTACGGCGTGGAGGAGTTCACCGAGCTGAAGGCGATCCAGCGGTGAGGGCGCTCGTGGTACGCGGCCGGGGCGCCACACCGGCGGTCGAGGAGGTACGCCTGCCCGCGCCCGGCCCGGGCGAGCTGCGGGTACGCATCCGCGCCGCCGGCATCTGCCACTCCGATCTGGCCATGGTGGACGGCACGCTGGCGCCCGCGTACCCGCTGGTGCTGGGGCACGAGGCGACGGGTGTGGTGGCCGAGGCCGGGCCCGGCACGACGCTCGCGGTCGGCACACCCGTGGTGCTCAACTGGGCGCCGGCCTGCCGGGAGTGCTGGCACTGCCGGCACGGCGAGCCGTGGCTCTGCGCCGCCAACCCCAACCCGTCGACACCCCGGGGCGAGACGGCTGCCGGTGAGCCGCTTCAGGTCACGCTCGGGCTCGGCGCGCTCGCCGAGGAGGTGGTGGTGCCGCAGCACGCCGCCGTGCCGGTGCCGGCCGGACTGCCGCCGGAGCAGGCCGCGGTGCTGGGCTGCGCGGTGCTCACCGGCGTCGGCGCGGTCCGCAACACCGCGCGGGTCGTACCCGGCGAGTCGGTGGCGGTGATCGGGCTCGGCGGGGTGGGCCTGGCCGTGCTGACCGCCGCGCGGCGGGCCGGCGCGTCGCCGATCCTCGCCGTGGACGTGGTGGAGGCCAAGCGGGACCTGGCGCTCGCCGCCGGGGCCACCGACTTCCTGCGCTCGGACGACCGGCTGGGCAAGGAGATCCGGGTCCGCACCGAGGGACGCGGCGTGGACCACGCGTTCGAGTGCGTCGGCCGGTCCGCCACCATCCGCGCCGCCTGGCGGGCGACGCGGCGCGGGGGAGCGGTCACCGTGGTCGGCATGGGCGGCAAGGACGACATGCTCAGCCTCTCCGCGCTGGACATCTTCCACTCCGCGCGCACGCTGCGCTCCTCGGTGTACGGCTCGACTGACCCGGACCGGGAGGTCCCGGAACTGGCTGCCGCGCTCGCCGCCGGTGACCTGGACCTGGGGCCGCTGGTGAGCGGCACGGTGCCGCTGACCGAGGCGCCCGCGGCGCTGGAGCGGCTGGCCCGCGGCGAGGGCGCCCGCTGGGTCGTCACGTTCCCGGACTGACCGGGCTCCGGCCGGATTCGCCGCCGGCGCATCCGGATCGGGCCGTGCGGACGAACCCCAGGGTAGGAGAGCTACCCGGGGGTACGTCCGTTGCTGACCGAGAACATGCCGGCCGGGGCCGTCGAGACGGCCCGCAAACGGCTGACCGCCGCCGCCGAGGACCTGGACGACAACCGGGTCGCCGGGCTGGTGCTCGACCTGGCCGCCGAGGCCGGGGTGGTGCCCGCCTGGGAACAGGTCTGCCTGCCGCTGCTCGGCACGCTGCGCGGCGACAGCGCCGCCGAGATCGCCGTCGAGCACGCCCTCTCCGAGGGGGTACGCGTCGGCCTGGACGTGTTCGGCCGTGAGCCGTCCCGGCCGCTTCCCGCCCAGGGCGTGCTGCTCGCAGGCGCCGAGCACGAGACGCACTGCCTCGGACTGCACGCGCTCGCCGCGGCGCTGCGCGAACGCGGCCGGGGCGCGCTGCACCTCGGCCCGGCGCTGCCGTGGTCCGCGCTGACCAGTGCCGTGGTCCGGGTCCGTCCGCGGGTGGTGGTGGTCTGGTCGCAGACGCCGCTGACCGGCCGCGCGTACCGCCTGGTCCGTCTGCGGCGGGACCTGCCCGGGGTACGCGTGCTCGCTGCCGGTCCGGGGTGGATCGAGCCGTTCCCGCCCTCCTCGGCCGCTCCGCAGCGCCTCACCACGCTCGGCGAGGCGACGCTGGCCTGCCTGGCCGCAGGAGGCGCCACCTGACACCGGCTCCTGACACGGCGGACTGACGCCAGGCGCGAGCAGACCGGCGCGACCAGGATCAGCCGGTGCGGAATCCGCGCACCAGCGTGGCGACGGCAGACTCCGGGTCGAAGCCGTCATCGGGGGAGGCGAGCTGGTTGCTCAGCAGCCCGTCGACGAGTGCCAGCAGCATCCGGAAGTGAGCCGGCGGATCGGCCGAGCCGAGCGTGGCGAGCAGCGGCTCCCCCCAGCCGGCCAGCCGTGCCCGGGCGGCCTCGATGGCCGGGCGCAGATCGGGCCGCGCCGCCGCCTCGACGAACAGCGCGTACCGGGCGAGCGTGACCACCCGCTGCCGGTCGGTGAACTCCCGGATCAGCCGGCCGACCACCGCGGCGAACGCGGTGACGTCGCCCGGCGGCAGGTCCGTGGCGAGCCGTTGCCAGGCCGCCGTCTCCACCTCGACCAGCCGGTCGAAGACGCCGGTGACCAGCGCCTCCCGGGTGCGGAACCGGTTGGAGGCGGAGCCCTCGGGCAGGCCCGCCTCCGCGTCCACGGCCCGGTGGGTGAGCTGGCGCGGCCCGCCGGTGCCGAGCACCCGGATGGCGGCGTCGAGCAGGAGCTGCCGGCGATCGGTCACCCGGACAGACTACAGGCGTAGTGCAGTCGACTACATCTGTAGTACGGTGACGGCATGGGCGGACGCGCGGTCGTGGTCGGGGGCGGGATCGGCGGGCTCGCGGCGGGCATCGGCCTGCGGGCGGCGGGCTGGGAGGTGACGGTCCGGGAGCGGTCGGTCGCGTTGCCGTACACCGGCACCGGGCTGGGCATCTGGCCCGGCGCGATGCGCGCCCTGGACGCCCTCGGCGTCGGCGACGAGGTGCGCCGCCGGGGCAGCCGTCAGGCCGGCGGGTCGATCCGGCGCCCGGACGGCCGCCGGATCGCCACCGTCGACGTCGAGCGGCTGGAGCGCCGGCACGGCGAGCCGGTGCACCTGGTCACCCGGCCGGTGCTGCTCGCCGTCCTGGCCGGCGCGCTGCCCGGACCGGCGCTGCGCCTCGGCGCCCCGGTGACCGGCCCGGGGTCACTGCGCGACGCGTACGACCTGGTGGTGGGCGCGGACGGGATCAACAGCGTGGTGCGCGCGCAGATGTACGGGCAGCGGTATCCGCTGCGGTACGCGGGCGCGGTGGCCTGGCGCGGCGTGGTCGACCTGGATCTGGCCGAGGGCGGCGAGACCTGGGGGCGGGGGCGCAAGTTCGGGCTGACCCCGGCCGGGCCGGGCCGCACCAACTGGTACGCCGCGGTGCGCCTGCCCGAGGGGCACCCGGCGCCGCCCGACGACCGCGCCGAGCTGCGCCGCCTCTTCGGTGACTGGCACCCGCCGGTGCCGCGGGTGCTCGACGCGCTCGCACCGGACGGGATCCTGCGGCACGAGATCCACGACCTCACGCCGCTGCCGTCGTACGTGGCCGGCCGGACGGCACTGCTCGGCGACGCCGCGCACGCGATGACCCCGGACCTCGGGCAGGGCGCCTGCCAGGCGCTGATCGACGCGGTGGCGCTCGCCGACTGCCTGCGCGACGCCGGCGACGTGCCGGCCGCGCTGCGCGCGTACGACAGGAGGCGCCGGCGTCCGACGCAGCGGATCGCGGCCGGGGCGCGGTGGGCGGGGCGGCTGTCCGGCGTGCGGCGGCTGCTGCCGGTGCGGGACGCGCTGCTGCGACTGGCGCTGGCGGCCGGACCGCCCGCGTGACCTGAGACACATTCGATACGAACCCGTTCCGTATCGAAACCCGCTCACCTACGCTCGGCTCCGTTACGAGTCTGACCCGTATCGTATTCCGACGCGGGGAAACCGGGGGGAGCACGGACGTGGAACCACACGAGAACACCGGACACCCGAGGAGGTGGGCGATCCTCGGGGTGCTGGTGATCAGCCTCCTCGTGGTCGTCCTCGACAACACCATCCTCAACGTCGCGCTGCGCACGCTGGCCGACCCGGTGCACGGCCTCGGCGCCACCCAGGGCGAGCTGGAGTGGGCGATCAACTCCTACACGCTCGTCTTCGCCGGGCTGCTGTTCACCTTCGGCGTGCTCGGTGACCGGCTCGGCCGCCGCCGCTTCCTGATCCTCGGGCTGGCGCTCTTCGGCCTGTCCTCGCTGCTGTCCGCGTACGCGCAGGACCCGGCCCAGCTCATCGCGGCCCGCGCGCTGATGGGCGTCGGCGGCGCGGCCATCATGCCGGTGACGCTCTCGATCATCTCCAACGTCTTCGACCCGCGCGAGCGCGCCAAGGCGATCGGCGTCTGGGCCGGCGCGGTCGGCCTCGCGGTGGCGATCGGCCCGGTGCTCGGCGGCGCGCTGCTGGAGCACTTCTGGTGGGGCTCGGTCTTCCTGATCAACGTGCCGGTGGTGGCGCTCGGCGTGGTGCTCGTCGCGGCCCTGGTCCCCGAGTCCCGCGACCCCAAGCCCGGCCGGGTCGACCTGCTCGGCGTGCTGCTCTCGGTGGTCGGCCTGGTCGCCCTCACCTACGGCATCATCGACGGCGGCGAGCACGGCTTCGGCCGCCCGCAGGTGTGGGTCGCGGTGCTCGGCGGCCTCGCGGTGCTCGGCTGGTTCGTCGCCCACGAGCTGCGCAGCGACCACCCGTCGCTGGACGTCCGGCTGTTCCGGGTGCCCCGCTTCGCCGCGCCGGTGGCCCTGGTCGGGCTGGTCTTCTTCGCCGCCATGGGCGTGATGTTCTTCGGCGCGTTCTACCTCCAGCTCGTGCGCGGCTACAGCCCGCTGGAGAGCGGCCTGCTGTTCCTGCCGTTCGCGGCGGCCCAGCTCATCTTCGCGCCGCGCAGCGCGGCGATGGTCCGCCGCTACGGCGGCCGGGCGGTCGCGGCCGTCGGGCTGCTGCTCACCACTGTGGCGCTCGCCGCGTTCGTCTTCATCGACGCGGACACCCCGATCTGGATCTTCTCGGCGCTGGGCTTCCTCCAGGGCGCCGGGATGGCGAACATCATGCCGCCGGCCACCGAGTCGATCATGTCCTCGCTGCCCCGGGAGAAGGCCGGTGTCGGTTCCGCGGTCAGCAACACCGTGCGCCAGGTGGCTGGCGCGCTCGGCGTGGCGGTGCTCGGCTCGGTGCTCTCCGCCGTCTACCGCGACCAGGTCGGCCCGGCGGTGGCCGCCCTGCCCGCCCCGGTACGCGACGCGGCCCGCGAGTCGGTGTCCGGGGCGTACGCGGTCGCCGGCCGGCTCGGCCCCGACGCGCCGCGACTGATCGACGCGGCCAACGACTCGTTCGTCTCGGCCATGCACTGGGCGGCGGGCGCCTCCGCGGTGGTGGCCGCGCTCGGCATCGTGATCGTGCTGCGCTGGATGCCGGGCCGGCCGGTCGTCGCCCCCGACGCGGCGCCGGTCACCGACAGGGAGTTGGCCGGTACCGCGTAGGTTCGTGGACAATGTCTGACATGACTTCCACGGCGGATGCTCCGCGGTCGCCCGGGCGACCGCGGAGCACCCGTGCGGACGAGGCGATCGTCGACGCCACCCTCGACCTGCTGGCCGAGGGCAGCACCATAGAGTCGCTGTCCATCGAGGCGATCGCGGCCCGCGCCGGAGTCGGCAAGGCCACCATCTACCGCCGCTGGCCGGGCAAGGACGCGTTGCTGCTGGACGCGTTGCGCACGCTCAAGGGGCCCGCGCCCCGCACCGCCGGGCGCTCCGTCCGCGACGACCTGGTGCTGCTCGTCGGCGCCGTCGGCCAGCACGCCGACCCCCGGGTCCGCAAGATCATGCCCTGCCTGGTGCCCGAGGTGAACCGCAGCTCGGCCCACCGGCAGGCGTACGAGGCGATCGTCGAGCCCCGGCGCGCGGCGATGCGCGAGGTGCTGCGCCGCGCGATCGACCGGGGCGAACTGCGCGCCGACCTCGACATCGAGGTGACCATGTCGCTGCTCACCGCGCCGATGCTCACCCAGCGGATGCTGCGCTGGCACCCCGAGCGCGACGAGCGGATGCTTCCCGAGCGGATCGTGGACACGGTCCTGGACGGCCTGCGCGTCCGCTGACCCGGGCCGGCCGGTCCGCCCGGCGCGGTCCGGCCGCTCAGCGGGCGGGCGTGCGCAGCCGGTGCAGGCGCAGCGCGAGCTGCACCTCCAGCGCCCGCTCCGGCCGCTGCCAGTCCGCGCCGAGCAGGTGCCCGACCCGCTCCAGCCGCTGGGTGACCGTGTTCACGTGCACGTGCAGCTGCTCGGCGGCGCGAGCCAGGCTGCCGCCCACCCCGAAGTACGCCTCCAGCGTCTTCACCAGCGCCGTGCCCCGCCGGGCGTCGTAGTCCAGCACCGGCCCCACAGTCGTGGCGAGGAACCGGGCCACGTCCCGGTCCCCGGCGTCACCGACCGCGCCCAGCAGCAGCCCGACGAAACCCAGCTCGGTGGTGCTCGCCCCCTGCCCGGCCCGGCCCAGCGCACCGAGCGCGGACAGGCAGCGCTCCGCCTCGGCGAACGTGACGGCCAGCGACGCCGGACCGGTCGACGGCCCGCTCGCCCCGGCGGTCACCGGGCGACCGGTCACCCGGGACAGGTCCCGGGCCACCGCGCGGGCCGCACCGCCGGCGTCGTGGCCGGGCAGCATCAGCACCACCCGTCCGGCACGCGCCGCGGCAAGGCCACCCCGGGTCGAGGCGTACGTGGTGGCCCAGGACAGCACCCGCTGCCGGGCCGAGCCGGTCTCGGCGAACGCGTCGTCACCGACCGCCACCAGCACGTGCGGGGCGTCCAGGTCCACCCCGATCCGGCGGGCCCGCGCGCGCAGCGCGTCGGCGTCGCGCAGCGGCCGGGCGATCAGGTCGTCCAGCAGCTCACCGCGTACCCGCCCCTCCGCCTCGGCCACGGTCCGGCGGAACAGCAACAGCAACGCGGTCACCAGCGCGGCCCGCTCCAGGATGCGCTGGTCGGCGTCGACCAGCTCGTCGTCCGGGCGCAGCACCAGCGCGCCCAGGTTCTCCGCACCGGCCACCACCGCGGCGTACCAGAGCGGGCCCCGGCGCACGCTGCGCCCCTCGGTACGGGACGCGGCGACCGCCTCCACGATGTCGGCCCGGTCCGGCTCCTCGATCTCACCGACCCGGGCCAGCCGCCGGCCCTCGGCGTCCAGCGCCAGCAGCGCGCCACCGAGCACCTCGGTGACCGCCGCCGCCACGTCCTCCATGCCGCCGCCGCGCACCACGAGCGCGGTCATCCGGTCGTGCGCAGCGGCGGCGCGCTCCACCGAGCTGCTGTGCGCCCGGATGGTGCTGTTCGCCGCGGACAGCTCCGCCAGCGCCGCCCGGGTCTCGGCGAGCAGCCGCGCGGTGTCGATCGCCACCGCCGCGTGCGCCGCCAGCGACACCAGCAGCGACACCTCCTCGCGGGCGAACGGCCGGGCCGAGCGGTTCGCCGCGTACAGCACGCCGATCACGCTGGACCCGAGCCGCAGCGGCACGCCGAGGATGGCCACCAGGCCCTCCTCGCCCACGCCGCCGTCGATCTCCCCGGTGTGCCGGAACCGCTCGTCCTCCTGGTAGTTCGAGGTGACGTACGGGGTGCCGGTCTGCGCGACCAGCCCGCCGAGCCCGTCGCCCAGCTCCAGCCGCAGCCGCTGGAACCGGGCCGAGATCGAGCCGTCGGTGACCCGCATGTACGTGTCGCCGCGCTCGTCGTCGTTGAGCGTCATGTACGCCACGTCGGTGCCGAGCAGGATCCGCGCCCGGTGCACGATCGCGCGCAGCACGTCGTCCAGGTCGCGCAGGCCGGCCAGGTCGCT
The DNA here is from genome assembly GCF_007827625.1 of Micromonospora sp. CNZ297. Taxonomy (NCBI): domain Bacteria; kingdom Bacillati; phylum Actinomycetota; class Actinomycetes; order Micromonosporales; family Micromonosporaceae; genus Micromonospora; species Micromonospora sp. CNZ297. The sequence continues at coordinate 130,134 of NZ_VISU01000003.1, read as the reverse complement.
CGCGGTGTCGTACAGGCCGGACAGCTCGGTCTCCCGGCGGCGCCTGCGGGCCAGCAGGGCCCGTACCCGCAGCGCCACCACCTTCGCCTGCTCCAGCTCGGCCAGCCGTTCGGCGGGCAGGCCGGCGGCGCGCGCGGCCACCAGCGGGCCCTCGAACTCGACCGCGGCGGCCTCGCGCGCCAGCAGCTCCAGGAACTCGACCGGCGACGACATGACCGACATTGTGCGCGGGCCCACTAGTTCGCCGTCCAGCCCCCGTCGAGGGCGATCGAGGTGCCGGTGAGGAACGCGGCGGGCGGGGAGCACAGGTACGCCACCAGTTCGGCCACCTCCGCCGGCTCGATCAGCCGCTTGATCGCCGCCCGGGCCAGCATGATCTTCTCGACCACCTCGTCCTCGCCGATGCCGTGGGTGGCCGCCTGGTCGGCGATCTGGCTCTCCACCAGCGCGGTGCGCACGTACGCCGGGTTGATGCAGTTGGCCGTGACGCCGTGCGCGGCGCCCTCCAGCGCCACCACCTTGGACAGGCCCTCCAGCGCGTGCTTGGCCGAGACGTACGCGGCCTTGAACGGCGAGGCGCGCAGCCCGTGCACCGAGGAGATGTTCACGACCCGGCCCCAGCCGTTCGCGTACATCCGGGGCAGCGCGCGGCGGATCAGCAGGAACGGCGCCTCCACCATCACCCGCTGGATGTACTCGAAGCGCTCGACCGGGAAGTCCTGCACCGGCGCGACGTGCTGCAGCCCGGCGTTGTTGACCACGATGTCGGCGTCGACGTCGAGCCGGTCCACAGCCGCCGGGTCGGCCAGGTCGATCCCCACCGCCCGGCCGCCGGCCTCGGCGGCCACCGCCTCGGCCGCCGCCACGTCGCGGTCCAGCACCACGACCGTCGCGCCGGCCGCCGCCAGGCGCAGGGCACAGGCCCGTCCGATGCCGCCGCCACCACCTGTGACCAGCGCGGTGCGACCGGTCAGGTCGACGTGTACGACGTGGGGGACCGCCACGGGTTCTGCCGTCATGGCGCATGAACGTACGAGCCGGGTGCCCCCTGGCACATGGGGCGGCGACACATACTCCACCGTCTGCGTGTGTGGTGCGCCGCGTCACCGCCCGTGCCCGGCGTGTCCGGCGGTCCCGGTGTCGGCGGGCACCAGTAGGGTGTGTCGAACACACGTACTGCTGGCGGCTCGGGGAGGAGGCGGCGTGCGCGTGCTGGGCGTCGACCCGGGGCTGACCCGGTGCGGGGTCGGCGTTGTCGAGGGCGTGCCGGGCCGTCCCTGCACGCTCGTGGCCTACTACGTGGTCTACACCGACCCGGAGGACGACCTGGCGCTGCGCCTGCTGCACCTGGACCGCTCGCTCACCGACCTGGTCGCCGAGCACCGGCCGGACGCGGTCGCGGTGGAGCGCGTGTTCAGCCAGCACAACGTCCGCACCGTGATGGGCACCGCGCAGGCCAGCGGCGTCGCGGTGCTCGCCGGGGCCCGGGCCGGGCTGCCCGTGACGACGTACACGCCGAGCGAGGTCAAGGCGGCGGTGACCGGCTCGGGGCAGGCGGACAAGAAGCAGATGACCACCATGGTCACCCGGCTGCTGCGGCTGCCCGAGCCGCCGAAACCGGCCGACGCCGCCGACGCGCTGGCGCTGGCCATCTGTCACGTGTGGCGCGGGGGCACCCGGTCCAAGCTGGCCGAGGCCGCGCAACGGGCCCGACGAGGAGGGACGCGATGATCGCGAGCGTACGCGGCACGGTGACCGCCACCGGCCCGGATCACGCGGTGGTGGAGGTGGGCGGCATCGGCCTGGCCGTGCAGTGCGCCCCCGGCACGCTCGCCGACCTGCGCGTGGGCCAGCCCGCCCGGCTCGCCACCAGCCTTGTGGTCCGGGAGGACTCGCTCACCCTCTACGGCTTCGCCGACGACGACGCCAAGCAGCTGTTCGAGCTGCTCCAGACCGCCAGCGGGGTCGGTCCCCGGCTGGCCCAGGCGGTGCTCGCCGTGCACACGCCCGACGCGGTCCGCAAGGCCATCGCCAACGCCGACACCGCCGCGCTGACCCGGGTGCCGGGCATCGGCAAGAAGGGTGCCGAGCGGCTGGTGCTGGAGCTGCGCGACCGGGTCGGCCCGGTGCCGGTGGGCGCCGACGGCGCGGCCGGGGTGACCGCGGGCGCCTGGCCGGAGCAGGTCCGCCAGGCCCTCGTCGGGCTCGGCTGGACGGCCGGGCAGGCGGAGCAGGCGGTGGCCGCGGTGGCGGAGACCGTCGACGGCGAGACCCCGCCGGTGCCGGTGCTGCTCAAGCAGGCGATCCGCCTCCTGGGCCGGACCCGATGAGCGGGGAGAACCTGGTCTCGGCGTACGTGAACGACGCCGAGCTGGACGCGGAGGCCAGCGTCCGCCCGAAGCGGCTGGACGAGTTCATCGCCCAGCACCGGGTCCGCGACCAGCTCGACCTGCTGTTGCAGGGCGCGATGCGGCGCGGCTCCCCGCCCGACCACATCCTCCTCTCGGGGCCGCCTGGCCTCGGTAAGACGACCCTGGCCAACATCGTCGCCGCCGAGCTGGGCACCGGGATCCGGGTGACCAGCGGCCCGGCCATCGAGCGCTCCGGCGATCTGGCCGCGATCCTGACCGGCCTCGCCGAGGGCGACGTGCTGTTCATCGACGAGATCCACCGGATCGCCAAGCCGGCCGAGGAGCTGCTCTACAGCGCCATGGAGGACTTCCGCGTCGACGTGGTGGTCGGCAAGGGCCCGGGTGCCACCGCCATCCCGCTCGACGTGGAGCCGTTCACGCTCGTCGGCGCCACCACCCGCTCCGGCCTGCTGACCGGCCCGATGCGCGACCGGTTCGGCTTCGTCGCGCACCTCGACTTCTACGCGCCGGCCGACCTGGAGACGCTGCTGCACCGGTCGGCGCGGATCCTCGGCGTGCCGATCACCGCCGACGGCGCGGCGGAGGTCGCCGGCCGGTCCCGGGGCACCCCGCGTATCGCCAACCGGCTGCTGCGCCGGGTCCGCGACTACGCCGAGGTCCGCGCCGACGGCGTGGTCACGCTGGAGACGGCTCGTGCCGCGCTGACCGTCTACGACGTGGACGCGCTCGGCCTGGACCGGCTCGACCGGGCGGTGCTGACCGCGCTCGTCGACTCGTTCCGGGGTGGTCCGGTGGGCCTGTCCACTCTCGCCGTGGCGGTGGGCGAGCAGCCGGACACGGTCGAGGAAGTCTGCGAGCCGTTCCTGGTGCGGGCCGGGCTGCTGGCCCGGACCCCGCGCGGGCGGGTGGCGACCGAGGCTGCCTGGCGCCATCTGGGCCGTACGCCCCCGAATGGTACATTTGGTGCGGATGCCCCTCCGGGGCCCGATCTGTTCTCGGTGCAGACCGACCAGCCGTGATCCGTTCGTGATCTGTGCCGCATTCGGTCTTCTCAGGAGCAGGGACTAGACTTCGCCGCGGTTTGTACAGGACGTGAGAATCCGCTTCCGCTGCGGCGCCCTCCGGCGCCGGGGTGGAGGCCAACCGGAAGGTCTACACCGTGCTTTACGCAGCAGCGAGTGGCGGGGGAGCCGGCAGTCTGACGCCGATCCTCATGATCGCTCTGCTTTTCGTCGTCATGTACTTCATGATGATCCGTCCGCAGCAGAAGCGCCGCCGCGAGGCAGAGCAGATGCAGTCCGCTCTCGCCCCGGGCGACGAGGTGGTCACCATCGGCGGCCTGCACGGCACGGTCACCGCGGTCGAGGACGAGACGGTCCTGCTCGAGGTCGCTCCGGGCGTGCAGACCCGGTACGCCCGCCCCGCCGTCGCGCGGGTGATCAAGCGCGCCGAGGCGCCGGCGGCCGAGACGATCACCGAGGAAGCCGAGCCGGTCAAGGAGTGACCACCCGTCCCGGACGGGGCAGCGGATTCATCCGTACAAGTGGATAGTTGGGGTCGGCGCGCGGCGCCGGCATCCGGCCGGCCCGTGCGGCGCCCCCGCGCCGCGCACCAGCCGGCGTGCCGTCCTCCGGTGCCGACCCGCCGGAGCAGTCGGGCGGACACCCCCGGCCCGACAGTTGTCGCCGCCGTGGAAGCGGCGCGACCGTACAGGGAGACAGGACAGCCGTGGCACCACCTCAGGGACAGATGCGGCCCGGACGGCAGCTCGCCGTGCTCGGGTTCATCTTCGTCGTCCTCTATCTATTGGTGTTCTTCTCGGGCGGCGCCAGCGGTGGCTGGAAGGACCGGCTGGAGCCCCGGCTCGGCCTGGACCTCGTCGGCGGCACCCGGCTGACGCTCGAGGCCACCAACACGGTGGACGGCAAGCCCCCGACCGCCGACAACCTCGAGGAGGCCCGCCAGATCATCGAGAGCCGGGTCAACGCCTACGGCGTGGCCGAGGCCGAGGTGGTCACCGAGGGCAACCGCAACATCGTCATCTCCCTGCCCGGCCAGAACCGCGACCTGACCGACGTCGGTGAGGCCGCCGAGCTGCGCTTCCGCAAGGTGCTCAAGGCCACCGACGGCAGCGGCGCCGCCGCCGCGCCCGCGCCGGTCCCGAGCGCGACCCCGTCCGGTGCGGCCAGCCCGACGCCGTCGGGCAGCGCGTCGCCGAAGGCGAGCACGAGCCCCAAGGTGAGCGGGTCGCCGAGCGCCGGCGGGCAGGGCGGTATGGCCCCGACGCCGAGCGCCAGCGCCTCGGCCTCGCCGTCGGCCTCGCCGAGCGCCGCCGCGCCGAGCCCGAGCGCCAGCGCCGAGCCGGTGCCGCAGAGCATCGAGCAGCAGCGCAAGGCCGTCGAGCAGAAGGTCGGCGCGGCCGCCTGGGCCGCCGCCTCGGGCCTGCAGGCCCCGGCGGACCTGACCACCGACCCGTCGCTGGCCGACAAGCTCAAGCCGTTCGGCACGCTCACCCCGCAGGAGATCGCCGTCCTGCCGGTGGAGATGCAGTTCAACGTCCCGACCATCACCTGCGCCCAGCTCGACTCGCGGCCCGCCGCCTCGATCAAGGACGAGAAGCAGAAGGCGGTCGCCTGCGAGTCCGGCGCGAAGTACCTGCTGGACGTGGCGAAGGTGCTCGGCACCGACGTCAAGAACGCCTCCGCCCAGCTCGACCAGACCAGCTCCTGGGTGGTCAGCCTCAACTTCACCGGCAGCGGCCAGGAGAAGTGGACCGCGCTGACCCGCGAGGCGTTCACCAACGAGGGCCAGGCCTGCGACCAGACCGCGCTCGGCCAGGACGGCAAGTGCCGCGTCGCCGTGGTGCTGGACAACGAGATCGTCTCGTCCCCGGAGATCCAGGGCGTGCTGACCGGTGACTCGCAGATCACCGGCAGCTTCGACAACAAGGCCGCGAACGCGCTCGCCAGCCAGCTGCGCTACGGCGCGCTGCCGGTGACCTTCGAGCCGCAGGAGCAGCAGAACGTCACCGCGACGCTCGGCGACAGCCACCTCAAGGCGGGTCTGCTGGCCGCGGGCATCGGCATGCTGCTGGTCATCATCTACTCGTTCTTCTACTACCGGCTGCTCGGCTCGGTCATCTTCCTGAGCCTGGTGCTCTCCGCGCTGCTGGTGTTCGGCGCGCTCGTGGTGCTCGGCCGGTCGATCGGCTTCACGCTCACGCTCGCCGGCATCGCCGGCATGATCGTCTCGCTGGGCGTCGCGGCGGACTCGTTCGTCATCTACTTCGAACGATTGAAGGACGAGATCCGGGAGGGCCGCAGTCCACGGAGCGCGGTGCCGCGCGCCTGGATCCGCGCCCGCCGGACGATCATCTCGGCGAACGCGATCACGCTGATGTCGGCGGTGGTGCTCTACATCGTGTCCGTCGGCGCGGTGAAGGGCTTCGCCTTCGCGCTCGGCCTGGCGACCGTGCTCGACCTGGTCGTCGTGTTCCTCTTCCGCCACCCGATCATGACGATGTTCGCCCGTACCCGGGCGTTCCTGTCGCCGCGGGTCAGCGGTCTGGGCCGGGCGCTGCCGGCCCGGTCGGCCGAGCCGGGCACCGCCCGCAACCCGCGTGTGAAGGAGGCCTGAGATGGCTAAGAGCGGTCTGGCCGCCCGGCTCTACCGGGGCGAGGCGGATCTCAACATCGTCGGGCGGCGCAAGCTGTGGTTCGGCGTGGCCGGCGTGCTCGTGCTGATCGCCGTGCTGAGCTTCGCGATCAGCGGCTTCAAGCTGGGCATCGAGTTCGCGGGCGGCAACTCGTTCCAGGTGCCGGCCAGCGTCGGCACCCTGGACCAGGCCGAGCGGACCGTCGACGACGTGCTGGCCGACGAGGCGCCGGGCGTCGAGGTGGTCAGCGCGCAGAAGGTCGGCGGCACCAGCGGCGAGTTCTACGAGATGCGCACCGGCCAGCTCTCCGCCGAGCAGGCCAACGCGGCCAAGACCGCGATGGCGCAGGAGTTCGGCATCCCGGCCGACCAGATCAGCGGCAGCCAGGTCTCCGAGGCCTGGGGCAGCCAGGTCACCTCGCGCGCCTTCCTCGGTCTGGTGATCTTCATCGCGGTGGTGTCGATCTACCTGGTGCTGCGCTTCGAGTGGCGGATGGCGGCCGCCGCCATCGTCTCGCTGCTGACCAACCTGGCCCTGACCGCCGGCATCTACTCGCTGGTCGGCTTCGAGGTCACCCCGTCGACGATCATCGGCTTCCTCACGATCCTGGGCTTCGCGCTCTACGACGTGGTGGTGGTCTTCGACAAGGTGCAGGAGAACACGCGCGGCATCACCGCGAACAACAACGTCACCTACGGCGAGGCGTCCAACCTGGCGCTCAACCAGAGCCTCATGCGGTCGCTGAACACCTCGGTCGTGGCGCTGCTGCCGGTCGGCGGTCTGCTGTTCATCGGCGCCGGCCTGCTCGGCGCGGGCACGCTGAAGGACCTCGGCCTGGTGCTGTTCGTCGGTATGGCGGTGGCGTTCCTGACCTCGATCCTGCTCGCCACGCCGCTGCTGGTGCTGCTGAAGAACATGGACCCGCGGATCAGCGCCCACAACAAGCGGGTGCTGTCCCGCCGGGCCGCGCTCGCCCGGGGCGAGATCACGCCGAAGGGCCCGCGTGCCACCACGCCGGCCGCCGACGCGCCGATCGACCCGGAGGCGGCGGCGCTGGCCGGTGCCGCACCCAAGGTGGGTGCCCGGCCGGCCGGCAAGCGTCCCAGCGGTGCCCGCGGCGGCCGTCCCGCCGGGGGCGGCGGCAACCGGCCCGGCGGCAAGCGCCGCTGACCGCAGGGCCGGACGGAATCGGTCCGACGGCGTCCGTCATGCTGATGTCACGGCATGACGGACGCCGTCGTCGTTTCGAGAGGACATGGGACGCACAGTGACGGAGACCCACACCACAGGGGTACGGGGAGACAGCGGCCCGGAGGTCGCCCAGCTCGTCGCCAGCCGGTTGCTGGACGTGCCGGACTTCCCCAAGCCGGGTGTCGTGTTCAAGGACCTGATGCCGCTGTTCGCCGACGGTGAGGCGTTCCGGGCGGTGATCGACGGCATCATCGCGTACCACGGGCCGGAGTCGTTCGACACCGTCGCCGGCATCGAGGCACGCGGGTTCGTGCTGGCGGCGGCGGTCGCGTACGCCACCGGCGTCGGCGTGGTGCCGGTGCGCAAGGCCGGCAAGCTGCCCCGGGCCACGCACTCCGCCTCCTACGCGCTGGAGTACGGCGAGGCGACGCTGGAGGTGCACCAGGACGCCTTCACCGCGGGCCACCGGGTGCTGGTGCTCGACGACGTGCTCGCCACCGGCGGGACCGCCGAGGCGACGCTCGACCTGGTGGAGCGCGCCGGCGGCACGGTGGCCGGGTTCACCGTGCTGCTGGAGCTGGGCTTCCTCGAGGGCCGTAAGCGGCTGGCGCAGCGCCCGGTCCATGCCCTGTTGACCGTTTGACCAGGCCGGCCCGTCGGGCCGGTCGGCGCCGACCGTCCGGGGGAGCGGTGGCGTACCCTGCGTACGGGTAGCATTGCCCTTTGCCCGACCCGGCCGAGCTGTCCGGGGCGGCGAAGGCGCCGGGGCCCGGCCCCGGCGACCGCGTGGAACAAGACCGGCCTCCGGGCCGGTTGAACCAGACGTCGGCCGGACGGCCGGCGCATCCCGGCGAGCGGTGAGGAGGCCGGTGTCCCACGATGTCGTCCCTCCGGTGGAGGGCACGGTGCACCCGACAGGCGACGCGGACGGCTCGGTGACCGAGCGCAGCGGCAACCCGCCGGCCCGGGCGACCGGCGCCACCGGCGGTGCGTCCGACGCGACGGCCGACGGCGGGGCGGTCGTGGTGCCGTTCCCGACCGAGGGTTCCACCGAGTCCACGCCCGGCAGCGGTTTCGCCCTCTCCAACGCGCCCACCGGCCGGCGGGTACGCGCCCGGCTGGCCCGGTTCAACGCGCCCTGGCAGACCTCGCAGGTCAGCGAGGTGCTGGAGCCGCTGATCGCGACGCACCGGGAGAACCACCCCAAGGCCGACGCGCGGCTGCTCCAGCGCGCCTTCGACACGGCCGCGCGGTGGCACTCGGGTCAGTACCGCAAGTCCGGCGACCCCTACATCACGCACCCGCTCGCCGTGGCGACCATCCTGGCGAACCTGGGCATGGACACCACCACGCTGGTCGCGGCGCTGCTGCACGACACCATCGAGGACACCGAGTACACGCTCGACCAGATGCGCGCCGACTTCGGCGGTGAGGTCGCGCTGCTCGTCGACGGCGTCACCAAGCTCGACAAGGTCAAGCTCGGCGACGCGGCCAAGGCGGAGACCATCCGCAAGATGGTCGTCGCGATGGCGAAGGACCCGCGGGTCCTGGTGATCAAGCTGGCCGACCGGCTGCACAACATGCGGACGCTCACCTTCCTGCCCCGCCCCAAGCAGGAACAGAAGGCCAAGGAGACGCTGGAGATCCTGGCCCCGCTGGCGCACCGCCTCGGTATGAACACGATCAAGTGGGAGCTGGAGGATCTGGCCTTCGGCACGCTGTTCCCGAAGCGGTTCGAGGAGATCAACCGGCTGATCGGGGAGCACCAGCCGCAGCGCGAGGCGCTGCTGCGCCAGGTGACCCAGAAGGTGTCCACCGACCTGAAGGCCGCCAAGATCAAGGCGGAGACCACCGGGCGACCGAAGCACCTCTACTCGATCTACCAGAAGATGATCGTGCGGGGGCGCGACTTCAACGACATCTACGACCTGGTCGGTGTGCGGATCCTGGTCGACACGGTGCGGGACTGCTACGCGGCGCTGGGGGTCATCCACGCCAACTGGCAGCCGGTGCCGGGCCGGTTCAAGGACTACATCGCCATGCCCAAGTTCAACATGTACCAGTCGTTGCACACGACTGTCATCGGGCCCACCGGCAAGCCGGTGGAGATGCAGATCCGCACGTACGCGATGCACCGCACCGCCGAGTTCGGCATCGCCGCGCACTGGAAGTACAAGGAGCACAAGGGCACCCCGGTGGTGGGCCCGCCGGCGCACATCGACGAGATGACGTGGCTGCGGCAGCTGCTGGACTGGCAGCGTGAGGCGGCGGACCCGAGCGAGTTCCTGGACGCGCTGCGGTTCGACCTGTCCAGCCAGGAGGTGTACGTCTTCACCCCGAAGGGTGACGTCATCCCGCTGCCGACCGGGTCGACGCCTGTGGACTTCGCGTACGCGGTGCACACCGAGGTCGGGCACAAGTGCATCGGCGCGCGGGTCAACGGCAAGCTGGTGCCGCTGGAGTCGACGCTGTCCAACGGCGACGTGATCGAGATCTTCACGTCGAAGTCCGACACGGCCGGACCGACGCAGGACTGGCTGGGCTTCGTCAAGAGCCCGCGGGCGCGTACCAAGATCCGCCAGTACTTCAACAAGGAGCGGCGCGAGGAGGCGATCGAGGCCGGCAAGGACGCGATCGTCAAGGCGATGCGCAAGCAGGGCATGCCGTTGCAGCGGATGCTCACCTCGGACGCGCTGATGGCGATCGCCCGGGACCTGCATCTGGCCGACGTGGCCTCGCTGTACGCGGCGGTCGGCGACAGCCAGGTCTCCGCGCAGTCGGTCGTGCAGAAGCTGATGGCCTCCTACGGCGGCGAGGAGGGCGCGGCGGAGGACATCGCCGAGACCGCCGTCGCCACCCGGCCGCCGCGCAGCCGGCAGAGCAGCGCCGACCCGGGTGTCGTGGTCCGCGGTGTCAGCGACGTCTGGATCAAGCTGGCCCGCTGCTGCACGCCGGTGCCGCCGGACTCGGTGTTCGGGTTCGTCACCCGCTCCGGCGGGGTCAGCGTGCACCGGGACGACTGCGCCAACGCCGAGGACCTGCGCGCCCAGCCCGAGCGGGTGGTCGAGGTGAGCTGGAAGCTCACCTCCGCCTCCACGTTCCTGGTCGCCATCCAGGTCGAGGCGCTGGACCGGCACAAGCTGCTCGCCGACGTGACGAGGGTGCTGTCCGAGGAGCGGGTGAACATCCTCTCCGCGACCGTCACCACCACCCGCGACCGGGTGGCGGTCAGCCGGTTCAGCTTCGAGATGGCCGACCCGAAGCACCTCGGGCACCTGCTGGCCGCCGTCCGCAAGGTCGACGGCGTGTTCGACGCGTACCGGGTCACCTCGGGGGCCTGAGCCACCACGCACGCGAAAGCGCCCGCCGGCTGCGATCAGCCGGCGGGCGCTTCGTCGTCGTACGGGTGCGGTCAGCCGCCCTGGACCGGGCTCATCGTCACCTTGGTCATGGTGATCTCCTTCTTCGGGTGACCACCGCCGGCCTGCTTGGCGAACGCGCCGTCGTCACCGGCCGCGGCGACCTGCTTCACCACGTCCATGCCGCCGGTGATGGTGCCCAGCACCGTGTAGTTCGGGTCGAGCGGCGAGTCGCCGTACACGATGAAGAACTGGCTGCCCGTGCTGCCCGGCTGGCCGGAGTTGGCCATCGCGATGACACCCTCCGGGTACGGCGGGCGCTTGTTGGTCGGCAGGTTCTCCTCGGCCAGGTTGTAGGACGGGCCGCCGGTGCCGTCGGTGTCCCGCCAGCCCTTGCCGGTGGCGCTCGGGTCGCCGCACTGGAGCACCTTGATGCCCTCGGTGACCAGCCGGTGGCACTTGGTGTTGTCGAAGAAGCCCTTCTCCGCCAGGTGCGTGAAGCTACCGGCGGTGCAGGGCACGGCGGCACGGTCGATCTTGGCGGTGATCGGGCCCAGGTTGGTGTCGATGGTCATCGTCTGGGTGCCCTTGCCGGACTGCTGGGTCGGCGGGAGGCCGACGTCCTTGATCTGCGGCGGACGGCCCTCCTTGGGCACCTCCGTGTACGCGCACTGGACGGCCCCGGCGGCGGCGGTCGTGCCGCCCTGCTTGTCGTCGTCGTCGCCGAGCGCGGCGACGAGCCAGACCGTGCCGGCCACGACGAGCACCAGCACCGCCGCGGCCCCGACGATCGCCTGGGTCTGCCGGCGCTTGCGGGCCCGGCCGGCCCGTTCCGCCATCTCCCGCTCGAGCTTGGCCCGCGCCGCCGCGCGCTGGCGGTCTCTGGTGGACGTCACGGTCACTCCTCACCTGCTGCGTATGGGGTCGGCGCGCGCGCCGCCGGTCACGTGTGGGTCACCGGCGGCGGGGCCGCCGGATCGGGTTGTCGGGTCAGCCCGCGCTGGCGCTGGGCGACGGCGCGGGACTGCCGGCCGGCGCCGCGCCGGGCTCGCCGACTGTGACGCTCTGGACCAGCACCTGCGTCTTCGGCTTGACCTTGGCGCCGTTGCCATTGTCCACCGTCGGCATGGCGCCGATCTTCTCCACCACGTCGAGCCCACCGGTGACCTTGCCGACCACCGAGTAGGCCGGCTTGGCCGGGCTGGCGTCCTTGAAGAAGATCAGGAACTGGCTGCCGTTGCTGCCGGGCGGGTTGCCGATCATGGCGACGGTGCCCTTCGGGTACGTCGCCGGCTGCCCGGGCGCCGGCGAGGCCGACGGGCTCGGCTCAGGCGCGGCCGGGACGTTCTCGTCGTAGAACGAGTAGGTCGGGCCGCCGAGCCCGGTGCCGGTCGGGTCACCGCAGCGCAGCGCGCCCTCGGCGGTGATCTCGTGGCAGGTGGTGTTGTCGAAGAACGACCGGCCGGCCAGGTAGCTCAGGCTCGCCGCGCCGCACGGCGCGTCGGTCTGGTCCAGCTCGACGGTGATCGGCCCACCCTGGTTGGTGGTGATCGTCATCGGGCGGGTGCCGGAGGTGGGCAGGCCCGTGGTGGGCGGCTGGCCGACGTCCTTGAGGTTGGTGTTGACGGCGCCGTCCTCCGCGCTCCAGAGGCAGACGTCCTCGGCGGCCTTCTTCTCCGGCTCGGAGTCGAACGCGCCGAGCGCCCAGGCGGAGCCGGCCACGATCAGCACGAGCACCACCGCGGCGCCCACGCCGGCCCGGATCTGCCGGCGGCGCTTCGCGACCGCCGCCCGCCGGGCGAGTTGCCGGTCGAGCTTGGCGCGCGCCAGTTTGCGCTGCCGGTCCCTGCTGGAAGCCACGCGCGCTCCCCTTCCTCTGCCTGATCGCCGCCGGCGCCGGGCGCCGTCCGCCGTTCCGATCGGGGTGCGCCACGCCACACGCCCGCCAGAGTGTACGGGTAGCGACTGTGAATGTGGTGTACGAGGTCCCGCCGTCTCAGCCCGGCCGGGGCGGACCGGGCCGGTGGCGGACGGAACTCGCCGGCCGCTACGACTAGGCTGCAGGCAGACGACGACCGGACGGAAAGGGGAGCGACGTGCTCGTGGCCGGCTTTCCCGCGGACGCCTTCGGCACCAACTGCTACGTGGTGGCGACCGGGCCGGGGGAGCAGTGCGTGGTGGTCGATCCCGGCATCGGGGTGCTCGACCGGCTCGACGCCGTGCTCGCCGAGCACCGCCTGCACCCGGCCGCCGTGCTGCTCACCCACGGCCATCTCGACCACACGTTCTCCGTCGCCCCGGTCTGCGGCGCGCGGGGCATCCCCGCCTACGTCCACCCGGACGACCGGGAGCTGCTGGCCGACCCGAGCAAGGCGCTGTCGATGGACCTGACCCAGCTGTTCGGCGGCCGGCTGCCGTACGCCGAGCCGGACGACGTGGCCGAGCTGACCGACGGCGCGACGCTGTCGCTGGCCGGGTTGGAGATCACCGTCGACCACGCCCCCGGCCATACCGGCGGGTCGGTGCTGTTCCGGTTGCCCGGCGCCGGCTCGCGCTGGGAGGCGGAGCAGATCTGCCTCTCCGGTGACGTGCTGTTCGCCGGCTCGATCGGCCGCACCGACCTGCCGGGCGGCAGCATGCCCCGGATGCTGTCCAGCCTGCGGGACAAGGTGCTCCCGCTGGCCGACGACACAGTCGTCCTGCCCGGCCACGGCCCCGCGACCACGATCGGCCGCGAGCGCGCGACCAACCCGTACCTCGTCGAGGTGGCGGGCACCGGCGGCGCGCGCCCGGCCGCGCCCACCCGAGGCCTCTGACCGCCGCGACCCACGACGTTCGCCCGCGCCCCGCGCGGGATCGAGGAGTACGCCATGAGCAAGCCCACGCCCATCTCCGGCTTCCCCGAGTGGACGCCGGCTCAGCGGATGATCGAGCAGTTCGTGCTCGACCGGATCCGCGCCACGTTCGAGCTGTACGGCTTCGCGCCACTGGAGACCCGCTCGGTGGAGCCGCTGGATCAGTTACTGCGGAAGGGGGATACCGCAAAGGAGGTCTACCTGCTGCGCCGGTTGCAGGCCGACACCGACGGCCCGGCCGGCGACGACGCGCTCGGCCTGCACTTCGACCTGACCGTGCCGTTCGCCCGCTACGTGCTGGAGAACGCCGGCAAGCTGCAGTTCCCGTTCCGCCGCTATCAGATCCAGAAGGTGTGGCGCGGTGAGCGTCCGCAGGAGGGCCGGTACCGGGAGTTCCTCCAGGCCGACATCGACATCGTCGACCGGGACACCCTGCCGGCCCACTACGAGGCGGAGATGCCGCTGGTCATCGGCGACGCGCTGCGGTCGCTGCCGATCCCGCCGGTGCGCATCCAGGTCAACAACCGCAAGATCTGCGAGGGGTTCTACCGGGGCATCGGGCTGACCGACGCGGAGGCGGCGCTGCGCGCCGTCGACAAGCTCGACAAGATCGGCCCGGCCGGGGTGACGGAGCTGCTGGCGAGCACCGCCGGGGCGAGTGAGGCGCAGGCCAAGGCCGTGCTGTCGCTGGCCGAGATCTCCGCGCCGGACGCCTCCTTCGCCGACGCGGTGCGCGGCCTCGGGGTGAGCGACCCGCTGCTGGACGAGGGCGTCGCGGAACTGACCGCCGTGGTGGAGACCGCCGCCGCGCACGCACCCGGCCTCTGCGTGGCCGACCTGCGCATCGCGCGGGGCCTGGACTACTACACGGGTACGGTCTACGAGACGCAGATGATCGGCTACGAGCGGTTCGGCTCGATCTGCTCCGGCGGCCGGTACGACAACCTGGCCAGCTCGGGCAACGTCCGGTTCCCGGGGGTGGGCATCTCGATCGGGGTGACCCGGCTGCTCGGTCTGCTGTTCGGCGCCGAGGCGCTGTCGGTGTCCCGCTCGGTGCCGACCTGCGTGCTGGTGGCGGTCACCGCCGAGGAGGACCGGGCGGCCAGCGACGCGGTCGCGGCGGCGCTGCGGTCGCGCGGTGTGCCCACCGAGGTGTCCCCGTCGGCGGCCAAGTTCGGCAAGCAGATCCGGTACGCCGAGCGGCGTGGCATCCCGTACGTCTGGTTCCCCGGCGCGGAGGGCGACGAGGTCAAGGACATCCGTTCCGGCGAGCAGGTGCCCGCCGCGGCGGGGGAGTGGACGCCGCCTCGGGCGGACCTGAAACCGCTGGTCGGCCCGGCCGGCACTGGCGCCTGACGACGTTTCGACCTACGGTGGCGTAAGTTACGCCACCGTAGGGAGAACGTCGTGACCGTGCTCAGCCAGACCGCTCTGCTCACCGAACTCGAGCCGGTGGTCGAGAAGAACCTCGACCGCCACCTGTCGCTGGCCAAGGAGTGGTTCCCGCACGAGTACGTGCCGTGGAGCGAGGGCCGCACCTTCGACGGCCCGCTGGGCGGCGAGGCCTGGTCGCCGGAGGACTCGACGCTGCCCGAGGTGGCGCGTACCGCGCTGATCGTCAACCTGCTCACCGAGGACAACCTGCCGTCGTACCACCACGAGATCGCCACCCTGTTCGGGCGCGACGGCGCGTGGGGCACCTGGGTGCACCGGTGGACCGCCGAGGAGGGGCGGCACGGCACGGCGATCCGCGACTACCTCACGGTGACCCGGGCGGTGGACCCGGTGGCGCTGGAGCGGGCCCGCATGGTGCACATGTCGGCGGGCTACCAGAACGTCCACGACCAGGAGATGCTGCACTCGCTGGCGTACGTGTCGTTCCAGGAGCTGGCGACCCGCATCTCGCACCGCAACACCGGCCGGGCCACCGGCGACCCGATGTGCGAGGCGCTGCTGGCCCGGGTGGCCGCGGACGAGAACCTGCACATGGTCTTCTACCGCAACCTGCTCGGCGCGGCGTTCGAGCTGGCGCCGTCGCAGGCGATGCGCGCCGTCGCCGACGTGCTGGCCAACTTCCAGATGCCGGGTGTCGGCATCGACGG
The DNA here is from genome assembly GCF_007827625.1 of Micromonospora sp. CNZ297. NCBI lineage: Bacteria > Bacillati > Actinomycetota > Actinomycetes > Micromonosporales > Micromonosporaceae > Micromonospora > Micromonospora sp. CNZ297. The sequence continues at coordinate 114,600 of NZ_VISU01000003.1, read as the reverse complement.
CTTCGCCCGCAAGTCGGTGGCGATCGCGCTGGCCGGGATCTACGACCTGCGCCAGCACCGCGACGAGGTGGTGATGCCGGTGCTGCGCCAGTGGAACCTGTTCGAGGTGACCGGCCTGAACGCCGACGGCGAGGCCGCCCGTGACCAGATCGCCGCCCACCTGGAGACCCTGGAGACCCAGGCGTCCCGCTTCGAGGACCGCCGAGCCGCCCGAGCCGCCCGCGTATCCGCGACGACCCAGGCCTGACCCCCGCCCCCTCTCCCTGCTTTCCCGCGCGATCTTGCACTTACGGCCCCCGCATTTGCCGCGAAACCGGCGCCGCGGGGGCCGCAACTGCAAGATCGCCGAGAACGGGCGGGGCGGTCAGGGGAGGGGGAAGATGAGGCAGGTCGAGGTGGCGTGGGCTACCAGGCGGCCGGCCGGGTCCGTCAGGCGGGCCTCGGCCAGGGCGGTACGGCGGCCTCGCTGGAGCACCGTGCCCTCACACCGCAGTGTGCCGGTGTCGACGGTGACCGGGCGCAGGAACTTCACGTTGAGGTCCAGCGACGTGAAGCCGACCCCGGCCGGCAACGTGGTGTGCACGGCGCACGCCGCGGCGGTGTCCAGCAGCGTGGAGATGACGCCGCCGTGCACCGTGCCGAGCGGGTTGTAGTGGAACTCCTGCGGCAGCAGCTCGACCGCGACGCGCCCCTCCTCGGCCTCCATCCGGGACATGTCGACGAGGTGCATGATCGGCGGCGCGTCCAGCTCGCCGGCGATCATCGCCTGCATCAGCTCCAGGCCGCTGCGCCGGCCCAGGTGCGCGGCGCCGGCCGCCGGGTCGGACCAGGTGAACGTGCGGGTGCGCTCCTGCGTCTGCGTCATGGACTCAGCCTCGCAGCGCGTTGCTGAGTCTGTCAATCAGACCTAGCCTGGTCGGCATGAGACCCGCGGCACTGGACTGGTCGGTGGAGAACTGCACCATCGCGCGCGCCATGGAGATCCTCGGCGAGCGGTGGACCCTCGTCGTGCTCCGCGAGGTCTTCAACGGCGTACGCCGGTTCGACGACATGCGGGTGCGGACCGGCATTCCGCGCCAGGTGCTGACGAACCGGCTCGCCATGCTCGTCGAGCGCGGTGTGCTGCGCCGGGAGCCGTACCGCGAGCCGGGCAGCCGGCCGCGCCACGAGTACCGGCTCACCGAGATGGGCCTGGACCTGTGGCCCGTGCTCGTCGCGGTGCTCGGATGGGGTGACCGCTACCTGGCCGACCCGGAGGGCTCGCCGCTGAGCGTGGCGCACCGTGACTGCGGCGCCGAGGTCCGGGTCGCCTTGCGCTGCGGCGAGGGGCACGAGATCACCGGGGCGCGGGACGTGCTGCCCCGCCCGGGTCCGGGCGCCCGTCGCCGTACGCCCTGAACCGGCTCTGACAGATGATGTCGATGTTGTTGCTCCGGCGTTACATCGGGCGCGGGTGCGAATCCGGGCAAAGTCATGTCTTGCTTACGATCTTAAATATGTGAATACTTTGGGCACCCGGGCGGTTTCCCCAGGTCGCCCGGGTTGTCCTCGGGCGCGCCCCCATGACAGCGCCCGTTCACCCCCATTCGGAGGTTGTTACATGCGACCCACGAGGTCCACGCTCCGCCGCGCCGCCGCAGTCGCCGTCGCCGGCACCCTGGTCACCGGCTCGCTGCTCGGCGCACCCGCGCAGGCCGCCCCCACGGCCCTCTCGCCGGACGCCGCCGCCACCCTCGTCGAGAAGCTCGGTGCCCGCGCGGCCGGCACGTACGCCGACGCCAGCGGCAAGATGGTCGTCACGGTGACCGACACCGCGACCGCCCGCCAGGTGCGCGCCGCCGGTGCCATCCCGAAGATCGTGGCCCGCGGCGCGGACAAGCTCAACGCCGCCACCAGCGAGCTGGAGCGCTCCGCCAAGATCCCCGGCACCGCCTGGTGGACCGACCCGGCCACGAACCAGGTCGTCGTCTCCGTCGACAGCACCGTCACCGGCGCCAAGCTGGAGCGGGTCAAGGCCGCCGCCGCCCGTCACAACGGCGCGATCCGCATCGAGGCCGAGGCCGGCACGCTCAGCACCCGGATCTCCGGCGGCCAGGCCATCTACGCCGGCGGCGGGGGCCGTTGCTCGCTCGGGTTCAACGTCCGCAGCGGCTCGACCTACTACTTCCTCACCGCGGGTCACTGCACCAACATCTCGTCGAGCTGGTACAGCAACTCCGCGCAGACCAGCCTGCTCGGCACCCGGACCGGCACCAGCTTCCCGGGCAACGACTACGGCATCGTCCGGCACAACAACTCGGCCAACGCGGCCGGCAACGTGTCGCTCTACAACGGCAGCTTCCAGGACATCACCTCGGCCGGCAACGCGTACGTCGGCCAGTCCGTCCGCCGTTCCGGCAGCACCACCGGCCTGCGCAGCGGCAGCGTCACCGCCCTCAACGCGACCGTGAACTACGCCGAGGGCAGCGTCTCCGGCCTCATCCGCACCAACGTCTGCGCCGAGCCGGGCGACAGCGGCGGCTCGCTGTTCGCCGGCACCGTCGCGCTCGGCCTCACCTCCGGTGGTAGCGGCAACTGCCGCACCGGTGGCACCACCTACTTCCAGCCGGTCACCGAGGCCCTCAGCCGCTACGGCGTGAGCGTCTTCTGATCCACGCACCGCTGTGAACGGGCCGCCGGGTGACCGGCGGCCCGTTCCGCGTACCCGTCTCAGGTGCCTGCCCCGAGGCGGCCCGGACCGACCGGCGGTCCGTCCGGGCGCGGCGGGTCCGACGGCCGGACCGTCCAGTGCCGGTGGGCCCGCCGCGCCGACAGCACCGCCGCCAGCGGCCAGAGCGTCACCGCGAGCGCCGCCACCCGCTCGGCCAGCCCGGTCCGGGAGCCGCCCGTCACCTCCGCCACCGACCAGCCGAACAACGCCAGCAGCACGGCCGTCACGGCCAGCGCCACCGGCCGGCGGAACGCCCACGGCGGCCGGCCCGCCGGGGAGGCGGCCACCTCGCGCGGCACCCTGCGGGGCAGCCGCAGCGCCGACCCGGCCGGCCAGAGCGCCAGCGCGAGCACCGCCACGGTGGCCACCACCCCGTGTGCCGGGGAACCGCCCACCTGCGGCCGGGGGAACGCGATGAGCGCGACGGTGGACACCCCGCCGACCGCCAGCAGGAAGCGGCTGGGCAGCCCGGCGGCGTGCAGCGCGGCGGCGGTGGCGCAGTAGCAGCAGCCGAGCAGCACCAGCGCGCCGCCCATCAGCCACGGATCGGTGGCGCCCTCACCGGCCAGCTCGCTGATCGTGTCCCGCACCGGGTCGTACCCCGGCCCCTGGCGGGCGCCCGCCACCGTCCAGCCCGCCACCAGCAGCGCGGGCGCGGCGGCCGCGGTGACCACGGCCCAGCTCGGTACGGCACGCACCCGGCCACGGTAGACCGCCGGACCCGGCCCGCACGGCGCTTTCGCCACCGTCGGGGTGGACCGGCTCGACGGGTGCCCGGGAGCGGGCCCGCCCGCCCTGACAGAATGCGGGGGAGCAGTGAGTGGACCAGATTGAGGAGACGCCAGCCGTGATCCGTACCCACAATGCCGGAAGCCTGCGCGCCGCGGACGCCGGCTCGACGGTGACGCTCGCCGGGTGGGTGGCCCGCCGGCGCGACCACGGCGGTGTCATCTTCGTCGACCTGCGCGACGCCTCCGGCGTCGTGCAGGTGGTGTTCCGCGAGGAGGACGCGCACGCGCTGCGCAACGAGTTCTGCGTCAAGGTCACCGGCGAGGTGACCCGCCGCCCGGAGGGCAACGAGAACCCGGACCTGCCCACCGGCGAGGTCGAGGTGACCGCGTCCGAGCTGGAGGTGCTCTCCGAGGCCGCGCCGCTGCCGCTGCCGGTGGACGACCAGATCGAGGCCGGCGACGACATCCGGCTCAAGTACCGCTACCTGGACCTGCGCCGGGGCGGCCCGGCCAAGGCCATGCGGCTGCGCTCGCGGGCCAACCAGATCGCCCGCGGCGTGCTGCACGAGCGGGACTTCCTGGAGATCGAGACGCCGACGCTGACCCGCTCCACCCCGGAGGGCGCCCGCGACTTCCTGGTGCCGGTGCGGCTGCAGCCGGGCAGCTGGTACGCGCTGCCGCAGTCGCCGCAGCTGTTCAAGCAGCTGCTGATGGTCGGCGGCATGGAGCGGTACTACCAGATCGCCCGCTGCTACCGCGACGAGGACTTCCGCGCCGACCGGCAGCCGGAGTTCACCCAGCTCGACATCGAGATGTCGTTCGTCACCGAGGACGACGTGATCGACCTCGGCGAGGCGATCGTCTCGGCGCTGTGGAAGGACCTCGCCGGCTACGAGATCGCCCGGCCGATCCCGCGCATCACCTGGCACGACGCCATGTCCCGCTACGGCTCGGACAAGCCGGACCTGCGCTACGGCGTGGAGCTGACCGAGCTGACCGACTACCTGCGCGGCACCGAGTTCCGGGTGTTCGCCGGCGCGATCGACGCGGGCGGCTACGTCGGCGCGGTGGTCATGCCCGGCGGCGCCTCGCAGACCCGCAAGGAACTGGACGGCTGGCAGGACTGGGCCAAGGCGCGCGGCGCGCGCGGCCTGGCGTACGTGGTGCTGGACGCCGAGACCGGCGAGGCGCGCGGCCCGGTGGCGAAGAACCTGTCCGAGGCGCACCTGTCCGGCCTGGCCGACGCGGTCGGCGCGAAGCCCGGCGACGCGGTCTTCTTCGCCGCGAGCACGAACACCCGCGAGGCGCAGGAACTGCTCGGCGCGGCCCGGATCGAGATCGCCAAGCGGGCGAACCTGATCGACGAGAGCGCCTGGGCGTTCTGCTGGGTCGTGGACGCGCCGATGTTCGAGCGCACCGACGAGGGCGGCTGGACCGCCGTGCACCACCCGTTCACCTCGCCGAACGCCGAGTGGGTGGACCGGTTCGAGGAGGCGCCGGACCGGGCGCTGGCATACGCGTACGACATCGTCTGCAACGGCAACGAGATCGGCGGCGGCTCGATCCGTATCCACCGTGGCGACGTGCAGCAGCGGGTGTTCGACCTGCTCGGCATCACCGCCGACGAGGCGCAGGACAAGTTCGGCTTCCTGCTGGAGGCGTTCAAGTACGGCGCCCCGCCGCACGGCGGCATCGCGTTCGGCTGGGACCGGGTCTGCATGCTGCTGGCCGGCGCGGACTCGATCCGCGAGGTCATCGCGTTCCCGAAGACCCGGGGCGGCTTCGACCCGCTGACCGGCGCGCCCACCCCGATCACCGGGCAGCAGCGCGCCGAGGCCGGCATCGACGCCAAGCCGAAGGCGCCGGCCGGCCCGCACGCCGGCACCGCCGGTCCGGCCGCGCCGGTGGCCGACCCCACCTGATCCTCGCCTCGTCGAAGGGCCCGCGTCATGATGACGCGGGCCTTTTCGATCTTCAGGGGGACTGATGCGTCTGCTCGTGGTGGGAGCCAGCGGCTTCCTCGGCGCCGAGGTGTGCCGGCAGGCGGTCGCCGCCGGGCACCGGGTGGCCGGCACGTACCAGTCCGCCACCGTGGCGGTGCCCGGCGTCGCGCCGCACCGGCTCGACGTGACCGACCGCGCCGCCGTGCGCGAGCTGCTGACCCGGGTACGCCCCGACGCGGTCGTCGCCACCCCCTACCGGTACGACGACTGGGCGGTCACGGCGGACGGGGCGGCCCACATCGCGGTCGCCGCCGCCGAGGTGGGCGCCCGGCTGGTGCACCTGTCCAGCGACGCGCTGCACGCCGGGCGCCCGAAGCCGTACGCGGACGAGGACGTGCCCACGCCGCTGCACCCGTACGGGGCGGCGAAGGCGGCGGCGGAGACGGCGGTGCGGGCGGTGGATCCGGGCGCGGTGCTGGTGCGGACGTCGCTGATCGTGGGGGAGGGCAGCAAGCAGATCCGGCTCTGCCGGGACGCGCTGGCCGGCCGGGCCACGTTGTTCACCGACGAGCTGCGCTGCCCGGTGCACGTCGCCGACCTCGCCGCCGCGGTGCTGGAGCTGGTGCCGGGCGGCTACGCCGGGCTGCTGAACGTGGCCGGGCCGGACGCGGTGAGCCGCGCCGAGATGGGGCTGCTGGTGGCCCGGCACGACGGGGTGGACGCGGGCGGGCTGCGGACGACCACGATCGCCGCCGCCGGACTGCACCGTCCGGGCGAGGTGGTGCTGGAAACCAGCCGTGCCGCGGGGCTGCTGCGGACCCGGCTGCGCGGGATCACCGAGCTGTACGGCTAGTTGCACAGATTCTTTGCAAGCATCTTGTGCACGGAAAGTGTGCACAGATATTGTGCATCTCATGGAGGAGAAGAAGCGGCCCGAGGAACGCGCCGTACGCATCGACCACCGTCAGGTTCGCGCGCTGGCCCAGCCGCTGCGCATGCGGCTGATCGGGGCGCTGCGCGTGGCAGGCCCGTCCACCGCCACCGCCCTGGCCGAGATGCTCGGCACCAACAGCGGCGCGACCAGCTACCACCTGCGCCAGCTCGCCGAGGTCGGTCTCGTGGTCGAGGACCCCAACCTCGGCACCGGCCGGCAGCGCTACTGGCGGGCCGCGCACGACGTCACCAACTGGGAGTCGAGCGACTTCGACGACGACCCCGACTCGCGGGCCGCGATCGAGTGGCTGGAGGCCGACTACGTCCGCTTCTTCGCCGGACACGCCGAACGCTGGTTCGCCCAGCGGCACCAGTGGGGACCGGCCTGGCGCGACGCGTTCGGCATGGGCGACTTCTTCATGCGGATCCCGGTCTCCCGGCTCGAAGCGATCAAGGAGGAGGTCTTCGCGCTCTTCGAGCGGCACCGCGACGAGACCGACCCCGACGATCCCGACGCCGAGACGGTCCAGCTCTACCTCGCCGCCCTCCCGATGGACGCGGCGTTCCCGCGGCCCGCCCCGCCGTCCACCGAGGAGAAGCCGTGACCGCGCTGTCCGTACGCCAGATCCGGTTCCGCTACCTCACGCTGTACGGCCTGCGCTGGCTGCCCAGCGGCCTGCTCATGCCGGTGATGATCCTGCTGATGCAGGAACGCGGGCTCACGCTGTCGCAGATCGGCCTGGTCGCCACCGCGCAGGGCCTCGTCGTGCTGGCGCTGGAGCTGCCCACCGGCGGCTTCGCCGACGCGCTCGGCCGCAAGCCGGTGCTGGTCGTCGCCTGGGTGCTCGGCCTGGGCTCGCTGGCGCTGATGGCGGTCGCCGACTCGTTCTGGATGTTCTTCCTGGTCTGGGCGTTGCAGGGCGTCTACCGGGCGCTCGACAGCGGCCCGATGGAATCCTGGTACGTCGACGCCACGCTCGCCGTCGACCCGAAGGCCGAATACGAGCGCGGCCTCGGCTGGGCCGGCACCGTGATCGGCGTCGCGATCGGCGCGGGCGCGCTGCTCAGCGGCGGCCTGGTCGCGCTCGGCCCGGTCGGCCCGGTCAGCGCGCTGGCCCTGCCGGTGATCGTCGCCGCCGTGCTCCAGGCCGTCTCCATCGTGGCGCTGCTGGCGCTGATGGCGGAGCGGCGGCCCGCGTCCGGCCCGGCCGCGCTGCGCGCCTCGGTGGTCGACGCACCCCGGATGGTCGGGCAGGCCGTCGGGCTGCTGCGCCGCAACCGGGTGCTGGCGGCCCTGGTCGCCGTCGAGCTGTTCTGGGGCTTCGGCATGGTCACCTTCGAGTCGCTGCTCCCGGTACGCCTCGCCGACGTGCTCGGTGACCCGGACCGCGCGGCGGCGCTGCTCGGCCCCGCCGGCACGGCGGCCTGGCTGGCGAACGCCGCCGGTGCCGCGCTCACCCCGTTCCTGCTGCGCCGCCTCGGCGCCGCCCCGGCCGCCGCGCTGATGCGCATCCTGCAGGGCGTGACTGTGGTCGGCATGGGTCTGCTGGCCGGCCCGGTCGGCGTGCTCATCGCGTACCTGGCCTGCTACGCCGTGCACGGCGCGTCGAACCCGCTGCACATGGGACTGCTGCACCGGCAGGTCGACGGCCCGTACCGGACCAGCGTGCTCTCGCTGAACTCGATGGCCGCCCAGCCGGCCGGCGCGCTCGGCGCGGTGACGCTGACCGCGCTGGCCGACGCCACGAGCGTCAGCATCGCCATGGTCGTCGGCGCGGTGATGCTCGCCGTGGCCGCGCCGCTCTACCTGCCGGCCTGGCGCGCCGCCCGCCGCAACACGCAGGACGTCACCGTGGAACCGGAGTCGACGGTAGGCGGCCCCGGCCACGCCGGCCCGCCCCTCGACGCGGCCCCCGCGGTGGCCGCGCCCGCTCCCGCCGGCCGCGACTGAGCCGACCGGCCGGGTGGAACGTCATGGGTGTCTCGGACGTCGTTCGACACCCATGGCGTTCCACCCACGCCGTCGGGGCGTCGCGCGTCAGGCGAGCTCGACGGAGGTGCGGCGTTCGGCGGCGGTGAAGCCGAGCCGGCGGTACAGCCGGATCGCGCCCACGTTGTCCGGGTAGACGCCCAGCGCCACGGCGTCGTACCTGCCGAACAGGGCGCATGTCATCCCGGCGGTCAGCGCCGCACCCAGCCCTCGGCCGCGATGCCCCGGTGCGACAGTCAGCCCGGCCAGGAAGCCGATGTCGCCGCGGCTGCGATCGGCGCCGCAGGCGAGCAGGCGGTCACCGTCGCGGATGCCGTACCAGTCGACGATGCCCGGCTCGCCCGGCCGCGACGTGGTGGCCGGGAACGCCTCCTCGATCAGCGCGGCCAGGGTGGGGTGGTCGGCCTCGGTGAGGCGTACCACCCGCTCCTGCTCCGGCTGGTGCGGCGGCGGGCCGGTGGCCCAGAGGAGGTCCCACTCGGTCAGCCGGGCCACCGGCAGCCGCGCGGCCACCTCGTCCGGATCGGCGTGGGACAGGTTGACCGACTGGCCGGCCCGCAGCGTCCCGTCCGCCCGCTGGGCGGCGAACACGTCGAGCGCCGGGCCGGGGGCGCCGACCGCCCCGCCGGCCGACCAGCCACCCGGTGGCAGCAGCCATCCGACCGCGCCGTCGTGCCGCCATCCCCGTACGGCCAGGCCGCGCCGGAGCGCGTGCCGGGCGTACGGGTGGTGGCCGGCCGCGGCGAGCAGCCCCTCCCGTTCGGTCAGCGACTCGTCGACCGTGATCATTCCGCCAGCGTACGACCATCCCCGCTGGTACCGAGGGCCGAGGCACCGCCTGTTCCACGGTGGAGATTGACGAACAGACCGATTGGGTACATCCGTCGCCGACCTGCTGGGAACCCCCACCGGAGGAACGACATGCTCGCCATTCTCGCGGCCATCGTGTTCGGCTTCGCGCTGCTGCTCGACTTCATGAACACCGACCTCGGCGCGCCCGATCTGTTCAGCACCACGACGCTCATGCTCATCGGCTTCCTGCTGCTCTCGCTCTACCTCGCCGGGGTCGGCTCCGGCCCGCGCGGCGGCGGTGGCGGCCGGTGGTACCGGGGCCGGCGGCCGGGTCGCGGCTGACCGGAAAAGACCACCCGGGTCGGGGCGGCGGCGCGATTCCGGCGTCGTCGGCCCGGCCCGGTACTGTCTTCGTGATGGAATCGGACGCCCTCTTCACCCTCGGCGAGCCGGCCGGCGCACCCGCGGGCGCGGGCGGCGCCGACGGCTTCACCGACACCCGGGCGGACTCGCCCCTGCCGGTGCGGATGCGGCCGGCCGGCATCGACGAGCTGGTCGGGCAGGAGCACCTGCTCGCGCCGGGGGCGCCGCTGCGCCAGCTGGTCGAGGGCGCGGCGCCGATGTCGGTGATCCTCTGGGGGCCGCCGGGCAGCGGCAAGACCACCATCGCGCACCTCGTGGCCCGGGCCACCGACCGGCGGTTCGTGGCGATGTCCGCGCTCACCGCGGGCGTCAAGGACGTCCGCGCCGTGATCGAGACCGCCCGCCGGCAGCGCCGGTCCGGCGGCCCGCCGACGGTGCTGTTCATCGACGAGGTGCACCGGTTCAGCAAGACCCAGCAGGATTCGCTTCTCGCCGCGGTCGAGGACCGCACTGTCACGCTGCTCGCGGCGACCACCGAGAACCCGTACTTCTCGGTCATCTCGCCCCTGCTGTCGCGCTGCGTGCTGCTCACCCTCCAGGCCCTCGACGACGACGACGTACGCGGCCTGCTGCGCCGCGCGGTGGCCGACGAGCGCGGGCTCGGCGGCGCGCTGGTCCTGGCCGAGGAGGCGGAGGACCACCTGGTCCGGCTCGCCGGGGGCGACGTGCGCAAGGCGCTCACCGCGCTGGAGGCGGCGGCTGCCACCGCGACCGCGCTCGGCACCGGCCGGATCGACCTCGCAGTGGCCGAACAGGCGGTCGACGTGGCGGCGGTGCGATACGACCGCGACGGCGACGCCCACTACGACGTGACGAGCGCGTTCATCAAGAGCATGCGCGGCTCGGACGTGGACGCGGCACTGCACTGGCTGGCCCGGATGGTGGTGGCCGGGGAGGACGCCCGGTTCATCGCCCGCCGGCTGGTGATCTTCGCGAGTGAGGACGTGGGAATGGCCGATCCCACCGCGCTGACCGTGGCCACCGCGGCCGCCCACGCGGTCGAGTACGTGGGCCTGCCGGAGGCACAGCTGAACCTGGCCCAGGCGGTCATCCACCTGGCCACCGCGCCGAAGTCGAACTCGGCCACGACAGCGATCGGCGCCGCCGTCGCCGACGTACGCGCGGGTCGTGGCGGCGCGGTGCCGCGCGGGCTGCGCGACGCCCACTACTCCGGCGCGCGGGGCCTCGGCCACGGCGCCGGCTACCGCTACCCGCACGACGACCACCGGGGGGTGGTCACCCAGCAGTACGCTCCGGACGACCTCGTCGGAACCGACTACTACCAGCCCAGCGGGCACGGCGCGGAGCGGGCGGTGGCCACCCGGCTGCCGCTGCTGCGCCGGATCGTGCGCGGGCTGCCGGCTCCGGCGACCCGGGCGGAGGCCGGCGCCCCGGCCGCCGCGAACGGGGCCCGGGTGGGGGGCGGCGAGCAGTCCAGCGGGGCGAGTGAGGGCGGCAGCGACGCCGCCGAGGGGGGTCAGTAGTGATGGCGCGTGGTCCGGAGCGGCCGGCGGACGGCCCCGACGAGCGGCGCGACCCGCGCGGCAAGGGCCGCCGGTGGGGACGCGGCCGGGCCGAGCCCGAGCTGGACCCGACTGTCGTCGGCGAGGAACTCGGCTGGATCGACGACCTGCGTACCGCCAAGCAGCAGGGCGGCGAACTCGGACCGGACGGGGGCGTGCCCGCGCCGCGGCCTGACGCCGATCCGTCCTGGCCGGCCGGCGAGCCGTCCCGGCCACCCCGCCCGGCCGCCGCACCGGGGCCGGGCCCCGGCATGCCACCCGGCGGCCGACAGGCTCCGCGGCCCCCGGCACCGGGCTCCCCGCCGCCCTCGACCGGTCAGCCGGTTCCGCCACCCTCGCCCGCCGGCCGGCCCGGTACTCCGCCGGCCGGCGCGCCCCAGACTCCCGGCCGGGCCGTTCCGCCCCCGGCTGCCGCACCGCAGACTCCCGGCCGGGCCGTTCCGCCGCCCGCCGCGCCGCACACGCCCGGCCGGCCCCATCCGGGCGGGCCCGCTCCGGTCGGCCGAACCGACCCGACGCTGCCGCCCGTGACCGGCCGTCCGGGTCCGGCTGCGCCCCCGGCCGCCGGCCGTCCCGGGGGACCGGTCACCGGTCGACCCGGTACCGACCTGCCCCCGGCCCCCGGTCGACCGGGCATGGACACGCCTCCGCCGCCGGGACGGTCCGGCGTGGACACCGCCCCGCCGTCCGGCCGGCCCGGCGTGGACATGCCCCCGGCCCCCGGGCGTCCGGCCGCGGACACGCCGCCGGGGGCCCGCCCACCGGTCGTGGACGCGCCCTCCGGCGGTGGCCGTCCCGGCCCGGAGACGCCGCCCGGTGGTGGCCGGCCCGGTCCGCGTCCGCCGGTCATGCGCCGTCCCGACACGCCCGGTCCGGCCGCGCCGCCGGTGCGCCCCGGCGGTCCCGAGACCGGTGCCCCACGCCGGCCCGGTGACGGCCCCTGGCCGGGCGGCCCCGAAGCCGGCGCCCCGCGCCGCCCCGTCGACGGTCCGTGGCCCGGCGTGCCCGAGGCGCCCCGTCCGGCCGACGCGCCGTACCGCCGCCGCGTGGACGGACCCACCGGCCAGCAGCCGCCCGTCGCCGGCACCCGCGTCCCGCCCGCTGCGCCGCCGCCCGGCCGGGCACCCGCCGCCCCGGGCCGCCCGCCCGCCGACGGCGACAGCCGCGTACCGCCGACGCCCCGCGGCCGGCACGGAGCCGGGCCCGAGGTCCCGCACCAGGCCGATCCGACGATCCCGCCGCCGTCCGGCGGCCGCCGGGCCCGGCCGGACGACACCGCCGGCATCCAGCCGGTCTCCGGTGGTGCCCGCCGGGCGCGCGCCGAGGACGCCGACGCCGTCCAGCCCGTTCCGGGGGGACGCCGAGCGCGCCCCGATGACGTGGCACCCGGCACCCAGCCGGTCTCGGGGGCGGGCCGCCGGGCCCGTGCCGACGACGTTCCGCCCGGTACCCGGCCGGTCTCCGGTGCAGGCCGTCGCGCCGCGCCGGAAGGCGTCGTACCCGGCGGGCCGGCCGGACGAGCCGTTCCGGACGCCGCCCCGGTCTCCGGTGGCGGGCGACGCGCCCGGCACGACGAGCCCACCGGCGGCCACCACGTGCCCGCCCCTGGCGGCGGAACCGCAGCCGTGCCCACTCCGGGCACCGGCCGGCGGGCCGCCCCGGACCGCTCCCCGGTCGTACCGCGCAGCGGAAACGCGCCGGACCTGCCGGGCGCGCCCGTCTCCGGCAGCCCGGCGACCGGCCCGACCCCGCCCGCCGGCCGCCGCGGCGCGCCCGCCGGCCGCGGTGCCGCGCCCGACGGCCGCCGGACCGCGCCCGACGAGCCGGGCGGTACCGGCGTCGGCGCCGAGACACCCGGTCGCCGGGCCGCCCGTGACGACGCCGGTGAGCCGCGGCCGCAACGGCCCGACCGGCCCGCCGACTGGCTGCGGCAGGCGGGTCGCACGCCACACACCGACCCCGCCATGCCGGTCACCCGCCGCCCGGCCGGCCCTCCGGCCGACCAGCCGTCCGGCCGTTCCGAAGCGCCCGCCGGCCGGGCCGGCGTCGCCGTCCCGCCGGTGCGTCCCGAGCCGGGTACGCCGTCCCGGCGGCCCGGACAGCCCGGCCCCGATGTGCCGGCGCGCACCGAACCGGCGGTCCGCCCCGACCAGCCCGGCCCGGTCGTGCCCCCGGCCCGGCCTCAGCCGTCCGACCCGTCGCCCGGTAGGCCCGGCCCGGCCCGCGGCGCGGCCCGCCCCGGTGTCGCGCCCACTCCCGGCCCGCGCGGCGACGTCGAGCGCACGGGTGGGATCCCGGCGGGCGGTGGCCGTCCCGGTGGTGCCCCCGCGGGTCCGGCCGGTCCCGGTCCGCGTGGTGACGTCGATCGCACGGGGGGGATTCCGGCCGGTGCCGGCCGCCCCGGAGCCGGTCCGGCTGGACCCGGTGGTGACGGACGCGGGGTGGCACGCCCCGACGACACCCGGCCCGGTGCCGGGCCTCGTCCGCCGGTGGCCCCCGGTGCCAGAGGGCCGGCAGGCGACGGCCCGGTGCCGCCCGGTGCTCCGGTGACCGCCCGCGCGGCAGCCGGCGTGGCCCGCCCGGTCGCGCCGGACGAGCGGACCACCGGACGGGCGACGCCACCCGGAGCGGAGCCGGACCGGACCGGACCGGGCAACGCGGCGACACCGGCGGCGGCCCGGGCGGCTGTGGTCGTACCCCCGGGGGAGCCCGCGGGGCCACGGCCCGCTGCGGGCGGCGCGCCGCGGCCCGGCGGTCCCGGACCGGACGACAGCGGCGCGGAGGCCGGTGGTCTGCGCGGCGCCCGGTCGGAGCTGCGCCGGCAGATGCGCGAACGCAGCCGGCTGCGGCTGGGCATCCTCGCCCTGGTCAGCCTCGTGCTGCTCGGTGCGGTGCCGCTCTACTTCGGGATGCGTACGCTCAGCCGTGACCCGGTCTTCGACACCCTCGACGCGCTCGCCGTGCCCGCCTGGGCACAGAGCAACACGGTCGACAACGTCAGCGGCAGCCGCTGGTGCCTCCAGGACTGCCGCCTCCGTGAACGCTCCGTCGAGTCGGAGCAGGGGTGGAAGGAGACCGTCGCGGTCTACGAGGAGGCGCTGGCCGGGGACGGGTGGCGGCGCTGGAAGGTCGACCGTTGCCCGGACGAGAAGGTCCCTGGTAGCTACACCTGCTGGCGCCGGGACGAACTCACGCTCGACCTGTGGGTGCGCGACCGCACCTGCACGCCCCCGCCGGTGGACGGGGCGCCCGCGCCGACCGCGCCGCCCGCGCCCGCAGCGGCGGAGTGCACCGGCTCGTTGGTGTCGGTGAAGGTGCGCAACGCGATCGACGACGAGCGCACCGGACCGACGCCGACCACCGATCCGTCACTCACCGGTGAGGATCCGTACCCCACCCTGACCGACGACCCGCTGGGCGAGGCGACCCCCTCACCGTCGTGAGCCGACTTTCATCACGGACGGTAGGGTCTGGGGCTGGCACGCCCGTCCGTGCCCGGTGACCGGGTCGGCGTGGCGCGAAGTGGGTAGGTACGGTCGCGCGTTCCGGGGCGTCGGGTTCCGGGACACTGCTTGAGGAGGACGTGCGCGTGAACGGTAGCGAGGTCGCTTGGCTGGTTCTGGCCGGCGCGTTCCTGATGCTGGTGCTCGTGCTGGCGGTGCCGATCCTGCGGCTGCGGCACACCGTGGACGCGACGACCCGCATGATCAACGAGCTCAACGACCGCACCGCGCCGCTGCTCGGTGACGTGAACACCACTGTGAAGAACGTCAACGTGGCGCTGGAGCAGGTGCAGACCTCGCTGGACGGGGTGAACCTCCAGCTCGCCAAGGTGGACACCATGACCAGCCACGCGCAGAACGTCACCGCGAACGTGGCGAACCTGGCCACCGTGGTCTCCGCCGCCGCCGCGAACCCGCTGGTCAAGGTGGCCGCGTTCGGGTACGGCGTGCGCCGGGCCGCCTCCGCCCGCCGGCACGCCGAGACCGAGCGCGAGGTGCGCGACACGATCAAGCAGCAGCGTCGCGCCGCCAAGCGCGGCAACCGCTGACCCCGGCCGGCGTACGCGGGAAGGATGAGAACATGAGGCGGTTGTTCTGGCTGGGCATCGGGCTGGCCGTGGGCGTCCTGGTGGTGCGCAAGGCCACCCGGACGGCGCAGGCGTACACCCCGGCCGGCATCGCCAGCGGGCTGTCCGAGTCCGCCGGTGGTCTGGTCGAGTCGCTCCGGGCGTTCGTGGACGACGTCCGGGTCGGCATGGCCGAGCGTGAGCAGGAGATCCACGAGGCCTTCGCCCGCGGCGAGGTGTACGACGACCAGTTCGCCGAGCTGCGGGAGGACCCGCGTATCGGAGACCGAGAGATTTTCCCGGAGGACCACCAGCGATGAAGACGGCGGAGATCAAGCGGCGGTTCCTCGCCCACTTCGAGGCGAACGGGCACACCGTGGTTCCGTCCGCTCCGCTGCCCGCCATCAGCGACCCGAACCTGCTGTTCATCAACGCCGGCATGGTGCAGTTCGTGCCCTACTTCCTGGGCCAGCAGACCCCGCCGTACGCGCGGGCGACGAGCGTGCAGAAGTGCATCCGGACGCCGGACATCGACGAGGTCGGCAAGACCAGCCGGCACGGCACGTTCTTCCAGATGAACGGCAACTTCTCCTTCGGTGACTACTTCAAGTCCGGGGCGATCCCGCTCGCCTGGGACCTGGCCACGAAGCCGGTCGAGGCGGGCGGCTTCGGGCTGGACCCGGAGCGGATCTGGGCCACCGTCTACCTGGACGACGACGAGGCGTACGACATCTGGCGGGCCACCGGCGTGCCGGCCGAGCGGATCGTGCGCCGCGGCAAGGCCGACAACTTCTGGTCGATGGGCATCCCCGGCCCGTGCGGCCCGTGCTCCGAGCTGTACTACGACCGCGGCCCGGCCTACGGCCGCGAGGGCGGCCCGGAGGTCGACGAGGACCGCTACCTGGAGTTCTGGAACCTCGTCTTCATGCAGTTCGAGCGCGGTCCGGGCGTCGGCAAGGAGGACTTCCCGATCCTCGGTGACCTGCCGGCGAAGAACATCGACACCGGCATGGGCCTGGAGCGGATGGCCTCGCTGCTGCAGGGCGTGGACAACCTCTACGAGATCGACGAGGTCAAGCCGATCCTCGACAGGGCCGCCGAGCTGACCGGCAAGCGCTACGGCGTGCACTCCGGTCACGCGGCCAACGAGTCGCACCCGGACGACGTACGGCTGCGGGTGATCGCCGACCACGTGCGTACCTCGCTGATGCTCATCGGCGACGGGGTGACCCCGTCGAACGAGGGCCGGGGCTACGTGCTGCGGCGGATCATGCGCCGGGCGATCCGGGCGGTGCGGCTGCTGGGCTACCAGGACCGGGCGCTGCCCGAGCTGCTGCCGGTGGCCCGCGACTGCATGGCGCCGTCGTACCCGGAGCTGGCCGAGGACTTCGGCCGGATCTCCCAGTACGCGTACGCCGAGGAGGACGCGTTCCTGGCCACGCTGCGCGCCGGCACCACGATCCTGGACACCGCCATCGCCGAGACCAAGTCGGCCGGCAAGGCGGCGCTCTCCGGCGACAAGGCGTTCCAGCTGCACGACACGTACGGCTTCCCGATCGACCTGACCCTGGAGATCGCCGCCGAGCAGGGGTTGCACGTCGACGCGGAGGGCTTCCGCCGGCTGATGGCCGACCAGCGCAGCCGGGCCAAGGCCGACGCGCAGGCGCGCAAGACCGGGCACACCGACGTGTCGGCGTACCGGTCGGTGCTCGACGGCGGCGGTCCGGTCGAGTTCACCGGCTACACCGAGCTGAGCCGGGAGTCCCGGGTACGCGCGCTGCTGTCCGGCGGCGCCGCGGTCTCGGCGGCGGTCGAGGGTGACACGATCGAGCTGGTGCTCGACACCACCCCGTTCTACGCCGAGGGTGGTGGCCAGCAGCCCGACCAGGGGCTCATCACTGTGGGCGGCGGCCAGGTCGAGGTCTTCGACGTGCAGCAGCCGGTGCCCGGCCTGATCGTGCACCGGGCCAAGGTGGTGCGCGGCGAGGTGCGTTCCGGGGAGACCGGGTACGCCGAGATCGACGTTTCCCGCCGCCGGGCGATCTCCCGCTCGCACACCGCCACGCACCTGGTGCACCAGACGATGCGCAACTTCCTCGGTGAGTCGGCGACCCAGGCGGGTTCGCTGAACGCGCCGGGCCGGCTGCGGTTCGACTTCAACACCCCGACGGGTGTGGCGCCGAGCGTGCTGCACGACGTCGAGCAGCAGGTCAACGAGGTGCTGCTGGCCGACCTGGAGGTGCACGCGTTCGTCACCAGCCAGGAGGAGGCCCGGCGGATCGGGGCGATGGCCCTGTTCGGCGAGAAGTACGGCGAGCGGGTCCGGGTCGTCGAGGTCGGTGACTACGCCCGCGAGCTGTGCGGCGGCACGCACGTGGCCCGCTCCGCCCAGCTCGGCCTGGTGAAGATCCTCTCCGAGGCGTCGGTGGGTTCCGGCGTACGCCGGATCGAGGCGCTCGTCGGCATGGACGCGTTCGGCTTCCTGGCCCGTGAGCACCTGCTGGTGTCCCGGCTGGCCGAGCTGTTCCGGGTGCCGGGGGAGCAGGTCGCCGACCGGGTGGAGCAGACGGTCACCCAGCTGCGCGACGCGGAGAAGGAGCTGGAGAAGCTGCGCGCCCAGCTCGTGCTCGGCGGGGCCGGCGCCCTGGCGGCGCAGGCGAAGGACGTGCGCGGCGTCGCGTACGTCGGCACCGAGGCGCCGGAGGGCGCGGCGGCGAACGACGTGCGGACCCTCGCCCAGGAGATCCGGGGCCGGATCGACGCGGCCCGCCCGGCTGTGATCGCGGTGGCCGCCCGGGCCAACGGCAAGGCGTCGCTCGTGGTGGCCGTCAACCAGGCCGCCCGGGGGCGGAACCTGAGTGCGAAGGACCTGGTCAAGGCGGCGTTCTCCGGCCGGGGTGGCGGTAGCGACGACCTGGCCCAGGGCGGCGGCCTGCCCGCGACGGAGGCGCCGAACCTGCTGGTCACCGTCGAGCGGGCGGTCGCCGACGCGGCATGAGCGAACGCACCGAGCGGAGCGAGGGCCGTGAGCGCATGCCCGGCTGGCACGGCATGAGCGCACGGATCTACGCCAGGGCGGACCACCCGGTCCGCCCTGGCCCGTACCGGCGGGGAGGTGTCCGCCCGTGAGTGAGCTGTCCCGTGGCGTCCGGCTGGGTGTCGACGTCGGCCAGGTCCGGGTGGGGGTGGCGCGCTGTGATCCGCACGGCATCCTCGCCACGCCCCTGGTGACGCTGGCCCGTGATCTGACCGCGGAACCGGACGCGGTGCCCGCCGACATGGCCGAGCTGGTCCGGCTCGCCGCCGAGCACGAGGCGGTGGGGATCGTGGTCGGGCTGCCGGTCAATCTCGCCGGGAAGCACGGCCCCGCGGCGCTGAACGTATCAGCATATGCCAGCCGATTGGCTGATGTAATGAGGCCGATTCCGGTGACGCTGACGGACGAGAGGATGTCTACCGTCGTCGCGAGTCGTAGGCTGGCCGAACGGGGCGTCCGGGGAAAGCGCCAACGAGCGGTGGTCGACCAGGCCGCCGCGGTGGAGATTCTGCAGAGCTGGCTGGACGCACAGCGGAGGCGGACGCAATGATCGACGATCTTGATCTGGGGTTCGACGAGCCGGACAGGGGGGAGAAGGGCCGGCACCGGCGCGGCGCGGTGCGCCGTCGCCAGGGCAAGTCCGGCGGCGGCCGGGGCAAGACCCTTCTCGCACTCGCTCTCGCGCTGGTCCTGCTGGGCGGCATCGGCGGCGGCGCGTTCTACGGCTTCGACCGGGTCCAGAACTACTTCGTCACACCCGACTACGACGGCTCCGGCACCGGCGAGGTGACCGTCGAGATCAAGCAGGGCGCGCTGATCGCCGACATGGCCGACGCGCTCGTCGCGGCCGACGTGGTGAAGAGCACCAAGGCGTTCATCGAGGCCGCCGAGGAGAACTCGCGCAGCAAGAACATCCAGCCCGGCACGTACAAGATGCGCAAGCAGATGAGCGGTGACGCGGCGGTCGTGGCCCTGCTGGACCTCAAGAACAAGATCGTCAACGGGATCACCATTCCCGAGGGCCTCACCGCGAAGACGGTCTACAAGCGGCTCTCCGAGAAGACCGACATCCCGGTCAAGGACTTCGAGGCCGCGGCGAAGGATCCGGAGGCGCTCGGCGTACCGGACTGGTGGTTCAAGCGTTCCGACGGCAAGAAGGTCAACCCGTCGATCGAGGGCTTCCTGTTCCCGGACACCTACGAGATCCCACCGAAGGCCACCGCCGAGACGGTGCTCAAGCTGATGGTGGACAACTTCCTCACCGTCACCTCCGGCATGCAGTACGCGGAGAAGGTGCAGAAAGATCGCGGCGGCATCACCCCGTACGAGGCGCTGATCGTCGCCTCGCTCGCGCAGGCCGAGGCCGGCAACAAGGCCGACCTGGGCAAGGTCGCCCGGGTGGCCTACAACCGGGTCTACGGCGAGTTCCCCTGCAACTGCCTGGAGATGGACGTCACGGTCAACTACTACCTGGAGCTGACCGGGCAGAAGACCAAGGCGTCCAAGGACATGACCGCCGCCGAGCTGGACAACCCGAAGAACCCGTACAACCGCAAGCTGCGCGGGCTGGTCCCCTCGCCGATCAACAACCCCGGCAAGGAGGCGCTGGAAGGCGCGCTGAGCCCGCCGGACGGCAAGTGGCTCTACTTCGTGGCGATCAGCAGGGACGGCCGCTCCGCGTTCGCCGAGACCTACGCCGAGCAGAAGCGCAACGAGCAGAAGGCCAGGGAGGCCGGGATCATCTGATGGCCGATCCCCGCCGCGCCGCCGTGGTCGGCAGGCCGATCGCCCACTCGCTCTCCCCGGTGATCCACACCGCCGGGTACGCGGCGGCCGGGCTGACCGGCTGGTCGTACACCCGGATCGAAGCCGGCGCCGACGAGCTGCCCGGCCTGGTCGCGGGCCTCGGCCCCGAATGGGCCGGGCTGTCGGTGACCATGCCGGGCAAGGAGGTGGCGCTCGCGCTGGCCGACGAGGTCTCGCCGGCCGCCGCCGCCGTCGGCGCCGCCAACACGCTGGTACGCCGACAAGACGGCACTTGGTACGCGGACAACACCGACGTCACCGGCATGGTCGAGGTGCTCACCGGCGCCGGCTGCGTGGCCGGGGCGGTCGTCACCGTGCTCGGTGCGGGTGGCACCGCCCGGGCGGCCATCGCGGCGGCGGCCCGGATCGGGGCGGCCGAGGTGACTGTGGTGGCCCGCCGCCCGGAGGCGGTCGACGAGCTGCGCCCGGTCGCGGCGGCGGCCGGGGTGCCGCTCGCTGGCGCCGAGTGGGACGGCGCACCCTCCCACGCCCGCGCCGACCTGGTGATCTCCACAGTGCCCAAGGGCGTCGCCGACCCCCTGGCTGACAACTTCGACTGGCGGCCGGAGTCGGTCTTCTTCGACGTGGTCTACGACCCGTGGCCCACGCCGCTCGCGGCGGCGGCGCTCGCCGCCGGGTGCCGGGTGGTCTCCGGGCTGGACCTGCTGCTGGCCCAGGCGTTCGGCCAGTTCGAGCACTTCACCGGCGTCACCGCCCCACGCACCGCGATGCGCGCCGCGCTGCCGGTGTAAGGAAGGGCCCCTTCTTAACGCCTCCGGTAGAGGAAGGGTCCCCTGTTAACACCTCACCCGTCGGGCGGCGGACCAGCGTACGGAGGTGGCCTGTCCGGTTGGCGGGACGCGGCGGGCGGCGTACGCCGGTGACCACCGGGCGTGACAGACTGACCGTCGTGTTGCGCTGGCTGACTGCAGGTGAATCGCACGGACCCGCCCTCGTCGCGATGCTGGAGGGCGTACCCGCCGGCATCGAGGTGACCACCGGGGAGATCTCCGGCGAGCTGGCCCGGCGCCGGCTCGGCTACGGCCGGGGTGCCCGGATGTCGTTCGAGCAGGACGAGGTCGAGATCATCGGCGGGCTCCGGCACGGGGTGACGCTCGGCAGCCCGGTGGCGATCCGGGTCGGCAACTCCGAGTGGCCCAAGTGGCGCACAGTGATGGCCGCCGACCCGGTCGACCCGGAGGAGCTGGCGAGCCAGGCCCGCAACGCGCCGCTGACCCGTCCCCGCCCGGGTCATGCCGACCTGGCCGGCATGCAGAAGTACGGGCACACCGACGCCCGGCCGATCCTGGAGCGCGCCAGCGCCCGGGAGACCGCCGCCCGGGTCGCGGTGGGCACCGTCGCCAAGGCGCTCGTACGCCAGGCGCTCGGCGTCGAGATCGTCTCCCACGTGGTCGAGCTGGGCCCGGTGGCGGTCAAGCCGGGGCTGCGCCCCACGCCGGAGGACGCCGCGCGCATCGACGCCGACCCGCTGCGCTGCCTCGACGCCGAGGCAAGCGCCCGGATGGTCGCCGAGGTCGACGCCGCGAAGAAGGCCGCCGACACGCTCGGCGGCGTGGTCGAGGTGCTCGCGTACGGGGTGCCGCCGGGCCTGGGCAGCCACGTGCAGTGGGACCGCAAGCTCGACGCCCGCCTCGCGACCGCGCTCATGTCGATCCAGGCGATCAAGGGCGTGGAGATCGGCGACGGCTGGCAGCAGGCCCGCTCGCGCGGTTCGGAGGCGCACGACGAGATCGTGCCCACCGCCACCGGGGTGCGGCGGATCACCGACCGGGCCGGTGGCCTGGAGGGCGGCATCACCACGGGTGAGCCGCTTCGGGTGAAGGCGGCCATGAAGCCGATCTCGTCGCTGAACCGGGCGCTCGCCACCATCGACGTGACCACCGGCGAGCCGGCCACCGCGATCAACCAGCGCTCCGACGTGTGCGCGGTCCCGGCCGCTGCGGTGGTGGCCGAGGCGATGGTCGCGCTGGTGCTGGCCGAGGCGGCGGTGGAGAAGTTCGGCGGCGACTCGATTGCCGAGATGCGCCGCAACCTCAACGGTTACCTCGACAGCCTGGTGATCAAATGAGCACCCGGCCGGTCTGCGTGCTGGTCGGGGCGCCCGGCTCCGGCAAGACCACTGTCGGCACGGCGCTCGCCGAGGCGCTCGGCGTCGACTTCCGGGACACCGACGCCGACATCGAGAACCTCGCCGGCAAGCCCATCCCGGAGATCTTCGTGGACGAGGGCGAGGAGCACTTCCGTACCCTCGAACGGGCCGCCGTGGCGGCGGCGCTCGCGTCGCACGCGGGCGTGCTCGCGGTCGGCGGCGGCGCGGTCCTGGCCGAGGAGAACCGGGCCGCGCTGATCGGCCACACGGTGGTGCACCTGTCGGTGGAGCTGCCCGACGCGGTCAAGCGGGTCGGTCTGGGCGCCGGGCGGCCGCTGCTCGCGCTGAACCCGCGCGCCACGCTCAAGCACCTGATGGACCAGCGCCGCCCGCTCTACGCCGAGGTGGCGACCGCGACTGTGGTCACCGACGGCCGTACCCCGCAGGAGCTGGCCGCGGAGATCGCCGCCCTGCTCAAACCCTGACAACGCCCCGCCCCCGCCGTGTCCGGCTCTCTCGGTGGAACGCCGTGGGTGTCTCGCGGGCGTTGTGACACCCGTGGCGTTCCAGTCGGCGGGGATGCCGCGGATGAGTGGAACGCCGTGGGTGTCTCCCGAGCGTTGTGGCACCCGCGGCGTTCCAGTCGGCGTGGAGGACGCCGCTGGGTGGAACGCCATGGGCGGGTGAGAAGGCGCGCCGGTCAGGCGTTGGCCGCAGCGGCCCTGGCCGTCCGGCGTCCGGCGCGGCGGCGCCGGGCCGGTTCGGGCCGCCAGGTGGCGAGCAGCGCGAGCGCCAGCGCGATCTCGGCCAGGTCACCCAGGTAGTACATGAGCGTGGCCCCGGCCCGCAGCTCGGCGGCGGTGGCCGGCACGTCCACGAACAGCCCGGCGTAGAGCAACTGGGCGATGGTGGCGTGCGCGGCCACCCCGACCCCGATCACCACCAGCCGCACCGGTACGCGCGGGCGGTGCGGTCCCGGGTCCGGCCCGGCGATCGACCAGGCGAACAGGCAGCCGCTCAGCAGGAAGTGCAGGTTCACCAGCGTGTGCAGGGCCGGGCTGTCCAAGGTGGCCCGGTACAGCGGGGTGAGGTAGAGCAGCCAGAGCCCGCCCGCGGTGAGCAGCAGGCCGGTCACCGGGTGGCCGAGCACCCGCGCTACCGGATGCCGCAGCAGGTGGACCAGGGCCCGGCCGGTACGCCGGTCCAGCGTGCGCAGCAGCAGCGTGACCGGTGCGCCGAGCACCAGCGCCAGCGGCGCGAGCATGCCGATCAGCAGGTGCTGCCACATGTGCCCGACGAAGTCGCCGGCCGGCCACAGCAGCCCGGCCACCAGCAGCAGCGCGCCCAGACCGAAGCTCGCCGTGCGGGCGTGCGGCCAGCCCGGCCCGCCCGGGTCGCGCAGCCGCAGCGCGGCGGCCAGGTACGCCCAGGACATCGCCACCGGGATCAGCGCGGTCACCGGGAAGCCACCGTCGGCATGCCCGGCGTGGGCCACTGTCACCGGCGCTCCGGCGGGCAGAGGTCCACCGCGCGGGCCCGGCGCTGGATCGCCCAGCCCGCAGCGATCAGCACCACGCCGAGGGCGAGGAACCCGAGGTCCCACCAGAGCTGGTTCGGGCCGCCGCGGACGTGGTGGATGCCGAGCAGGTGGTGGTCGACGATGCCCTCGACCAGGTTGAACAGGCCCCAGCCGATCAGCGCCCAGCCCCACAGCATCGGCGAGCGCCACAGCCGGCCCCGCGAGTGGGTGACCCGGGAGTAGAGCAGGGCCAGACCGGTCAGCACCGCCACCCAGGTGACCACGTGGAACAGGCCGTCCCAGAGCGTGTTCATCTGCAACCCGGGCACGGTGTCCACCGGGTACTCACGCACGCCGATCCGGTCGCTGCCGGTGCTGCTGAGCATGTGGTGCCACTGGAGGACCTGGTGCAGGACGATGCCGTCGACGAAGCCGCCCAGCCCGACGCCGAGGATCGTGGCGGGCAGCCGGATGCTCGTCGCGGACTCCGGTCGGGTCGCGTGTGCCCTCGTCTCGCTCATTCCGGCCGCCCTACCCGCGGTGCGGCCGGTCAAACACCCAGGGAGTGGACAGTCGCCGCGCGGGGGCGGCGCGCTGGACTAGGCTGCCCGCGATGGACGAGGTGACCCGGATCCCGGTCGGCGGCGAGCGGCCGTACGACGTGCTCGTGGGACGTGACCTGCTGAACCCGCCGCCCCGGCTGCTGCCGGGCGCCGAGCGGGTGGCCTTCCTGCACGCGCCGCCGCTCAAGGCACTCGCCGACCGGCTCGCCGACGGTGTCCGCGAGGGCGGCGTGACGCCGCTGCTGATCGAGGTGCCGGACGCGGAGGCGGGCAAGCACGTCGACGTGGCGGCGGCCTGCTGGGACCGGCTCGGCGACGCCGGGTTCACCCGTACCGACGCGGTGGTCGGGGTGGGCGGCGGCGCGGTCACCGACCTGGCCGGGTTCGTCGCTGCCACCTGGCTGCGCGGCGTGCGCTGGGTGCCGGTCGCCACGTCGCTGCTCGGCATGGTCGACGCCGCAGTGGGCGGCAAGACCGGCATCAACACCGCCGCCGGCAAGAACCTGGTCGGCGCGTTCCACCCGCCGGCCGGCGTGCTGGCCGACCTGGCGACTCTGGACAGCCTGCCCCCGGCCGACCTGGCCGCCGGGATGGCCGAGGTGGTCAAGTGCGGTTTCATCGCCGACCCGGTCATCCTCGACCTGGTCGAGGACGACCCGGCCGCCGCGCTGGACCCGGCCGGGCCGGTGCTGCGGGAACTGGTCGAACGCGCGGTCCGCGTGAAGGCCGGCGTGGTCGCCGGGGACCTGCGCGAATCCGGGGTACGCGAGGTGCTCAACTACGGGCACACGCTGGCGCACGCGATCGAGAAGGTGGAGGGCTACCGCTGGCGGCACGGTCACGCGGTGGCGGTCGGCCTGGTGTACGCCGCCACGCTGGCCCGGCTCGCCGGCCGGCTCGACGCGGCCGACGCCGAGCGGCACCGCCGGGTGCTGGCCGCGCTCGACCTGCCCACCGGCTACCGGGCCGACGCCTGGCCGGAGCTGCTCGCCGCGATGCGGGTGGACAAGAAGGCCCGGGGCAGCCGGCTGCGGTTCGTGGTGCTCGACGGGCTCGCCCGCCCGGCGATCATGGAGGCGCTGCCGGACGACCTGCTCGCCGCCGCGTACGCGGAGATCAGCTCGTGAGGGTGTACGTGCTCAACGGGCCGAACCTGGGCCGGCTCGGCACCCGCCAGGTCGACGTGTACGGGGTGACCAGCTACGCCCAGCTCGTGGCCGACTGTGAACGGCACGGCCGGGAGCTGGGCCTGGACGTGGTGGTCCGGCAGACCGACGCCGAGCACGAGATGCTCGCCTGGCTGCACGAGGCGGCCGACGAGGCGGCGGCGGTGGTGCTGAACCCCGCGGCCTGGTCGCACTACTCGATCGCGGTCCGGGACGCCTGCGCCATGCTGCGCGGCCCCCTGGTCGAGGTGCACATCTCCAACATCCACGCCCGGGAGGAGTTCCGGCACCACTCGGTGGTCTCCGCGGTGGCCACCGGCGTGATCTGCGGCCTGGGCGTGGACGGCTACCGGCTGGCGCTGCACCACCTGGCCGCCCGGCTCGCCGCAGGAGCCTGAGCCGGTCCGTTCCGTGGCGCGAGTCCGATTCGACAGAGCGAGTAGACTTGGCCGGTCTGTCCGCCAATTGATGATCAAGGCAGGAAATGGCCACCACCAACGACCTGAAGAACGGCCTGGTACTCAACCTGGACGGCGAGCTGTGGGCCGTCGTCGAGTTCCAGCACGTCAAGCCCGGTAAGGGTGGTGCCTTCGTGCGCACCACGCTGAAGAACGTGCTGTCCGGCAAGGTGGTCGACAAGACCTTCAACGCGGGCACCAAGGTCGAGACCGCGACCGTGGACAAGCGCACCATGCAGTACCTGTACGCCGACGGCGAGGACTACGTCTTCATGGATCTGGAGACGTTCGACCAGATCACCGTCCCCGGCGGCACCGTCGGCGAGGCCGCCAACTACCTCCTCCCCGAGGCCGAGGCGACCGTCGCCACCCACGAGAGCGTGCCGCTGTACATCGAGCTGCCGACCTCGGTCGTGCTCGAGGTCACCTACACCGAGCCGGGCCTGCAGGGCGACCGCTCGACCGGCGGCAACAAGCCGGCCACCGTCGAGACCGGCGCGACCGTGCAGGTGCCGCTGTTCATCACCACCGGTGAGAAGATCAAGGTCGACACCCGCGACGGCCGTTACCTCGGCCGAGCCTGATGGCCGAGGGCCCCAAGCAGCAGATGCCGGCGCGCCGCAAGGCGCGCAAGCGGGCGCTGGACGTGCTCTTCGAGGCCGACCTGCGGGACCGCCCGCCGGTCGAGGTGCTCGCCGGTTACCTGGAACGGATCGAGCAGCCGCGCCCCGACCACCTCGGCTACGCGGTCGGGCTGGTCGAGGGCGTGGCGGCGCACCTCGACCGGATCGACGAGACGATCGCCAGCTACGCCGAGGGGTGGACGCTGGAGCGCATGCCGGTGGTCGACCGCAACCTGGCCCGGATCGCCGTGTACGAGCTGCTCTACGTCGACGAGATCGACGACGCGGTGGCGATCAGCGAGGCCGTGGAGCTGGCCCGGCAGATGTCGACCGACGACTCGCCCCGCTTCCTCAACGGCATCCTCGGCCGGATCGCCGAGTACGCCACGCGCTGACGCGCCGCAACGACGAAGGGCCCGTGCCGACCGGCACGGGCCCTTTCGTCGTACGGGGGATGTCAGGACGCGAAGAACGCCCGCGGGTCGGCGACCAGCACGCCGTGCTCGGTCAGCCGCTCGATCAGGCCCGACGGCGAGGCGTCGTAGACGATCGCGAGGGCGCGCAGGTCGTCGGCGCGGATCGAGAGCACCCGGCCGTTGTAGTCGCCGCGCTGCTGCTGGATGGCGCGCGCGTAGCGGGCCACGTACGCGAGGTCCTCGGAGGCCTCGTCGTAGAGCCGCTCCAGGTCCAGGACGATCTTGCTGGTGGGCTCGTGACGCACCCCGCTGCCGTCGGGCAGCAGCTCCGAGACGGGAACGCGGTAGAAGTCGGCCAGCTCCGCCAGGCGGGACACGGTGACGGCGCGGTCGCCGCGCTCGTACGAGCCGACCACCACGGCCTTCCACCGCCCGTTCGACTTCTCCTCCACCCCCTGCAGGGACAGGCCCTGCTGCTGGCGGATGGAGCGCAGGCGGGCGCCCAGCGACTTGGCGTATTCAGAGGGCATTCGGACACTCCCAGTGCTGTTCGGGTTCCCCGAGCTATCGCTACGGAGCGTGACGGTACGGGGATTGCGACATGTGGTCAAGTGTTGCCGTCCACCGGGTCCGGCACCCACGTGTGGCTTGTCCCCATTTCTCCGGGCTGACCAGCAGGTCAGGACCGGCGGCGGGCAGCCCGGTGACCGCTGGTAACGTGGCGTGAAGCCCCGGTCCGGGCCCCGCGCGGGCCTGCCGGAGCAGACCAGACGTCCTTTAACGACCCGTCCCGTGAGGCGGGGAAGGAGGTCCGCCGTGGCCTACCCACCGGCTGCCCACTCGTCGCCGCCGCGACAACCCTCGGTGAAGGTGATCCTCGCCGCAGCGGACGTGTCGCGGGTGGTCGACCGCATCGCCCACCAGATCCTGGAGAAGACCCAGGGCGCCGCCGACACCGTGCTGCTCGGCATCCCGACCCGGGGCGTGCCGCTCGCCCACCGCCTCGCGGCCCGGATCAGCACCTTCGAGGACGTCACAGTCCCGGTCGGCGTGCTCGACATCACGCTCTACCGCGACGACCTGCGCCGGCACGCCACCCGCGCGGTCGGCCCGACCGACCTGCCGCCCGGCGGGATCGACGGCAAGCGGGTGATCCTCGTCGACGACGTGCTGTTCTCCGGCCGCACCGTGCGGGCCGCGCTGGACGCGCTCAGCGACGTCGGCCGGCCGGCGTCCGTGCAGCTCGCGGTCCTCGTCGACCGCGGCCACCGCCAGCTGCCGATCCGCGCCGACTACGTCGGCAAGAACATCCCCACCGCCCTGGCCGAGAACGTCAAGGTCACCCTCGCCGAGACCGACGGCAGTGACGAGGTACGGCTGTACGGAGGCTCACTGTGAGCGCGAGGAGCGCAGCGAAGCGGAGCCCCGCAGTCGCGAACGAAAGGCGGCGACACGCATGATCCGGCACCTGCTCTCCGGCGCCGATCTGGACGCCGGCACCGCCACCCTGGTCCTGGACACCGCCGCGGAGATGGCGACGGTGGCCGGCCGCGAGGTCAAGAAGCTGCCCGCGCTGCGCGGGCGCACCGTGGTCAACCTCTTCTACGAGGACTCCACCCGCACCCGGATCTCGTTCGAGGCGGCCGCCAAGCGGCTCAGCGCCGACGTGATCAACTTCTCCGCCAAGGGCTCCAGCGTGGCCAAGGGGGAGAGCCTGAAGGACACCGCGCTCACGCTCCAGGCCATGGGCGCGGACGCGGTCGTCGTCCGGCACCCCGCCTCCGGCGCACCGCACCGGCTCGCCGAGTGGGTGGACGGATCGGTGGTCAACGCCGGTGACGGCACCCACGAGCACCCCACCCAGGCGCTGCTCGACGCGTACACGATGCGGTCCCGGCTGGGCCGCCTCGACGGCCTGCACGTGGCGATCGTCGGCGACGTGCTGCACTCCCGGGTGGCCCGCTCCAACGTGCTGCTGCTGTCCACCCTCGGCGCGAAGGTGACACTGGTCGGCCCGCCCACCCTCATCCCGGTCGACATCGCCGCCGCCCTGGCCACCGGCACCGACGTCTGTTACGACCTCGACGCCGTTCTCCCAGATGTGGACGTGGTGATGATGCTGCGGGTGCAGCGCGAGCGGATGGGTGACTCCTACTTCCCGTCGGCCCGCGAGTACGCCCGACGCTACGGGCTCGACGGGCCGCGCATGCGCCGGCTGCCCGAGCACGCGATCGTCATGCACCCCGGCCCGATGAACCGGGGCATGGAGATCACGCCCGAGGTGGCCGACTCGCCCCGCTCCACCATCGTCGAACAGGTCGCCAACGGGGTCTCCGTGCGGATGGCCGTGCTCTACCTGCTGCTCGGAGGGAACAACCGGTGACCGCGTACCTCATCACAGGCGTCAGCATCGTCGGCGGCGAGCCGACCGACCTGCTCATCCGCGACGGCGTGGTGGCCGGGACGGGCCGCGGGCTCGCCGCGGACGACGCCACAGTCATCGACGCGACCGGCCTGGTCGCGCTGCCCGGCCTGGTCGACCTGCACACCCACCTGCGCGAGCCCGGCCGGGAGGACGCCGAGACGGTCGAGTCCGGTTCCCGGGCGGCGGCACTCGGCGGCTACACGGCGGTGTGCGCGATGGCGAACACCTCCCCGGTGGCGGACACCGCGGGCGTGGTGGAGCAGGTCTGGCGGCTCGGCCGGGAGGCCGGCCTGGTCGACGTGCAGCCGATCGGCGCGGTCACCGTCGGGCTGGCCGGCGAGCGCCTGGCCGAGCTGGGCGCGATGGCCGACTCGGCCGCCGGGGTGCGGATCTTCTCCGACGACGGGCACTGCGTGTCGGACCCGCGGCTGATGCGCCGGGCGCTGGAGTACGTCAAGGCGTTCGACGGCGTGATCGCCCAGCACGCCGAGGAGCCCCGGCTGACCGAGGGCGCGCAGATGCACGAGGGCGAGGTGTCCACCCGCCTCGGCCTGACCGGCTGGCCGGCCGTCGCCGAGGAGGCGATCATCGCCCGGGACGTGCTGCTGGCCGAGCACGTCGGCAGCCGGCTGCACGTCTGCCACGTCTCCACCGCCGGCAGCGTCGAGGTGCTGCGTCAGGCCAAGGCGCGCGGGGTACGGGTCACCGCCGAGGTGACGCCGCACCACCTGCTGCTCACGGACGAGGTCGTGAGCGGGAGGAGTGAGCTTGCGAACAACTGGAGCCCAGCGGGCAGCTACGACCCGGTCTTCAAGGTCAACCCGCCGCTGCGCACCGCCACCGACATCGCCGCGCTGCGGGAGGCGCTGGCCGAGGGCGTGATCGACATCATCGCCACCGACCACGCGCCGCACGCCGTGGAGGACAAGGAGTGCGAGTGGGCGTACGCCCGGCCGGGCATGCTCGGCCTGGAGACGGCGCTGTCGATCGCGCTCGACGTGTTCGGTCCCCGCTGGGACCTGATCGCCGAGCGGATGTCCCGCACGCCGGCCCGGATCGCCGGGCTGGCCGGGCACGGCCTCGACCCGGCGCCCGGCGTACCGGCCAACCTGACCCTGGTCGACCCGGCCGCCCGGCGCGTCGTCGAACCGGCGGAGCTGGCCAGTCGCAGTCGCAACACCCCGTACGCCCGCATGACGCTGCCGGGTCGCATCGTGGCGACCTTCCTGCGCGGCGAGCCGACGGTCCTGGACGGAAAGGCTGTCAAGTGAGCGCGAGGAACGCAGCGGAGCGGAGTCCCGCAGTCGCGAACGAAAGGCGGGCCCGGTAATGGTGAAGCGTAGATCGGCGATCCTCGTCCTGGAGGACGGGCGCACGTTCCACGGCGAGGCGTACGGCAGCGTCGGGGAGACCTTCGGCGAGGCCGTCTTCAACACCGGCATGACCGGCTACCAGGAGACGCTCACCGACCCCTCGTACCACCGGCAGGTGGTGGTGCAGACCGCGCCGCACATCGGCAACACCGGCGTCAACGGCGAGGACGACGAGTCCGACCGGATCTGGGTGGCCGGGTACGTGGTGCGCGACCCGGCCCGGATCAGCTCCAACTGGCGGGCCGGCGGCGGCCTGGAGGACCGGCTCGCCGCCGAGGGCGTCGTCGGCATCAGCGGCGTGGACACCCGGGCGCTGACCCGGCACCTGCGCGAGCGCGGCGCGATGCGGGTCGGCATCTCCAGTGTCGAGGACGACCCGGCCGCCCTGCTGGAGCGGGTCCGCCGCTCGCCGCAGATGGTCGGCGCGAACCTGTCCGACGAGGTGACCACCGCCAAGCCGTACGTCGTCGAGGCGCAGGGCGAGCACCGGTTCACGGTGGCGGCTGTGGACCTGGGCATCAAGCGCAACGTGCCGCGCCGGCTCGCCGCCCGCGGCGTCACCACCCACGTGCTGCCCGCCGGGTCGACTATCGAGGACCTGCTCGCCACCGGCGCGGACGCGGTCTTCTTCTCGCCCGGCCCGGGCGACCCGGCGACCGCCGACGGCCCGGTGGCGCTGGCCCGGGAGGTGCTGACCCGGCGGATCCCGCTGTTCGGCATCTGCTTCGGCAGCCAGATCCTCGGCCGGGCGCTCGGCTTCGGCACCTACAAGCTGGGGTACGGCCACCGCGGCATCAACCAGCCGGTGCTCGACCGGGCCACCGGCAAGGTCGAGGTGACCAGCCACAACCACGGCTTCGCGGTGCAGGTGCCGGGTGCCGGGGACGGCGCCGTGGTGCCGGATCAGGTGATCCAGACCGAGTTCGGCGGTGTCCAGGTGTCACACGTCTGCCTCAATGACAACGTGGTCGAGGGGCTGCGGGCCGTGGACGTGCCCGCCTTCACCGTCCAGTACCACCCGGAGGCGGCGGCCGGCCCGCACGACGCGGACTACCTCTTCGACCGTTTCGCCGAGTTGATCGAAGGCCGTGGCTTCGACCGGAACCACAGTGAAGGCGGAAAGAATGCCTAAGCGGACCGACCTCAAGCACGTCCTGGTGATCGGCTCCGGGCCGATCGTGATCGGACAGGCCTGCGAGTTCGACTACTCCGGCACCCAGGCCTGCCGCGTGCTGCGCAGCGAGGGGATCCGGGTCAGCCTGGTCAACTCCAACCCGGCGACGATCATGACGGATCCGGAGTTCGCCGACGCCACGTACGTCGAGCCGATCACCCCGGAGTTCGTCGAGCTGGTCATCGCCAAGGAGCGTCCCGACGCGCTGCTGCCGACGCTCGGCGGGCAGACCGCGCTGAACACCGCTGTCGCGCTGCACGAGGCGGGCGTGCTGGAGAAGTACGGCGTCGAGCTGATCGGCGCGAACATCGAGGCGATCAACCGGGGCGAGGACCGGCAGCTGTTCAAGGAGATCGTCGCGAAGGCCGGCGTACGGCTGGGCCTGGACGATCCGTCGGCGCTGGTGCCGCGGTCGCGGGTCTGCCACTCGATGGACGAGGTCCGCGAGACGGTCGCCGAGCTGGGCCTGCCGGTGGTCATCCGGCCGTCGTTCACCATGGGCGGCCTCGGTTCCGGCATGGCGCACACCGACGAGGACCTGGAGCGCATCGCCGGTTCCGGCCTGGCGGCCAGCCCGGTGCACGAGGTGCTCATCGAGGAGAGCGTGCTCGGCTGGAAGGAGTACGAGCTCGAACTGATGCGCGACCGCCACGACAACGTGGTGGTGGTCTGCTCGATCGAGAACGTCGACCCGATGGGTGTGCACACCGGCGACAGCGTCACCGTCGCGCCGTCGATGACGCTCACCGACCGGGAGTACCAGCGGCTGCGTGACCTCGGCATCGCGGTGCTGCGCGAGGTCGGTGTGGACACCGGCGGCTGCAACATCCAGTTCGCGGTGAACCCGGCCGACGGTCGGATCGTCGTGATCGAGATGAACCCGCGGGTGTCGCGCTCCTCGGCGCTGGCGTCGAAGGCCACCGGCTTCCCGATCGCGAAGATCGCCGCGAAGCTCGCCATCGGCTACACGCTCGACGAGATCCCCAACGACATCACGCTGAAGACGCCCGCGGCGTTCGAGCCGACGCTCGACTACGTGGTGGTGAAGATCCCCCGGTTCGCGTTCGAGAAGTTCCCCGGCGCCGACCCGGAGCTGACCACCACGATGAAGTCGGTGGGCGAGGCGATGAGCCTGGGCCGCAACTTCACCGAGGCGCTGAACAAGGCGATGCGCTCGATGGAAACCAAATCATCCGGTTTCTGGACCGTCCCCGACCCTCAGGACGCGACCCGGGAGAACACCCTCGCGGCGCTGCGCACGCCGCACGACGGCCGGCTCTACACGGTCGAGCGGGCGCTGCGCCTCGGCGCGTCGATCGCCGAGGTGTCCGAGGCGTCCGGCGGCATGGACCCGTGGTTCCTGGACCAGATCGCCTCGCTGGTCGAGCTGCGCGCCGAGATCGTGGACGCGCCGGTGCTCGACGCCGCCCTGCTGCGCCGGGCCAAGCGGGCCGGCCTGTCCGACCGGCAGCTCGCCGCACTGCGTCCCGAGCTGGCCGCCGAGGACGGCGTCCGGACGCTGCGGCACCGGCTCGGCGTCCGGCCGGTCTACAAGACGGTGGACACCTGCGCGGCCGAGTTCGAGGCGACCACGCCGTATCACTACTCGACCTACGACTCGGAGACCGAGGTGGCGCCCTCGGCGCGGCCGAAGGTGCTCATCCTGGGCTCCGGGCCGAACCGGATCGGTCAGGGCATCGAGTTCGACTACTCGTGCGTGCACGCGGTCCAGGCGTTGCGGGACGTGGACTACGAGACCGTCATGGTCAACTGCAACCCGGAGACCGTCTCCACCGACTACGACACCGCCGACCGGCTCTACTTCGAGCCGCTGACGTTCGAGGACGTGCTGGAGGTCTGGCACGCCGAGGACTCCTCCGGCAAGGAGGCGGGCGGCCCCGGCGTCATCGGGGTGATCGTGCAGCTCGGCGGGCAGACCCCGCTGGGCCTGGCGCAGCGGCTCAAGAACGCCGGGGTGCCGATCGTCGGCACCTCCCCGGAGTCGATCCACCTGGCCGAGGAGCGTGGCGCGTTCGGCGCGGTGCTGGCCCGGGCCGGGCTGCGCGCGCCCGCGCACGGCATGGCCACCTCGTACGACGAGGCGAAGGCGATCGCCGACGAGATCGGGTACCCGGTGCTGGTCCGCCCCTCGTACGTGCTCGGCGGGCGCGGCATGGAGATCGTGTACGACGACGCCACGCTGCGCGACTACATCGGCCGGGCCACCGCCATCTCGCCGGACCGGCCGGTGCTGGTGGACCGGTTCCTGGACGACGCCATCGAGATCGACGTGGACGCGCTCGTGGACGCCGACGGCGACGTCTACCTGGGCGGCGTGATGGAGCACATCGAGGAGGCCGGCATCCACTCCGGCGACTCGTCCTGCGCGCTGCCGCCGATCACCCTGGCCGGCTCGCACCTGGCCCAGGTGCGGCACTACACCGAGCAGATCGCCCGCGGCGTCGGGGTGCGCGGCCTGCTCAACGTCCAGTACGCGCTGCAGGGCGACATGCTCTACGTGCTGGAGGCCAATCCGCGCGCCTCCCGGACCGTACCGTTCGTCTCGAAGGCCACGGCGGTGCCGCTGGCGAAGGCGGCGGCCCGGATCGCGCTCGGCGCCACCGTCGCGCAGCTGCGCGCCGAGGGGATGCTGCCGCCCACCGGCGACGGCGGCACCATGCCGGCCGACGCGCCGATCGCGGTCAAGGAGGCGGTGCTGCCGTTCAAGCGGTTCCGCACCCCGTCCGGCAAGGGCATCGACGTGCTGCTCGGCCCGGAGATGAAGTCCACCGGCGAGGTGATGGGCATCGACACCGGCTTCGGCCAGGCGTTCGCCAAGTCGCAGGCCGCCGCGTACGGGTCGCTGCCGACCGCCGGGAAGATCTTCGTCTCGGTCGCCAACCGGGACAAGCGTGGCATGATCTTCCCGATCAAGCGCCTGGCCGACCTGGGCTTCGAGATCGTGGCCACCACCGGCACGGCCGAGGTGCTGCGCCGGCACGGCATCGCCTGCGAGCAGATCCGCAAGCACTATGAGTCGGGTGAGGGCGCGGACGCGGTCTCGCTGATCCTCGGCGGGGACGTGGCGCTGGTGGTGAACACGCCACAGGGTTCCGGGGCGAGCGCCCGTTCCGACGGGTACGAGATCCGCAGCGCGGCGGTGAGCGTGGACATCCCGTGCGTCACCACCGTTCCCGGCGCCGCAGCCGCCGTCATGGGCATCGAGGCCCGCATCCGGGGCGACCTGAAGGTCCGCCCGCTGCAGGATCTCCACGCCGCCCTCCGGGCGGGCGAGTGACCCCGCGCCTCAACGCGCCGATCATGAGGTTGACGGCGGATTTGGAGATCCACATCGCCGTCAACCTCATGATCGACGGGGAAACCGGGCGGGCCGGGCGGGCCGGGCGGGGGGCCGGGGCGTGATCTTCGAGAAGGTGGTGCGGCCCCGGCTGTTCTCGCTCGCGGGCGGGGACGCGGAGGGGGCGCACGAGTGGACGCTGGCGCGGCTGGCCGCGGTGTCCCGGCAGCCGGCGGTCCTCGCCGCGCTGCGGGCGGCGTACTTCCGGTCGGCGCCGCGCACCGTGTTCGGGGTGCGCTTCCCCAACCCGGTCGGGCTGGCGGCCGGGATGGACAAGAACGGGCTCGCGCTGCCGGCCTGGCCGGCGCTGGGCTTCGGTTTCGTCGAGGTCGGCACCGTGACCGCGCACGCCCAGCCGGGCAACCCCCGGCCCCGGCTGTTCCGGCTGCGCGACAGCGAAGCCGTGATCAACCGGATGGGCTTCAACAACGCCGGTGCCGAGGCGCTGGCGGACCGGCTGGCCGCGTTGCCGCGCCCGCTCGGCGTGCCGCTGGGCATCTCGCTCGGCAAGTCCAAGGTGACCCCGCTGGACGAGGCGGTCGAGGACTACCTCGCCTCGTTCCGGGCGCTCAAGGATCACGGCGACTACTTCGCGGTGAACGTGTCCTCACCGAACACCCCCGGGCTGCGGTCGCTTCAGGACCGGTCCCATCTGGACGCGTTGCTCGCCGCGCTGGTGGGAGAGAAGCCGGTGCTGGTGAAGATCGCCCCGGACCTGACCGAGCCGGCCGTGGCCGAGCTGCTGGAGGTGTGCCTCGACCGGGGCGCGGCCGGGGTCATCGCCACCAACACCACACTCGCCCGGGACGGGCTCGCCCCGGCCGACCGGGAGCGCGCCGCCGAGGCCGGCGGGCTGTCCGGCCGGCCGCTGACCGCCCGGGCCCGGGAGATGGTCGCCTTCGTGCACCGGGAGACCGGCGGCCGGCTGCCGGTGATCGGTGTGGGCGGCATCCTGCACCCCGACGACGCCACACGCATGTTCGACGCCGGCGCCTCCCTGCTCCAGCTCTACACCGGCTTCATCTACCGGGGCCCCGCCCTCACCCGAGCCATCACAACCCGAACCTGACCCGCGCGATCTTGCAGTTCCGGCCCTGGCACACCGCCCCATTCCGGGCGCTGCCGGGGCGGCAACTGCAAGATCGCGGGGGAGAGGGCCGAAGGAGGAGACGTGACGCCCGAGGAGATCCTGGAAGCCGACCGGCGGCACGTGTGGCACCCGTACGCCCCGATGCCCGGCGCCGGCGCGCCCTACGTGGTCGACAGCGCCGCGGGGGTGCGGCTGCGGCTCGCGGACGGGCGGGAGCTGGTCGACGGGATGTCGTCGTGGTGGGCGGCGATCCACGGCTACCGGCACCCGGTGCTCGACGCCGCGGTGACCGACCAGCTCGGGCGGATGAGCCACGTCATGTTCGGCGGGCTCACCCACGAGCCCGCCGTACGCCTGGCGCGCACGCTCGTCGAGCTGACCCCGGACGGCCTGGAACACGTCTTCCTGGCCGACTCCGGCTCGGTGAGCGTCGAGGTGGCGGTGAAGATGTGCCTGCAGTACCAGCGGGCGCTGGGACGCCCGCAGCGACGCCGGCTGGGCACCTGGCGGGGCGGCTACCACGGCGACACGTTCCACCCGATGAGCGTCTGCGACCCGGAGGGTGGCATGCACCATCTCTGGGGCGACGTGCTGCCCCGGCAGGTGTTCGCGCCGGTGCCGCCGCCCGGCTTCGACGCGGCGCCGGACCCGGCGTACGAGGCGGCGCTGGTGGAGGCGGTGGAGCGGCACGCCGGCGAACTGGCCGCGGTGATCGTGGAGCCGGTCGTCCAGGGCGCCGGCGGGATGCGGTTCCACCACCCGCACTATCTGCGCGTGCTGCGCGAGGTGACCCGGCGGCACGGCATCCTGCTGGTGTTCGACGAGATCGCCACCGGCTTCGGCCGGACCGGCCGGATGTTCGCCGCCGAGCACGCCGGCGTCACCCCGGACGTGCTCTGCGTCGGCAAGGCGCTCACCGGCGGGTACCTGACGCTCGCCGCGGCGCTGTGCACGCCCGAGGTGGCGCGGGCCATCTCCGCCGACGGGGTGCTGGCGCACGGGCCGACGTTCATGGGTAACCCGCTCGCCTGCGCCGTCGCCAACGCCTCCCTGGACCTCCTGCGGGCCGGGGACTGGGCGGGACGGGTGACGGGCATCGCCGAGGGCCTGCGGGCCGGCCTGGCGCCGTTGCGGGACGCGCCCGGTGTGGCCGACGTACGCGTGCTCGGCGCGATCGGGGTGGTGCAGCTCGACCACGAGGTGGACCTGCCCCGGGCGACCGCCGCCGCGGTGGCCGAGGGGGTGTGGCTGCGCCCGTTCCGGGATCTCGTCTACACGATGCCGCCGTACGTCTGCGACGCCGCGGACGTGGCGCGGATCGCGGCCGGAGTGGCCGCGGCGGTCAAGGCCGGCTGAGCCCGGCCGGTTCGACAGGGCGCGACGGGAGGCCCGTCGCCGGACACGCCAGGCGGCCCGGAGCCGCCGGGAGAGGGAGAGACGCATGGAGACGTTCGGCGCCCGTCTGCACCGGGCCGTGGCGGAACGAGGGCCGCTCTGCGTGGGGATCGACCCGCACCCCGGGTTGCTGACCGCCTGGGGCCTGTCCGACGACGTGGCGGGCCTGGAGCGGTTCTGCGCCACCGTGGTGGAGGCGATCGGTGACCGGGTCGCCGTGGTCAAGCCGCAGTCGGCGTTCTTCGAGCGCTTCGGCGCCCGGGGCGTCGGCGTGCTTGAGTCAACTATCCGACAGTTGCGAGATTTGGGAGCGCTCACTCTGCTCGACGTCAAGCGAGGTGACATCGGCTCTACCGTCGCCGCGTACGCCTCGGCGTACCTCGATCCATCCAGCCCTCTGTATGTCGACGCGGTCACCGCGAGCCCCTACCTGGGAGTAGGTTCGCTCGCCCCGATGTTCTCCACCGCCGCCGAGCACGGTGGCGGGGTCTTCGTCCTGGCGCTCACCTCCAACCCGGAGGGTGCCTCCGTGCAGCGCGCCGTGGGCGTCGGCGGGCGCACCGTCGCGCAGACCGTGATCGACGAGATTTCCCAGCTCAACCGCGGTGCGGAGCCCCTCGGCAGCTTCGGTCTGGTGGTCGGCGCGACAGTCGGTGAGACGGGTCACGATCTGGACTCGGTCAACGGTCCGCTGCTCGCGCCGGGGCTGGGCGCGCAGGGCGGAACGCCCGCCGGGTTGCGTACCGTGTTCGGCGCCGCGCTGCCGTGGGTGCTGCCGTCGTACTCCCGGGAGGTGCTCGGCGCGGGCCCCGACCCGGCCGGCCTGCGGGCCGCCACCGAGCGGGTGCTGGCCGACTGCCGGGCCGCCCTGGGCACGGCGGACTGACTGACGGCTCGGTCACTTTGGGTTGATCATCGCGCGTCCACGTTGCCGAAATCTCCGTTGACCGCTAGTTTTCCCCGCGCTGGGAACCACGGACCCCTTTGGTTGCCAGCGACACCACGTTTCACAGATGCGGTGGGGCGCTCAGCCCGCCGTACTAGGGACCTGAGGAGAACTGGTGCCGCTCCCGTCACTGACCCCCGAGCAGCGCGCTGCCGCGCTGGAGAAGGCCGCGGAGATCCGCAAGGCCCGCGCTGAGCTGAAGGAGCAGCTCAAGCAGGGCAAGACCACCCTCGCCACCGTCCTCGAGCGGGCCGAGTCCGACGACGTCGTGGGCAAGCTGAAGGTTTCGGCCGTGCTCCAGGCGATGCCGGGCATCGGCAAGATCCGGGCCACCCAGATCATGGAGAAGCTCAAGATCGCGGACAGCCGTCGCCTGCGCGGCCTCGGCGAGCAGCAGCGCAAGGCTCTGCTCGGAGAGTTCGCCGCCAACTGAACGGCCCGCCGTGTAGAAACAAGCGGTGAGCACGGATGACGAGGCGCGCTCGGCGGCTCGGCTCACTGTCCTGTCCGGTCCCTCCGGGGCCGGCCGGAGCAGTGTCGTCGAGGCGGTCCGGGCGCGCCTTGCGTCTGTCTGCGTGCCGGTGGTCGCCACCACCCGCCCACCCCGTCCGGACGAGCGTGACGGCGTCGACCGCGTCTTCCTCGACGCGCCCGGCTTCGACCGGCTGATCGCCGCCGGGGAGCTGCTGGAGTGGTGCCGGATCGGGCCGTACCGCCGGGGGGTGCCCCGGGCCGAGGTGCGGGCGCGGCTCGCGGAGGGACGGCCGGTGCTGCTGCCGCTGGACCTGGCCGGCGCGCTGGCGGTACGGGTGGCGGCGCCCGGCGCCCGGCTGGTGCTGCTCGCGCCCCCGGCGTACCGGGCCGACCCGGACGTCGCGGCCCTCTTCGCCCATGCCGTGGCACACGACCACACCGAACGCGCCGCGGCGGAGCTGGTAGGATTGCTCGGTTCGTCCTTCCTGGCTCCGGCCCGACCGCCCGCGGGCGGCGCACGAGACGCAGAGGTTTAATTCGTGGGATCCATCGCCACCAACCCCGAGGGCATCACCAACCCGCCGATCGACGAGCTGCTCGAGAAGACCACCTCGAAGTACGCGCTGGTCATCTTCGCCGCCAAGCGCGCCCGTCAGGTCAACGCCTACTACAGCCAGCTCGGTGAGGGCCTCCTGGAGTACGTCGGCCCGCTGGTGGAGACCACCCCGCAGGAGAAGCCGCTCTCCATCGCCATGCGCGAGATCAACGCGGGCCTGCTCACCGCCGAGCCGACCGACCAGCCGTAACCCCGCCCGCGCCGATGCCCGCCGAGATCGTCCTCGGGGTCGGCGGCGGCATCGCCGCCTACAAGGCGTGTGAGCTGCTCCGGCTCTTCACCGAGTCGGGTCACCGGGTCCGGGTGGTGCCGACCGCCTCGGCGCTCCGCTTCGTCGGGGCGCCGACCTGGGCGGCCCTGTCCGGCCGGCCGGTCGCCGACGACGTCTGGTCCGACGTGCACGAGGTGCCGCACGTGCGGCTCGGGCAGCACGCCGACCTGGTCGTGGTCGCCCCGGCCACCGCCGACCTGCTCGCCAAGGCCGCCCACGGCCTCGCCGACGACCTGCTCACCAACACGCTGCTGACCGCCCGCTGCCCGGTGCTGCTGGCCCCGGCCATGCACACCGAGATGTGGGAGCACCCGGCGACCGTCGCGAACGTGGCCACGCTGCGCTCGCGGGGCGTCCGCGTGATCGAGCCGGCCGTGGGCCGGCTCACCGGGCGGGACACCGGCAAGGGCCGCCTGCCCGACCCGGCGGAGATCTTCGCGGTGGCCCGCCGGGCCCTGGCCCGCGGCGTCGAGGCCGAGGCCGATCTGGCCGGCCGGCACGTGGTGGTCACCGCCGGGGGCACCCGCGAGCCGCTGGACCCGGTCCGGTTCCTGGGCAACCGGTCGTCCGGCAAGCAGGGGTACGCGTTCGCCCGCGCCGCCGTGGCCCGGGGCGCCCGGGTCACGCTCGTCGCGGCCAACGTGGCGCTGCCCGACCCGGCCGGGGCGGACCTGGTCCGGGTGGGCACCACCGAGGAGCTGCGCGACGCCACGCTGGCGGCGGCCGCCGACGCGGACGCCGTGGTGATGGCCGCCGCGCCCGCCGACTTCCGGCCGGCCAGCTACGCCACCGGGAAGATCAAGAAGTCCGACGACGGTGTCGCGCCGACCATCGAGCTGGTCACCAACCCGGACATCGCCGTCGAGCTGGGGCGGCGTCGCCGGCCCGGGCAGGTGCTGGTGATCTTCGCCGCGGAGACCGACGACGCGGAGGCCAACGGCCGGGCCAAGCTGGCCCGCAAGGGGGCCGACATGATCGTGGTCAACGAGGTCGGCGTGGACAAGGTCTTCGGCGCCGACACCAACGCGGCCACCGTGATCGGCGCCGACGGCGCCGTGCACCGGCTGCCCGAGCAGCCCAAGGAGGCCCTGGCCGACGCCGTCTGGGACCTCGTCTGTCCGCGGCTGCCGTCGCGTTCCTGACGGTTGGTCGACCCGCGTTCATCGCGTCGCGGCGGAACGATGATGACTAAACTGCCGCCGAGCGACCTTTAAAAGTCTTCACATGCTTAGGAGTGCCGTGACACGTCTCTTCACGTCCGAATCGGTCACGGAGGGCCACCCGGACAAGATCGCCGACCAGATCAGTGACGGCATTCTCGACGCGCTGCTCGCCCAGGACCCGCACAGCCGGGTCGCGGTGGAGACGTTGATCACCACCGGTCAGGTGCACGTGGCCGGCGAGGTGACCACCAAGGCGTACGCCGACATCCCCACCATCGTCCGCGAGACCATCCTCGGCATCGGCTACGACTCGTCGAAGAAGGGCTTCGACGGCGCTTCCTGCGGCGTCAGCGTGTCCATCGGCGCCCAGTCGCCGGACATCGCCCAGGGCGTCGACAACGCCTTCGAGCTGCGTACCGGTGGGTCGGAGAGCGCGCTGGACGCGCAGGGCGCCGGCGACCAGGGCATGATGTTCGGCTTCGCCTGCTCCGAGACGCCCGAGCTGATGCCGCTGCCGATCGCGCTGGCGCACCGGCTGGCCCGGCGGCTCGCCGCGGTCCGCAAGGACGGCACGATCCCGTACCTGCGGCCGGACGGCAAGACGCAGGTCACCATCGAGTACGACGGGCTGCGCCCGGTCCGGCTCGACACCGTCGTCGTGTCCAGCCAGCACGCGGCGGACATCTCGCTGGAGTCGCTGCTCACCCCGGACATCCGGGACCACGTCATCGCCCCGGAGCTGGAGGGCCTCGGCCTGGAGACCGAGGGCTACCGGCTGCTGGTCAACCCGACCGGGCGGTTCGAGATCGGCGGCCCGATGGGTGACGCCGGCCTGACCGGCCGGAAGATCATCGTGGACACGTACGGCGGGTACGCCCGGCACGGCGGCGGCGCGTTCTCCGGCAAGGACCCGTCGAAGGTCGACCGGTCGGCCGCGTACGCGATGCGCTGGGTGGCCAAGAACGTTGTGGCCGCCGGGCTGGCCGAGCGGTGCGAGGCGCAGGTCGCGTACGCGATCGGCAAGGCGCACCCGGTGAGCCTGTTCATCGAGACGTTCGGCACCGAGACCGTGCCGGTCGCCTCGATCGAGAAGGCCGTGGCCGAGGTGTTCGACCTGCGTCCGGCCGCCATCATCCGGGACCTGCACCTGCTGCGCCCGATCTACCAGCAGACCGCCGCGTACGGCCACTTCGGCCGGGAGCTGCCGGAGCTGACCTGGGAGGGCACCGACCGGGCCGCCGACCTCAAGTCGGCCGCGGGAGCCTGACCGCCACCACGCGCCGCGACCGGCGACCCGCGCAGGGGTCGCCGGTCGCGCGCGTCTGCGTGGACGTGCCGCTGCCCCACCTCGACCGCCCGTTCGACTACCTGGTGCCGGAGGCGCTCGACGCCGACGCCCGGCCCGGGGTGCGGGTGAAGGTACGGTTCGCCGGGCAGCTCGTCGACGGCTGGCTGCTGGAGCGCGCCGAGTCGTCCGAGCACCCGAAGCTCGCGTACCTGGAGAAGGTCGTCTCCCCGGTGCCGGTGCTGTCCCCGGAGGTGGCCCGGCTGGCCCGCGCGGTCGCCGACAGGTACGCCGGCAGCCTCGCCGACGTGCTCCGGCTGGCGGTGCCGCCCCGGCACGCCCGCGCCGAGAAGGCCGTCACGACGGACACGCCACCCACCGACGAGCCCGCGCCCGACGGCACCGAACCTGACGGCAGCCCCACCGACGGCACCGCGCCTGCCGACGGCACCGCGCCTGCCGACGGCACCGCGCCCGGGGGCGTACCGTCCGAGGCCGCCGACGCGGGGGCCCGGCCGGGTGGCCGGGCGGAGGTGGATCCGCGCGGCTGGCGGGACTACCCGGCCGGGCCGGCGCTGCTGCGCGCGCTCACCGACGGCCGGCCCGCCCGCGCGGTCTGGTCGGCGTTGCCGGGGGAGGACTGGGCCGACCGGTACGCCGACGCGGTCGCCGCCACGGTGGCCGGTGGCCGTGGTGCCGTGGTCGTGGTGGCCGACGCCCGTGACCTGGACCGGCTCGACGCCGCCCTGACCGCGGTGCTCGGCGCGGGACGCCACGTCCGGCTCGCCGCCGCCGACGGTCCGGCCCGCCGCTACCGGGCCTTCCTCACCGCCCGGACGGGCGGGGTGGACGTGGTGATCGGCACCCGGGCGGCGATGTTCGCCCCGGTGCGGCGGCTCGGCCTGGTGGCGATCTGGGACGACGGCGACGACCTGCACGGCGAACCGCGGGCGCCCTACCCGCACGCCCGGGACGTGCTGCTGACCCGGGCGCAGCTCGGCGACATCGCCGCGGTGGTCGGCGGCTACGCCCGTACCGCCGAGGCGCAGTTGCTGGTGGAGACCGGCTGGGCGCGCGAGGTGGTGGCCGACCGGGCGGTGGTGCGCGCGCGTACCCCGGCCCTGGCGCCCACCGGCGACGACCCGCAACTGGCCCGCGATCCCGGCGCGGCCTCGGCACGGCTGCCGAGCCTGGCCTGGACCACCGCCCGGGACGCGCTGCGCGCGGACCTGCCGGTGCTGGTGCAGGTGCCGCGCCGGGGTTACGTGCCGTCGGTGGCCTGTGCCGACTGCCGCGCCCCGGCCCGCTGCCCGCACTGCGCCGGGCCGCTCGCGCTGCCGTCGGCGCAGGGCACGCCCGCCTGCCGCTGGTGCGGGCGGGTGGCCGCCGCGTACGCCTGCCCGGAGTGCGGCGGGCGGCGGCTGCGCGCCTCGGTGACCGGTGCCCGGCGGACCGCCGAGGAGCTGGGCCGGGCGTTCCCCGGCGTGCCGGTG
The DNA here is from genome assembly GCF_007827625.1 of Micromonospora sp. CNZ297. Taxonomy (NCBI): domain Bacteria; kingdom Bacillati; phylum Actinomycetota; class Actinomycetes; order Micromonosporales; family Micromonosporaceae; genus Micromonospora; species Micromonospora sp. CNZ297. The sequence goes on along the minus strand of NZ_VISU01000003.1, from coordinate 70,725 downwards.
CGGACCTCGGGGCGGGAGGAGGTGCTGGCGACGGTGCCGGGCGGCGCCGGGCTGGTGATCGCCACCCCGGGCGCGGAGCCGGTCGCGGAGGGCGGGTACGGCGCGGTGCTGCTGCTCGACTCGTGGGCGCTGCTGACCCGGGCCGACCTGCGGGCCGGCGAGGAGGCGCTGCGGCGCTGGATGGCCGCCGCCGCGCTGGCCCGGCCCGGTACGGCAGGTGGCCGGGTGGTGGTGGTCGCGGACGGCGCGCTGGCCCCGGTGCAGGCGCTGCTGCGGTGGGACTCCGCCTGGTTCGCGGCCCGGGAACTGGCCGAGCGGCGCGAGCTGGGCTTCCCGCCGGCGGTCCGGATGGCGAGCGTCACCGGCGCGGCCGAGGCGGTGGCCGACCTGCTCGCCGGCGCCCGGCTGCCGGGCGACGCCGAGGTGCTCGGCCCGGTGCCGGCCGACGAGGGCCGGGAGCGGATGCTGGTACGCGTGCCCCGGTCCCGGGCCGCCGCGATGGCCGAGGCGCTGCACGCCGCCGCCGGGCAGCGCAGCGCCCGCAAGGCGGCCGACCCGGTACGGCTCCAGGTCGATCCGCTCACCCTGTTCTGATCGGACGCGATCGCGTGACAGTGCGCACGCGGACCCTCGCGCACGGTCGTGACCTGGGGTTTGCCGCACACCTGGTCCGGCAATCGAGTAGCGGGCGGTGATAGCATCGCCCGTCATGCCCAGCCGTGCGGTTTTCCCGCGCGGGACGCGGCGCGGCGGGTGCCAGAGCACGTCGGGCCGACACGGATTCGATGTCGTCAGTCAGCCGGTGAGCAGGGGTGGACCAGTCGTGACCGTTCGTCAGTCGATCGTCTTCAACGGTGACCTCGGCAGTGGCAAGAGCACCGTCTCGGTCGAGATCGCCAAGCGGCTCGGGCTGCGCCGGGTCAGCGTCGGCGACCTCTACCGCCAGATGGCCCAGGAGCGGCAGATGACCGCCCTCCAGCTCAACCTGCACGCCGAGCTGGACCAGGCCGTCGACGGGTACGTCGACCAGCTCCAGCGCGACATCGCCGCCTCCGGTGAGTCCCTGGTCATGGACTCCCGCCTGGCCTGGCACTTCTTCACCGACGCGCTCAAGGTGCACATGATCACCGAGCCGACCGAGGCGGCCCGGCGCGTGCTCGCCCGCCCGTCCGGCCCGGCCGAGAGCTACACCTCGCTGGAGGAGGCGCGGGCCAAGCTGCGCGAGCGCAGCGAGAGCGAGCGCGGCCGGTTCATCGTCCGGTACGGCGTCGACAAGGCCCGCCTGCGCAACTACGACCTGGTCTGCGACACCACCCGGGCCAACCCGGAGCAGGTCATCCAGCACGTCATCGACGTCTACGAGGGCCGCCTCGGCGCGGACGTGCTGCGCGCCGGCCGGCCGCTGCTGCTGCTCGACCCGAACCGGGTGTACCCCACCGAGGACGTGTCGACGCTGCGCGGCCTCTGGGACTCCGACGCCGCCGCCGAGGCGGCCGGACGCGACGAGGAGCCGGAGCCGCTGAGCATCGGCTACACCGGCGAGTACTTCTTCGTCGTCGACGGCCACCGGCGGCTCAGCGCGGCGGTGCGCGCCGGCCTGCCGATGGTCCCGGCCCGGCTGGTCGCCGAGGTGGACGAGCCGGTGGTCGGCGGGATCAGCGCCGTCGACTTCTTCACCGCGCAGGCCCGCCCGGGGCTCATCCACGACTGGGAGGACGCGCACGGCATCACGCTGCCGCTGCCGGAGCACGCGCTGCTCGGCGGCGGCCCGGTGCTCGCCGGGGAGCCGGGCGCCGGCGCCTGACCGCCGGGGACACCGCCACCTCGCCGTCACGGGTTCACCCGATCCGGCGGGCCGGAGCATGATGAAGGCCTCCGATGCCTGGGGAGGCGGAATCGTGGATCCGACCGACGCGCTCGCGCTGCTGATGTCCCCCGAGGGTCGTCTCGACCCCTATCCGACGTACGAGCGGCTGCGCGCGCACGGCCCGGTGGTCCAGGCCGGGCCGGTCTTCTACGTGGTCACCGGCTACGCCGAGGCCGACGCGATCCTGCGCGACGCCCGGTTCGGGGTGATGGACGACGCGCTGCGCGACCAGTTCATGCCCGGCTGGCGGGAGAGCCCGGCCGTGCTGTCGATCTCCCGGTCGATGCTGCGCACCAACCCGCCCGACCACAGCCGGATGCGGCGGCTGGCCGCCGGCGCGTTCACCCCGCGCCGGATCGCCGCGATGCGCGACGTGGTGCGGGCGCAGGCCGACGAGCTGGTCGACGCGATGCTCGCCGCCGACGAGCCGGTCGACTTCATGGCCGCGTTCGCGTACCCCCTGCCGGTCGGCGTGATCTGCGCGCTGCTCGGCGTGCCGGCGGCGGACCGGCCGCTGTTCCGGCGCTGGGCCACCGACCTGACCGGCGTGCTCGAACCGGAGATCACAGCCGACGAGCTGGCGGTGGCCGACCGGGGCGCGACCGAGCTGCGGGGCTACTTCACCGAGCTGGTGGCGGCCCGCCGCCGGGCCCCGGCCGACGACCTCACCACCGCGCTGGTCCAGGCGCACGACGGTGGCGACCGGCTCTCCGGCGACGAGCTGCTGGCCAACCTCATCGTGCTGCTGGTGGCCGGCTTCGAGACCACCACCAACCTGCTCGGCAACGGCCTGGTGGCGCTGCTGGAGCATCCGCGCGCCGCGGCGGCGCTGCGCGAGCGGCCCGACCTCGCCCCCGCGTACGTCGACGAGCTGCTGCGCTACGACTCACCGGTGCAGCTCACCTCGCGGATGAGCACCGCGCCGTCCCGGTACGGCGACGTCGACCTGCCGCCGGAGAGCTGGGTCATCGTGCTGCTCGGCGCGGCCAACCGTGATCCCCGCCGCTATCCCGATCCGGCCCGCTTCGACCCGTGGCGGGCGCAGATCGCGCCGCTCTCATTCGGCGCCGGGCCGCACTACTGCCTCGGCGCGGCGCTGGCCCGGCTGGAGGCGCAGGTGGCGTTCCCGCTGCTGCTGCGCCGGCTGCCCGGGCTGGCAGTGGCGGGCCGGCCCGAGCGGCGGGTCCGGCTCACCCTGCGTGGTCACGCCACGCTGCCGGTGAGCGTGGGGTGGGAGGCGGCCCCGGTCACCGTTCCCGGTACGCCACCCGGGGCGGCCGGGCCGACTCCGTAGACTGGACGCGCATCGTTCGACCCAGACAAGGAGCCACGCCGAGTGACCGTCCAGCCCATCCGTCTGTTCGGCGATCCGGTGCTGCGCACGCCGGCCGACCCGGTCGTCGACTTCGACGCCGAGCTGCGCAAGCTGATCGCCGACCTGACCGACACGATGCGCGAGCAGAGCGGCGCCGGCCTGGCCGCGCCGCAGCTCGGGGTGGGCCTGCGGGTGTTCACCTTCGACGTCGACGACGTCCTCGGCCACCTGGTCAACCCGGTGCTGGAGTTCCCCGACGAGGAGGAGCAGGACGGCCCGGAGGGCTGCCTGTCCATCCCCGGGCTCTACTTCGACACCAAGCGCCGGCAGAACGTGATCGCCAAGGGCTTCAACGGCTACGGCGACCCGTTGCAGATCGTCGGCACCGGGCTGATGGCCCGCTGCGTGCAGCACGAGACCGACCACCTCGACGGGGTGCTCTTCGTCGACCGGCTCGACGCGGCCGGCCGCAAGGAGGCCATGAAGGCGATCCGCCAGGCCGAGTGGTACGACCAGGCCGCGCCGCCGACGGTCAAGCTCAGCCCGCACGCCGCCGGCAACCCGTTCGGCCTGGGGCGGTGACCCGGATGCGCCTGATCTTCGCCGGCACGCCGGCTGTCGCCGTACCGGCCCTGGACGCGATCGCCGCCTCCGGGCACGAGCTGCTCGCCGTGGTCACCCGCCCCGACGCCCCGGCCGGGCGGGGCCGGGGACTGGTCCGCTCGCCGGTCGGCGCGTGGGCCGACGCGCACGGCGTCGAGGTGCTCACCCCGGCCCGTCCGCGTGAGCCGGAGTTCCTCGACCGGCTGCGCGAGCTGGCGCCGGACTGCGTACCGGTGGTCGCCTACGGCGCGCTGGTGCCGCCGGTGGCGCTGGAGATCCCCCGGCACGGCTGGATCAACCTGCACTTCTCCCTGCTGCCCGCCTGGCGCGGCGCCGCGCCCGTGCAGCACGCCGTGCTGCACGGCGACGAGCTGACCGGGGCCAGCGTCTTCGAGCTGGAGGAAGGGCTGGACACCGGCCCGGTGTACGGCACCGTCACCGACGAGATCCGTCCCGCCGACACCTCCGGTGACCTGCTGGAACGGCTCGCGCACTCCGGCGCCGGGCTGCTGGTCGCGGTCCTCGACGCGATCGGCGCCGGCACCGCCCGGGCCGTGCCGCAGCCGGCCGACGGGGTCTCACTCGCCCCGAAGCTCACAGTGGAGGACGCCCGCGTCCGCTGGGGCGACCCCGCGTTCGCGGTGGACCGGCGCATCCGCGCCTGCACGCCCGCGCCCGGCCCGTGGACCACGTTCCGCGACGACCGGGTCAAGCTCGGCCCGGTCACCCCGCTGCCCGACGGCCCGGAGCTGAAGCCGGGGGAGCTGCACGTGGAGAAGTCCGGTGTGCTGGTCGGCACCGCCACCACGCCGGTGCGCCTCGGCGAGGTGCGCGCCGCAGGCAAGAAGGCCATGCCCGCCGGCGACTGGGCTCGCGGCGCCCGGGTCACCGCCGGCGAGGTGTTCGCGTGACGGGGCCGCAGCGCCCGGACCGGCCCGTCGAGGGCGAGCGTCCCGGGGGGTACGCGCGTGAGCACGGCGACCGGCCCGGCGGCGAGCGCCGGGGCGACGACCGTTTCGGCGACCGTGAGCGTGGCGCCCGGCAGCGCTCCGACCGGCCCGCCGCGGACCGGCGTGCCGGCGACCGGTTCGGCGGCGACCGTGAGCGCGGCGACCGGCGGGGCGGGGACCGGCCCGGCGGCGACCGGCGAGGCGGGGACCGGTTCGGTGGGGACCGGCGGGGCGGGCGTCCGGCCCGTCCGGCAGTCGACCTGCCCCGGCAGATCGCGTACGAGGCGATCGCGGCGGTGCACCGCGACGACGCGTACGCCAACCTGGTGCTCCCGGCGATGCTGCGCGAGGCCGGGCTGACCGGCCGGGACGCCGCGTTCGCCACCGAGCTGACCTACGGCACGCTGCGGCACACCGGCACGCTCGACGCGATCGTCACCGACGCGGCCGGGCGGGACGTGCAGCGCATCGACCCGCCGGTGCGCGACGCGCTGCGGCTCGGGGCGTACCAGATCCTGCACACCCGGGTGCCCGCGCACGCCGCGGTGTCCTCCACCGTGGACCTGGTCCGGTCCGTGGGGCCGGGCGCCACCGGGTTCGCCAACGCGGTGCTGCGGGAGATCACCAGCCGGGACGCCGACGCCTGGGTGGCGAAGCTCGCCCCGGCGCAGGAGACCGACCCGATCGGGCACCTCGCGCTCGCGTACAGCCATCCGCAGTGGATCGTGCGGTCGTTCGCCGAGGCACTCGGCGGCGACATGGGCGAGACGACTCGGCTGCTCATCGAGGACAACGAGCGCCCGCCGGTGCACCTGTGCGCCCGGCCGGGCCTGGCCGATCCGGTGGCGCTCGCCGACGAGGTGGGCGGCGCGCCCGGCGCGTTCTCGCCGTACGCGGTCTACCTGCCCGGCGGCGCGCCGGGCGATCTGCCGGCGGTGGCCGACGGCCGCGCGCACGTGCAGGACGAGGGTTCCCAGTTGGTGGCGGACGCGCTGGTGGCGGCACCGCTGGACGGCCCGGACGGCCGGTGGCTGGACCTGTGCGCGGGTCCGGGCGGCAAGTCGGGCCTGCTCGGCGCGCTCGCCGCGGCCCGTGGTGCCCGGCTGACAGCTGTCGAGGTGGCCGAGCACCGGGCCCGGCTGGTCGCCCAGGCCACCCGCGGGCTGCCGGTGACTGTGGTGCACACGGACGGGCGCACAGTGGGCAGCGACCCGAAGCTGCCGGAGGAGCACTTCGACCGGGTGCTCGTGGACGCGCCGTGCACCGGGCTGGGCGCGCTGCGCCGTCGCCCGGAGTCGCGGTGGCGCCGCCAGCCGTCGGACCTGCCGCCGCTGACCCGGTTGCAGCGGGAACTGCTCACCGCCGGGCTGCGGGCGGCCCGGCCGGGCGGCCTGGTCGCGTACGTGACGTGCTCGCCGCACGTGGTGGAGACGCACGTGACGGTGACCGAGGCGGCCCGGCGGTGCGGCTTCGACGTCGACTTCGTCGACGCGCGGCCGTTGCTGCCGGCCGGCATGCCGGGCCTGGGCGACGGCCCCACTGTGCAGCTCTGGCCGCACCGCCACGGCACCGACGCCATGTTCCTGGCGGTCCTCCGCCGGGTCTGACCCACCTCTCCTCGCAGTCGATCAAGGAGTTCGTGTCGCCTGGGCCGCCGTGCCCGGACACGAACTCCTTGATCGTCATGCGGAGAAATGGGGAGGGATGGAGCGTGTGCGGCATCCCGGTGGGGAGAGGGGGCCGGTGGGATGTGACAGCCCGTTGACTGTTTGATCGATGCATGTAACTGTTTCGACCACCGGTCCCGGCACCCCCGCCCGCCGAACCCCCACGAGGAGTCTCCATGAGACGCAGAACGCCGACCACGAGCCTCGCGCTCGCCCTCGTCGCCACCCTGACGACGGCGAGCCTGGCCGGCACCGCCTCCGCCGCGCCCGCTCCGGCCGCCGCCCCCGCCCCGGCCGTCGCCGCCCTCGCCGCGCCGGACGTCTCCCTGAGCAACATCCAGGCCCACCTCACCCAGTTCAACTCCATCGCCACCAGCAACGGCGGCAACCGGCGCTCCGGCTCGGCCGGCTACACGGCGTCGGTCAACTACGTCAAGGGCAAGCTGCAGGCCGCCGGCTACACGGTCACCGAGCAGAACTGCTCCACCTGCACCTACCCCGGCAACAACCTGATCGCCGAGTGGCCGCAGGGCCCTTCCGACCAGGTCGTCATGTTCGGCGCCCACCTGGACGGCGTCTCCGCGGGCCCCGGCATCAACGACAACGCCTCCGGCTCGTCGGTGCTGCTGGAGAACGCGCTGGTGCTGGCCGCGCAGAACCCGACCATGACCAAGCGGGTCCGGTTCGCCTGGTGGAACGGCGAGGAGCAGGGCCTGCAGGGCTCCAAGCACTACGTCAACCAGCTCAGCTCCACCCAGCGGGGCTACATCAAGGGCTACTACAACTTCGACATGGTGGGCTCGCCCAACGGTGGCTACTTCATCAACCGGATCACCTCGGCCACGGCCGCGCCGCTGAAGGCGTACTGGGACTCGTTCGGCATCTCGCCGGAGGAGAACACCGAGGGCCAGGGCCGCTCGGACGACTACTCGTTCGCCAACGCCGGCATCCAGACCTCCGGCTACGCGGCGGGCGCCAGCTACACCAAGAGCTCGGCGCAGGCCAGCAAGTGGGGCGGCACTGCCGGTGCGGCGTACGACGGGTGCTACCACCGCTCCTGCGACAACACCAGCAACATCAACACGACCATCCTCAACCGGGCCGCTGACGGTGTGGCGTACGCGATCTGGCAGCTCGCCGTCGGCGGCGGCACGCCGTCCAACGACTTCTCCGTCTCGGTGAGCCCCACCTCCGGCAGCGTCGCCCGGGGCGGCTCCACCACCGCCACGGTCAGCACCGCCACCACCGCCGGCAGCGCGCAGACCGTGGCGCTGTCCGCCAGCGGCGCCCCGAGCGGCGTCTCGGTGAGCTTCAGCCCGTCCTCGGTCACCTCGGGCGGCTCGGCCACCATGACCGTCACCGCCTCGTCGACGGCCACCACCGGCACGTTCACGCTCACCGTGACCGGCACCGGCTCGGCCACCCGCACCGCCAGCTACACGATCACCGTGACCGGCGGCAGCGGCGGCTGCACCGGCGGCCAGCTCATCGGCAACAGCAGCTTCGAGTCCGGCACCACGCCGTGGACGGCCAGTTCCGGCGTGATCACCAACAGCTCCAGCCAGGCGGCCCGCACCGGGTCGTACAAGGCGTGGATGAACGGGTACGGCTCCTCGCGTACCGACACGCTGTCCCAGTCGGTCACGCTGCCGTCCGGGTGCAGCAGCTACACGTTCTCGTTCTGGCTGCACATCGACTCGGCCGAGACGACCACCTCGACCGCGTACGACAAGCTCACAGTGCAGGTCGGTTCGACGACGCTGGCCACGTACTCGAACCTGAACAAGGCCACCGGCTACACCCAGCGCACCTTCAACCTGGCCGCGTACGCCGGTCAGACGGTCACGCTGAAGTGGACCGGGGTCGAGGACTCCTCGTTGCAGACCAGCTTCGTCGTGGACGACGTGACGCTGCAGGTCGGCTGAGCGGTCCCGGGCGGGGTGGGCGCCGGCCCGCCCCGCCCGGGTCTCACGTGATCGGCAGCGCCTTCGCGCCCGCGCCCTTGACCGACCGGGTCAGCGAACGTTCGGAGACCCACAGGAAGCACTGCACGCCCCGGTCACCGTCGCGCCACTGCTCCTCGAACGGGTGGTAGATGATGGTGCCGGCCCGGTACTGCATGTTGCCGTCGTTCGGCAGCCCGGCGTACTTGGCGATCAGGCCGCGGCAGGCCTTGTGCGTGCGCAGCGGCGTGCGTTCGAACTCGGCGTAGCTGATGTCCGGCGCCTGGTAGACGCCGACGAACTCGGCGTGGTGCTTGCTGGTGCAGGCCACCGGCCGCATCGACTGCACCTCGTCCTTGCTCAGCTTCGGGTTGAAGCAGCCGAGCGCGAGCTTCGAGCCGGGCTTCAACGCACCCCGCAGACTGCCGGTGCGCTGGGCCACGGCACCCTCGTCCAGATCGGTGATCTCGGCGACGTCGCAGCGGTACCAGCGGGCCCCGCCGGACCACGCGAGCGCCGAGGGGAAGACCACCGCCAGGCGTAGCCGCCCGCCGCGCCAGTCCCCGCCGACGGCCCGGGTGACCTGCCGGGCGCAGTCGGCGTGCGCGGCGCGCACGCCGGCCGAGCCGGTCCGCGGCGGTGCGGAACGCTCCGCCTCCGCGCCGGTCATCGTGCCCACGTGCAGTGTCTCGGTGCGGTGCGGGGTGGCGCAGTCGACCGGCTGGTAGCCGCTGAGGTAGCCGACGTCGGCGACAGTGGGATGACAGGCCCCGCTCTGCGGCACGAAACCGACCGGCGCGGCGAACGCGGGCCAGTCGTCGACCAGGTCCCGGTCCACTCCGGCTGGCGCGGCACAGCCGCCGAGCGCCAGCGCCAGCGCCGCGCCCACTGTGACCGCCACCCGCCATCGCCGCATCCCGACCGACCTCCCCCGCGCATCCGGCGCCGCCCGGTCGACCGGTACGCCTCGGCGGTGCAGCATACGGCAGCCGCTCAGGTGACCGGGAGTCCCTCGGGTCCGGCGCCGCGCACCGAGCGGTTCAGCTTGCGGTCGTCACTCCACAGGAAACAGCGCACGCCCCGGTCGCCCTCCTCCCACTCCCGCTGCGACGGCGGGTAGAAGATGGACCCGGCCCGGTACGGCAGTTCGGCGTTGTCCGGCACCTCGGCGAACGCGGCGATGAGCGTCATGCAGCGCCGGTGCGTGGCGGGCGCGCCCCGGGTGAACTCCGCCCAGCTCATGTCGCGTTCCTCGTACACGCCGACGAACTCCGCCCGGTGCGGTTCGGTGCACAGCACCGGGGCCATGTAGTTGAGGTTCTGGCCGATCAGCTTCGGGTCGAAGCACCTGTGCACCAGCGGGTTGTCGCCGACGAGCGCGCCCCGCAGGCTGCCGACCCGATTGACCGGGCGGGTGTTGTCGATGCTGTCGGTCTCGGCCAGGTCGCAGCGGAACCAGCGGGCGCCGGACGTCCAGGCGGTGACGGTGGGCAGCGCGATGTTCAACGTGAGCCGGGCGGCGCGCCAGTCCCCGCCGATCATCTCCCGGGCCCGCTGGTCGCACTCGGCGCGCGCGGTCCGCAGCGCCGGTGAGCCCGGTTCGGGGCGTACGCCCTGCGCCGCCGGCCCGCTGAACCGGCCGACGTGCACGGTCTCGGCCAGGTGGCTGCCCGCGCAGTTCACCGTCTCGTACGTGGCGGCCGCCACCACTGTGCTCAGCCGGGGCAGGCACGCCTCGGTCGCCGGGACGAACAGTTGCGGCACCGGCAGCGCCGCCCAGTCGTCGATCAGGTCGCCGTCGGCCCGATGCACCTGAGCGCAACCTGCGAGCACCGCAGTCGCGGCGCCGGCCAGCGCGAGCACGTGGAGCCACCGTCGCATCGTCCGCCCCTTCCGGGAGAGATGACAGCCGGTCGTCATAGGCCCGACCGGCGTCCCCCGCGCCCGGGCGTGCAGCATACGTGACCGTCCCTGTAGGAGTTTCGTCATCTTTCAATCGATCGGCCAGTCACCGGCGACTATTCGTGCCGATTTTTTCTCCGGACGGCCGGATGGTGCACCGCGGGTGACGGAAGGATCACCACTGGTCGCTCCGGGAGCCGTGCCGCTACCTCCGGATCACCGCGTTCGTACACTGGCCCCGTGACCGTACCGCCGCCGATCGTCGCGCCCAGCATCCTGGCCGCCGATTTCGCCCGCCTCGCCGACGAGGTCCGTGCCGTGGAGCCCGCCGCCGACTGGCTGCACGTCGACGTCATGGACAACCACTTCGTACCCAACCTGACCATCGGGCTGCCGGTGGTGCAGAGCCTGCGCGCCGTCACCGGGATCCCGTTCGACGTGCACCTGATGATCACCGACCCGCGCCGCTGGGCGCCCGGGTACGCCGACGCCGGGGCGTACAACGTCACGTTCCACGCCGAGGCGTGCGACGACCCGGTGGCGCTGGCCAAGGACCTGCGCTCGGCCGGGGCGAAGGCAGGGCTGGCGATCGACCGGGACACCCCGATCGAGCCGTACCTCGAACTGCTGCCGAGCTTCGACACGCTGCTGATCATGACGATCAAGGCCGGCTTCGGCGGCCAGCGTTTCCTGCCGCAGCTGCTGGACAAGGTGCGCGCGGCCCGCCGGCACGTCGACAGCGGGCACCTGGAGCTGCGCATCGAGGTCGACGGCGGCATCGCCGCGGACACCATCGAGCAGGCCGCCGCGGCCGGCGCCGACGCGTTCGTCGCGGGCACCGCCGTCTACGGCGCCGACGATCCCGCGGAGGCGGTACGCCGCCTGCGGGGCCTGGCGGAACGCGCGATGACCGGGGCCTGAGATGGACCCGGCCGGCGAGCGACCCGACGTGATCCTCGTCGTCGACGACGACGAGGACATCGCCCGCTTCGTCGAGTTCAACCTGCGCCTGCACGGCTTCGAGGTGCTGCACGCCGCCGACGGCCAGGAGGCGCTGGAGGTCATCGAGCGGCAGCGGCCCGACCTCGCAGTCGTCGACCTGATGATGCCGCGCATCGACGGGCTGGAGCTGACCCGGCGGCTGCGCGCCGACCCGATGACCTCGGCCCTGCCGGTGATCATGCTGACCGCCAAGGGGATGACCCAGGACAAGGTCAACGGGCTCAGCGTCGGCGCGGACGACTACCTGGTCAAGCCGTTCGACACGCTGGAACTGGTGGCCCGGGTCAACTCCACGCTGCGGCGCAACAAGGAGTTCCGGGAGGTCTCGCCGCTGACCGGGCTGCCCGGCAACAGCCGGATCCGGCGGGAGATCAGCGACCGGGTACGCAACGGCGTCGACTACGCCGTCGGCTACATCGACATCGACCGGTTCAAGAGCGTCAACGACCGGTACGGCTTCGTGCGCGGCGACGAGTTCATCTCGGCGCTGGCCCGCAGCCTGCACCGGGCGGTGGTGTCGATCGGGCTGCCGCCGGCGTTCCTCGGCCACGTCGGCGGCGACGACTTCGTCATCGTCTGCGCGCCCAGCCAGGTCCGGCCGCTGACCAGCCGGGCCGTCGTCGACTTCGAGAAGGCCGCCGACGCGCTCTACGACGCCACCGACCGGGAACGCGGCTTCGTCGAGCTGAAGGACCGGCGCGGCAACATCCGCCGCGCCGCGCTCGTCACGCTCTCCATCGGCGTGTCGCTGTCCGATTCCGGCAAGCGGTTCACCGACCCGCTGGAGGCGATCGCGGTGGCCTCGGAGATGAAGACGGTGGCCAAGAGCCAGCCGGGCTCGTACGTGGCGGTGGACCGCCGGCGCGGCGTCACCTGACCGGTCCTGTGAGGTAGCTCGCCTCTGTGGCGCGCGCCCGGGCGGAACGTGTAAGACTTCCCCTATACCCACCACGCGCTGGCGGGGCTCGGTGAAATTCCGAACCGGCGGTGATCCACGGTCCGACCGTGGTAAGCCCGCGACCCGGACGGCTTCGGCCGGACGGTGGACCTGGTGAGAATCCGGGGCCGACGGTTGGGGTGCGGCTCGTCCGCCCCCAGAAAGTCCGGATGGGAGACAGCGCGCGGAACGGGGGAGGCCCCTGCCGGCCGCTGAGCACCCTCAGCCGCCGCGTGGGCTCCCCGGGGTCGGCGTCGCCGTCCCCGGGTTCTCCGCCGCCGCGTGTCCGCGGCTTTCGTGGCCGTTCCTCCCGGACCCCGCCCGCGCGCGACCGGCGAGCGGGAGGACAGGCGGCCATGGCGAGCGTCTCCGTCGACGAGGCGATGCGTCGTGCCATCGAACTGGCCGCGCGCGGCCTCGGCGCCACGAGCCCCAACCCGGTGGTCGGCTGCGTGCTGCTCGACACCGACGGCGAGGTCGTCGGCGAGGGCTTCCACGCGTACGCCGGCGGCCCGCACGCGGAGATCGTCGCGCTGGCCCAGGCCGGCACGCGGGCCCGCGGCGGCACCGCGGTGGTCACCCTGGAACCCTGCGACCACACCGGCCGCACCGGCCCGTGCAGCCACGCGCTCATCGCCGCCGGGGTGTCCCGCGTGGTGATCGCCGTGCCCGACCCCAACCCGGTCGCCTCCGGCGGCGCCGCCACGCTGCGCGCCGCCGGGGTCCAGGTCGCTTTGGGGGTACGCGCGCAGGAGGCCGAGGCCGGCAACGTCGCCTGGCTCACCTCGATGCGCCGCGGCTGGCCGTACGTGATCTGGAAGTACGCGGCCACGCTCGACGGGCGTTCCGCCGCCGCCGACGGCACCAGCATGTGGATCACCTCCGAGGCGGCCCGGATCGACGTGCACGCGCTGCGCGGCACCGTCGACGCGGTGCTCGCCGGGGTGGGCACCGTGCTCACCGACGACCCCCGGCTGACCGCCCGCAACCTGCGCGACGGCACCATGGCCATCCGGCAGCCGCTGCGGGTGGTGGTGGACAGCTCGGGGCGTACCCCGGCCGACGCCCGGGTCCGCGACGGCGCCGCCCGCACGTGGATCGCCACCGCCGCGGAGGTCGGCGCCGGGCCGGACGGCCGGGTCGACCTGCCGGCGCTGCTCGCGGAGCTGCACCACCGGGGCGTGCGGGCCGCGCTGCTGGAGGGCGGGCCGACGCTGGCCGGCGCGTTCCTCGCCGCCGGCCTGGTCGACAGGATCGTCGGGTACGTCGCGCCGAAGCTGCTCGGCGCCGGCCCGACCGCGCTGCTCGACGCGGGCGTGAGCACCATCGCCGACGCCATCGATCTGGAGATCACCGACGTTACGCGGGTCGGTCCCGACCTGCGGATCACCGCGCTGCCCCGGAAGAGGGAGGGCTGACATGTTCACCGGCATCGTCGAGGAACTGGGCGAGATCGTCCGGAGCACCGAGACCGGCGACGACTCCGCGCTGGTCGCCATCCGCGGCCCGCTCGTCACCTCGGACGCCCGGCACGGCGACTCGATCGCCGTCAACGGCGTCTGCCTCACAGTGGTCGACGTCGACGGCGGCGTGTTCACCGCCGACGTGATGGGCGAGACGCTGCGCCGCACCGCGCTCGGCGCGCTGCGCCCCGGCGACCCGGTCAACCTCGAACGGGCCGCCGCACTCAACAGCCGTCTCGGCGGGCACCTGGTGCAGGGCCACGTCGACGGCGTCGGCGAGATCGTCGCCCGGGAGCCCGCCGCGCAGTGGGAGACCGTCCGGTTCCGGCTGCCCGCCGGGCTCGCCCGGTACGTGGTGGAGAAGGGCTCGATCACCGTCGACGGCGTGTCGCTCACAGTCGCCGAGGCGGGCGACGACTGGTTCTCGGTCGGCCTGATCCCCACCACGCTGAAGCTCACCGTGCTCGGCACGAAGCGGATCGGCGACCCGGTCAACCTGGAGGTCGACGTGCTGGCCAAGTACGTCGAGCGGCTGCTCGGCGACCGCGGCGCGGGGGGTGCCCGGTGATGGGCCCGCTCGGCTGGCTGCTCGACGCCCAGGTGCACGTGGCCGGCTCGCCGGTGCTGGTCCGGGAGATCGTCGGCAACGTCTTCGGGCTCGGCTCGGCGCTGCTCGGGCTGCGCCGCGTGGTCTGGGCCTGGCCGGTCGGCATGATCGGCAACGCGCTGCTGTTCACCGTGTTCCTCGGCGGCGTCTTCGTCACCCCGCAGGCGCACGACCTCTACGGCCAGGCCGGCCGGCAGGTCTTCTTCTTCGCCGTCAGCGTGTACGGCTGGTGGCGCTGGTCGCGCAACCGGCGTGCCGGTGGCGGGGAGGAGCCGGCCGTGGTGCCGCGCTGGGCCACCTGGCCGGAGCGGCTCGGCCTGCTCGTGGCCGCCGCCGTCGGCACCGCCGCCGCGTACCCGGTGCTCGCCGCGCTCGGCTCGTGGGGGCCGCTGCCGGACGCCTGGATCCTGGTCGGCAGCCTGCTCGCCACGTACGGCATGGCCCGCGGCTGGGTCGAGTTCTGGCTGATCTGGATCGCCGTCGACGCGGTCGGCGTACCGCTGCTGCTGCGCGGCGGCTTCTACCCGTCGGCCGCCATGTACCTGGTCTACGGCGCGTTCTGCGCCGCCGGCCTGTACAGCTGGTGGCGCACCTCCCGGGCCGTCGCGACCGCGCCCGCCCCGATCCCGGCGACGTACTCGGAGGCCGTGGCATGAGCACGTTCGGTTCGATCGAGCAGGCGGTGGCGGACATCGCCGCCGGGCGTCCGGTGGTCGTGGTCGACGACGAGGACCGCGAGAACGAGGGCGACCTGATCTTCGCGGCCGAGCTGGCCACCCCGGAGCTGGTCGCGTTCATGGTCCGGTACACCTCCGGCTACATCTGCGTGCCGCTGACCGAGGACGAGTGCGACCGGCTGGATCTGCCGCCGATGCACCACACGAACCAGGACCGGCGCGGCACCGCGTACACGGTGACTGTGGACGCCCGGGAGGGCGTCAGCACCGGCATCTCGGCCGCCGACCGGTCGCACACCATCCGGCTGCTCGCCGACGCCGCCACCGGCCCGACCGACCTGGCCCGGCCCGGTCACGTGGTGCCGCTGCGCGCCCGCGCCGGCGGGGTGCTGCGCCGTCCCGGGCACACCGAGGCGGCGGTGGACCTGACCCGGATGGCCGGGCTGCGCCCGACCGGGGTGCTCTGCGAGCTGGTGAACGACGACGGCACCATGATGCGCCTGCCGGACATGGAGAAGTTCTGCGCCGAGCACGGGCTGACGCTCGTCACCATCGCGGACCTGATCGCACACCGGCGGCGTACCGAGAAGCAGGTCGAGCTGGCCGCCGAGGCCCGGATGCCCACCCCGTACGGCGTGTTCCGGGCGCTCGGCTACCGCGCCGAGCACGACCCGGCCGAGCACGTCGCGCTGGTCATGGGCGACCTCGGCGACGGGCGGGACGTGCTGGTGCGGGTGCACTCCGAGTGCCTCACCGGCGACGTGTTCGGCTCGCTGCGCTGCGACTGCGGGCCGCAGTTGCAGGCCGCCCTGGCCCGGGTCGCGCAGGAGGGCCGCGGCGTGGTCCTCTACGTGCGCGGGCACGAGGGCCGGGGCATCGGCCTGCTGCACAAGCTGCAGGCGTACCAGCTCCAGGACCAGGGCCGCGACACCGTGGACGCGAACCTCGACCTGGGCCTGCCGGCCGACGCCCGCGACTACGGCACAGGTGCGCAGATCCTCTACGACCTGGGTGTCCGGTCGATGCGGCTGCTGACCAACAACCCGGCCAAGCGGGCCGGGCTGGAGGGGTACGGCCTCACCGTGACCGGCCGGGAGGGGCTGCCGGTGCGGTCCAACCCGGAGAACGTGCGCTACCTGCGCACCAAGCGGGACCGGATGGGCCACCTGCTGGACGGACTGGACGAGGTGACCGAGGCGCCGATGGGCCGCCCGGTCGCCGGTGACGAGATCGGAGCGTAGGGCGATGGCTGGTTTCGGTGAGCCGGGCGTGACCGCGGTGGACGCCGCCGGGATGACTGTGGGCGTGGTGGCCGCCCGGTGGCACGGCGACCTGACCGACCACATGACCGAGCGTGCGGTGGCCGCCGCGCAGGCGTGCGGGGCGCGGGCAGTGGTGGCCCGGGTGGCCGGCTCGGTGGAGCTGCCGGTGGTGGCCCAGGCGATGGCCCGCCGCTACGACGTGGTCGTCGCGCTCGGCGTGGTGGTACGCGGCGCGACGGCGCACTTCGACTACGTCTGCAAGTCGGTCACCGAGGGGCTGACCCGGGTGGCGCTGGACGAGGGCAAGCCGGTGGCGCACGGGGTCCTCACGGTGGACACCGTCGAGCAGGCCCGCGACCGGGCCGGGCTGCCCGGCTCGGCCGAGGACAAGGGCTGGTCGGCGACCGTGGCCGCGCTGGACGCCGCCCTGGCCGTCCGCGCCCTCGACGCCCAGTCCGCCCAGCGGGTCGGCTTCGCCTGACCCACCCGGCCCGTCACCAGGAGCGGCTGGAAGAATCGCCTTCCGTGAAGACGTTCGAGGAGTTGTTCGCCGAGCTGCAGGCCAAGGCCGCCGCCGGCACCCCGGGCTCGGGCACCGTCGAGGCGCTCGCCAAGGGCGTGCACTTCATCGGCAAGAAGGTCGTCGAGGAGGCGGCCGAGTCGTGGATGGCCGCCGAGCACGAGGGCCCGGAGCGGGCCGCCGAGGAGATCTCCCAGCTGCTCTACCAGGCGCAGGTGCTGATGCTCGCCACCGGCCTGGAACTGAAGGACGTCTACCGACATCTCTGAGTGCCCGTCCGCTGATCATCCGATCGAACGAAGGAGCACTCCCATGCTGCGTGTCGCAGTACCCAACAAGGGCGCCCTGGCCGAGTCGGCCGCCGGGATGCTGCGCGAGGCGGGCTACCGCCAGCGCACCGACCCGAAGGACCTCGTCTGCCGGGACGAGGCCAACGACATCGAGTTCTTCTACCTGCGCCCCAAGGACATCGCCACCTACGTCGGCTCCGGTGACCTGGACGTCGGCATCACCGGCCGCGACCTGCTGATCGACTCCGGCGCGCCGGCCGAGGAGATCGTCGACCTCAACTTCGGGCGGGCCACGTTCCGGTTCGCCGCCCGGCCCGACGACGTCGCCTCCGTCCAGCAGCTCGGCGGGCACCGCATCGCCACCGCGTACCCGGGTCTGGTCGAGCGGCACCTGGCCGAGCTGGGCGTCAAGGCCGACGTGATCCGCCTGGACGGCGCGGTGGAGAACGCCATCCGCCTCGGCGTCGCCGACGTGGTCGCCGACGTGGTGGAGACCGGCGCGACGCTGCGCCAGGCCGGCCTGGTGGTCTTCGGCGAGCCGCTGCTGCGCTCCTCGGCGGTGCTGGTCCGCCGCGCCGGCGCGCCCGGCGGCGCCCAGCAGGAACAGTTGCAGCGCCGGCTGCACGGCGTGCTCGTCGCCCGCCGGTACGTGATGCTCGCCTACGACGTGCCGGCCGGCCTGCTCGACCGGGCCAGCTCGCTGACCCCGGGCATCGAGTCGCCCACCGTCTCGCCGCTGCACCGGGAGGGCTGGGTCGCGGTGCAGGCGATGGTGCTCCGCGACGACGTGCACCGGATCATGGACGAGCTGTACGAGCTGGGCGCCCGCGCGATCCTCGTCACCAACATCCACGCCTGCCGGCTGTGAGACCGCTGCCGCTCCCGGCCGCGCTCGCGGTGGTCGTGGCCGGCGGCGTGGCCTCGGCCGCCCAGGGCGCGGTCAACGCCGAGATGGGGGAGCGGACCGGTGCCCCGGTCCTCGGCGCGGTCGTCAACAACCTCGGCGGCTGCCTGCTGGTGCTGGCCGGGATCGTGGCGCTGCCGTCGATGCGCGCCGGGCTGGCCGGGCTGCGCCGCTCCGGGCTGCCGTGGTGGGCGTACCTCGGCGGGGTGGGCGGCGCGGTGATCGTGCTGGTCGCCCCGGTGGTGGTGCCGGTGCTCGGGGTGGCGGTGTTCACGATCGCCCAGGTGGCAGGCGGCAGCCTCGGCGGTCTCGCGGTGGACCGGGCCGGGCTGGCCGCGACCGGACGGATGCCGCTCACAGTGCCCCGGGTCGGCGGCGCGGTGCTCGGCGTCGGCGCGGTGGCCCTCGCCCAGCTCGGCCGCCCGGTCGGTGACCTCGCGGTCGGGCTGGTGCTGCTCTGCGTCCTGGGCGGGCTGGCGGTGGCGGGGCAGTCCGCGCTCAACGGCCGGGTCGCCGCCTCGGTCGGCCCGGCCGCCGGCCTCGCTGTCAACTTCGCGGTCAGCACAGTGCTGATCGGCGCGGTCGCGGCGCTGACCGGAGCGCTCGCGAGCCAGCCCCGCTGGCCTGCCCAGTGGTGGCTCTACGTCGGCGGCCTGCTCGGCGTCGGCATCGTGCTCTCGCTGCTGGTCGGGGTACGCGCCGCCGGGGTGCTGCGTACCGGCCTGGCGCTGGTGGCCGGGCAGCTCGGCGGCGCGCTGCTGCTGGACCTGGTGCTGCCCGGCGGCCCCGGTGTCCGGCTGCCGGTGCTGGCCGGCGCCCTGCTCACGCTGCTCGCCGTGGTGGTCACCAGCCTGCGCCGGCGTGGCCCGGACCGTGTGGCGGCCGAAGGCGCGCCCGAACCGGATGGCAGACTGGTCGGGTGAGCGATTCCGTGGTGACCGTGCGACCCCGCCGCGTCCGGGTCGTCTGCTGGGTGTCGGCCGTCACGCTGATCGTGGTGTTCAGCCTCGTCGCGACGTCGCTGACCGGCGCCACCGGCAACGGCTACGGCACGTTCCAGCGCGGCGACCAGTTCGCCATGATCGGCCTGGGTGTCTTCGGCGCGCTCGGCTTCCTGCTGTTCACCCGCCCTCGCGTGATCGCCGACGCCAGGGGCGTCCGGGTGCGCAACGTGTTCAGCTCGTACGAGCTGCCGTGGGAGGTCGTCCGCGGTGTCCGGTTCGACAGGGGCGCCCCGTGGGCCAGCCTGGAGCTGCACGACGACGACCTGCTGCCGATGGTCGCCTTGCAGGCCGCCGACAAGGAGAGCGCGGTCGAGGCGGTCCGCGCGTTGCGCCGCCTGCACCAGGCGCACCTGGCGGCGCTGTCCGCCGGCCAGTCGGCACCCCGCTGACCAGCGAGCCCGGTTTGGGCGGGCCTGGGCCGAGGGTGTAGTGTTGCGGAGTCGACCAGACTGCCCCCGTCCCTGACGCGCGGGCGGTCGAGAAGCGGAGCGCCCGCTCCCACCCGAGTCGCCGCCACGGTGGCCGGGTCCGGTCCCCGGTTTCGGGCACGTCCCGACGCCGGATGCGCGATCCTGTGATCGTGCCGACCGGTCGAGTGGGCCCTGGCATACGCCGGGGCCTTCTGCTTTCCGGGTCGGCTCCCACCCGGGAGCCCACGGAGTCGGCACCGTAGGAGACTCGACTCGAGGAGGCCCCATCAGCGTCGAACCACGCGTGAACGAGCAGATCCGGGCACGTGAGGTCCGACTGGTCGGCCCTGAGGGTGAGCAGGTGGGCATCGTCCCGCTGGAGCGCGCCCTGCAGCTGGCCGCGGACGTCGACCTGGACCTGGTCGAGGTTGCGCCGATGGCGCGCCCGCCGGTGTGCAAGCTCATGGACTTCGGCAAGTTCAAGTACGAGAGCGCACTGAAGGCGCGCGAAGCGCGGCGTAACCAGCAGCAGACCGTCATCAAGGAGATGAAGCTCCGGCCGAAGATCGACCCGCACGACTACGAGACCAAGAAGGGTCACGTGGTGCGGTTCCTCAAGGCCGGCGACAAGGTCAAGGTGACGATCATGTTCCGCGGTCGGGAGCAGAGCCGCCCGGAGCTGGGCTACCGGCTCCTGCGCCGGCTCGAGTCCGAGATCACGGACCTTGGATACGTCGAGGCCGCGCCGAAGCAGGACGGCCGAAACATGATCATGGTTCTCGCTCCGCACCGGGCCGTCAAGGCCTCCGCGGTCGCCGCCACGGCGTCCCGCGGTGGACCGCGCGACCGGGCAGCGGAGGAACCGGCCGCTCCGGCCGGCGAGACCCCGGCGGCCGGCGAGACCGCAGCAGCCGGTGAGACCGGCACGACCGCTGAGACCAGCGGCCAGTAACAGGGGAGAAGACGTTCCAATGCCGAAGATGAAGAGCCACACGGGTATGGGCAAGCGGGTCAAGGTGACCGGCAAGGGCAAGATCGTTGCCCAGCAGGCCGGCCTTCGCCACAACCTGGAGAAGAAGCCCAGCACCCAGACCCGTCGGCTGACCGGCACCGTCGAGCTGGCCAAGGCCGACACCAAGCGCATCAAGAAGCTGCTCGGCCGCTGACGCGAGCCACCTGAACCGAAGAAGGAGTTGAGATGGCACGCGTCAAGCGGGCTGTGAACGCCCAGAAGAAGCGTCGTACCCTGCTGGAGACCGCGAGCGGTTACCGCGGTCAGCGCTCCCGGCTGTACCGCAAGGCCAAGGAGCAGGTGCTGCACTCGATGCAGTACTCCTACCGGGACCGTCGCGACCGCAAGGGCGACTTCCGGCAGCTCTGGATCCAGCGGATCAACGCCGGCGCCCGGGCCAACGGCCTGACCTACAACCGCCTGATCCAGGGCCTGCGCCTGGCCGGCATCGAGGTCGACCGGAAGATCCTGGCCGACATGGCCGTCAACGACGCCGCCGCGTTCGCGGCGATCGTCGAGCTGGCCCGCGCCGCCGTGGCGGCCGAGGGCACCGGTGGCGCCGCGGCTCAGGCCGCCTGACCCACCCCGTACGGCAGATCGAGGCGTCTCCCATGCAGTCACAGTCGCAGGGGAGGCGCCTCGACGCCGTTCCCGGACCGTTCACCCCGCGTACCCCGAGGGTCGTTGCCGCCCGCCGGTTGCAGCGCCGGCGCGACCGCGACCAGGCCGGCCGGTTCCTGGCCGAGGGGCCGCAGGCGGTCCGGGAGGCGCTCGCCCGCGCCGGCACCGTGGTCGAGCTGTTCGGCACCCCGGCGGCACTCGACCGGTACGCCGACCTCGCGGCCGCCGCCGCCCGCGCCGACGTGCCGGTCTCCGAGGTGACCGACGACGCGCTC
This sequence comes from Micromonospora sp. CNZ297, assembly GCF_007827625.1. Lineage (NCBI taxonomy): Bacteria > Bacillati > Actinomycetota > Actinomycetes > Micromonosporales > Micromonosporaceae > Micromonospora > Micromonospora sp. CNZ297. Next base: position 49,494 of record NZ_VISU01000003.1, on the reverse strand, counting down.
GCGGCGCTCACCGAGACCGTCGCGCCGCAGGGCCTGGTGGCGGTGTGCCGGCACCTCGACGTACCCCTGGAGCAGGCAGTGGCGCGCGGGCCGCGCCTGGTCGCGGTGCTCGCCGGGATCCGTGACCCGGGCAACGCCGGCACCGTGCTGCGCACCGCCGACGCGGCGGGCGCGGGCGCTGTGATCTTCGCGGGCGAGGCGGTCGACCCCTACAACGGCAAGTGCGTGCGGGCCTCCGCCGGCAGCCTCTTCCACGTCGACGTGGTGCGCGCCGCCGACCCGCTCGCCGCCGTCGAGGCGCTGCGGGCCGCCGGCCTGGAGATCCTGGCCACCACCGGGTACGGCGACAGCGACCTGGACGACCTCGCCGACGCGGGCCGGCTGGCCGCCCCCACCGCGTGGCTGTTCGGCTCGGAGGCGCACGGCCTGCCCGACGAGCTGACCGGCGCCGCCGACGCCCGGGTCCGGGTGCCGCTGCACGGGCGCGCGGAGAGCCTGAACCTGGCTGCGGCGGCGGCCGTCTGCCTGTATTCTTCCGCCAGAGCACTGCGTGTCCCCCGGGGCACGCGAGAGACAGCAGGGGAGTCCGCCTCGTCATGAACGCGCCACGGCGTTCGTTTAGCCAGCCCGCCGGTGTCGGCGGGCGGCGGGCCTGACCCTTCCCCCTGCACGACTCCCCACCGGCGGGCTGCGGCGAAGCCGCGCGTCCGTAGACTCGCCTAGCCACCCGCGAGGGTCGGCGCCGCCGTGAGGGAGTGCCCGTTCACCATGAGCTACCGCAACGATCCGTACGACCCGAAGCAGGTCGCCCTGCTCGACCCGGACGCCCTGGCCGGGGCTGTGGCAGACGCCGAGAAGGCGTTCGCCGAGGCCACCGACCCGGACGCGCTCACCGCGCTGCGCCCCGCGCACCTCGGTGACCGGTCCCCGGTGTCGCTGGCCCGCCGGGAGATCGGCGCGCTGCCGCCGGCCGCGAAGGCCGACGCTGGCAAGCGGGTCAACGAGGCCCGCCGGGCCATCGAGTCCGCGTACGCCGCCCGGCAGGAGATCCTGGACCGGGAACGGGCCGCGCGGGTACTGGTCGAGGAGCGGGTCGACGTGACCCTGCCGTACGACCGCCGGCCGCGCGGAGCCCGCCACCCGCTGAGCGTGCTGATGGAGCAGATCAGCGACCTGTTCATCGGCATGGGGTACGAGGTGGCCGAGGGCCCCGAGGTCGAGCTGGAGTGGACCAACTTCGACGCGCTGAACATCCCGGCCGACCACCCGGCGCGCGGCCTGATGGACACGTTCCACATCGCACCCGAAGGCTCGGGCCTTGTTCTCCGCACCCACACGTCGCCGGTGCAGGCGCGCACCATGCTCAGCCGCAAGCCGCCGATCTACGTGGTGGTGCCCGGCCGGGTCTACCGCACCGACGAGCTGGACGCCACCCACGCGCCGGTGTTCCACCAGGTCGAGGGCCTCGTGGTGGACAAGGGCATCACCATGGCGCACCTGCGCGGCACGCTCGACCACTTCGCCCGGGCCATGTTCGGCGAGGGTGCGAAGACACGCTGGCGGCCGCACTACTTCCCGTTCACCGAGCCGTCGGCGGAGTTCGACGTCTGGTTCCCGGAGCACCGGGACGGTCCGCAGTGGGTCGAGTGGGGCGGCTGCGGCATGGTCAACCCGCGGGTGCTGCGCGCCTGCGGCATCGACCCGGAGGTCTACTCCGGATTCGCGTTCGGCATGGGCATCGACCGGACCGTGATGGTCCGGCACGGCGTCAGTGACATGCGGGACATGGCCGAGGGCGACGTGCGGTTCACCCGCGCGTTCGGCGCCTGAGCTACGGGAACGGTGGTTTAACAGTCATGCGAGTCTCTGTCAGTTGGCTGCGGGAGTACGTGGACCTGCCGGCCGACCTGCCCACCGGCGACCTGGAGCAGGCGCTGGTCGACCTCGGCATCGAGGTCGAGTCCGTGGTGGACCTGCGCGAGTCGGTCACCGGCCCGCTGGTCGTCGGCGAGGTCCTGGAGATCGAGGAGCTGACCGGCTTCAAGAAGCCGATCCGCTTCTGCCGGGTCGACGTCGGCGCCGCGAACGGCACCGGTGAGCCGCAGGAGATCGTCTGCGGGGCGCGCAACTTCGCCGTGGGCGACAAGGTCGTGGTGATCCTCCCCGGCGGCGTGCTGCCCGGCGGGTTCGCGATCGGCGCGCGCAAGACGTACGGGCGCAACTCCCACGGCATGATCTGCTCGGCGCAGGAGCTGGGGCTCGGCGACGACCACTCGGGCATCGTCGTGCTGCCCGAGGACGTCAAGGCCCAGCCCGGCGACGACGCCCGGCCCGTCGTCGGCCTGGACGACGTCGTGGTCGAGATGGAGATCACCCCGGACCGCGGGTACGCGCTGAGCGTGCGCGGCATCGCCCGGGAGCTGTCGCACGCGCTCGGCGTGCCGTTCCGCGACCCGGCCGACGCGCCCGCGCCCGGCGCGACCGCCGAGCCGGCGTACCCGGTCGAGGTCCGTGACCCGGTCGGCTGCGACCGGTTCGCGGCGCGGATGGTGCGCGGCGTCGACCCGACGGTCGAGACGCCCGGCTGGATGCGGCAGCGGCTCACCGTGGCCGGGGTACGCAGCATCTCGCTCGCCGTCGACATCACCAACTACCTGATGCTCGAACTCGGCCAGCCGATGCACGCCTTCGACGCGGACCGGATCGCCGGGACGCTCGTGGTGCGCCGCGCCGAGGTGGGGGAGAAGCTGACCACGCTGGACGGGGTGAACCGCACGCTGTCCGCCGAGGACCTGGTCATCTGCGACGAGACCGGTCCGATCTCGCTGGCCGCGGTGATGGGCGGCGAGACCAGTGAGGTGCTCGCCTCCACCACGAACGTGCTGTTCGAGGCGGCGCACTGGGATCCGGCCACCGTCGGCCGTACCGCGCGGCGGCACAAGCTGTTCAGCGAGGCCGCGAAGCGCTGGGAGCGGGGCGTGGACCCGGCGCTGCCGCTCGTCGCGCTGGAGAAGGCGGTCCGGCTGCTCACCGACCTCGCCGGTGGTACGGCAGGCGAGGAGGTGCTCGACATCGACCACGTCGCGCCGCGTCCGCCTGTCACGCTGCCGGTGGACCTGCCGTCGCGGCGCGTCGGCGTGACCTATTCGCCGGACCGCGTGGTGGAGCTGCTGGAGCAGGTCGGCTGCACCGTCACCCGCGGCACCGACCGGCTCGCCGAGGACCCGGGCGCCGTCGGCACGGCCGGGGTCGGCCCGGGCGCCGGTGCCGGTGAGGTGCTGACCGTCACGCCGCCGAGCTGGCGGCCCGACCTGACCGACCCGGCCGACCTGGTGGAGGAGGTGGTACGCCTCGACGGCTACGACCGCGTGCCGTCGGTGCTGCCCACCGCGCCGCCCGGCCGGGGCCTGACCTGGCAGCAGCAGCGTCGCCGGGCCGTCGCCCGCTCGCTCGCGGAGCGCGGCTACGTCGAGGTGCTGGCGCAGCCGTTCGTCGCGCCGGAACTGGTCGACCAGCTCGGCCTGCCCGCCGACGACCCGCGCCGCCCCGCGGTACGGCTGGCGAACCCGCTGTCGGAGGAGGAGCCGCTGCTGCGCACCACGCTGCTCGGCCCGCTGCTCGGCATCGTCAAGCGCAACGTCGGCCGGGGCCAGCGGGACGTGGCGATCTACGAGATCGGCACGGTCTTCCACCCGCGTCCCGGTGCCGGCACCCCGCCCGCGATGGGCGTGGACCGGCGGCCCACCGACGAGGAGTTCGCCGCCGCCGACGCGGTCGTTCCCGCCCAGCCCCGGCACGTCGCGGTGGCGCTCACCGGCGAGATCGAACCGGCCGGCTGGTGGGGCGCGGGCCGCACGGCCGGCTGGGCGGACGCCGTCGAGGCGGGCCGGGCGGTGCTCGACGCCGCCGGGATCCCCGTCGACCGGGTGACGGTACGGGCCGGCGAGCGGGCGCCCTGGCACCCGGGCCGCTGCGCCGAACTGGTGGTGGACGACGTGGTCGTCGGCCACGCCGGTGAGCTGCACCCGGCCGTGCTGGCCGCGCTGGAGCTGCCCCGGCGTACCAGCGCCATGGAACTGGACCTGGACGCGCTGCCCGCCGCCCCGCTGGCGGCCGGGCCGACCATCTCCACGTTCCCGCCGGCCCTGATCGACGTGGCGCTGGTGGTGGACGACTCGGTGCCGGCGGCCGACGTGCGGGCGGCACTGGTCGAGGGCGCGGGCGCGCTGCTGGAGGACGTCCGCCTGTTCGACGTCTACACCTCCGAGCAGCTCGGCGAGGGACGTAAGTCGCTGGCGTACAAGCTGACGTTCCGCGCCCCGGACCGGACCCTCGCGGGCGAGGAGGCGGTGGCCGCGCGCGACGCGGCGGTAGCGGTAGCCGCCGAGCGCTTCGGCGCCACCCTGCGCGGCGCATGAAAGGAGGGGCCCCCTCTTAACGCCTCCGGTAGAGGAGGGGGCCCCTTTTAACAGCCGTCGACCGTACGGCTCACTCGTCGTCGGAAGGCAACTCGCCGAGGCCTCGCAGGCCTGGTAGATCCCGGACCGTTATCCGCCGGTAGTCCGTGTCCACGAGCCGCTCAGCGCGTAGCTCGCGCAGGGCCTTCTGAATCGATGTCTCCGCCGCACCACAGATCGTGGCCAGTTCCGGCTGGGTCAGGCGGACGTCGATGACCACACCTTCCGGACTCCGCCTACCGTGCGTCCGGCACAGCTCCGCGATCACCCGGGCCACGCGGATCTTTACGTGGTACGAGGTGAAGTCGATGCGGCGGCGGTTGGACCAGCGCAGCCGATCCGCCACCATCGCCGCGAGTTCGAGCGCGGATGCGGGGTGCTCCTTGAGGAATCGGGTGAACCGGTCTCTGGGAATGACGCTGTACCGCGTGGGGCCGCAGGTGGTGATTGTGGCCGAGCGGGGTTGATCGTTCAGGGCGGACATCTCACCGACCAGGTCACCACCGACGCGCAGTGAGAGCAGCGCCGACCGACCGTCGGGGAGACTCGCCGTCACCTTGGTCAACCCTTCCTCCAGGAGCACCAGGTGCGATTCCCGGACGCCCTCGTGGATCAGGATCTGACCGGCGGGTACCTGACGTCGGACACCGAGACCCAGGACGATCTCCCGATCTGCCGGGCGCAGCCGCCGGAGGAAGGTCCCGTACGGCCACTCGGCCTGGGGCGGTGCCCCTCGACGCATCGACAACCCCATTCTCGCCAGCCAGCGAAGACCGTCGAAGCGTAGCCGAAGCTGAGCGGAGCGCGACGCGTGGCGCATCAGTGCGGCGACTCCGACGTAGATCGCCACCACGGACAGCACTGCCGCCGGGTGCCAGCCCGCGTCGAGAAGCAACTCGCTGAGGACGTCGATCATGTGTCCAGTCCATCGCGGCTCCGCCTGCCGAATCCCGGACGAAGACGGGAAGACCGGTTCCGGACAGGCACGGCGGATGCCGTACTTCTACGGGGTGCGGCTCGGGCGACCCGGATTCGATGTCCCTTGTGGTCCCGCCGGTTCCGGCGGGAGAGTGACGAAGGGGCGACACCGGATGCACCATCCCGAGCGACGAATGTTGATCAGCGTGGACATGGAGCGGTACAGCCGCCGCAGCAATGTCCAGCAGTACGAGGCGCAGCAGGAGTTCCGGCGCCTCCTGCATGAGGCCGCCGCGTTGGTCGGACTGGACCGGACGCAGTGGCATACCCAGCAGGCCGGTGACGGGGAGTTGGCGATTGCCCCGCGGGACGCCCCCGAGGCGCTCATCATCGGCCGATTCGTCCCGGAGCTCAACCGACGGCTGCGTGCGTACAACGTCAGCCGGGTGCCCGCGGCGCGGATCCGCTTGCGGGTGGCCGTCCATCAGGGCCTCGTACACCTGGACGGCGCGAACGGCTTCCCGGGTTCGGCAGTCGTCCTCGTCTGCCGGCTCTGCGACTCCGAGCCGCTCAAGCGGGCTCTTGCCGCCTTCCCGGATGCTGGAGTCGCGCTCGTCGTCTCCGACGACATCTTCCGGAACGTCGTCCAGGAATACCCCGAGGAGATGCGGCCCGAGCGGTTTCGCAAGGTTCAGGTGAGCCACCCGGACAAGGGCTTCGAGGAGACCGCCTGGCTCTACGTGGTCGACGAGGACATGTCGTCGTTGCCGATCGGCGAACCGCGAACGGTAGACCCGGCAGGCGACGTCGAGTCCGACTCCATCGGCCGTTCGGTCGAACCGCCGCATTCCGGCGACGCCGGCATCCGGATCGGCAGCCTCCAGGTCCATGGGCAGAGCGCTGTCGGCCCGAACGCGACAGCGATCGGATCGGTCGGCCGCGACGCGATCATCGGCCGGGACGGGACCGAACGATGATCGCCCACGTGCCCCCGCCGGAGACCGACGGCGTCCCGGTGCCGGTCCCGCCGGTCCACCCGGATGACGGCGGAGAGGCTGTACGCGCCACGGTCGACGGGGCCGACCCTGGCGCCGATCCGTCGGATGCGGATGAGCAAGGCCTCGCGGAGGAGACGGAGGAGACGGAGGAGACGGAGGACGATCCGTCTCTCGACCCGCGCGAGATCATCGGCCGGCTCTCCGCGCTGCTCGGCGCACCGGCGGGGATCGAGGTCGGGGATGTACACGTTCAGGGCCAGAACGCGACCGGGACCGGAGCCACCGCCATCGGCGCGATGCACGTCACCATGGCCGGCGTCGGGGACGGCCGGAGCTGGTCGGAGACGTTGAGTGGAGCCACAGTCCGACAGTCCGCGGACGGGTACGCGCCGGCGTCGAGCGATCAGCACCTCGACCGACGGCTCAAGCGCCGAGGGCTGCTGTGTCTCTCCGGACCGGAAGGTACGGGCCGCTACACGGCGGCATGTCTGGCCTCCGCCAGACGGCACGGCTACGACCGGGTGGGCCTGATCAACGTGGAGAGCCTCGGAGATCTGATCCGGACAGCCGGCATCCTCCGAGCCGGGCACGGTTACGTCCTGCCCCTTAGCGACGCGGCGATCCGGGAACTGGACGGCATGACCCTGGTCGGCGCGGCAGCTCGGGCCGAGGCGGTGGGCTGCACGGTGGTGCTCGTCGGTGATTTCCAGTCGCGGGGCAGGGAGTTCACCGACCAGATCGTCGAGCATCGGCCTCCCGGCGCTGCGGATGTCTTCCGGGCCCAACTACGGCGGCATCTGCGCGGCCGGTGCGTCGGGCGATGTGGCAACGAGTGCGTCGGAGCGTGCGTCGATCGCTATGTCGAGGACGAAGCCGTCGGGCACCCGCTGATGATGGCCTACCTGCGCGGCGATCCGCGCCCGGGCGAGGTGGTCCGCTTGGTGGATTCCATCGCCCGCAACCCCGTGAACGGCATGGATCTGACGCAGCGGTTGGAACGCCTGCTGCCGGGGCAGGTGCGGGAGCGGGCGGCTCGCATTCTCGACTGTTCCGACGGGCAGCACCCGTCGGAGTTCTGGGCTGCCGGCGATCGTCGTGCGTTCCGCATGTCCTGCGCGGTACTCGCCGGCCAGCCGGTGTCGGAGGTCCACCACGCCGCACGATTGTTGACCGGGCCTGCGGCGGACGACCTGCCGCAGGCGGTCATGCCTGGCCGCGGGTCCGCGCTTGACGAGTTGATGGGGCCCGAACTTCGTCAGGCGGTGCGGGTGGTCGACGACGATCGAGTGCCGGGCGGGCGACGAGTGGAGTTCATCCCGGCCAACGACGCACTTCGTTCCAGCCTCCTGGAGGTCGCCTGGCAGGACTGGTGGCACCCGGAGCGGCTTCTGCGGTGGTGGATTGATCTCGCCCGCAGCGACGTGCCCGGCGTCCGGCAGGCCGCAGCGGGCGCCATCGGCTGGTCGGCAAGTCTCGCGGTGCGCTCCGCGTTGCTAGCCGTGGACGAGTTGGCACGGGAACGACGCGCCGGTGTGCGTCAGACGGCGGCCATCGCTCTGGTCGCGATGGCCATGCAGCCCTCGCTGCGTCATCGGCTTCGCGCCGAGTTGGACCGCTGGGCCGACAGTGGCACGGCGCACCGCCGGGACACCGTGGCTCGGGCCTACGCTCTCGGCCTCGCTCGTCTCTGGCCCGAGAGCGCGCTGCTCCACCTGCGTCAGGTGGCGGAGGCGCGGATGCAGCGCTGGCACAACTCCGTGGTCCGGGGCCTCGTGGAGGTGTACGACGCGGGGTACACGGCGGAGGTGACGGCCACGCTGGCGGAGTGGGCCGTCTCGGCCCACCCGGAGGTGCGCCTGCACGCCGGCCGGGCGCTGCGGATCCTGGCCGACCGGTGGTCACCCGCGCCGCGGGAACACTGGCCCGAACTGCTCGACCTGACACGGCGTGGCACCGTCCAACTACAGGATCTGGCCACCTGCTGGGCCGCCGCGCTCGCCATCCCAGGAACCGCGTTTCGAGCCTGGCGAACGCTCGGTTTCTGGCTCAGCCGCGCGGACGGACAGCCTGAGGTGGCGTTGTACTGCCGTCAGCTGCTCACGGCGGTGGTGGCCGGCCGAGAGCCCCTCCGGCGTCGCTTGGACCACCAGATTCAGCACGTCTGGCAGCCCTTGATGCCCGGCAACTCCCTACTCGACGACGTACGACGACTCACGAACGAGGAACAGAGATGACCACCCCTCCCGCAGCGCCTTCGAGCACCCCTTCCTCCGCTCCGGATCAGCCGGCACGCCGCTGGTGGCACACCGTCTTCCCGCCCGCCCCGTCGACCATCGCCTCCCCCACCCCGGCTGCTCCCGTCGCCGTGTCGTTTCGCCAGGAGGCCCCGCAGCCCCTCCTGGTGCCGGCGAAAGGTGACGCCTTTGACTTCCGCCTGTACGCCGTCTACGTCTGGACGGCGCACCGGATGACATTCGAGGAACTGCGCTTCCGGGCCGAGGGCTACCTGACGTGGGCGTGTGGCATTCTCCGGGAACAAGCGGTCGAGTTGGCCCGGCGGCATGAGCCGCACCGCTCCCACGAACTGGAGCAGGCTCTGAACGCGCATCTGTCCGGCCAGCGCTGGCCCCGTCAGGCGACAGCCCCCTCCTTCACCGCCCAGGTCCGTGTCAGCCCCGACGAGCGGGTCCGCGAGCGGCTGCGGCCGTACTGGGAGGACCGGATCAAGTTGGAGTGCGACCACGAGCTGCAGAAGGTCAGGGCCCGCCAGGCCGATGACCTGACCCGACGGTGGTGCGCGGTGCTCCAGAATCTCGAAGGCGACCCGGTGACGATGCATGCCGCCCGGCTGACCGGGGAGCAGTTCGCCGAGGTGTTCCGTCGGTACGTGGCAGAGCGCCGGGAAACCGTGCCGGAGTTGGTGGAACTGCTCCGGGAGGCGGTCCGGGGTCACAACGACTTGAACATGGGCCCGTCGGAGTACACCCAGGCCTGGGATGCGGCCCTCCGCACCTATGAGCGTCAGCACGGGCTCGTCGAGCGAGGTTGACCCGGCCGGGCTGGCCCTCCCTGGGCGGGATCGGAAGGGCCAGCCCGGCCGCAGCTTCATGCAGTAGGCTGCATGAACTTGCACTGCTCGCCTTGCCGCTGGTAACCTTCTCTGCATAGTCATGCGGAGGTGGGTATGGGCATTCGGGTTGCCGTGGCCGGGGCGAGTGGATACGCCGGGGGCGAACTGCTGCGCCTGCTCGCCGGTCACCCCGAGTTCGAGCTGATCGCCGCCACCGCACACAGCCAGGCCGGCCAGCCAGTTACCGCCGTACACCCGCACCTCGCGGGCCTCGACCTGGTGTTCGCCGCGACCGAACCGGCGACCCTCGCCGACGCGGACCTGGTCTTCCTGGCCCTGCCGCACGGGCAGTCCGCGGCGCTCGCCGCGGCGCTGCCCGACCCGGTCAAGGTGGTCGACCTCGGCGCTGACCACCGGCTGCGCGACGCCGGCGCCTGGTCCCGCTACTACGGCGGCGAGCACGCCGGTGCCTGGACCTACGGGCTGCCCGAGCTGCCCGGCCAGCGGGCCGAGATCGCCGCCGCGACGCGGGTCGCCAGCACCGGCTGCTACGCCGTGGCGACCACGCTGGCGCTGGCGCCGCTGATCGCCGCAGGCGCGGTACGCCCCGACGACGTGGTGGTGGTCGCCGCCTCCGGCACCTCCGGCGCGGGCCGGGCAGCCAAGGCCCATCTGCTCGGCAGCGAAGTGATGGGCGACCTGACCCCCTACAAGGTGGGCGCGCACCAGCACGTGCCGGAGATCAAGCAGGCCACCGGCGCGACCGGCCTGTCCTTCACCCCGGTGCTCGCGCCGATGCCCCGGGGCATCCTGGCCACCGTCACCGCGGTGCCCACCGGCGACGCCGACCCGCGCGCGGTGCTGGCCGCCGCCTACGCCGACGCGCCGTTCGTGCACGTGCTGCCCGAGGGATCGTGGCCGCACACCGCGGCCACCGCCGGGTCGAACTCCTGCCACCTCCAGGCGACTCTGGACGTCGACTCGGGCCGGGTGATCGTGGTCAGCGCGATCGACAACCTGGGCAAGGGCGCGGCCGGCCAGGCCGTGCAGAACGCCAACCTGATGGTGGGTCTCCCCGAGACCACCGGTCTGTCCGTGTTTGGAGTGGCCCCGTGAGCGTCACCGTCCCCCGTGGGTTCCGCGCCGCAGGTGTCGCGGCCGGACTGAAGTCCTCCGGCGCCGCCGACGTCGCCCTCGTGATCAACGACGGCCCGGACGCCGGCGTGGCCGGTGTGTTCACCGCCAACCGGGTCAAGGCCGCACCGGTGCTGTGGAGCCAGCAGGTCGTGCACGGCGGCGTCGTGCGCGCCGTGGTGCTCAACTCCGGCGGCGCGAACGCCTGCACCGGCCCGGCCGGCTTCCAGGACACCCACGCCACCGCCGAGCACACCGCCGCCGCGATCACCGCGGCGAACGCGCGGCTGATCGTCGGCGCGGGCGAGGTCGCGGTCTGCTCGACCGGCCTGATCGGCGAGCGGCTGCCGATGGACAAACTGCTTCCCGGCGTACGCGAGGCGGTGCGCGGCCTGTCCCGCGACGGCGGCCCGGCGGCCGCCGAGGCGATCATGACCACCGACACCCGGCCCAAGACGACTGTGGCGCAGGGTACGGGCTGGACCGTCGGCGGCATGGCGAAGGGCGCGGGCATGCTCGCCCCGGCCATGGCCACCATGCTCTGCGTGCTCACCACCGACGCGGTGGCCGGGCCGGACGCCCTGGACGCCGCGCTGCGCGCCGCCACCCGGATCACGTTCGACCGGATCGATTCCGACGGCTGCATGTCCACCAACGACACGGTGCTGCTGCTGGCCAGCGGCGCCTCCGGCATCGAGCCGACCGCCGAGGAGCTGACGGCCGCGGTCACCGCCGCCTGCCACGACCTGGCCCAGCAGCTCCTGGCCGACGCGGAGGGCGCGACGAAGGAGGTCGCGATCGAGGTGGTCGGCGCGGCGAGCGAGGACGACGCGGTCGAGGTGGGCCGCACGGTGGCCCGCAACAACCTGGTGAAGACCGCGCTGTTCGGCAACGACCCGAACTGGGGACGGATCCTCGCCGCGGTCGGCACCACGGCCGCCGTGTTCGAGCCGGACGGCGTGGACGTCGCGGTCAACGGCATCTGGGTGTGCCGGGGCGGCGCCGCCGCCGAGGACCGCGCCAAGGTGGACCTCACCGGCCGCGGCGTCACGGTCCGGATCGACCTGCACGCCGGCGCCGACGCCGCCACCATCTGGACCAACGATCTGTCCCACGCGTACGTCCACGAGAACTCGGCCTACTCCACATGAACCTCTCCGCTGACCTCACCCGGGCCCAGGCCAAGGCCGCCACGCTGATCGAGGCGCTGCCCTGGCTGGCCCGTTTCTCCGGCGCCACGGTCGTGGTCAAGTACGGCGGCAACGCCATGGTCGACCCCGAACTCCAGCGGGAATTCGCCGCCGACATGGTGTTCCTGCGCTACGCCGGCCTGAAGCCGGTCGTGGTGCACGGCGGCGGCCCGCAGATCTCCGCCATGCTCGGCCGCCTCGGCATCGCCAGCGAGTTTCGGGGCGGCCTGCGGGTCACCACCCCGGAGGCGATGGACGTGGTCCGGATGGTCCTGGTCGGTCAGGTCGGCCGGGAACTGGTCGGGCTGATCAACGCGCACGGCCCGTACGCGGTCGGCCTCTCCGGCGAGGACGCGGGGCTGTTCACCGCGGTGCGCCGTCCCGCGTACGTGGACGGCGAAGCGGTCGACGTGGGCCAGGTCGGCGACGTGGAGTCGGTGAACGTCTCGGCGGTCACCGACCTGATCGAGGCCGGCCGGATCCCGGTCATCTCGACAGTCGCGCCGGACGCCGACGGGGTGCTGCACAACCTCAACGCGGACACCGCCGCCGCCGCGCTGGCGGTGGCGCTGGACGCCCGCAAGCTGGTCGTGCTGACCGACGTGCCCGGCCTGTACGCCGACTGGCCCGACACGTCCAGCCTGATCAGCGAGATCACCGCGGACGACCTGGCGAAGCTGCTGCCGTCCCTGGAGTCGGGCATGGTCCCGAAGATGGAGGCCTGCCTGCGGGCGGTGCGCGGGGGAGTACCCGCCGCGCACGTCGTCGACGGCCGGGTCGCCCACTCCACGCTGCTGGAAGTGTTCACGTCGGAGGGCTTCGGAACGATGGTGATCGAGTCATGAGCACGCTGGTGCAGCGGTGGAACGCCACCATGATGGACAACTACGGCACGCCGCCGCTGGCGCTCGTCTCCGGCTCCGGCGCCGTCGTGGTCGACGAGACCGGCCGGGAGTACGTCGACCTGCTCGGCGGCATCGCCGTCAACGCGCTCGGCCACGCCCACCCGGCGGTGGTCGCAGCCGTCAGCAAGCAGGTCGCGACGCTCGGGCACGTGTCGAACCTGTTCGTCGCCGAGCCGCCGGTGGCGCTGGCCGAACTGCTGCTCGCGCTGGCCGGCCGCCCGGGCCGGGTGTTCTTCGCCAACTCCGGCGCGGAGGCCAACGAGGCCGCCTTCAAGCTGTCCCGGCTCACCGGCCGCCGGCACGTGGTCGCCACCCACGGCGGGTTCCACGGCCGGACCATGGGCGCGCTGGCGCTCACAGGGCAGCCCGCGAAGGCCGACCCGTTCCGCCCGCTGCCCGGCGACGTGACCCACGTGCCGTTCGGCGACGCCGACGCGCTGGCCGAGGCGGTCACCGACGACACCGCCATGCTGATCATCGAGCCGATCCAGGGCGAGAACGGCGTGATCGTCCCGCCGCCCGGCTACCTCGCCGCGGCCCGGCGGATCACCGCCGCGCACGGCGCGCTGCTGGTGCTGGACGAGGTGCAGACCGGCGTCGGCCGGACCGGCCACTGGTTCGCCCACCAGGCCGAGGGCGTCGAGCCGGACGTCGTCACGCTCGCCAAGGGCCTCGGCGGCGGGCTGCCGCTGGGCGCCTGCCTGGCCTTCGGCCGGGCCGCCGACCTGCTCACCCCCGGCTCGCACGGCACCACGTTCGGCGGCAACCCGATCAGCTGCGCCGCCGCGCTCGCTGTCGTCTCCACGATCGCGCACGAGGGCCTGCTCGACCACGTCAAGCGGATCGGCGAGCGGCTGCGCCGGGGCGTCGAGGCGCTCGGGCACCCGCTGGTACGTGAGGTACGCGGCTCCGGCCTGCTGCTCGGCATCGTGCTCGACCAGCCGGTCTCCGCCGCCGCCGCGGCAGCGCTGCGCGAGGCGGGCTTCCTGGTCAACCCGGTGCAGCCGGACGTGGTCCGGCTCGCCCCGCCGCTGATCCTCACCGCGGCGCAGGCCGACGCGTTCCTCGCCGCGCTGCCGGCCGCGCTGTCCGCCGCCGCGCCCGACGCCACGACCCCGACGGAGGCTCCCGCATGATCCGCCACTTCCTGCGCGACGACGACCTCACGCCCGCCGAGCAGGCCGCCGTGCTCGACCTCGCCGCCCGCATGAAGGCCGATCGGTACGCGCACCAGCCCCTGACCGGGCCGAAGTCGGTGGCGGTGCTGTTCGACAAGCAGAGCCTGCGCACCCGGATCTCCTTCGACGTGGGCATCGCCGAGCTGGGCGGGCACCCGCTCGTGGTGGACACCCAGGTCACCCACTTCGGCCGGGGCGAGACGCTCGCCGACGCGGGCCGGGTGCTGTCCCGCTACGTCGCCGCGATCGTGCTGCGCACCCACGGCGACGACCGGATCGCCGAGGTCGCCGCGCACGCGACGGTGCCGGTGGTCAACGCGCTGACCGACACGTACCACCCCTGCCAGCTGCTGGCCGACCTGCTCACCGTGCGGGAACGGTTCGGCGGCACCGCCGGGCGGATCCTCACGTACGTGGGCGACGCGGCGAACAACATGGCGCACTCGTACCTGCTGGCCGGCGCGACCGCCGGGATGCACGTGCGGATCGCCGGCCCGGCCGGGTTCCAGCCCGACCCGGAGATCGTGGCCCGCGCCGAGAAGATCGCCGCCACCACCGGCGGTTCGGTCCAGGTGCTCACCGACCCGGCCGAGGCGGTACGCGGCACGCACGTCGTCGCCACCGACACCTGGACGTCGATGGGGCAGGAGGAGGACGGACTGGACCGGACCACGCCGTTCCTGCCGTACCAGGTCAACGCCGCGCTGCTCGGCCACGCCGACGCCGACGTGATCGTGTTGCACTGCCTGCCCGCCCACCGGGGCGAGGAGATCACCGACGAGGCGCTCGACGGCCCGCACAGCGCGGTGTTCGACCAGGCGGAGAATCGGCTGCACGCCCAGAAGGCGCTGCTGACGTTTCTCCTGGAGGAATCCGCATGACCGCTCCGCTGACCCGCGCCGCGCGACACGCCCGCATCGTCGAGCTGATCCGCGACACCCCCATCCACTCGCAGACCGAGCTGGCCGACCTGCTCGCCGGCGACGGCATCCAGGTCACCCAGGCCACCCTGTCGCGCGACCTGAAGGAACTGGGAGCGGTGACCGCGCGCGGCGGCGACGGGCGGGGCGTCTACCTGATCCCGGAGGACGGGCACCGGCCGCTGCGCGACGCCGAGGGCGCACCGGCCCGGCTGGTCCGGCTGCTGCGGGAGCTGCTCAACGGCGTCGACTCCAGCGGCAACATCGCGGTGCTGCGTACCCCGCCGGGCGCGGCGCAGTACCTCGCCAGCGCACTGGACCGGGCCGGCCTGTCCGAGATCGTCGGCACCATCGCCGGCGACGACACCATCCTCGTCGTGGCCCGCGAGGCCGACGGCGGCGCCGCGCTGGGTGAGCGGCTCGCCGCGTGGGCCCGCCGCGACGACCCAGTCGAAGGGGGCACCTCGTGACCGAGCGGGTCGTCCTCGCGTACTCCGGGGGCCTGGACACCTCGGTCGCCATCCCGTACCTGGCCGAGCGGACCGGCGCGGAGGTGATCGCGGTCGCTGTCGACGTCGGCCAGGGCGGCGAGGACATGACAGTGATCCGGCAGCGCGCGCTCGACTGCGGCGCCGTCGAGTCCGAGGTGGTCGACGCCCGCGACGAGTTCGCCGCCGACTACTGCCTGCCGGCGATCCGGGCCAACGCCCTCTACATGGACCGCTACCCGCTGGTGTCCGCGCTGTCCCGGCCGCTGATCGTCAAGCACCTGGTCGCGGCGGCGCGCGCCCACGGCGGCACGATCGTGTCGCACGGCTGCACCGGCAAGGGCAACGACCAGGTCCGGTTCGAGGTCGGCCTGGCCGCCCTCGCGCCCGACCTGAAGGTCGTCGCACCGGCCCGGGACTTCGCCTGGACCCGGGACAAGGCGATCGCGTACGCCGAGGAGAAGGGGCTGCCGATCGACGTGTCGGCGAAGTCGCCGTACTCGATCGACCAGAACCTGTGGGGCCGGGCCGTGGAGACCGGCTTCCTGGAGGACATCTGGAACGCCCCGGTCGAGGACCTCTACGCGTACACCGAGGACCCGGCGTCGGAACGCGACCCGGACGACGTGGTGATCACGTTCGACGACGGCGTCCCGGTCGCGATCGACGGCGAGACGGTCACCCCGTACGAGGCGATCCGGGAGCTGAACCGGCGGGCCGGGGCGCACGGCGTGGGCCGGCTCGACATGGTCGAGGACCGGCTGGTCGGCATCAAGAGCCGCGAGGTGTACGAGGCACCCGGCGCGCTCGCCCTGATCACCGCCCACCAGGAGCTGGAGGCGGTCACAGTCGAGCGGGACCTGGCCCGGTTCAAGCGCGGCGTCGACCAGCGCTGGGGTGAGCTGGTCTACGACGGGCTCTGGTTCTCGCCGCTGAAGCGCGCGCTGGACGCGTTCATCGACGACGCGCAGCGGCACGTCACCGGCGAGGTGCGGCTGCGCCTGCACGGCGGCCGGGCGGTGGTCACCGGCCGGCGCTCCGAGGCGAGCCTCTACGACTTCGGCCTCGCCACCTACGACACCGGCGACACGTTCGACCAGTCGCTGGCGAAGGGATTCGTACGACTGTGGGGACTGCCCAGCACGATGGCCGCGCAACGGGACGCCCGGATGGGAGGGGCCTGATGGGGGGCACCACAATGGGTGGGGTGGACGACAAGAGCCTGACCGAGAACAGCGCCCCCGCCAACCGGACGAGCCTCTGGGGCGGCCGGTTCGCCGGCGGTCCCGCCGAGGCGCTCGCGCGGCTGTCGGTGAGCGTCCAGTTCGACTGGCGCCTCGCCCCGTACGACATCGCCGGTTCCCGCGCGCACGCCCGGGTCCTCGCCGGCGCCGGCCTGCTCGACCCGGACGAACTGGGCCGGATGCTGGCGGCGCTGGACGACCTGGAGGCGGCGTGCGCCTCCGGCGCGTTCCGCCCGACAGTCGACGACGAGGACGTGCACACCGCGCTGGAACGCGGCCTGCTGGAACGGCTCGGCAGCCTCGGCGGCAAGCTGCGCGCCGGCCGGTCCCGCAACGACCAGGTCGCCACCGACCTGCGGCTCTACCTGCGCGACCACGCCCGCGGCGTGGCGGCCCGGCTGGTCGAGCTGGCCGAGGCCCTCGTCGAGCAGGCGGAACGGCACGTGGACACCGCCGCGCCGGGCATGACGCACCTGCAGCACGCCCAGCCGGTGACGTTCGGGCACTGGCTGCTGGCCCACGTGCAGCCGCTGCTGCGCGACCTGGAACGGATGCGCGACTGGGACGAGCGGACCGCTATCAGCCCGCTCGGCGCGGGCGCGCTGGCCGGCTCGGGACTGCCGCTGGACCCGGTGGCGGTCGCCAAGGAGCTGGGTTTCCGCACCTCGTTCGCCAACTCGATGGACGCGGTCGCCGACCGCGACTTCGTGGCCGAGTTCCTGTTCGTCACCGCGATGATCGGCGTGCACCTGTCCCGCCTCGGCGAGGAGGTGGTGCTCTGGACCTCGCAGGAGTTCGGCTGGGTCGAGCTGGACGACGCCTTCGCCACCGGCTCGTCGATCATGCCGCAGAAGAAGAACGCGGACATCGCCGAGCTGGCCCGGGGCAAGTCCGGCCGCCTGGTCGGCGGCCTGATGAGCGTGCTCACCATGCTCAAGGGCCTGCCCATGACGTACGACCGGGACATGCAGGAGGACAAGGAGCCGGCGTTCGACGCGGTCGACACGCTGGAGCTGCTGCTGCCCGCGCTGGCCGGGATGATCTCCACGATGACGGTCCGGGTGGACCGGCTGGTCGCGAGCGCGCCGTCGGGCTTCTCGCTGGCCACCGAGGTCGCCGACTGGCTGGTGCGGCGCAACGTGCCGTTCCGCGACGCGCACGAGATCACCGGCAAGCTGGTGGCGCTGTGCGCGGCCCGCGACTGCGCGCTGGACGAGGTGTCCGACGCCGACCTGGCCGCGGTGAGCGAGCACCTGGACCCCTCCGTGCGCGACGTGCTCTCGGTGCGCTCGGCGCTCGCCGCCCGCATCACGCCCGGCTCCACCGGCCCCGGCCCGGTCGCCGACCAGCTCGCCGCCGCGGCGGACAAGCTGACCGGCTGGCGGGAGTGGGCCGCCGAGCGGGTCGTACCCCGCTGACCTGCGCGGCTGGTCCGGGCAGGGCTCGCCCCGTCCCGGACCAGCCGCACGCCCCACGCCGGGCGCCCGGCGCGGCGCCCCGCGCCCCGCGCCGAGATCTTGGTACGAAATGGCCCCCATAGGGGCGCTAAGCTTCCAAGATCTACAGCGGTCCTGCCTTGTGGAATGCGGATCCTGCCTTGCGGGACCTCGGTCTGCGGTCTCGGACTTCGGACTCCGCCGCTCGGTGCACCGTCCGATCCAGCGCTGTTCGGTGCTCTGTCCACGTTCTCCGGTCAGCCGGTGGGGCGCTCGCGTTTCGGGAGCTTGGCCACCACCGCGTCGTACGAACCGTCGACCGCCTCGATCAGCTCGTCGTCCGGGATGCCGCCGGAGAGCCGCAGCGTGTTCCAGCCCGACCGGCCGATGTAGGGGGAGGGGCGTGCGTCGGCCGGGAACCGGTGCAGCCACTCGTCGGCCACCTCCCGGGACGCCCCGCACTTCACCCCGAGACGGGCCTCACCGTCGGGGGAGCCGAGGAACGCGAAGATGCGGCTGCCCACCTTCACCACCTCGTCGCCCTCCCACGGCCGGTCGAGCCAGGCTCCCGGCTTGGCCAGGCAGTAGGCCAGCATCTCCTCGCGCGTCATCGCGTCCTCCCGTGCCGTCGTCCGGCACAGTCTCGCCCGCCGCTGTGACAGCCCGCGCCGCCGGGCGGCCGGTCAGTCGCCGGTGCCGGTGCGGACGGTGAGCCGCTCGTAGCGCTGCCGGGCCGCCTGGGCGCTGCCCAGCCCCAGCCCGAAGGCGATCGCCTGCCAGGTCATGCCCCGCCCGCGGGCCACCTGCAACAGGCCGGCCTCCAGCGCGTCCACCTCGGCCCGCACGTGCGGGATCAGCGTCAGCGCGGCCATCAGGTCGGCCTGGTCGACGGGCTCCTCACCCTCGTCCAGCTCGGCGCCCCCGGCCAGCGCCATCACCAGCGTGGCCGCCTCGTAGGCGTCGGGCACGTCGGGGTGGGCGTAGCGCCGGCGGCGGGAGTTGGTGCCGGCGTGCCGCTCGGCGATCCGCAGCAGCGCCGCGTAGTTGCGGTGCGCCCGGGCCTGGGCAGCATCCGGAGCGGTGAACGGGTCGTTGTCCACGGTGACCATGCCGTCCATCCCACACCCAAGAATGACCTGTTGTCAACACCCTGTTGAAAGTCATTCGTGCACAACGCCGTGCCTCCGGGGCGTGGTGAGAAGACGGCGCGTCATGCACGACAGACGCGCCGCGGGGTGTTCCGGGTTGCCCGGAACGGCCGATTCAGGCCGGTGAGTTCCGCACCGGGGCGGCCGGGGCGGGCCGGCGGCGCGGCGTGTGCCGCCGGTAGACGCTGACGCTGGGCTCGTCCGCCAGCCAGAACCGCCACGGCAGGTCGTGCGCGGCGGCGACCCCGACGCGCGGCCCGGCGACGATCCGCGCCGGGTCGACGGGGCTCGCCGGTGGCGTCAGCAGCAGCGGGCCGTTGCCGTCGATCGCCGAGGTGCCGTTCGCCTCCCGCCCGAGCCCGAGCGCGGTGACCAGCCGGGCCGGCCCGCGGGCCAGCTCCCGGTCGGCGGCGCGCGGCCGGCGCTCGCGAGCGGTCTCGATGCCGTCGACCACCTCGCCCGCGCGCAACAGCACCGCCGCCGCCTCGCCGTCGCGACCGCAGACGATGTTCGCGCACCAGTGCATGCCGAACACGAAGTACACGTAGACGTGCCCTGCGGGCCCGAACATGACCCTGTTGCGCGGCGTCGGCCCGCGGTGGGCGTGCGACGCCGGGTCCTCGCCGGTGCCCGCGTACGCCTCGACCTCGGTGAGCCGGACGGTGACGCCGCCGGACGACACGGTCCAGCCGAGCAGCGTCCGCGCGGTGTCGGCGACCTGCGCGGCGGGTGCGTCGAGCCAGGGGTACGTCATCGCGGCAAGGGTAGTCGGTGGGCGGCGCGTGATCCGGGCCACGCGGGGGTGGGCAGCCACCGGAATAGTTGACTCGTCAAATATGTTGTGAGGAGCGATCCCGGGCCGACCGGTCCGGACCCCACGCGAGGAGCTGGTCATGCAGTTCGGAGTCTTCACCGTCGGTGACGTCACCGTCGACCCCACGAACGGGCGGATGCCGTCCGAGCGTGAGCGGATCAAGGCCATGACCGCCATCGCGCTCAAGGCCGAAGAGGTCGGCCTCGACGTCTTCGCCACCGGCGAGCACCACAACCCGCCGTTCGTGCCGTCGTCGCCCACCACCATGCTCGGCTGGATCGCCGCGCGCACCGAACGGCTGCTGCTGTCCACCTCGACCACGCTGATCACCACGAACGACCCGGTGAAGATCGCCGAGGACTACGCGATGCTCCAGCACCTGGCCGACGGCCGGGTGGACCTGATGATGGGCCGCGGCAACACCGGCCCGGTCTACCCGTGGTTCGGGCAGGACATCCGCAACGGCATCCCGCTGGCCATCGAGAACTACGACCTGCTGCACCGGCTGTGGCGCGAGGACGTGGTCGACTGGAAGGGCCGGTTCCGTACGCCGCTGCAGTCGTTCACCTCGACCCCGCGCCCGCTCGACGGCGTACCGCCGTTCGTCTGGCACGGCTCCATCCGCAGCCCGGAGATCGCCGAGCAGGCCGCGTACTACGGCGACGGCTTCTTCGCCAACCACATCTTCTGGCCCAAGGAGCACACCCAGCGGATGGTCGGCCTCTACCGCGAGCGGTACGCGCACTACGGCCACGGCTCGCCGGACCAGGCCGTCGTCGGCCTCGGCGGGCAGGTGTTCATGCGCCGCAACTCCCAGGACGCGGTACGCGAGTTCCGCCCCAATTAACGGACACTCACCTAGAGTTCCCGGAGTTTTGGATCTACTCAATGACAGGCACATAATATCACACCTGTCAAATCTGAATAAAAGAAGGATGAAAAAGAATTAGGGATAAGGACTAGGGGATGGTTTTATCAAAGGTGCGCTAATCGCGCGGCTATGGTATAACCGATAGACAGCGGCACGCAGTGCCTATGGCCCCTATGGGGCTACCAAACACGCGCCGAACGGCGCATCATCCTACGGGATTCCTTCATTAGGGGGAGTCCCTTTTTTGTTGTCCAAAACAATCCGGAGGAACTATGGATACGCAAGGAATCATCAGTGCCTTTCCGATGATTGCTACGGCTACGGATGAACACAGGGAAGAACGGGAACCCTTACGGGATCGGTTCTTCAGAGACTCCGAATATCTAGCAGGCAAGGGAAAGCTAGACGGCACACACAAGGCAGTTTTACAGCTACAGGTTTCCATGTGGGTTTTTGCTGCCGTGCCTCAGGAGGCTTACGACAGGGCTAGAAGCCACCTAGATACGCTCCTAGCAGAAGTCAGGCATGAGGAATCGCCAGAGGCGAGGATTGCCGTTCTACAGGAACGGATCAGGGGGGTTGAGAAAGAAAGAGCGCTTGGCTTCTATGACATGGATAGCGAACGAGACAGAGCGAACTACCAAGCCAGGATTGACCGGCTAGGTAAGCAAATTGAGATGATTCGTAGGGAAGCTCAGAACTAAAGAACCAACGGAATCAGCCGGGAGGAATCCCGGCTTTATTTATGCCCTGGTAATGATCTTGAACGTAGTTCATTAGAAATCTTAGATTTCGCTTGAAAGGAATGATGGATTTTGGAAGTTCAGATGAAGAAGTGCAGTAGTCGCACCTGTGATGATCCCTGGAAGCCGGTAACGGAGTTTGGGAAGAATAAACGACAAAAGGATGGACTCAACTACTACTGCAAGCCATGTGCAAATGCGTCGGGCAGGAAGTATAAGCAGGAAAATAAAGAGAAGATCCGAGAGGCAAGTAAGGACTACTACAAAAGAAACCGCGAGTCGATTATTGAGCAGCAGAAAGAATACAACAGGGAGAACCGCGCGAGGTTGACGGAGTACAAGAGAGACTACGTCGAAAAGAACCGAGACAGGATCGCTGAATACAGGAGAGAATACGACGAGAGGAACCGCGAAAAAATTGTGGAATATCGGGCGGATTACTACGCCAAAAACAGGGAGGCATTTGTCGTACGAGGCAAGGAATACAGGGCGAACAATAAAGATCGAATTAGTGAGAGAATGAAGAATTATGCCCTGCTGAAGAAATATGGTCTAACGGTTGAAGACGTAGAAGCTATGCGAATTAGTCAGAACGACGCATGCGCAATTTGTGGAGGAACAGACGAGCGGCTAGTAGTTGACCACTGTCACGAGACAGGCCCCGCTAGAGCCCTCCTGGACGATAGTTGCAATTTCGGTATTGGAAAGTTCTCTGACAACTCAAACCTTTTGATGAAAGCTGCGGATTACCTGGAATCCAGGAAGCTTCACCCGCTAGTTATCCCTGATATTCCTGTACCTGCCGGTTATCGGAAAACCAAGAGGGATTATCACCTAATCAGAACCTTTGGCATTACTAGTCAACAGTACGATTGGCTGCTAGAGCAGCAGAATTACGGCTGTGCCATTTGTGGGGAGAAGTGCAAGACGTATGCAAACCTGCCGGTAGATCATTGCCACGATTCAGGCAGGGTTAGGGGTTTGCTCTGCACTGCGCATAATTCAGGTCTAGGGCTACTTCAAGAGTCACCCGACGTAATCCGCTCTGCGGTGAAGTACCTAGAGAAGTATTCAACCAACGAAGAAACCCATGCCCTAGCGGCATGAGATTGGAGAAAAGATGTTACGAGTAAGTGTGATGAGTCCAGACGAGTTCTTAGCCAAGCATGGCGACAAGAAGATGAGTGACTACGAAGTCAGGGAGATTCCTGGTGTCTGCTCTGTCTACTACAATCCTGCTAACGGAAATCTCATCATCGTTAGGGAGAATGAAGAAGAGTAGGCGTCTGCCTAGGAGTTATTTAGAGGGCTTCAGAGCCTCTGTAACGAGAGAACATAACCGGGAGGTACCTCAGGGTACCCCCGGCTTTTTTCGTGCCTCTGTCGTTATGGCTTTTTGCCTGTAATGAAGTAGCCGACACCCTGCCTGCCTTCTACCTCACCAGAAACCATCAAACGCTCTAGCGCACGTCGAGCTGTCCCTACAGAACAATCGAACTGATCCGCGATTTCAGGCAGTGAAGGAAGCTTGTCACCGGTTTTCAACTGACCGGACTCAACACTTGAGCGGATTGAATTAATGATCCGGCGGTAAGCCGGTACGTATCCCTCCATACGGAAATTAGATCACTCCCTATATCCGGCACTGTCCGCAATGTCTCTTGTGTCAACACTGCTCACTCTGTCAACACTGCTACTAGGGTGGCGTCTGTCAGGGCAGGAACCACACGGAGGGGTGAGGGCTAGTGAAGCTGAGAAGGCTTCTAAACCGGCTGAGAGGGCTTCTGCGCCGTCAACAGCCCCAGGAGGTACCCGAGGCAGGCCCGGCCACGTACTACCCGCACAGAGGCGGTGCAACGGCTGGACGACGGATCTTCGATGAGCCGACGCAGATCATCCGTACGACTCCGCTGTTGACGCCTGCTGCGGAGTGGAGGGCTAGCCACGCCTTCCGGCGGAACGGAGGGGAGCAGCACTATGAAGACTGATGATCTGGACACGGTTCTAGTCGGGACCGCTCCCGTGTCCCTCGTGTTGCATTCCTCTGGTGTTGCCGTAGGGCACGCATTCTTCACCCCTAATTTCGTCATCCTGGTCAACTCAGACGCTTCTCAGATCATCAAAACGACGGAGGATCACCTAGACGCATGGCTGGACCGGCTGAGTGTTTCGATGGGTAAGCCTGTCGAGATATGGAGCTAGCTCCAAAAGGCTCTACGAGCCGTATGGTCGTGAGTACAACCGAATAGAAACAGAGACAAAAAAAAGACCCTCTCCCTAGAGAACCTTGGACGTAGTTTCCTTGGAACTTTAGAGAGAGGGTCTTTTGTGTTTTCGCAAATGTTCCTGACCAGGAGAAGTCAGAAGCTTTAGCTACCGGCAGTGCCAGAGGCTACAACCAGAGCGAACGGAGAGCGGCTAGAAGTAGTGTTCTGGTAAGTCGCAGGGTTTGCGATACCAAAACCGACTCTCATAACCACACGGAGAATTTTAGAGTCCTGCTGCATCGCATTGAAGATGACCGCACCGTTTGAATCAGTCACAACCGCATCAGTGTGAACGGTGTAAGTCACGTCCTGGCGGATACCTAGGAGTGCCTTATTCCAATCACCAGCGATCACGGATACGTCCTGATCCCATGCGCCATTAGTGCTTTCAACAGCCGGAAGACCGTAAAGCGCGTTTCCGCCATCTTCACCGACAAGAGTAGTAAACAGCGGTCCACCGTTATCGTCACGCTCGCCAAGCATGTCCCACTTAAGACCATTGCGAGTAGCAAAGGCGTTAACCGAGAAACCATCGGCAACAACAAGCTTTGCCGCACCTGCAACAAGCTTTCCGAAGTCGTCAGGGTTAGAAGTCGGACGGTCTACGTAGTTACCAGCAGCAACAGCGCTAGAGTAAACCGAGGTGTTCCAAGAGGCAGGCTTGTTCACGCCGAACAGAGCAGCGTTATCAATCTTACGTCCCATTGCCTCAGCAACAAGAGGCTTAACCTCTTCCCAAATCGGGATCTGAGAGTCATCAAAGAACTCATCCGGAACGATAACCAGAGTCGCTAGTGCCTCTGCGGTCAGCTCGACACCATCAAACTTAACGGTAGTGGTCTGCTTCATTCCAGTGTCGCCATCAACCCAATACGCCTCGGGAAGACCCGAGATAAGAGGCTGACGAGACTTCTTGCTAGTCATCGGAACCTTACGCGCTAGGCGCATAACAACCGACTCAGAAGCAGCAGCCTTAACTACGTCATTAGCTACCTGAGTAGGCATTTCAATAGCCGTATTCTGAGAACGGCTAACCATCTGTGAATCATTTAGATATGCCATTTGTGTAAATCCTTAATGTAGTAATCGATAAATAGACATCGGCACGGCAAAGAACAGAGCCATGCCGTCGATTACTCACCAGGAGTTTTCTTCGCTATGAATCTTCGAGATTCGGGAAGAACATGCTTGCGACCCATGTGGTGTATCTAGGCGACTGGTCCGAAAACCTGTAACCCGATTAGGTCATAGAACCGCGAACGTTGTTGCGGTGAAGGGGAGTCACCGGGACTCCCTAGCCCTCTGTATTAGAGGGAAGCTTGATTTATCGCCATTACTTAGAGTGCGGCCGGCTCGAACGGAGAGTAACAATTCTCTAGATGGCTTTTTGCTTAAGAAACGTCTGTCCAAGCATCATCGGGGATTTCCACGCCGGTTACCTGTACCTGCGAGAAGGAATCAATCCTTCCGTTCACCTTTAGATATGCCATGACAGGGCCGATAGGGTCGGCTGTTTCGTCGTCAAGAGTTGTCTTGCTGATAGGGACAGCGGCAAGGATGCCCTTATTAGTTCTGTCCCTGAATAAGAGGATGTTCATGAGTTCTTCTTCCTGAAGGGCTTACGTGCTGGAACGTATGGCGTTCCGTTCATGGTGTCGACCAGAGCAGTAACCGCCTTGTCTACAATCCTCCGCTCGTAAGATGCATTAGCAGGCTTCTCGCCTAGCGCATACTGCTTATAGATTGCCGCGCGATAGCGCAGAGGTAGCTGTCTAAAGGCAGCCTTGATATCGGCTGCCATATCCATTGCGTCAGAGCCTCTTAGAAGTGATTCGTAGTCATACGGGATATCGGACTCATCCAGCGGTCCGGAGAAGACGGAATCAAGTAACCCTGCCACCTCAGACTTCCGATAGAAATACTGATCCTGGGAGTGCAACAGCTCTGCTCTCTGCTCATCGCAAATCATGTGGCAAATCTTTCTAGCCATAGCGACGGGGCGACCGATTGAATCCATTACGTCCTGAGACTCTTCTAGGATCGGCTTTAACCGGAAGAAGACAGCATCAAAATCCAGTCCTGGATAATCGGCAATAACATTAGACGTGATCTTATGAGCGTCTAGCGACACCATTACTTCACCTCCTGATATTGCCGGATTGGAGAGCCTGAAAAGAGGCTTTTAGGACATGAATTGCACCGCACGGCCCGTTATCCCTAGGCCGTACGGAAACTTAGCCGCAGCCCCTTCACCGGGCGGCGAGATTCGATCTAGGGGTTATCCCCCCATCCCCATGCATCATCAGACATAGGAATAACTCCGAAGAAATACACACGCATACTCAGCCATGCATTATGAAACACACATTCTTTATGCTGAACGCTTATGCAATGAGACATATGAACGAGAGATCATCAGACGTGTCTTGTTTATTGTCTAATGAATTCGCCACTATATGCGTAACTCATTAGCTCTACATAATTAGTCTTTGTGTTTATCTGTGATCTTCTGCGGATAGCCTCAGACAGCCTGAGGGCTGCGAGGTAGACCAGGACCAGGGAGCAGAGCGCTACGGCCGTTAGAAACGCTCTGAAGCACGCTAGCCGTACGTGCTAGGCGTGTTGGTTGGTGTGTGGTCTGGTTGTGCGTCAGCACCAGGGGGAGGGTTTGCCGCTAGGCGGGGGAGTCAGAAGAGATCCCCGTATCTGATAGTCGCTGCCCCAGCAGGAACGCTGCTAGGGATTACTGTCATAGACCGGGACTATCGGAGGATCAAACTAACAACCTGCTTTGCTGGATATCCTCTGGTGTTGGATGTCCGGGGTAAGGAATCTTGGGGCTATTCGCTGCGCTCATAGCCACCCCCCAGGAATAAGAGAGTTAGCAAACAGCGTGACTTCTAAGAAGTCGATGACGTAAACATTGGGCGAGATTTCCTCGCCATGCTCTGCGCAGTATTTCCGGAGTTCTTCAAGGTATGAAGGGGAGTTGGTAACAGGAGTCGAGAGGAAGTAGTCACTCTCGTGTAACCCGTTGTCTCTATAGGTTGACTTGAGAATGTCAGTCATCTCATCAACCCCACATGTACCGATAGAAACCCTTCCGCCATTGCCCTTGAGAACATATAGACGTCTTAGGTAATTATCGGTTCCCCTCTCGGGAGTCTGGTATGGACCGATTCTGTCGTGCATTTCAAACCCCCTTTTAGGGATTAGGTGGGAAAGGAAGGGGATGAGAAAGGGCCGGGCTGCCGCTCCGACCCAATCTCCGATACTAATACCTTTGTTACACATGAGAGGAACTATTTACATAGCTCCTAAACCACCGGGCTTATTCGGCGGAAACTTAAAGGGGGTTGGCGAAAGGAAAAGAAAACCAACCCCCGTTGTGTTACGAGAAAATACCCTAGGAGTAGAACGATGATTAGAACAAGCGAAGCTTGCCTAAGAACCTTTCGGTTCGTCTGAAAGACCGTTCCGTATTGGTATTACTAGCCTCCGACAGATCAGAGGATGGAGGGAACCCATTCCCTCTCAGGCACCCCGGGAAGCTTGTTGCCGTAGCTGTCCCATGGGTTAGCTCCGAACATCTGGCATGGAACTAGCCGACGATAGAAGGTGTGAAGGGCAATCATGTCGACGCACCAGCGATTAGGCCCGGCGGACGGGCCGGAAGTAGCGCGATAACCGTGCTCCTGTGCTACGGCTTCTAATCGGCGTAAAGCCTCGGAAGCCTGTGCTTCCGATAAGTCATCGGTATAGATACGTCTAGGACGAGTAGAAGAGACTTCGTTACGGACACGATCAACCACGCTTGCGAGGTTGTCTGTAACGCCGATCTCGCAATGTCCCGGAATCAGTTCAATAGCGTAAACAATCATGGTGGGTTTCCTTATTGGCTGTTTGAATATCTCACCCCTAGTAAGGCGGGTGAGTTTTCAGGATCTAGGACATACGGCACTTTAAAGAGGGGTACCCATAGGGTCGCTGCAAGCAGCTCCGGTTACGGCATAAGTAGAAGCGAGGAAC
Source organism: Micromonospora sp. CNZ297 (assembly GCF_007827625.1). Classification (NCBI taxonomy): domain Bacteria; kingdom Bacillati; phylum Actinomycetota; class Actinomycetes; order Micromonosporales; family Micromonosporaceae; genus Micromonospora; species Micromonospora sp. CNZ297. Next base: position 21,684 of record NZ_VISU01000003.1, on the reverse strand, counting down.
GGAACACCCTAGGGCAAAGCAAGCTTTGCCAGTATCGGCATCTGAATTTCAGAACCAGAATCCTGCGACCGTAAGGGAGCTTTCCCTCTAAAAGAATCAGAGAATTTCTAGGGAAGTTATTGCCAGTAGGAATGAAAGGGAATACCGGCATCTGAAAGTCAGAAGTCTAGATACTCCTGGCGTCGCAGACGCCATTATCTCTAACAACTATCCAAGAGAAGAATCTCTAAATTCTTCTTAGACATACTCATGCCGAAGTAGATTTCGGTTTTGTTTAATCTTCTAGGGCAACCCTTTTCTTGGGTTGCCTATTATTTGTTTGTTTTAGTTCTTGGAAGAGGGGTTTTAGGGGAGGAACCTTCTTGCCGAACCTCTCACCCTCTATAAGGCGGGTTACCTTCCGGGAACCCAGGACATCAACCCCGGGATTGAAGGTAGTTGTGAGATAGCTCACGTCTGACTCCTCCCCCCATAGGGGAGCTATTACTTCAGTAGTGAGACGGGAGAAATTGTCAGACCCCGTTGCTATGATCTTGCTACCGGCCAGCTAGACCGGACAATAGAAGACAGCTTTAGCCGTAGGCAATCAAGGATCATTCTTGGTTGCCTTTTTTCATGGAAATTTTCAGGAGAAAAGATGAGTAATAACGATCAGTGGATTTCTAAACATCCTCTTTACAAAACATGGAGCAACATTAGGCAAAGATGCCTTAAGCCAACCAACCCAAGCTATCCGCATTACGGAGGAAGGGGAATCAAGATGCATTCTGATTGGGAGAATAATGCCAAGCCCTTCATTGCATGGCTAGAAGACAACCTAGGGCCTAAGCCAGAAGGGTTTACGTTGGACAGGATTGATGTAGATGGTGACTACGTGCCCGGCAATCTACGTTGGGCTGATTGGAAGACCCAGAGAAGTAACCAGAGGGCCAGACCGCGACCGCGTAGGCAGATTAGGACCAAGCCAAGCAGTATGCAGCCAGAAACACAGGAATACAGGGTTTGCGAGAAGTGTAGGGAAGGTTACGACACGCTTCTGTTCTCTGCCGACTCACCTGCATGCCTGCTGTGCATGCCCTTAGAAAATCTAGACATGATTATTGGAGATGACTAAACATGGAATTCAACGAGAACACCTTAGTAAGCGGGGAGGAAATCGGACCGTTCTTAGGCCGGGTTATTTCTGCCGAACTTTCTAAGTACCGTCTACCTACCTCACAGGTTCTTAGAGTGCCTAACGGCTCGAATCAGGGTGGAGACAGAGAACAGATTGCCTATCTCGTTAAGCGTCAGATGATGGAATACACGGAAGGGAATCGTACGTACTGGCATCCTGATGCGATTGCCGAACATCACGCCGAACAGGCGAGTATTGCAGGCGAGGATTACTACAGCCGGAAGTATCCCGACAAGACTAAGCATTACAGCGCACTAAAGTATCTCAAGCTAGAAGTAGCTAGACGAGTAAACGCAGAGGTGGAGAAGTTAGGGATTTCGACTGCCGAAAAGGAGTCGGCACTAAAAGGGTACGCACAGACTCAGCTAGAAGCATGGCCGAACGTTAACCCGATGATCCTGCGAGCGTTAGCCGATAACCGCATGAGGGATTCTTGGCGTGAAGCCCTGCTATCGCACTACCGGGACGGCATCCCGGTAAAGGAAATCCCTTCCGGTAAGCAGTACATCTCCAACGGCTTAAAGAATCTTGCCATGATTTTAGAGAACCCTAGATGGAGCGATATTGAATACTCGCATCTGATGATGCACCGGGATCATGTGATCCCGGGCTACGTAGCTAATGCCTCTGACTATGAACAGCGCTTATACGCTCAGCTTCATAAAGAGTGCTACGGCTATGAGGCAGAGATGTTCCAATACCGCTATCCGCTTCATGTGCGCCGGATTGGGGACGCTGCTCCTGGTGCCAGTGATCTAGCTCCGACGCTTGTGGGCAGCTTTCCTCCTGGTCTAGACATCCTCGCATCGGGAGAGGTAGCCAGAGACAGCCTAGGGGAGTCCGAGAGCGTCAAGGGTGGGTAGGACTACCCCCCATGCTCCCCAACCCTTCTACGGGCTTCTGAGGGCCGGTTACGGGGCATGCTCCCTAGTGCACGCTCATAGCGGCATGAGAGACAGCAGGAGTAATCCCGTTCGGTTCTGCTGCTGTCCGCATAGGGGTACTGATAGACGTGAAGGGTTAGCCCACAACCGGAACACTTCCGATAGCGGTTATCGAATGGCTCTACTAGCCGACTCGTCGTATCTAATTCTTTCATAATTCCTCCTAAGAGTTGACGGGTAATTCATCCCGGAATTAGAAGGCTAGGAAGAATTAGAGGATGAGGGCATAAAGAAGCCCCGGACTAATGCCGGGGCATTCTCTAAGAAGATAGCTATTTAGAATTGCTGCAATCCGCTAGCTCTCCTGTGTTGGTGAACTGAAACCAGCTATGCATGTCTAGGGCTTCTGAACAGACAGGGCAGGAATCCTGACGAAGCATCATCTTTTTAAGGGCTTCTAGCATCGGCTTATTAACGTATACCCTCTGATGCTTTGCCATGTCAGTTACCAAGCCTGTTCATCAAATCCGAAAGATCCCGCTGTCTTGCATGCGTGTAGAAGGTTAGCGAGGTTTCAACCTTCGTATGCCGCATCTGCATTTGCAGTTGCTTAGGCGTAGCTCCGTTGTCTACCAGATGACAGGCAAAGAGGTGTCGCAGCATATGCGGAGAAAGCTCCGTACCAAGCATGTAAAGGGATCGGCGTTTGATGCCGGTATGAATCGTCGCGTGATGCTTGGAGAAGTCGTCTGCTTCTCGGTACATCTCAGCAAACCAAGACGGAACGATTACCGGCCCTGATGACTTTGCCGGAAGGATCTGGTGATCTGGCGTCCGTTGCTTGTCGATCAGGATTGTTGTTCCTTTGATCTTCTGCCGAACACAGGCTTCCCCTAGTCTCATGCCAGCAAACAGGGAAGAGAATGCCTGTAGCTCATAGCGGCTGTCCCGGAAGGCTTCTACAACCTCTTGGAAGTCCGGGAGTTCATAAGCCTTGCTCTTAGCTCTCGGCAAAGGAACTTTGATGCCAAGCATGGAACGAATGTTAGTCGCGTGCTTCCGCCGTGTGGATTCGGTCAGAATCCTTTGCAGTCTGCGAGATACGAATCTGATTGAAGCTTCGGAGAAAGGAACGTCCTCCAAATCAAGGGCTTTTAGGGTCTGAAGGTAATTCCGGTAAGTCGAATCCCTAATACTTCTCTGTTCTAGATTCTCTAGGGCTACGTCTTTGCATGTCGGCCCGTAGGGCTTCTTTTCATGCAGAGTCACGGATCTACTCCTTCATGCGCCGCAACTCCCAGGACGCGGTACGCGAGTTCCGCCCCTACTTCGACAACGCCCCGGTCTACGGGCACGGGCCGTCGCTGGAGGAGTTCACCCGCGAGACGCCGCTGACCGTGGGCAGCCCGCAGCAGGTCATCGACCGCACGCTGGGCTTCCGCGAGTACGTCGGCGACTACCAGCGGCAGCTGTTCCTGATCGACCACGCCGGGCTGCCGCTGAAGACGGTGCTGGAGCAGCTCGACCTGCTGGGCGAGGAGGTGGTACCGGTGCTGCGCAAGGAGTTCGACTCGCTGCGTCCCGCGCACGTGCCCGAGGCGCCCACCCACGCGAGTCTGCTGGCCGCCCGTGACGCCGCCCCGGCCGGGGAGCAGCGATGACCAGCCGTACCCTCGCGGTCGTCTCGGCCGGTCTCGGCCAGCCGTCGTCCACCCGCCTGCTCGCCGACCAGCTCGCCGCGGCCGCCCGCGACGAGCTGGCCGGCCGCGGCGCCACTGTGGAACTGCGCGTGGTCGAGCTGCGCGAGCACGCCCACGACGTGGTGAACCACCTGCTCACCGGCTTCGCCCCGGCCGCGCTGCGGCGGACGCTCGACGAGGTGGCGGCCGCAGACGGGCTGATCGCGGTGACGCCGATCTTCAACGCGTCCTACAACGGGCTGTTCAAGTCGTTCTTCGACGTGGTCGACCGGGACGCGCTCGCCGGCAAGCCGGTGCTGCTCGGGGCGACCGGCGGCACCGCCCGGCACTCGCTGGCGCTGGAGCACGCGGTCCGGCCGATGTTCACGTACCTGCGGGCGGCGACACTGCCCACGGCGGTCTTCGCCGCACCGGAGGACTGGGCCGGCGACGACGGCGACAGCGCGCTGCGGTCCCGGATCCGCCGGGCCGGAGCCGAGCTGGCCGAGCAGGTGGACCGCCGCCCGCCCGCGACCGGCCCGGCCGACCCGTTCGCGCTCACCACCGACTTCGCCGACCTGCTCGCCGGCCGCGACCCGTCCTGACGCCTGGGCGGGTCGGCGCGGACCCGACAGCTACCGGCCGTGGCCGTCGCCGGAGAACCACGCCGGGGAGCTCGTTATGACTGAGAGGCATAAATATGCCTCTCAGTCATAACGCTTGCAGGACATCTCTCTGGCCGGGCGGACCGGTCCGGACCGGGCCGGCCAGCCGCGCGGCGCGTCAGTCGTCGGCCGGCTCCGGCCGGTGGGCGACGAGCACCGGGCAGTGGGAGTGCTGCACCAGCGCCTGGCTGACCGAGCCGAGCAGCAGCCCGGCGAAGCCGCCCCGGCCCCGGGAACCGACCACCACGAGCGACGCCTCACCGCTGGCCTCCCGGAGCGCGGTCTCCGGCGAGGCGGCGGTCACGGCCCGTTCCGCCACGCGCAGGTCCGGGTGCGCCGCCCGGACCCGGGCCGCGGCCTCGGCCAGCAGCCCGGCCGCCTCGGCCCGCGCCGCGGTGGACGCCTCCGCCGCGACCTCCGGCGCGACTGCGCCGCGTTCGGGCGACCGGACGTGCATCAGCACCAGCTCCGCGTCGCGCCGGTCGGCCTCGTCCGCCGCCAGCTCGATCGCGTACGCGGCCGAGTCGGAGCCGTCCACGCCGACCAGCACCGGACCGTCCACCGGGATCGGCTGCTCCTCCGGGCGGACGATCAGCACCGGGCAGTGCCCGTGCTGCGCGAGCTGCCCGCTGACCGAGCCGAGCAGCAGGCCGGCGAAGCCGCCCACGCCCCGGCTGCCCACCACGACCAGTTCGGCGCGGCGGGACTCCTCGACCATCGTGGCGCCCGGGCCGCCGGCGACCTGGCGCACCTGCACCCGCAGGCCCGGGTGCCGCTCGGCCAGGTCGGCGGCGACCGACTCCAGCATCTTCTCCGACTCCGCGGTGGGCGCCGGCACCCCCAGGTCGTACGGGTTGAGCGGCACGCCGTACCCCATCGGGTGCAGGTAGCCGTGCACGAGCAGCAGCGGCCGGGAACGGGCGACGGCGGTCGCGGCGGCCAGGTCGGCGGCGGCCAGGCTGGACGGCGATCCGTCCACTCCCGCCACGACGGGTCGGTTCATCTGGTGCTTTCCCTCCGGTCGGCTCAGGCCATTGTGGCGCTGCCGGCCCCGGCCGGGCCGGTGAACCGGCTCAGTGGGTCCGGTCGCCCCGGTGCCGGACGACGGCGAGCGGGCTGTGGCAGTGGTGCAGCACGGCGTGGCTGACCGAGCCGAGCAGCAGCGCACCGAGGCTACCGCGCCCGTGCGCGCCGACCACCGTCAGCTGCGCGCCGACGGACTCCTCGACGAGCACCCGGGACGGGGTGGCGGCGGCGACCAGCTTCGGCCGTACCGTGACCTCCGGGTACCGCTCGGCCCAGCCGGCGATCGCCTCGGCCAGCACCCGCTGCTCGTCGGCGCGCAGTTCCTGCGGGTCGTACGCCAGCGGCACGACGTCGCCGAACGCCTCCCGGTAGGTCACCGGCTGCGGGTACAGCCAGGTGTGCACCACGACCAGCTCGGCGCCGCGCGCCGCGGCCTCGGCGAACGCGAACCCGACCGCCTCGTTCGAGAGCGCGGAGCCGTCCACGCCGACCACCACCGGGCCGTCGGCGCGGGCCTCACCCCGGGCCACGAGCACCGGGCAGTCCGCGCGGGCGGAGAGCTGCACCGCGGCGGAGCCGACGAGGAGTTCGGCGAAGCCGCCCAGTCCCCGGTGACCAAGCACGAGCAGCGCGGCGTCGCGGCTCTCCCGCAGCAGCACCGCCACCGGCCCGCCGTCGACGACCGCGCCGGTCACCGCCAGCTCCGCGTCGACCTTGCGGGCCTCGTCCACCGCCTCCTCGACCAGCTTCTCGGCCTCCTGGCGCAGCACGATGTCGGGCAGCACCGGGGCGACCATGCCCAGTGGCGTGCCGACCAGGGGCCACAGGAAGGCGTTCACCACCCGCAGCGGCCGGTGCCGCAGCACCGCCTCGCGTGCGGCCAGCCGTACCGCGTCCAGCGCGGACGGGGAGCCGTCCACGCCCACCACGACGGGGGCACCGGTTCTGTCGGTCATCACGTCCTCCTTCGGTTCCCCCTCAGCCTGCGCCGACGGCCCCCACCTGGGCAGAGTCGATCCGCCCGGCACGTCCGGGACCATCGGCCCCTACCGGTCGGGGCGGCGGCGGGGTGGAATGGGACCAGTGCTCCCCTCCTGTCGACCCTGGAGGCGCGATGACCCCGCTGGAGATGCTCCGCGTCCACCCCTTCCTGGCCGGGCTGCCCGACGAGTGGCTGCCCCGGCTCACCGGTTACGCCCGCCCGGTGGTCTGGCACCCCGGGCACCGGCTGTTCCGCGCCGGCCAGCCGGCCGACCGGTTCTGGCTGGTCCGCGGCGGCCAGGTGGCGCTCGACTTCCCGGTGCCGGGCCGCGGTGACGTGGGCATCGAGACGATCGGGCCGGGCGGCGTGCTCGGCTGGTCCTGGCTGTTCCCGCCGTACCGCTGGCAGTTCGGCGCGGTCGCCACCCAGCGCAGCACCGCCGTCGAACTCGACGCCGACGGGGTACGTCGGCTGATGGAGTCCGACGACACGCTCGGCCGTCAGCTCACCACCCGGTTCATGAGCGTGGTGGTGGACCGCCTCCAGGCGTCCCGGGTCCGGCTGCTCGACCTGTACGGCTACCCGACGGCGGCGGCCAGCTGAACCGGCGCGCCGTCAGGTGACGGTGAGACCGCGGGCGGCGAACTGGCCGCGTACCCGGGTCAGCAGGCCGGCATCGGGCGGCTCGGTGTCCGCCAGCGGGAACGTCAGGCCCAGCTCGGCGTACTTGTGGGCGCCGAGCCGGTGGAACGGCAGCACCTCGACGCGCTGCACCGTCGCCAGCCCGGCGGCCACGTCGGCCACCCGCTCCACCTCGTCGACCGCGTCGGTCAGCCCGGGCACCAGCACGTACCGGATCCAGATGGGCGTACCCCGGTCGGCCAGCCGTTGCGCGAACCGCAGCGTCGGCGCGAGCCGGCCGGTGCCGGTGACCCGGCGGTACGTCTGCGGGTTGCCCGCCTTCACGTCGAGCAGCACCAGGTCGGTGGCGTCCAGCAGCGCGTCGTCGGCGCGGACGCCGAGGAAGCCGGACGTGTCGAGCGCGGTGTGCAGGCCGAGGTCGTCGTGGCAGCGGCGTAGCAGTTCCCGGGTGAACGCCGGTTGCAGCAGCGGCTCCCCGCCGCTGACAGTGACGCCACCGCCCGCCACCTGGATGAACCGGCGGTACCGGGTGGCGAGCGTGACCATCTCGTCCACGGTGCGGCGGCGGCCGCTGCGGCCGTACCAGGTGTCCGGGCTGTGGCAGTAGCGGCAGCGCAGCGGGCAGCCGGCCAGGAAGACCACGAACCGGGTGCCCGGCCCGTCCACCCCGACCGAGGTGTCCCACGAGTGCACCGCGCCGGTGACGGCACCCGGTGCCGCCGCAGTGACCTGCGGCGGCGCGGGCAGGCGGCCGTTCACAGCGACCCGTGGAAGGTCCGCGACACCACGTCGCGCTGCTGCTCCGGCGTGAGCCGGACGAAGTTCACCGCGTACCCGGACACCCGGACGGTGAGCTGCGGGTACCGCTCCGGGTGCGCCATCGCGTCCAGCAGCGTGGCCCGGTCCAGCACGTTGACGTTGAGGTGGAACCCGCCGGCGTCCGCGTAGCCGTCGAGCACACCGGCCAGGTTCGCGATCCGCTCGTCGCGGGTGTGACCCAGGCCGTCCGGCGTCACGGTGCCGGTGAGCGAGATGCCGTCGCGGGCCGCGTCGTACGGCAGCTTCGCCACCGACAGCGCCGAGGCGACCAGACCGTGCGTGTCCCGCCCGTTCATCGGGTTCGCCCCCGGCGCGAACGGCTCACCGGCGCGCCGGCCGTCCGGCGTGTTGCCGGTGTGCTTGCCGTACACCACGTTCGAGGTGATGGTGAGCACCGACATGGTCAGCTCCGCGTCGCGGTACGTGCGCTGCCGGCGCAGCTTCTCCGCGAACGTCTCGACCAGCCACACCGCGATCTCGTCGGCCCGGTCGTCGTCGTTGCCGTACGTCGGGAACTCGCCCTCGACGGCGAAGTCGACGGCCAGGCCGGTGGCGTCGCGCAGCACCTTCACCCGGCCGTACCGGATGGCCGACAGGCTGTCCACGGCGACCGACAGGCCGGCGATGCCGGTGGCCATGAACCGGCGCACCGGGTGGTCGTGCAGCGCCATCTCCAGCCGCTCGTACGCGTACCTGTCGTGCTGGTGGTGGATCACGTTCAGCGCGTCCACGTACGTCTGCGCCAGCCAGTCCAGTGTCCGGTCGTACGCGGCCAGCACCTCGTCGTAGTCGAGCGTCTCGCCGCCGACCGGCGCGGCCGGCGGGGCCACCTGCGTGCCGGTCAGCTCGTCCCGGCCGCCGTTGATCGCGTACAGCAGCGCCTTCGCCAGGTTCGCCCGGGCGCCGAAGAACTGCATGTCCCGGCCGACCCGCATGGCCGACACGCAGCAGGCGATCGCGGTGTCGTCGTCGTACGCCGGGCGGATCAGCTCGTCGTTCTCGTACTGGATGGCGCTGGTGTCCAGCGACACCTGGGCGCAGAACCGCTTGAAGCCCTCGGGCAGCCGCGGCGACCAGAGCACAGTCAGGTTCGGCTCGGGCGCCGGGCCGAGGTTGTAGAGCGTCTGGAGGTAGCGGAACGCGGTGCGGGTGACCAGCGGCCGGCCGTCCGCGCCCATCCCGCCGAGCGACTCGGTGACCCAGGTCGGGTCGCCGGAGAACAGCTGGTCGTACTCGGGGGTGCGCAGGAAGCGGATGATCCGCAGCTTGATCACGAAGTCGTCGATCAGCTCCTGCGCGCCGCTCTCGTCGAGCCGCCCCTCGGCGATGTCCCGCCGCAGGTACGCGTCGACGAACCCGGCGGTGCGGCCGAGCGACATCGCGGCGCCGTTCTGCTCCTTCGTGGCGGCCAGGTAGGCGAAGTACAGCCACTGGATCGCCTGCGCGCCGGTGGCGGCCGGGCGGGAGATGTCGAAGCCGTACGAGGCGGCCATCTCCTTCAGCTCACCGAGCGCGCGGATCTGCTCGGCCAGTTCCTCCCGGTCGCGGATCACGTCGTCGGTGCTGCGCCGGTCGTCCAGCGCCGCCTTGAGCGCGCGGCGCTCCTCGACCAGCCGGTCCACGCCGTACAGCGCCACCCGGCGGTAGTCGCCGATGATCCGCCCGCGCCCGTACGCGTCGGGCAGCCCGGTGATCACGTGCGAGCGCCGCGCGGCCAGCACGTCCTGCGGGTACGCGTCGAAGACCGCGTCGTTGTGCGTGCGGCGGTACCGGGTGAAGATCTCGTGCACCCGCGGGTCCGGTTCGCGTCCGTACGCCCGCAGCGCCGTCTCCACCATCCGCAGCCCGCCGGCCGGCATGATCGCCCGCCGCAGCGGCGCGTCGGTCTGCAACCCGACGATCAGCTCCCGCTCCCGGTCGATGTAGCCCGGTGCGTGCGAGGTGATGGTCGACGGGGTGGCCGCGTCGACGTCGTACACGCCGCGCCGCCGCTCCTCGCCGAACATCTCCCGCAGCCGGTCCCACACCGCGAGCGTGCGCGGCGTCGGCCCGGTGAGGAACGACGCGTCCCCGGTGTACGGCTCGTGGTTGTGGCGGACGAAGTCGGCCACGTCGACTGTCTCCTGCCACGCTCCGGCGTGGAATCCGCGCCAGGGGGCCAGGGGTTCGGTGGCGGTCATGTCGGTCCCTCTCCGGGCGTCGGCGGTGGCCCGGTCCCCGCCGGGTGCGGGGACCGGGGACGGGGGTCAGGGCTGGAGCACGAGCCGGGCGGCGACCCGGCCGGCGAGGACGTCGTCCACCGCGTCGTTGATGTCGTCCAGCTTGCGGGTCTCGTAGACGACCCGGGTACGGCCGGCGGCGTGCAGCGCGAAGACCTCGGCCAGGTCCGCGCGGGTGCCGACGATCGAGCCGAGCACCGTGATGCCCTTGAGCACCGTCTCGAAGACGGGCAGGGTGATCGCGTTGTCGGCGGGCAGCGACACCAGCACCAGCCGGCCGCCGCGGCGCAGCGAGCGGTGCGCCTGCTCGATCACGCGAGGGCTCGCGGCCAGCACGATCGCCACGTCCACGCCGCCCAGCGCGGTGATCCGCTCGACCGGGTCGGTGGTGGCGGCGTCGACGGTGTGCGCGGCGCCGAGCGAGGTGGCCAGCTCCAGCTTCTCGGCGGTCACGTCCACCGCGATCGTCTCGGCGCCGAAGATCTGGGCGTACTGCTGGGCGAGGTGACCCAGGCCGCCGATGCCGAAGATCGCGACCCGCTCGCCCGGCCGCACCCCGGCGACCTTGACGGCCTTGTACGTGGTGACGCCCGCGCAGGTCAGCGGCGCGGCCTCGAACGGGTCCACGCCGTCGGGCAACCGCACCGCGTACCGGGCGGCGGCGACCGCGTACTCGGCGTGCGCGCCGTCGATGCTGTAGCCGGTGTTGCGCTGCGACTCGCACAGCGTCTCCCAGCCGGTCACGCAGTACTTGCAGGTGCCGCAGGCCCAGCCGAGCCAGGCCAGGGCGACGCGGTCGCCGACGGCGTGCTCGGTGACGCCGGGGCCGACCTGCTCGACCAGGCCGACGCCCTCGTGACCGGGGACGAACGGCGGGGTGGGCTTCACCGGCCACTCGCCGCGGGCGGCGTGGATGTCGGTGTGGCAGAGTCCGCTGGCTTCGATGCGGACCAGGATCTCGCCCGGCCCGACCTCCGGCACGGGACGCTCGGTGATCTCCATCGGACGGTCGAACGCGGTGACGACACTGGCGCGCATCGGGGGCCTCCCTCTCTCGTTCTCCCCCTCAGCGTCGTCCACCCGGGAGCGTCCGGGCAGGGGCGCAGGACCGCGGTGACCCGGGACCAACGGCCCTCCTCGCGGGCGCGCGGGGGAACGGCGGTACGGCCGCCGGTGACGTACCGGCGGCCGTACCCCTGGGGTGGTCAGCGGTCGACGACCAGGCGGCGGGCCCGCAGCAGGCGCGCCCACCAGGGCCTGTGGTCCGGGCGCAGCCGCGGCGCCGGCACGCCGCGCAGGCTGACCCATCCGCCCGGACCCATGGTGACGGTGCCGACCGACGGCGGGCGGCGCCGCGACCACACCGCCACGGCGGCGGTGAGCGCGGCCACCGCGAACGCGCCGGTGGCGGCGGCGACCAACTGGTCGGGTTCGACCACGCGCCGGTAGCGGACCCGGCCGCCGGCCGCGACGAAGACGCCGACCGGGCGGCCGTCGCGGTTCACCGGCACCAGCGCGGCGTCCCCGGGCAGGTCCAGCACCGGGCCGACCGGCCCGGCCGGGGCGGGGGCGGGAGTCGCGGCCTGCGGCGGCGCGGGCCGGGGGAGCGGCGTGACAGCCGGTCCGGTCGGGTTGAAGATGGCGGTCATGGTGCTGCCCTCCTAGCGGGAGTCGGACTTCTCGGTTCGGGCCTCGACGGCGGCCCGGCCGGCGGCCAGCCGCGCCACCGGCACCCGGTACGGCGAGCAGGAGACGTAGTCGAGCCCGGCGTCGGCGAAGAACCTGATCGATTCCGGGTCGCCGCCGTGCTCACCGCAGACGCCGACGGTCAGGTCCGGCCGGGCCGCCCGCCCCTCGGCGACGGCGAGGCGGACCAGCCGGCCCACGCCGGTGGCGTCGATGCTCTCGAACGGCGACACCGGGAAGATCCCCCGCTCCAGGTACGTGGAGAAGAACGCGCCCTCCACGTCGTCCCGGGAGAACGCCCAGGTCATCTGCGTCAGGTCGTTGGTGCCGAAGGAGAAGAAGTGCGCCTCGGCGGCGATGTCCCCGGCGGTCAGCGCCGCCCGGGGCGTCTCGATCATGGTGCCGACCGGGATGTCCGGTGCGTCAGGCACCTCGGCCAGCACCCGCCGTGCCTCGTCCGCCACCGCGGCGAGTTCCCGCACGTCACCGACGAGCGGCACCATGATCTCCGGGCGCGGGTCACCGCCGGCCCGGACCCGCTGCGCGGCCGCCTCGGCCAGCGCCCGCACCTGCATCGCGAACAGGCCCGGCACCACCAGCCCGAGCCGTACGCCCCGCAGCCCCAGCATCGGGTTCGTCTCGTGCATGCGCCGCACCGCCGCCAGCAGCACGCCGTCGTGGCCCGGTTCCTCGCCGCGCGCCTGCGCGCCCGCCACCCGGGCGGTCAGCTCGGCGAGCGGAGGCAGGAACTCGTGCAGCGGCGGGTCGAGCAGCCGTACGGTCACCGGCAGCCCGTCCATCGCGGTGAGCAGTCCGACGAAGTCGGCCCGCTGCAACGGCAGCAGCTCGTCCAGCGCGGCGCCGACCTCGGCCGGGCCGTCGGCCAGGATCAGCCGCTCGACCAGTTCCCGGCGCTCGCCGAGGAACATGTGCTCGGTGCGGCACAGCCCGATCCCGGCGGCGCCCAGCTCGCGGGCCCGGCGGGCGTCGTCCGGGGTGTCCGCGTTGGCGCGGACGCCGAGCGTGCGGACCGCGTCGGCGTGGCCGAGCAGCCGGTGCACGGCGGCGATCAGCGGGTCGGCCTCCGGCCGCAGCTCACCGGTCAGGTACCGGGCCACCGGCGACGGCTGCACCGGCACCTCGCCGAGCCAGATCCGCCCGCTGGTGCCGTCGATCGAGATCACGTCGCCGGCGCGCACCACCTGCTCGCCCACCGTGAACTCACCGCGTTCGGCGTCGATGCCCAGCGCCTCGGCGCCGCACACGCAGGTCCGGCCCATGCCCCGGGCCACCACCGCGGCGTGCGAGGTCTTCCCGCCGCGCGAGGTGAGCACCCCGGTCGCGGCGATCATGCCGGGCAGGTCGTCCGGGTTGGTCTCCGGCCGGACCAGGATCACCGGTCCGTCGGCCGCCGCCGCGGCGGCCGAGTCGAAGACCACCCGCCCGACCGCGGCGCCGGGCGAGGCGCCGACGCCGACCGCGAGCGGCTCGGGCGCGCCGGCGGCGTCGAAGGCCGGGAACATCAGCTGGGCGAGCTGCGCCCCGCTGACCCGGGTGAGCGCCTCGTCGGCCGTGATCAGGCCCTCCTCGGCCAGTTGCGCGGCGATCACGAACGCCGCCGCCGCGGTGCGCTTGCCGACCCGGGTCTGGAGCATCCACAGCCGGCCGCGCTCGATGGTGAACTCGACGTCGCACAGGTCGCGGTAGTGCCGCTCCAGCGTCGCCATGATCTCCCGCAGCCGGTGGAAGCTCGCCGGGTCCAGCCGCTCCAGCTCGGTCAGCGGCACCGTGTTGCGGATGCCCGCCACCACGTCCTCGCCCTGCGCGTCGGTCAGGTAGTCGCCGTACACGCCGGGGGCGCCGGTGGCCGGGTCGCGGGTGAAGGCCACACCGGTGCCCGAGTCCGGGCCGAGGTTGCCGAACACCATCGCCATCACGTTGACGGCGGTGCCCAGGTCGTCCGGGATGCGCTCCTGCCGCCGGTAGATCCGGGCCCGCTCCGAGTGCCAGGACTCGAACACCGCGCGCACGGCCAGGAACAGCTGCTCGTGCGGGGCCTGCGGGAAATCGTGCCCGACGTGCCGGGTGAAGATCTTCTTGTACGTCTCGACCAGGTCGCGCAACTGGTCGGCGCCCGGCCCGCCCGGCCCGGCGGTGGCCCGCAGCGCGGCCAGCTCGTGCTCGAACTCCTCGGCCGGGATGCCGTGCACGGTCCGGCCGAACATCTGGATCAGCCGCCGGTACGAGTCCCAGGCGAACCGCTCGTCGCCGGTGCGGGCGGCCAGCCCGGCCACGGTGGTGTCGTTGAGCCCGATGTCGAGGATCGTCTCCATCATCCCCGGCATCGAGTACCGCCCGCCGGAGCGCACCGCCAGCAGCAGCGGGTCACGTGGGTCGCCCAGCCACCGGTCCAGCCGCGCCTCGACCTCCCGCAGATGCGCGTTGATCTCCTCGTACAGGCCGTCCGGCGGCGCACCGGTGGCCAGGTACGCCCGGCACGCGTCGGTGGTGACTGTGAACCCGGGCGGCACCGGCAACCCGAGCCGGGTCATCTCGGCGAGGTTCGCGCCCTTGCCGCCGAGCAGGTCGGCCCGGCTGCGGTCACCCTCGATGAAGTCGTAGACGTACTTCGACATGGTCCGGCCTCCTCGGCTGAGTCGTTCCACCTCCTTGGTAGCCGGGCCGGGCGGCGGCGCGGCAGGGCCGGACGGGACACACACCGGGCCGGAGGTCCCGAGAGTGTCGGGGGGTGCCCGTATCGTTCCGGCCGTGACCAACGAGGTGCTGCTCCGCCCGGTGCGCGACGACGACCTGCCCGCCTTCTTCGCCCACGAGCAGGACCCGCAGGCGAACTGGATGGCCGCGTTCGGCCCGAAGGACCCGTCCGACCGGGCCGCGTTCGACGCGCACTGGGCGCGCATCCGCGCCGACGAGCGGATCGTGAACCGCGCCGTCGTCGTCGGCGGCCGGCTGGTCGGGCGGGTGGCCGCGTTCCCGGTCGGCGAGCAGACCGAGGTCAGCTACTGGATCGACGCGGCGCACTGGGGGCGCGGCCACGCCACCGCCGCGCTGCGCGCGCTGCTGCGCGAGGTGCCGCACCGGCCGCTGCACGCTCGCGCCGCGAAGGACAACGCCGCCTCGCTCGCGGTGCTGCGCAAGTGCGGCTTCGTCGTGATCGGCGAGGACTCCGGGTACGCCCCGTCGCGCGGCACCGAGGTCGAGGAGTACGTCCTGGAGCTGCCCGCCGAGGGGTCTGACCAGGCAGACCGCTAGTCTCCCCGGGTGAACTGGCTGGAACTCGTCGGCTGGGCCGGCTCCGCGCTGCTGGTCTGGTCCCTGCTGCAGACCCGGATCCTGCGGCTGCGCGCGCTCAACCTGGTCGGCTGCCTCATCCTGATCGGCTACAACACCGCCGTGCAGGTCTGGCCGATGGTCGGGCTGAACGTGGTGCTCGCCGTGATCAACGTCTGGTACCTGCGCAAGCTGCTGGCGACCCGGCACGACGAGCAGACCTACCAGGTGGTCGAGGTGGGCACCGGCGACGCGTTCCTGGCGCACACGCTGCGGGTGCACGCCGCCGACATCGCCCGGTTCAACCCGGGCTTCCGCTGGGATCCGGCCGCCGCCGACCGCTCGGCGTTCCTCGTGGTACGCGCCGACGAGGTGGTCGGCGTGATGCTCTCGCACGCCGAACCGGGCGGGGTGGCCCAGATCGACCTGGACTACGTGACACCGCCGTTCCGCGACTTCACGCCGGGGGAGTTCGTCTACCGGCGCAGCCGGCTGTTCACCGACCGGGGCTTCCGCCGGGTGGTCAGCCCGCCCGGCATGATCGCCCCCTACTACCACCGGCTCGGGTTCCGCCCCGAGGGCGGCGCGTACGTGCTCGACCTGCCGGTCCCCGCCACGAGCGGGTGAACTCGGCACCCGCCGCCCGACGCTCAGTGATCACACAGGATTCAGGCGCGGGCCCGCGGGGCAACAGAGGGCCACGCCGACCGGATCTACCGGCCGGCGAGTCGGCCATCGGCCGACCCGGATCGGGCCGAGGGAGATAACCGGTCGTGCAGAGCTACTGGAGCCAGCTTGCCCTGGTCGGTGTGCTGGTGATCCTCAACGCGGTGTTCGCCGGCAGCGAGATGGCCCTGGTCTCCCTGCGCGACAGCCAGGTGCAGCGGCTGGAGCGCAGCAGCCGCGGCGGACGGACCCTTGCCCGTCTCGCGAAGGACCCGAACCGGTTCCTGGCCACGATCCAGATCGGCATCACACTCGCCGGGTTCCTGGCCTCCGCCGCCGCCGCGGTGTCCCTGGCCCGGCCGCTCGTCCCGCTGCTGGGCGTCTTCGGCAACGCCGCCGAGACCGTCGCCATCGTCGCGGTCACCCTGGTGCTCACGTTCGTCACGCTCGTCTTCGGTGAGCTGGCCCCGAAGCGCATCGCCATGCAGTCGGCCGAGCGGTGGGCGCTGCTGGTGGCCCGTCCGCTGGACGTGCTGTCCAGCATCACCCGGCCCGCCGTCTGGCTGCTGGGCGCGACCACCGACCTGGTGGTACGCCTGTTCGGCCTGGACCCGAAGGCCGAGCCGGACGAGATCGGCCCGGACGAGCTGCGCGACATCGTGGCCGGCAACCACGGCTTCACCAAGGAACAGCGCACGATCATCGCCGGCGCGGTGGAGATCGCCGACCGGCAGTTGCGGGCGGTGCTCGTACCCCGGTTGCAGGTCTTCACGCTCGACAGCGGCACCACCGCGGAGGCCGCGCGGCTCGTCCTGGCGGCGACCGGCCACTCCCGGGCGCCGGTGGTCCGCCACGGCGGCCTGGACGAGGCGGTGGGCGTGATCCACCTGCGGGACCTGGTCGGCGTCTCCGACGACCGGCCGGTCGACGAGATCGCCCGACCGCCGATGCTGCTGCCCGACTCGCTGCCCGTGGTCGACGCGCTGCGCCAGTTCAAGGCCGAGCGCCAGCACATCGCGCTCGTGGTCGACGAGCGCGGCGCGGTCGACGGGATCGTGACGCTGGAGGACATCCTGGAGGAGATCGTCGGCGAGATCTACGACGAGACCGACCGGGACCTGCGCGCCGTGCGCACCGAGGCCGACGGCACGCTGGTGCTGCCCGGCACGTTCCCGGTGCACGACCTGACCGACCTCGGCGTGGAGCTGCCGAACCGGCCGGCGGGCGACTACACCACTGTCGCCGGGCTGGTGCTGATCTGCCTCGGGCACATCCCGACGGTGGCGGGGGAGCAGGTGACCGTGGACGGCTGGGAGCTGTCGGTGGCCGGCGTCGACCAGCGGGCCATCACCGAGGTGCACGTCCGCCGCCGCGGCCGCCACGACGGCTCCCCGGACGGCGACACCACCGACGGCGCCGCCGGCCCGGCCGACGCCCCCGAACTCGACGAGGCACGCCGCTGACCGGCCCCGGCCGGTCCCCCGGCGCCCGGCTCAGCGGTGCCCGGCCGGCGGGCCGAACGGGAAGCCGGGCACCGGCGGAAGCAGCTGCACCGCGTCGGCGGGCAGCTGGCGGGTGCTCCGCCCGACCAACCGGGCGATCACCCGCAGCAGCCACGGCCCGGACGGGTGCAGCTCGGGGCCGATCAGCCGGCTGATCACCCGGGTCCACCAGTGCCCGGCGACGATCACGTCGGTGATCCGCAGCCGGTCCGGCGGCCACCCGCCGCGCACCACCACGTCCACCACCCGGCCCAGCCGCCGCCCGTGCAGGTCGTACGCGGTGCGGCCGAGCAGCTCACCCGCTCGCACGACCGGACCCCGGAATGCGCTCGATCAGGTGCCGGCGCAGCCACGCCTCCACCGGTGACGGCGGCAGGTCCGTCGCCGGGCAGCGCAGCCGCACCGCACTGTCCACCCGGGCGACCTGGGACAGCGGTACGCGCAACGGCGGCACCGGCGGGTCGTCGGTGAACCGGTCCGCCACCGCCACCAGCAGCCGCCCGACCCGCCCGCCGATCCGCTCGCCGAGCGCGCCCTGCCCGGTGAGCAGGCTGTCCACGTACGGGTAGCCCTCGTCGTC
This sequence comes from Micromonospora sp. CNZ297, assembly GCF_007827625.1. Classification (NCBI taxonomy): domain Bacteria; kingdom Bacillati; phylum Actinomycetota; class Actinomycetes; order Micromonosporales; family Micromonosporaceae; genus Micromonospora; species Micromonospora sp. CNZ297. Next base: position 3,866 of record NZ_VISU01000003.1, on the reverse strand, counting down.
GACAGCGAACGCGATGTCGTCGACGCGCCCGACCAGCAACCCGTCCACGTCGACGATCTGCCGGTCGAGCAGCCGCCTGGCGAGCTGAACCCTCATGGCCCCATCCCCGTCATGATCGCCAGTGGGATCGCCGCCACCGAGGCCGCGACGATGAGCAGCAGGAACACCGCGCCGAGCAGGTTCAGCCACCGCCCGTTGACCCGGTCGCCGAGATACCCGCGGTCGTTGGCCACGACCAGGATCGGCAGGTACGTCAGCGGCAGCACCACCGCGCTCAGCACCAGCATGTACTCGGTCAGCCGCACCGGGTCCACAGTCGTCATCAGCATCACCACACCGAGCAGCAGACCGACGAGCAGCACGCTGTGGAACCGGGCCGCCTCCCGGGGGCGGACCCGCTTGCCCCACTGCCACCCGAAGTACTGCGCCGCCGCGTACGCCGCCGACAGCCCGGTCTCCAGCGCCGCGCCGAACGTCACCGCGAAGAACGCCAGCACCGCGGCGGCCAGGCCGGCGCCGCCGAGCGCCGTCGCCACCGGCCGCGCCACCTCGTCGAGCGCGCCCAACGACGCCTCGGACGGGTGGTAGGCCACCGTCGCCACGGCGACCAGCGACAACGCCAGGAACCCGCCCACCGGGAAACCGATCAGCACGTTCGAGCGGGCCTGCGCCAGGTCCGCCGCGCCCCACCGCTCCTCGACGCCGCCGGAGGAGAAGAAGAACACCTCGTACGGACTCACAGTCGAGGCGAACAACGCCACAGCCACGAACCAGTACAGCGGCCAGCCGTGCCCGGACGCGCTGACCTGCCACACGCCCTGCCCGAGTGCCGGCCAGTCGGTCGGCAGCGCCACCAGCGCGACAGCGAACACCAGCAGGGTCAGCCCGGCCAGGCCGAAGATCCGCTCCATCAGCTCGAACCGCAGCCGCCACAGCACCAGCCAGACGGCCAGCGCCGCGAGCGGCACCCAGAACAGGTGGCTCAGCCGGGTCGCCAGTTGCAGCGCCAGCGCCACCCCGCCCAGCTCCGCAGCGAGCGTGACCACAGTGACCAGCCACGACGCGACCAGGTTGAGCAGCGCCACGCGCGGCCCGAGACGCTCCCGGACCAGGTCGAACACCGCCCGTCCGCTCACCGCCGCGATCCGGCCGGCCATTTCCGCGTACGCGCAGATGCCGACCACCCCGACCAGCAGCACCCAGGTGTGGGCCATGCCGAACAGCGCGCCGGCCTGACTGGCCGCCACCAGGTCACCGATGTCGACGAAGCCGCCGACCGCCGACAGCACGCCGAGCGTGGCGGCGAACAGCTTCCTCACGTCGGATCGGGAGCGGATGTCCTCACCGAGGCGACGATATCGGCGTCAGTGCCCCTTTTCGGGCTGAATCGGCGAGCCCGCGGATGTCAGGCGGCGGTGAGGTTCTGCAGCCGTACCTGACCGCGCGCCACCAGCCGGCTGTCGGCGTCGGTGATCTCCACGAGCCAGAGCTGCTGGCTGCGGCCCCGGTGCACCGGCGTGCCGACAGCCGTCAGCTCGCCGTCCCGCACCGCGCGCAGGAAGTCGGTCTGGTTCGACACCCCGACCACGTTGCCCTTGTCGCCCAGCCAGAGTGCGCCGCCGATGCTCGCCGCCGTCTCCACCACCGAGCAGTAGACGCCGCCGTGCTGGATCCCGTACGGCTGGTGCAGCTCCGGGCGCACCTTCCAGCGGATCACCACCCGGTCCCCGCTGACCTCGTCGAACGTCAGGCCCAGCAGGGCCACGAAGCCACCGGTCATGTTCGGCATGTCCACCGCGGTTCCTCCTCGCGTTCGACGGCGCCGCCAGCCTAGTCGGCCGCACCTCGGCAAACCCGGTACGGGCCGGGCCCGGTGATGGGGGAGAATCGGTGACCGTGACCGACAGCAACCTCCCGCAGGGGCGGGACTCCCTGACCGACGACCTGCTGTGGCGGGGCCTGATCCAGGACTCGACCGGCCTCGACGAACTGCGCGAGCTGCTCGACGGCGGGAGCACCACCTTCTACGTGGGCTTCGACCCCACCGCGCCGAGCCTGCACATCGGCAACCTGATGCAGGTCGTCATGGCCCGCCGGCTCCAGCAGGCCGGGCACCGTCCGCTGCTGCTCGTCGGTGGCGCCACCGGGCAGATCGGCGACCCGAAGGAGAGCGCGGAGCGGACGCTGAACCCGCCCGAGGTGATCGCCGGCTGGGTGGAGCGCATCCGCGAGCAGCTCTCGCCGTTCGTCACGTACTCCGGGGAGAACGCGGCCCAACTGGTCAACAACCTGGACTGGACCGGCGAGATGTCGGTGGTGGAGTTCCTCCGGGACGTCGGCAAGCACTTCCCGGTGAACAAGATGCTCGCCCGCGAGGTGGTCAAGGCGCGGCTGGAGACGGGCATCAGCTACACCGAGTTCAGCTACCAGCTCCTCCAGGCCAACGACTACTTCGAGCTGCACCGCCGGCACGGCTGCCGGCTCCAGTACGGCGGCTCCGACCAGTGGGGCAACATCACCGCCGGGGTGGACTACATCCGGCGGCGCGGCGCCGGGCCGGTGGAGGCGTTCACCACGCCGCTGGTCACCAAGGCCGACGGCACCAAGTTCGGCAAGAGCGAGACCGGCACGATCTGGCTCGACCCGCAGATGACCAGCCCGTACGCGTTCTACCAGTTCTGGGTCAACGCCGACGACCGGGACGTCAGCCGCTACCTGCGGTACTTCAGCTTCCGCTCCCGTGAGGAGCTGGAGGAACTTGAGAAGGCCACAGCGGAACGCCCGCAGGCGCGCCTGGCCCAGCGGGCGCTCGCCGAGGAGCTGACCACGCTCGTGCACGGCGAGCGGGAGATGGCCCAGGCGGTCGCCGCGAGCCAGGCGCTGTTCGGGCGCGGCTCGCTCGACGAGCTGGCCCCGGAGACGCTGCGCGCCGCGCTGACCGAGGCCGGCCTGGTGCACCTCGACGAGCTGCCGGACGTGGCCGGCCTGCTCAAGGAGTCGGGCCTGGTGCCGAGCATGAAGGAGGCACGGCGGGTCATCGCCGAGGGCGGCGCGTACGTCAACAACACGCGTATCTCCGAGGTGGACGCCACCGTGTCGGCGGACGACCTGCTGCACGGCCGCTACCTCGTACTGCGCCGGGGCAAGCGCTCGTTCGCGGGCGTCGAGCTGCGCGGATAGCCGCCTGTCGACTGTGTGACGCGGGACGCGCCCAGCGGATTTGACGATCACTCCGCTGGGCGCGTAACTTTCTCTCTGCCAGCGCGGAACGGACGAAACAGGGCGAAAGACCTGGAAGGCCGGAGCGCAGGACCTGAGAACCGGGTGGTGCCCCGGATTCGCCGGGAGGCGGATTTGGCGAGGCGGAACCGACCGGGTAAGGTTCTCGGCCGGTAGGGAAACGGACGGGCCAGCGGGAAAACCGCGGGCGGCCGGCCTACCGAATTCCTCGGAACGACCGACGGAAGTCGGTTGAATCGGGGTGCCCGGTAAAAGGTGACGCACGACAAACTGGTTGACACCGGTTTGACACGGCAGAAACCACCGGGTAACGTAGTAAAAGTGCCCGGCGCGAGAGCGGCGGGTGGTTGAACGAAATGCCCCGGCTGGGGGTTCCGCGGTTGTGGGGCCTGGTGGTTGGTGTGTGGTTGTTCTTTGAGAACTCAACAGGGTGCTTGTAAAGCCAGTGCCAATTGTTTTATACCCCGTACTGGTCAGGCCTTTTGGTTTGGCTGGTTGGGATTCCTTTGGCAACACTTTTGTTGCCAGGTTATGCTGTTCGACAAGTTTTTGTTGGAGAGTTTGATCCTGGCTCAGGACGAACGCTGGCGGCGTGCTTAACACATGCAAGTCGAGCGGAAAGGCCC